>DASZAB010000083.1:0-20297 GCA_035945675.1 Verrucomicrobiia bacterium | reverse complement strand
CGAAATGTCGCAAACGGAGTACAAAGCAAAACAATAACAAGCAAGATGCTAAAAGGATTAAAGCGTTTGACGCGGCGGATCATTGAGAAGTGGATTCCGCGTGGAATGGAACCGTTAATCGTACCAGTGTTTCATTTCCTATGGTACCATTCAGACGACACATGGTTTACGAACACGTTCCTAGGCTATCGGATAGCGCAGTGTCCTTTGGATCTACAGTTGTATCAGGAGTTGGTTTACCGATTGAAACCCAAATTCATCCTGCAAACAGGCGTGGCTCAAGGGGGTTCTATTCTCTACTTTGCATCACTGCTGGATCTGATAGGAGCGCCAGCAGAAGTATTAGCTGTAGGGATTGACATCACCTTAACTGAGGAGGCCAAAAGTCTGTCACATCCACGAATTCGATTGTTTGAAGGGAGTTCCACTGATCTGGAATTGTTGGCCCGTGTTAAGACAATCCTCCAACAACAGCAAGGATTAGTGGTTTTAGACTCCGATCATCGCAGGGATCATGTGCTGATGGAGATGAACCTTTACAAGGACTTCGTAGCTCCGGGATCGTATCTGGTGGTAGAAGACACTAATCTCAACGGTCACCCTGTCTTTCTGGGTTATGGCCCGGGGCCTTATGAAGCAGTGCGCGATTTTCTAAAAGGAAACACCGAATTCGTCAGAGATGATGAAATTTGGCGGCGAAATAAATTTTCTCACCACCAGCGAGGCTGGTTGCGACGAAAAGAGTAGCGAGAACAGAGGATTTTGACTGGCGATGTGATTCGGCAATTCATTCAACGTTTTGAATTTGAGTTGATTTGCAAACTGTTCAATGAGCGAAATGAATCATATTTAAGGAAAGACTGAATTTGGTCCCGGTATATGCGTTGTGAATTTGTGAAGCCTTGCGGCGCAAGGGGTATCGCCATAATATGCAGAAAATTGAATTCCTGGCAGATGCACGATGAGTCCCTCCGAGCCATTGCAAACGTACAACTACCCCGACACCACCCCTAAGGGGCTGGTGCGGAAAACGGCATTACGGGCGATAAACGGGCTGCTTCTTCTAAGGGGCCTGAAATTGCCGCCTTATTTCAGTCTCCGGGAAAGGTTGGACTTGCTAACCAAGGAAATTGAACCGGACATTCAGCATCTTTGCACAAATCATTTAAGGCCGGGAATGACAGTAATGGACGTGGGCGCGAATGTGGGGCTGCTTACGCGCCAATTCTGCCGACAGGTCGGCCCGAACGGCCGCGTCTTTGCCTTTGAACCCGACCCGCTCACATTCCAGTTTCTGGAATTCAACACACGGTCATTCAAGAACAAGGAACTCACGCAATGCGCCGTGTCGGCCAACCATGAACCGGCGCTTCTGCATCTTAATTTCGGCAGCGGCATGGGCAACAGTCTGCTGAACAAAAGCCATGCCAGGGAATCCGTACCGGTCAATTGCATCAGCCTGGACGAATTTCTTAAACAGCGAGGCAACCCCGTGGTGGACATCATCAAGATAGACGTGGAAGGGGCTGAACTCAGTGTCCTGCGGGGCATGAGACAGACGATGGCGCGGCTGCCCGGATTAAAGATAATCATCGAATACTGTCCGAAGAACCTGCAAGGCTCGGGAGTCGCACCGCGCGAGGTGTTCGATGAGCTTCGTGCGCAACAGTTCAGCCTGCAAGTCATCCAGCCCGATGGCGGCGTGAAGGCAGTTGACCGGTTTGATGAACTGGACGGTCATTTGAATCCATCCGGTTACGTCAATTTGCTTTGCAGCCGGTAGCTGCCCGTTAAAAAACCAATCATTTCGTGGCAGCCAGCGTGAGCTGGCTCAAATTTCATAAACGTCAGAGCCGACTCACGTCGGCTGCTACTCTTGTTAACGGCCCGTAAGAGAACTCACTTGATTGGAGACAGCGCTGGCGGTTTTGCCTCGTCGGCAGGCAGAGGAATGTGGGTGGGGCGAGGCTACCGACGAGCCGCCTTCGCAAAGCTTCGGCGCGTCGCGTTCGGCTCGCGAGGACGTTCGCCCAGCAAAAGCTATATGCCACGACAGATTTTGTTGCGGATTTTTGAACAGAAGATCGCAAAGATACCCAAGATTCGTTTTTTTGTTTCCTTTGTTTGCTTCTGTGAATGATAGGCAAGAAATGATGTCGTTGTGTTTAAAACGGTACCGCTACCTGTATTGCTTTGGGTTGGGAAAAATCGAAAAGAGACTCCTTTCGTCGTTCCCCTGATTTCATAGGTTGTTATCCGCTGGCTTTGGTTTCAGGGCCAAAGAAAAGGAAACGGAACAGCGTGGTCCCGATTTCCCTGGCGGCATAGGCGGGCCAATACCAGAAATTGAAGACAATGCCCGCCAGCAGAGGCCCCAGCACCAGTGCCCCGAGGCCGAGCCGGGTGAAGTAAACCAACAGCAACGACAGGATCAGACTCAGAACATTGGTGGCCACTGTCGGCCACAAATAGGCGAGATTGTTGGCTGTGGCCAGCAGGGTTCCCCAGGTCACGTACTGCGAATACAGAAAAAAGTATAACATCAGCACAGCCAGCCAGCCCATGGATAGGATCTCCTTGCCGCCGCCGATCCATTTCAAAAGCATCGGACCGCCCAGAACCACCCCGGCAGCCAGAAATAAAAAGGTGAGGCTTTGCAGCCAGAGCCGGGACCAAAAAATCCGCCTGACCGGCGCCAAATCATGGCGTGCCAGGTATTGACCCAGCGCCGGGCGTTTGACGGTGAACCAGACGGACGCCATGGTCAGGGCGATGTTCATCAACTGGATGGACAGTCCGTATTTGGCGTTGGCCACCAGGCCGAACACGCCCGTGCAGATGGCGGTGTTGGCATTTACGGTCAGGTAGCTGCTGAACAGCAATACCCCCACCCGCCAGGTGTTCGGCCAGAGAATTTTAAGCATCTTTTTAACTTCGCTTTTGGGCGGTGATGGGTGGTCTTTCAACAGCGCCAGACAGCGCGAGCGGGCGAGCCAGCGCATGAGGCCATCACTCAAAACCGCGGCGATGGGAACGCTCAAAAGCCCGGCCCCGGCCCAGAGCAATCCCGCCGCCAGCGCCAGCCGGACCATGAAGACCACGACGTTGATGCGCGCCGCTGCCACCACTTCATTCATGCTCCGCAAATAAACACACCACCAGTTGGCATAAATTTCGAACATGGTGCCGGCCAGAGTCACCAACCAGGCCAGCCGCGTGATCAGGACCGAGGACGTTTCGTGAATCCGCAGTTCCACCAGGTAGGTCCCCCAGAGGCCAACGATGACGAAAACCGCCAGCGTCAGGCAGCGATAGATGAAGCGGGTGGTGGCCAGCAGTTCCCAAAGCAGGGTGTAGTTGGGAGTGTTACGGTCGCCCGGTTTGGGCAGGCCCTGCGCCTGAATCTCCCGCGCCCCGCCCATGGCATAGGTGATAAAGCGTCCGATGGTTTCGCCAAAGCCAAAGTCCACCAGTTGCGCCAGCCCGGCCAGGCTCAACAGCACGAAATACATCCCCAAATCGGCCGCGGACAGTTTGTGCAGGACCAGGGGCAGGAGGAGGATGCCATAAGCCAGACGGACGAAATTGAAAATCCACGACCAGAAAACGGCGGTATTGGCGAACCGTTTGTATATTCCAAGTATGGTCATTAACTCGGCCGCAGGCTACCGGAAATCGCCAAAATTGAAATGCAATTCAGCCTTCAGGAAGTCATTTGGCACCACTTTCTTGCTTCAAGCCTTTGGACAAGGCTGCTGACGAGCCTCAGGTAGGGTCATCGCGCTGCGACGGCCGGACGCCTCCACTTCACGGCAAAGCCAAGCCCCTTACCTTAAGGTGTTGACGGGCGATTTGCCCTTCGTGATCTGATCGCCGAGCGTGCCTTCGGCGCAGTAGCCGATGAACCGCACCAGGTTTTTTTGATCGCCGATGTTGTTCTTTAAATGGTGCCGGATGCGCCCGGCTTCGCACATGCCCGACGCGTTAATGATGAGGACTGGGTTTTGAGGTCGTTCAATTTTTGCCATTCTTCGGCCTTGTGGATTGTGAGTTTATAAGATTAAATTCAATAGACATTTGCTTCCAGGTAACCCAATGATTGGCTGGACGGGTGTTTCGGATTTTGCGGGTGGCTATGTTAACGGGCGAAAAATTCAATCTTGTATGAAATGGTTGAACCATCTTTCCCGCGTCACTTCGCAAAAGGTTTTTCTGCCTCAAATTGATGGGCTTCGTTTCATCGCCGTTATGGGGGTCATTGCGTATCATGTATTGCAAATTTGTTCCTATCATTTTATCGCTTCTTTGAAAAGTGGAGCGGGTGGCGTAGGTGATAAGATCATTGGGGAAATATTTGGTGCCGGACATCTGGGGGTGCCATTGTTCTTTGCCATCAGCGGTTTCATGTTGTCCCTTCCTTTTGCCAAGCAATATTTATGCGCGGCGCCCCCAATTCCGGTGGGAAAATATTTTGTTCGAAGAATCACACGAATTGTGCCGCCATACCTGATTCATTTGGCTTTTCTATTCCTTCTTTGTGGCATGGTTTTACGACATTTCCCTTCCCATCCCGCTTTGTATTACACCAATGCATGGGCAACCTACGCTTGGGATCACATTTTCCCGAGTCTGGTTTATGCCAATGGATTTCTTTTCCGAGCCCACCCTTATCCCAACATCGTGCTATGGGCACTTGAAGTTGAAATCCAATTTTACATCCTGGTTCCATTTATGACTTCGGTTTTTATGATCCCACGAGAGCGGTTCCGCCGGGGATTAATTACTGTTGCGATTTTGACGGCAACCACCATTGGTTTCGTTATTCAACCGACATATATTTATATGTTTTCCCTGGCGGGAAACATACAGTACTTTCTAATCGGATTCCTTTTTTGCGACTTTTACTTGTCCGGCTGGGTTGTCAGGCCCGAACAGCGCAGGATCTGGGACATTTTGTTCCTGCTGGCATGCGGATTAATCGTCCTGTTTCAGAGCCGCGCCGTGAATGAAATTATGCTGCCTTGGCTTAACTTAATCATCTTGATCGCTGCGTTTAAAGGCTTCTACTGCGTTAAATTTTTCAGCAATCCTTGGATTGTAGCCATTGGCGGCATGTGCTACACAATTTATTTGTATCATTGGCTGATGATTTCGGCCTTCGTTCGAGCGACAGAAAAATTTCAGACCCACATTTTTTGGTTCGACATTATTATGCAATTTGCAGTCCTCTCTGTGGTAATCATTATCTTTTGCACGTTTCTCTTCGCCATATTCGAACGGCCATTCATGCGAAACGACTGGCTCATAAAACTCTGGACGATGGCAAGATTCCTCGCAAGGCCTCATTCGCAGAGGCGTGCGGGAAATGTTCCAGGATGACGCTGAACCTGAAGTCAGGAGAATTTAAATCCCGGAGTTCGATGGGTGAACCGATTTGCAACTTGGAATGCCACCAATACTGAAATAGCAGTGGGCGCGATCAATTTTGCGTTCAGAGACAATCGTACCGCATGGAGCCAATTAGATATCCAGGGCGGCATATTCAACCACCTGCACTATGCCCTGCGATAAGTTTTCGTTTTTAAATCAAATCTCCACGACCTGCCGGTATTCCGGCACGAGCACCTCGGCTTCGGGTTTCATCCGGCGAAGGGTCTCCACAGGGGCCAGGCACTGCGATTCTTCGCCGTGGATGCAGATGATTTTTTTCAGGTTGCCGGAGATTCTTTCGACGTAACGTTTCAATTCGTTTTTGTCGGCGTGGCCGGAGTAGGTGTCCAGGGAAACGACCCCGGCGCGGACGTCACACGGGTCGCCAAAGATGTTGACGGGTGATTTGCCCTTCGTGATCTGGTCGCCGAGCGTGCCTTCGGCGCAGTAGCCGATGAACCGCGCCAGGTTTCTCTGATCGCCGATGTTGTTCTTTAATGAACATCTTTGACACGAGTTGCGCCAATCAGCGCAAATTCGTGAAATTGGTGTGATACCGTTTTCGTGGCGACCTTGGCGTCCTGGCGGTTGAGCGTGTGTCAAATATTTTTTAAACTTTTTCGTGTCGTCTCCTGACATCATCCTTCGTCATCGTTCATCTCCCGGCACAAGTTTTCGTGGCCCGGATTTGGCGCCGCCGCTTCCCACCCAATACCTGTGTTATAACTCTCGCCTATGCATTCACCTCAAACTCGTCAGAAATTTGTCGAACGCCGCGCCCAAGGCTGGAGCCTCGTCCGGATCGCCGCCGAACTCGGCGTCGCCCGCAGCACCCTCATCGAATGGAGCCGCCAGCTCCGCTTCGAAATCCAGAACCAGCTCGCCATCGAGCTGGACGACCTTCGCGACCGGCTTCTTGGCCCCCGCTCCGCCCGCGCCGCCGGCCTCGCTGAAAAATTGGCACACGTCGAGAACGAACTCCGCAAGCGCGACCTCGCCACGCTTTCCACCCAGCGTTTGTTCTCGCTCTCCCTCGCGCTGCGCCGGGAGATCGAGCGGGAGACCGAGGGCGTGCATTTCGTCACCCCCGTCAAGGACATCCCGGATGCCGAATACATCGAGCAGGTCCAGGAGTGGAAACCCTGACTCGCCATGCCGGCCGCCCGATGCCAGCGCCAAATTCCATCTTCCCTTCCGCTTTCAACCGGTTGGCGGTTGGCCATTCGCCATTCGATGTTCGATGTTCGATGTTCGATGTTGGATGTTCTATGCCCGCCTTGGATCATTCCTCATCCCTCAACCAACAACCTTCAACCACTTATTTATGTTGCTTAATCGTCGCCTGAATCGACTTCTGGCCCGTCCCCTCGACCGGTTCCTCAACCACCGGCTCGGCGGCCGCCCTTGCCGCCCGCCCAATTATCTGGCCCAGGCATGCACTCTAATTGGAAAATTTATCAGCTTGCGCCGGAAAATGGCCCGCGCCGAACCTCATCTCTTCGGCCCCCACACCGGTGCTTACTATCGCGATACACTCAAACTGGAGGCTGAACAAAAAGAAATGCACGCGGCTCTTGAAAAAGTTTACGGACCCGCTCCCCCCGGCTCCCCCCGCCCGGTTTCCGTCTGGTCGAACCGCTATTACATTCCGCCCGAACGCATGAAGATCCATCGTAAATGGTTCCGCGAAAATTATGGCGATTGAATCGGAATTCCGAATCAGAAGTTCGCATCCCGGGGCAGGGTCATTGCGCTGCGATGACCTCGACCGCGTGCAGCGGGTGAAAGAAATTGTGCCGGAAAGTCCGAACGCAGACCATCATTCCGCGCCTGATACGGCCTGGGAGTCGTCGCAGCGCGGTGATCCTGCCCCGAGGCACAGTCCGGGCCGCACCGGAATCGGTCCAACTGCGGACCGGAAAACGACCGGAAAACGACCGATTTCTTCCCGGTCTTTGCTCTCAAGGCAATGGGTTTCCGCAGGGGCAGGACGATCATCCCGGTATTTGTTTGAAGACGGTCGTCAGAGTTTCCCCGACCCGCGCCAGGTCGCCGGTTGGGAGCGCGCCGAGTTTTCGGGCCACACATGACTTTGCGACGGTGGCCAGCTTTTCGACGCGAACCACCGAAGGCAATTTCAATCTCGCGCCTTGCCAGTCGGAAACCGCCACATCGGCGGCAATTCGCGCGGCTTGGCTGGTAACGGGCGCGACAAGCAAATCGTCGTCGCCAAAATCGTGGATGACCAACACGGGGCGGCGCTTTGCTCCTCGCCGGTCGGAAAAGACCAGCCACGCCAAAAGCACTTCGCCTTGGAAGTAAGCGGGCTCAATCCTGGTCGTAAACGGCGTCAGCGGGCGCGTATTGCGCAGCCAGTTGCTCGGCGGAGAAACGCGACCAGTCCCCCTGCTCTACATTTCCGGCCTGGCGCGCCAGCAGGGAATCCACGTAGCGCAATGCCTCCCTTTGAAGTTCGTCGGGAAGTTTGCTCGCCTTTTCCAAAAGCAATTCCGCGGTGCTCATAACCAGACGGTAACGCAACCACCTCATGCCGCGCAAGCGACGCTTCAAATCGGTAGTGTCCTGTTTTGTGCTTCCTCGACACTTTCAGTGGAGTGAGTATTAACGCCCGCCCTCACCTTTTATCCTCTCCCCCCGGGAGAGGAAACAGTTTTCGCTTGTTGCTGGTTTTGTAAATATGCCTTCAGCCAATCCAGTAATACTAATTTTCGAAGGGGCGGCAAACAGCTCCCCCTCTCCTGGGGGAGAGGGCCGGGGTGAGGGCGAGTGTCATACTATCTATCCGTGGTGTGGCTGCACCCGAAGAGTCCAGTTTCACGTCCTGTCATCCACTGAGAACATCGAAGAACCTGTTTTGTAGGCGACGAGGTGACGAGTCGCCGAGACAGGCACTCCTCACGTCGTGCCCTGCTGACATATCAGGTTACTACGCTCAAATCTCCACGACCTGCCGGTATTCCGGCACGAGCACTTCGGCGTTGGGCTACGCTGCTCATTGAATTTCCTCGCCATCAGGAAGTTGTCCCGGTTGTAGACAGGTCTTGATCAACTCACCTTCGCCACAGAGGGTCATGTCAGGAAATTTTCTGAACCAGCGTCCTGCTGGAACTTCCGGCTGTGTGTCCAGCCATTCGGCCAGCAGGCCAAGTTGGTTGGCGGAAATGTTCCGCGAGCGGATGCGATCAAGCAGATGTTCCAACAATTGCGGCGGAAGATTCTGACGGCGAACACGCGCCATGGTTAGTTGCCGTAAAATCCGCGGGTGATGCTGGTCTTCAAACGCTCGGCCTCGGCGGGATCGTCAGTGTCGGTCATGCGTTGCGCGAGCACGGTGAGTTCACCGGCGGTGAGGGGCCGTGTGCGAGCAAGCTGAAAAGCAAACTGAATGACTTCGGCTTGGTCCGCCGGCGGCAGTTGCTTGATTTCCTCGATCACGTCAGATGCGCTCATGGCATTACGATAGCACCGAAGTCTGGCGCAGCAACCTTCAAATCTCCACGACCTGTTGGTATTCCGGCACGAGCACCTCGGCTTCGGGTTTCATCTGGCGGAGGGTTTCCGCGTGGGCCAGGCATTGCGATTCTTCGCCGTGAATGCAGAAGATTTTTTTCAGGTTGCCGGACATTTTCTGAACGTAGCTCCTCAATTCGTTTTTGTCGGCATGGCCGGAGTAGGTGTCGAGGGAAACGACCCCGGCGCGGACGTCGCACGGGTCGCCAAAGATGTTGACGGGTGATTTGCCCTTCGTGATCTGGTCGCCGAGCGTCCCTTCGGCGCAGTAGCCGATGAACAGCACCAGGTTTTTTTGATCGCCGATGTTGTTCTTTAAATGGTGCCGGATGCGACCGGCTTCGCACATGCCCGAGGCGCTGATAATCACCATCGGCTCCTTGCGGTCGTTGAGCTGTTTGGAATCCTCGGCGTTGCTGATATAGGTGAGGTTCGCCATGCCGAAGGGGTTTTCCTGTTCGCGCAGGAACTGTTTGATCGAGTCATTGAAACACTCGGTGTGCTTCCGGTAAATCTCCGTGGCGTTCACGCTCAACGGGCTGTCCACAAAAATCGGCACGCGGGGCAGGCAGCCGCTGTCGGTAATCTGGTGCAGCACATAAACAATCTGTTGCGTGCGCCCGACGGAAAACGACGGGATGATGACCTTGCCCTGTTGATTCAGCGCGCCGCCGACCAGCCGGCAGACGGTGGCGTCGGCGTCCTGGCGGACGGCGTGTTCGCGCCCGCCGTAGGTGGATTCAATCTGGAGGTAATCCACGTTTTCCACCGGCGCCGGGTCGCGGAGAATTTCATCGCCGCCGCGGCCCACGTCGCCGCTGAACAGCCAGCGGAATTTTCTCCCGTTTTCCTCAACATCCAGCACGACCTGGGCGGAGCCGAGGATGTGCCCGGCATCGCGGAACGTCACGGTCACGCCGTTCACGGGCGAAAAAGAGTTGTCGTAGGGATGGCCGACGAGTTGTTTCACGGCCTTTTCGGCATCGGGCAGACGGTACAGCGGTTCGACGGGCGGCTGGTGTTTTTTCGCCCGCCATTTGGAAACGAAGAACGCGTCCTGCTCCTGGATGTGCGCGGAGTCCATCAGCATGATGCCGCAGAGGTCGCGGGTGGCGTCGGTGCAATGGATCGGGCCGTCGTAGCCCTGTTTGGCGAGGTTGGGCAGGTTGCCGGCATGGTCAATGTGCGCATGGCTCAGGACCACGGCGTCAATCTGCCGCGGGTCGAACGGAAAACCGCAGTTGCGCTGCGTGGTTTCCTCGCGATGCCCCTGGAACAGGCCGCATTCGAGCAGCAGGCGTTGGCCATTGACCTCGAGGAGATACATCGAGCCGGTGGTGGTGCGGGTCGCGCCCAAAAAATGGATATTCATTTTGTATTTACGATTTGCGATTTACGATTTACGCGCGGGTTTTGGATTTCGGGCGAGGCTCGTAAATCGTCAATCATAAATCGTCATTCACGAGTGCCGGTAGGTGATGCGCGCCTTGTTCAGATCGTAGGGTGACATTTCCACGTTGACCTTGTCGCCGACGCTGATGCGGATGAAATTCTTCCGCATTTTGCCGGAGATATGCGCCAGGACTTCATGGCCATTCGGCAGCGCCACCCGGAACATGGTGCCGGGCAACACTTGCGTCACGCTGCCGGTTAATTCAATTGGCTCTTCTTTGGGCAAAGTTGAATTTGCCGCCAGTAATGCCAGCGGGCGGGCGGGAAATCAACCCAATTCTCGCGGTCAAAATCGCAGTGGACATTTGCCGTCAATTCGCTAGATTCGGCGCATTCGTTATGAAAAGTGAAACCACCAATACTGTTTTAACCCTGGTGCTGGCCGTCCTGGTGCTGGCGAGCGTGCTGTTCACACTGCAAAGCATCTTTCGCTCGCGCCAGCTGCGCAGCCTGCAAGCCCAGACCATAGCCTGTCAAAGCAACCTCAACCGTTTGAATCTGCTGCTGAACGAGGCCATTGTTTACGGCAAGGTGCATCCCGACATCAACCGCGTTATCCAGCCTTTCGAAGCGAAACCCGCCACGCACTAAGATCATGAACGAACCGCAAACGAACACTCCCGTGCCGGACGATTTGGCCAGCCAGGTTGCCTCGCTGCGCCATCAAATCACCCACCTGCTCCTGGTGCTGATTGTCATCAGCGGCACGCTGGCGACCTATTTGTTTTATCAAGCGCGCACTTTTGGCAATGACCTCGCCACGCTGGAACCGCAAGCCCGCGAGGTGATTCAGAATTACAATCAAAATCTCCCCCATATCCAGAAATTCGTCCAGGCGCTCGTCACTTACGGCCAGGCCCATCCGGATTTCCAGCCCCTTTTGAAAAAATACGGACTTCCGCTGACGCTGTCCGCGGCCACCAATTCCGCGCCTAAACCGTAACCGCCGCCAGCCGCGCGCCGCAATTCGGGCAGAAATTGGATTGCAGCGGAGCCTTTTTCCCGCAGCCGGCACAAACCGTTTGGGCCGCCTTGTTCCGCCGGTGGATGATGAGGTTCCGGGTGTAAGGAATCCAGGTGAAGGCGTAAGCGAAGATGACCACGGAATCGTTGAGGTAGAACAAGCCATAGCACAGGAGCGTTACCGAGCCGATGAGGCTCAACCACCAGAACGCCTGCGGCACAACCACCTGTTTCTTTTTTTCCGTGGCATACCATTGGACGAAGAAACGGGAGAAAAAAACGGCGTTGCCCAGCCAGCCGATGACTTTCCAGACACTCCACTCAATGCCCAGCAGTTTGCCATTGTGCCAGATAAGGTCTTGCCAGATGAAATGGGTCAGCCAATCCATAATGCGCACAGCTTAATGCAATGGAACGAAGTTCAAAGTTCAAAGTGCTTTATAGAAAAGATCCAGGATGCGAGAGAACACCGGCGGTTGATCTCCCTCTCCTCCGTCGCCGACGGAGGAGAGCCGGGGAAAGGAGGCGCTCCTTAAAAATCCCCTCCCCGGCCCTCTCCCCGCGCTCCGCTGGCGGGGCGAGGGAATGGCTGCCTTCCAAGACGGACAATCTTTTCGACAAAGCAGGTTCAGGGTTCAAAATCGGATCCTGCGCCGACCGAACGAAACCGGGAACTTTGAACCGGGAACTGCTGTTCAGCCGCCGGCGACGATTTTGACAATCTCCAGGCGGTCGCCCGCCTGGAGGATGCGCCGGGAAAATTCCGAGGGCGCGACCGCCTCGCCGTTGTGCTCCACCACCACGCTGCGCGGCAGGAGCTTTTGCGCAACCAGGAATGCCTCAACCGAGCACGGCAACCCGGCCGCGATTGCCTTTCCGTTGGCGATGACAGTCTGTGAATCCATCATCATTGTTCAAAAACAACCAACAACCAACAACGAACGTTCAACATCCAATTTTTCGCGCCGGCCGTTCATTGGCTGTTGGGTGTTGAATGTTCGATGTTGAATGTTTTTCAATTTACGCCGTCAAGGCCGCGTCCCAGTCTTTCCAGACCGGTTCATAGCCGAGCTTGCGAATCAATTCCGCCACTTCGCCCGGCGAGCGCGCGTCGGCGATGTCAAATTGTCCCGTGGCGTTTGTCAATGGGCGGGGCGAGGCTGCTGCCGAGCCGTCATTTTTGGAGTCGGCCCGCGAGGCCGCCCGGCCCGCCGGCGCCCATTCGCTGGCGCCTTCGCTGTTCAGCTTCGGCGACGCCGGGGCGTCCAGTTCCACGATGCGTCCGCGCACGGTCTGATGCAATTTTTCCCGGCCCGCGCCGGTGTAACCGCCCGGTTCGGTATGGCTGCCTGCGCTCATCAACGTGATGCCCAGCGGGATCAAGCCGTCGCGCAACCTGGACGGTTCGCGGGTGGAAAGCACCAGGCCGGCATCGGGGAACATGAGGCGGAAGGCGCAGACCAGTTGCGCCAGGTCACGGTCGCCCAGGTGCGTCAGCGGCTGGAATTCGCCGGCACACGGACGCAACCGCGGCAGGGAAATGGTCAATTGCGCCTTCCAGCAATTCCGCAGCAAATAATCCGCATGCGCGGCGACGCAGATGGCCTCGTAGCGCCAGTCCGCCAGACCGTAAAGCGGGCTGATGCCGAGCCGCCGGAAGCCCGCGGCGCAGGCGCGTTCCGGCGTTTCCAGCCGCCAATCGAAATTACGTTTCGGGCCGGCGGTGTGCATTTGCGCGTAAACGTCGCGGTCGTAGGTTTCCTGATAAACCACCAGCCCGTCCGCGCCGGCCGCCACCAGCGGACGATAATCCGCCGTTTCCAGCGGTCCGACTTCGAGCGACACGCCGGGAATTTCCTCATGCAACGCGCGAACGCAGTTTTCGAGATAGGCCACCGGAACAAATTTCGGGTGCTCACCCGCGACGAGCAGGACGCTGCGGAAGCCCTGTTCCCGGAGCGCCCTGGCTTCGCGTTTCACCTCATCCAGCGACAGGGTGACGCGCAGGATGGGATGGTCGCGCGAGAAGCCGCAATATTGGCAGTTGTTGATGCATTCATTGGAAAGATACAACGGCGCGAAGAGGCGGATGACCTTGCCAAAACGCTGTTGGGTCAATTGGTGGGAACGGTGCGAAAGGATTTCAAGGCACTCGGAAGCCGCAGGGGAAATCAAATGCGCAAAATCCATCAGCGACAACCTGGATTTGGCCAGGCTCTCGCGCACGGCCGGCACGCCCGCCGCCAACGACTTTTTCACCAATGACCGCGCCGGCAGCGAATTGAATTCAGTAACAAAACTCACGGCTCAAACGTAGCAAATCAGCGGGCAAAGTCGAGTGAACGAAGTGCAGGGAATGTTTGCCCGTAATACAGGGTCCTTCCAACTGGGAAATCATCTGACAACAAGGCGGGCATAACGCCGGCGGGTGAACAAAAAGAAACATGAGTTGCCAGAATAAACTTTTCATCGGACCCGGCGAATGTCTAGAATCGTTACAGAATGCCCCAAGGCCCCAAGGCATTCGGAAAAAGGTGATGAATGATTACGGGCAGCAGAATACACGGGGTTATACGGGAAATGCCGGTTTACGGTGGTTTTGGTTCAATTCCCGCCGGGATGGGAAACCAAGCCGCCAATGCGGTGTTTTAATTGTTGGCATTGAGGCTGCTAGTCTTGAACACAAAGCGGTTGCGACAGGCAATGAGTGAACAAAAACCGCAGTCATAGTAACCCGCCTGTTGCGCGTTCACACCGCGTAAAGCAGAAAGAAAAGTAGTATGAAAATGAAAACCTCCCGCAAAGCGGGTTTTACACTGGTGGAAATCATGATTGTGGTGGCCATTATCGGTCTCCTGGCTGCCATCGCGATTCCCAACTTCCTGAGGGCGCGCTCGACTTCACAACAGAATGCGTGCATCAACAACCTCCGTCAGATTGACGGGGCCATCCAGCAATGGGCGTTGGAAACGGGTCAAACCGCAACCGCCACCGTAGCCGCAGATGGTTCTGGAATTAAGCCCTACCTGGGCCGCGGCTCCAACGGGATATTGCCGTGGTGTCCGCTCAGTTCGGCACATAGTTGGTCTGCCAGCTACAAGGTCGGGACTGTTGCCGACGCGCCGACGTGCCTCCTAGGCACCGATTCCAATTACTTGCACGCGCTGCCGACAGGAAACTAAACCTGTTTGGTTGACGATATCAATTCAAAGGGCCTGAAACCCCGGTTTCAGGCCCTTTTTTTTTCATTCCAGCGATCCCGTGGGGCCAGGAAATGGCATTGGGACTGCTGAATTACATTCAGCGCGGTTGCGGCAGGCAATACGTGAACAAAACTGAAATTATAATATGATACTAACCTGCCCGCCGTTCCGTTCACGCCGCGCCAAAAGAAAGAGAAGTAGTATGAAAATCAAAACCTTCCCCCGAGCGGGTCGGATGGGTTTCACACTGGTAGAAATCATGATTGTGGTGGCCATAATCGGTCTCCTGGCTGCCATCGCCATCCCCAACTTCCTGCGGGCGCGTTCAACTTCGCAGCAGGATGCGTGCATCAACAACCTCCGCCAGATAGACGCCGCCATCCAGCAATGGGCGCTGGAAAGTGGCGCCAGCGGAACAACGCCGGCCACCAGCGATAAAATTCAACCTTACTTGGGCCGCGGGTCGTCCGGGACATTGCCCTGGTGTCCGTTGGATTCGTCGAAAACCTTCACCGCCAGCTACACGATCGCCAACGCTTCAATCGCGCCCGTCTGCAAGCTCGGCACCGACTCCAATTACCAGCACGTGTTGCCATCAGGAAATTGAGCGGGTTCGGCACGCAGCGAGCCAGCTGACACGAAAAGGCCTGGGACCCGGAGTTTCAGACCTTTTTTGATTTGAACCGCCGGGCCGTCGGGATTTTGAATATTTTTTTCTGGCCTGTCGGATTGATTCTGGTATTGGGAAAACACATGGATGCCATTCTGCGTACGGAAAATCTCAGTGTTGAGTATCGCACACGCGGTTTGAAGCTGGAAACCAGGCCCGCCTTGAAGGAATTAAACCTTTCCGTCAACGCCGGGGAAGTTTTTGGTTTTCTGGGCCCCAATGGGGCGGGCAAAACCACAACCATCAACGTCCTGCTCGGCTTTATCCCGCCCACGCGCGGCACAGCCTATCTTTTTGGCATTGACGTGCGCCAGCCCATCGCCCGCCGGCGGATCGGGTATCTGCCGGAGATGACGTATTACTACAAATTTCTCACTGCCGAGGAGCTGTTGCGCTTTTACGCGCGCATTTTTGCGCTGCCGCGATTGGAAGCGGACCGGCGGATCAACCAATTGTTGAAACTGGTCGAATTGGAACCGGCGCGCAAACGCCTGATTAAAACCTATTCCAAGGGGATGCAACAGCGCGTGGGCATCGCGCAGGCGCTGGTCAACAATCCCGACCTGCTGGTGCTGGATGAACCCACCAGCGGGCTGGATCCGTTGGGCCGCATGAAAGTTCGAGAGATTATTCAGCGGCTCAGGAACGAGGGCAAAACCGTCTTCTTTTCCTCCCATGAACTGGGCGAGGTGGAAACCGTCTGTGACCGGGTGGCGATCATTCATCAGGGCGAGCTCAAAGTGCTTGGCCGCGTCGATGAACTCGTCACGCAGCACGGCGCGAACCTCGAAAAGGTTTTTCTGGACATCATCGGCTACCGGCCGCAAACCTGAGATAATGAACATCCAACATTCAATATCCAACGCCCAACATCCAATGATGGTTTTGTCCGCAGTGTTGTTTTCGTTGGAGGTTGGATGTTCGGTGTTTGAGGTTCGATGTTTTCCAAGCAGACTATGAATACCATCTGGGCATTGACCGGCGTTGTCCTCAAGGAACTTTACCGCCGCAAGGATTTTTACGTGCTGTTTGTGCTGACGGCGGTCATCACCATCGCGGCCGGCAGCGTGCGTTTTTTTCAAGATCCCAACATCGTGCGCTACGTCAAAGACCTTTGCATGTTGCTCATCTGGATTTCCGCCCTGCTCATCACCATTGCGACGGCCGCGCGGCAGATCCCCGCGGAACGCGAGAACCGCACCATTTTCCCGCTCCTGGCGAAGCCGGTAACGCGCGGCCAGGTCATTCTCGGGAAATTCTTTGGCTGCTGGCTGGCCAGCGGCACCGCTTTGGCGGTGTTTTATCTCTTCTTTGTGATCGTCACCGGTTCCCGCGAGCAATACTGGCCCATCCTGGATTATTTGCAGGCGTTTCTATTGCAATGGATCATGCTCGGCATCGTGACGGCCATGACGTTGCTGGGTTCCATCGTTTTTGCCGCGCCGTCGTCCACGGTTACGATCCTGTTCATCGTGGTCGCCGGCATTCTGTTTCTGGGACGCCACTTGAATACGGTCGCGTTGCACAATGCCGAGCCGTTGCGGAGCGTGATTTACACGATTTACTTCCTCATCCCGCACCTGGAACTGTTTGACGTGCGCGAACGGGTGGTCAACGACTGGGGGATGGTCAACTGGCTGGATTGCGGGCTGGCGGCACTCTATGCAGCGGCGTACACGGGATTGTTTTTGCTGCTGACCTGGCTGGCCTTCCGCCGGAAAAGTTTAGCGTGATGAAATCGTTGCATGAAACAAAAGATGTGTGCGAAGGCGCGTCAGCGTCCTGGAGTGCGGTGGCGGTGACACCGCTTTTGGCCCTTTCAAAGCGGCGGCGCGCTCCGCTTGCCGCCGCAGTCCAAGACCTGGCGGTAGTTCGGGTGGTTCTCGAAAAGGTTTGCAGATGAAAAAGATTTCACCGGTCTGGTGGCTGGCACTGTTGCTGACGGTGTGTTTCACGCTGGCGACGCTGTTCGTCCCGCGCGCCACATGGTGGAACGCCGTACCGCAGGCCGTGGACCGGAATCTGGGCCAGTCGGCGTCGGACAACGTCTTCAAGCTGCTATTGGGTGAAGGCCGGCGGTTGTTTGGCAACGAGATGTTCGCCATGGCCGACGCGTATTTCCACAGCGGCTATTACCCGTCCATCTTTGACCGCCAGGAATCCGAACAGGATGTGGCGACGCCGGCTTACGGAAAAGCCGAAGACTCGGACTCGACCAGCGATGATTTTTTAGGTCCGCCGCCGGATTGGATTGCCGCGCTGGACCGTCAGTTTGTTCCCAACCGGCATACCCACCTCAGTACGGGCGGCCCGTCGGGACACATGAGAAAAGCCGAAGTGCAGGAGATTCTGCCCTGGCTGAAACTCGCTACGGACATGAACCCGCAATTTATCCGGGCCTACCGGGTGGGCGCCTACTGGCTGCGCCGCCTCGGGATGGCCGATGAAGCCCGGGACTTTTTGTTCGAGGGATTGCACAACAATCCGGGCAACATCGAACTGCTGTTCGATCTGGGCTGGCTGTACCAGCAGAACTTTCACGACCCCAATCGTGCCCGCAACGTCTGGATGGCCGCGTTGCGTTGCTGGGAGACGGAGAGCGCCACGGCCAGAACCAACACCGAAGCCCAACTGGCTTACGAGGAAACCGCCATGAACCTCGCCAACCTCGAGGAAGACAAGGGAAATTGGCCGCAGGCCATCAAGTATCTGAAAATCGTCAGGCAAGTCTCGCCCAATCCTGATGCCATCCAAAAACAAATTGATGACGTCGAAAAGCAGGCGAGGGGTGACAAGTGATGGAGTTTTTACATCCCGCCGGTGCCGGGTCCCGGTCCGGGGGCCGAACCGAAGCATCCACCGCCGGTCAGTTGCCGAACCAACAGAATACCGCTGCGGCACCGGGCCAAATAAAACCGGTTAACAAAACATGAGCACAACATTGGAACGCCAGTCAAGCACCCCGGCCGAAGACCCGCTTCAGAATGAGTCCCGGTCATGGCTGGAACCGTTCACCGCCGGACGCCTGGCCGGCCTGATTGCGCTCTTTCTGTTCGCCCTGTATCCGGGTGTGATGCTGGGCACGCACAGCTTCTTTTTTCGTGACTACGGCCTTTTTACTTATCCGGTTGCCTGGTACGCGCATCAAAGCTTCTGGCAGGGACAGGTGCCGTTATGGAATCCGCTGGACAATTGCGGTGTGCCATTTCTGGCGCAGTGGAACACGTCGGTTTGTTATCCCCCGTCGCTCATCTACATGGTGTTCCCGTTGCCTTGGTCGCTGAATTTTTTTTGCCTTGGCCATTTGCTGTTTGCCGGCGTGAGCATGTATTTGCTGGCGTATCGCTGGACTCAAAACCGGCTGGCCGCCAGCATCGCCGGCCTGGTCTTCGCGCTGAACGGGCTGATGCTCAACAGCCTGATGTGGACGAGCAATCTCGCCGCGTTGAGTTGGCAACCGTTGGTCGTACTCTGGACCGAACAGGCCTGGCGCCAGGGCGGCCCCCGGCGTATAGCGATTGCCGCTCTCGCCGGCGCCATGCAGATGCTGGCGGGTGCGCCGGAAATCATCGTGTTCACCTGGACGATGCTGGGGGTGCTCTGGCTCGGCCAGGCCTGGCGAAAGACAATTCCATTAAGGCTGACGTTGCGCCGATTCATCATTGTGGTGGCGTTGATCGCCGGGCTTTCAGCCGTTCAATTCCTGCCGTTTTTTGATTTGTTGAAACATTCGGACCGCAGCAATTCCTACGTCCTTGCGAACAAATCGCCGATGCCGCTCTGGGGCTGGGCCAACTTCGTGCTGCCGGTTTTTCATTGCATTCACTCGGCGTTCGGGCCCTGGCTGCAGCTGAATCAGGTTTGGACCTCGGGCTATTACTGTGGCATCGGAACGCTGGTGTTAATGACCCTGGCGCTCCGGCGGCGGCAGCCCATGGCCTGCGGACTGATGGTCTTCACTTTTGCGGGACTGGTGCTGGCGTTGGGCGACGGCGGCTATGTGTACGCCTGGCTCAGGCACATCGTACCGTGGATTGGTTTTGCCCGGTACCCGATTAAATTTGTCTCCATACCGGTTTTCACCATTCCGCTGCTGGCGGCTTACGGTTTTCAACATTTCCAATCCGGGCCGCCCGAATCTGCGAAGCGGGAGGAGCGTCGCCTGTTCCTGGCCGGGATTTTGGGACTGCTGCTGCTGTTGCTTGTACTGGCGGCGGCGTGGTCGGTGCATTCTGCCTTTTATCCCTGGCACGCCGTTTGGCGCGAGGGAGCTTTGCGGGCGCTCTTCCTGGTGGGCACGGTGGCGGCCGTCGGTGCTTTGAAACGCCTGCCGCCGCTGCGGGTGCGCGGATTTGTGGGGCTGGCCGTTCTGGCGTTAATCGGCTTCGATTTGGTCACGTCAGGGTTGGGCGCCAATCCCACGGTCGTCACCAAGGCCTTCGGCCCCCTGGAATTGAACATGACCTCGCGGCCCAGGCTTGGAGAATCGCGCGCCATGGTGAGCCAGCAAGTCGCCTCCTATCTGGACTTTGTCGGAACGCGGAATCCGCTGTATTACTTCGTCGGCTTGCGTGGCGCGCTGTTTGAAAATTGCAATATTCCCGAGAATATTCCCAAAGTGGACGGCTTCTGCTCACTCTATCTCAAGGACGAAACGGACATTGGCGGCATTTTTTACGGCGTGTTCCTGGATAAACCTCAAACAAACGCCCCGCCAGCGGCGTTGCTGGATTTCCTGGGCGTCTCGCAGATCTCTCCGACCAACAGCATCTTTTCCTGGGAGGCGCGCACGAACTTCCTGCCTTGGGCGACCGCCGGCCAGCGGCCGGTTTTCGCCAGTGACGCGGACACGATGAAAAAACTCGAAAGTGCGGACTTCGATCCGCGCCATACCGTTTATCTGCCGCTGTCTGCGCGCCGTCAGGTTACCGTGACCAATGTTTCCAAAGCGAAAATCGCTTTCCAAGAGTTCGGCGCGCAAAAAATCCATCTCACCGTCGAGGCGCCGGCTCCCGCCCTGGTCGTCGTGGCGCAGGCCTTTTATCACG
>DASZAB010000082.1:0-48214 GCA_035945675.1 Verrucomicrobiia bacterium | reverse complement strand
CTGACCGTCCGCGGTGTGCAGGATGGAGCGCGTTATCTTGTCAAAAGGGAGGGTGCGGGCTGGTGGATTGAGCCGGCGCCGGAAAGGCGGCAGCGCAAGCGGGAATGGGCGGGTCCCAAACGGGATTTGACGGAGCACCTGGATGCGCTTCGCGCGGCGGGGTTTTCGTTTGAGCCGCGAAAGAAGGAGATCGTTCCGCCATGCCGGTTTTGAAATATCCGGCCGACACCAACTTGGTCAGCGATTACTACCGGGAGGGCAATCCCGTCCGGGAGTGGTTCGGCCGGCACCGGGGTGAGATTGGCATTTCGACTTTAACTCTGGCGGAAATGCGGCGGGGGATTGAACTGAAGGGAGAAACCAAGGCGCGGCTGGCCCTGGAACGGGTTGCTTCTGTAAAAAGCGGATTTTGAACAGAAGACAACGAAGGGAACGAAGAGACAAAGTTGGTCCTGACAGCAAACGGCTCGCGAGGACGCTCGCCCCACCGGGCTTGTGTTGGGTCCACAAACGGCTCGCGAGGACGCTCGCCCCACCGGGCTTGTGTTGGTTCCACAAACGGCTCGCGAGGACGCTCGCCCCACCGGAGGAGTTGGAGCGGCTCGCGCGGTCGCTCGCCCCACCCATCAGCCATTGCTCACCTGCACCAGGGTTTTGAGGGAATCCGCAGTGGTTTTGGCGGCCACCATGTGTTGAGGGTTGAGAGGAAATCAGTCCTCGTCCACCTCTACCAGAACTTTAAGGGACTCGGATGTCGGTTTCGCCGCCAAGGCGATGGCATTTGCCGTTTTAGCCAGTGGGAAGCGATGCGTAATCAACCGGCGCACGTCGAGCTGGCGGGAAAAGACCAGGCGCGCCACCTCGGACTGCAACGTGAAATCCGACGAGTAACTGCCGATCAAGTCCTTCTCGTCTAAACAAATGGACGAGAAGTCCAGTTGAGGGTTGAGGGTTGAGAGTTGGGGGTTGGAATTTTGAATTTTGAATTTTGAATTTTGTATTGGCGCGGAGCGCCTGGTGTGGGCGAAGAGCAGGACCTGGCCGCCGCCGCGGACGAGCTGGAGCGCTTCAAACACGGCGGCATCGGAGGGAACGGCGATGACGGCGGCGTCGAGGGACTGACTTGTAGGAGACGAGGTGACGAGTCTCATTTTTATTTCCGATTTCGGATTTCGGATTTCGGATTTTTCAATTAGAGCCTCCTCACGTCGGCTGCTACGAACATTGAGGGTCCATTTGGCGCCGAATTGTTTGGCGAGCTGCAATCTGGATTCGAGCAGATCGGTGGCGAGGACGCGGGCGCCGGCGAGCTGCAGCAGGCGCGTGAACATCAGGCCAATCGGCCCCTGCCCCGCCACCAGCACGACGTCGCCGCGCAACAGGTTCAATCGCCGGACGGCCTTGAGCACGGTGTTGACGGGTTCGAGCATCGCGCCTTCCTCAAACGAGTTTTTTGCCGGGATTTTCACGACGCCGGGCAGGACGAACGGCATCACGCGGACGTATTCGGCGTAGCCGCCGCCGGCCGGCTCGAAGCCGGCGGTGATGCCGGTGCGTTTGTAGGTCTCGCACTGGGCGAAAGCATGGTGCCGGCAGAAATGGCAGTCGAGACAGGGCACGTGATGGTGGAGGGCGACGCGGTCGCCGATTTTGAAACGGCTGAGGAGACGGCTCGCGAGGACGCTCGCCCCACCGGGGGAGTTGGAGCGGCTCGCGGGTACGTTCGCCCCACCGGAGGAGTTGGAGCGGCTCGCGGGGACGCTCGCCCCACCGGAGGAGTTGGAGCGGCTCGCGAGGACGCTCGCCCCACCTGCCCCACCGCCGATCTGGACGATGGTGCCGGCGGTTTCATGGCCGAAGATGCGCGGGGGCGGGACGGTGCCGTGCCGGATTTTTTTGATGTCGGTGGGGCAAACACCGCAGACGGCGACCTTGACGAGGAGCTCGTTCGGGCCGGGGCGCGGGACGGGGACGGTTTCGAGGCGGAGGTCGTTGACGCCGCGATAAACGACGGCGCGCATGGTTTTGGGGATCACGAACACGCGGGAAATTTAACCACGGATGAACAGGGATGAACACGGATTTTTTAAGAAGTCAGGAGTCAGGAGTCGGGAGTCAGTAGTCGGTAGTCAGTAGTCAGTAGTCACCCGTCTTCGTCAGACTTCGACGCGGCAAGGCGGGTCACATGCCTGCCGCGCCGTAGCCTTGGCGAAGGCGAGTCACTCATTGGGATTGGGGAGGCGGCGGGGTCAGCAGGGAGTAGAGGCCGCGCGGAAATTGCGGGGATTCGAGCCAGTCGGCGAGGAGATTCAATTCAATTCCGGTGAAACCAAGAGTGGACTGGCGGTTGAAATAGAGTTGATTGGGTCCGGTTTGGGTGATGTCGGTCACACTAGCGCCCAGTCCGGGAGGAATGGCTTTGAGCCAGATGTAACCCGTTGAATTGGAAGGCAGTGTGGCTTTGTGCAACAAAAAACGAACAATTTGTCCTGCATCCAGCCATTGCCGGGTCCGGAGACCGGTCAGTTCCCAGTCATGGTAGACGAGATTGGTCCGGCTCAAATCGTTCTGCACTGATTTCAAAGACAGCGGCTGGCCCACGGCATTGGGGAAGCCGCCGCCATAGAGGAAGCTTTGGTTGCCGACCGTGATGGAGCGCAGGAACGGCGAAAGGAGGGGAAGCCCTTTCCACTCCAGACCGTTAAAAGTCGTTGACCTTTCAAATCTCGCCTGATCGTTGGTGGCCAGCCAACGGCCCTGGTTTTGCAGCGCCCAGTCTGTGAATTGACCAACCTCGTTGCTGGCGCCGGGGAGCGGAGCCGTAAAGTAATTTTGCATCGGGAGCCCCCACAACGCCCAAAAACAGGCCTGGTCCGGCGGCGGGCCAATTTGGAGACGGGTCCAGGCCGGCGCTGATTCCAACCACGCCTTGAAACCCCGGATGAGCGTGAAGCTGGAGAGCTGTTGGTCCATCAGGTTGGTCGGGATGTTCCAGGGCTGCAACTCGAGCGCCAGCGGTCGGGAAAAGCCAACTGTGCCCTGACACAAGACGTTGGTGCCGTCACCGGTCACCGCGAGGTAAAAACGGTTGAGCCGCCTCCGCTCCGCTTCGTCGCGCCGAGGAGTTGAGCCGCCTACTCCCGCTCCCGCGAGCGAAGGAATTTCCCCCCTGCGGGCGGAGAGGGACAAGACAGCGGCGAGCCGCGCCGGGTCGAAGTCCGCGGCGAGCCAGTCGTTGGTGTTCCCGGTCGGAAGCGGGACTTGACCGCGCTGAATCCTGGATTTCAACTCCGCCACCAGCTCATTGTGGTCTTCCGCCGCGCCGAGAATGGTCCAGCCACGGGCGCGCGCCAGCTCAAGGAAATTGGGGTCGTGATGTTTTTTCAGGGACCAGCCATAGCGATGGTCCGGCGCGGGGGCGGGCGGGATGCCGGTCAAAGATTCCAGCACCCGGGCGAGATTGGTCTGCCACAAGGCAGCGCGCCGGTCATCGAGCCGGATGGCCAAAGCCAGTTCCCCAAGCTGATTGGTGGTCTGGCGGATTTCCCAATATGACTCATTCGCCACGAGATCGTCCAGCAACGGTCGCAGGAAGGCGGCTGCGTTGGTGTCAGGGTTGCGGTGCAACACGGGCCATGGCGCGAGGGAAAGTTTGTCCAACGTCTGTTGTTCGAGCTTTCGGCTTTCGGGCAGGTTCCAAATCGTCATCAACGACGCCGCGTTGGTGTCGCCGGAGAGCCGTTTGATTCCCAGCCAGTGGACGCGGGCCGTGGTCGGCAGGGCAGCCGGAGTGGCCGGAGGCTGATCCGGTGGCGCGCTTTCGGCAGAATTACTTTCCCGGCAACCGGTCAATAAAAAAGCAGCGGCCAGCAGGGCGAATGGAATGCGTCGTGTATCCATCATGCGTGGTTTTATGCCAAAGCCGGCGGGGATTCGCAAATTCAAACCCGACACCACGGAAGAAGTTTAACCTGCATTCAACATTCAACGTCCAACGCTGCAGTCAGTAGTCAGTAGTCAGTAGTCAGTAGTCGGTAGTCAGTAGTTTTTACCCGTCACTCGTCACGCAGCAGGATTTTCGACGGCATCCGATTCGCGAACAGCTTGTCATTCTCGCGCGCGGGATTATCCTTGGGTTCTGTGAACAAAACGTGGCATCGCTGGTTGCCGTGGATTTTTGTAGTGCTGGTGGCGTTGAGCCGCTGGCCGGGGTTGTTTCCGCCGAATTTCAGCGCGGCCACGGCCCTGGCCTTTTGCGCGGGCGTTTATCTGTCCGGGGCCATGGCCTGGTGGCTGCCGCTCGGGACGATGGGCGTGACCGACGTGGCGCTGAACGTGTTTTATTATCACACGGCCCCGGTGGGCGGCTATCTGCTGCTGAATTACCTGGTCTATGCGGCGCTCATCTGGTTCGGACGACAAATGGGACGGCGCGCGTCCTTCCTCAAATTGGTGGCGGGCGGGTTGCTGGGCGCGATGGCATTTTATCTGGTGACCAACACCCTGGCGTGGCTGGAAAACCCGGCTTATGCCCGAACGCTCGCCGGCTGGATTCAGGCGCTGACGAGCGGCCAGCCCGGTTTTCCGCCGACCTGGGAGTTCTTCCGGAACACCCTGTTGAGCGGCGGGCTGTTCACCGCGCTGTTCGCGGCGGCGATGAAAATGACCGCGCCCGCCGAATCGCCCGCGGAAAAGGAAGCGGGGGCGCGCCCGGAACCGGAAACCGAGGAGGAACCGGAGGAGGCCAAGGCGCAAGTCGTGGCAAGTGGCAGGTGACAAGTGACAAGATTTTCACAGTCGCCGGCCAATCGCTACTTTTTCCCGTCACCCGTCACCGGTCACCTGTCACTCTATGAGGATTGGCGTCATTTCGGACACGCATAATTATTTGGACCCGAAAATCCCGGAACTTTTTGCGGGGGTGGGCCACATTCTGCACGCGGGCGACGTCGGTTTGCCGTGGATTTTGCAGGAGCTGGAACAGGTCGCGCCGGTCACGGCGGTGGGCGGGAACACGGACGATCCGGCGTTGCGGTACGCGCCGGTCAAATCCGTTGAAATCGCCGGCCGGAAATTTTTCATCCAGCACATCGTGCGGCCGCATGATTTGGCTGAAGCGCTGCAACAACGCCTCGCGCGGGAACGGCCCGAGGTGGTGGTGTTCGGCCACACGCACCAGCGCTGCTGCGAGTCGCTGAACGGCGTGCTGTATTTCAATCCCGGTTATGCGGGCCAGCCGAAGCCGGGGGCGGAGCGGAGCGTGGCCATTTTGCACTGCGACGGACAGGGAGTCCACGCGGAATATCTTGATTTGTGAAAGCGCCATCCAGCGCCAACCGGAACACCGGCCTCCGGCCCGGCCGCCTGGACATGGGGCTTGAATCACGCCGGGTCGGAGACCGGCGTTCCGCCGCGAGGTGGCTGAAGAGCCGGGGCGGCATGGGTAATCGGTGCTCCGGCTCGCGAGGACGTTCGCCCCACCGGATAAAGCCGCTTCGCCTTGGTGGGGCGAGGCTACCGACGAGCCGGGGCGGCATGGGTAATCGGTGCTTCGGCTCGCGAGGACGCTCGCCCCACCGGGAGCGTAAAGCACGGGGCCCCGTAAATTTGCTTTCGCTGCGGGCGTGCCTTTGTTAAAGAAACCCCGTGCGCAAACTGTATTGGATTCTTTTATGCCTGGGCCTGTGCGGCGGGTCCGCCACCACCCGCGCCGATACGTTTCAGTTGGCGGATGGCACGTCGGTCTCCGGCGCTATTGTCATGTTCAACGACAGCGGGGTCACGATCCGCACGCCGGACGATGCCTACACCAACGTGGTGTGGCCGAAGTTCTCCCAGGCGGCCTTGAAGCAGCTTGGTAAAAACCCGAAAGCCAAGGCATTGGTCGAGCCGTTCATCGAAACGCCGCCGCCGAAACCCAAAAACGAGCAAATCGCAATCCACGAGGTGTCGCGCCCGGAGTTGCCGCCGCCAGGATCGCTGGCCGCCGCGCTGCTGTCCTCGTCGGTGGGGTTTATCGCGCTGTTGTTGCTGTACGCGGCAAACATTTATGCCGCCTATGAAATCGCCATCGTGCGGGCGCGGCCCATCGGGCTGGTGATGGGGCTGGCGGCGGTGTTGCCGGTTCTGGGGCCGATTATTTTTCTGTCCCTGCCGGTGCGCACGGAGGCTCCGCCGGCCGAGGCGCAAGCCCCGGCGGAGGCGCAAACCTTCGCGGTGCCGGGCGCGGCGGCGCCGGTGGCCGAAAGCCTGGCCGCGGCCGGAGTCCATGTCGCCCCGGCGGGGGCGAAGGCCGGATATCCGGAAGCCCAGGTATTCCAGCGCGGCCAGTTCATGTTCAACCGCCGTTTTTTTGAAACAAAATTTTCCGGCTTCTTCAGCGTGGTCCGGCGGCCGGCGGAGAAGGACCTGGTGCTGGTGATCAAAACCGCGCGCGCCCAGCTGGTGGCCCAGCGCATCAGCCGCATTGCCGCCAACGAAGCGCACTTCGAGGTGATGCAGGGCGGACGAGTTCAGGAGGTCATGGTGCCGTTCGCCGACATTCAGGAAATTCAACTCAAACACAAGGACGCTTAAGACGTAACATGTGGCATGTGGCAAGTGACATGAAAGGCATTCCTGGGCTGCGGGAAGTTTGCTTGTGACCTGTCACCCGTGACCCGTCACTTTTATGAAATATCGGACCATTTTGATGTTCGGCGCGCCCGGTTCGGGCAAGGGCACGCACGGCCGGAACCTCGGCGTCATCCCGGGATTTTTCCATTGCGCCTGCGGCGATGTCTTTCGCAGCCTGCGACCGGACAGTCCGCTGGGCAAGACCTTCCTGGAATATTCCAGCCGGGGCGAGCTGGTGCCGGACCAGCCGGCGATCGAGCTCTGGCGGCAGTTTATTGACAGCAGCACGAAGATCGGGCGGTTTCATCCCGGCGAAAACACGCTGGTGCTCGATGGCATCCCGCGGAGCGTGCCGCAGGCCGAGATGCTGAGCGACGCGCTCGACGTGGTGGCCATGTTTTATCTGACCTCCAGCCGGGAAAACCTGGTGGCCCGGATGCAACGCCGCGCCATCAAGGACAACCGCCTCGACGACGCGAACCTGGACACCATCCGGCAGCGCCTCAAGACCTACGAGAAGGAAACCAAGCCCGTCATCAATTTTTACGGTAAAAAGCTGGTCCATCGCATCAACACCGACCAGCCGCCGGTGAAGACGTTTTTCGACATCCTCAAACACGTCGTGAAGCTCCGCTGAAGGATTTAACTCATTTCACTGATTTAACCATTTAACTCGCCAAGTGATTCGTTAAATGGGTTAAATGAGTCAACTCGAATTCCGTTAATGAGGATCGTTTTCATGGGCACGGCGGAGTTGTCCTGCGCCAGTCTCGCAGCGCTGGCGCGCGACCGGCAATTCCCGGTGGCCGCCGTCGTCACCCAGCCCGACCGGCCCAAAGGCCGCGAACTCAAGCTGCAACTGTCACCGGTCAAGGCGCTGGCGCAGAAATTAGGGCTGCCGGTCCTGCAACCGGCCAAGGCGCGTGACGAGAATTTCATCGCGGAACTGCGCGGATGGGGGCCCGAGCTGATCGTGGTGGTCGCCTACGGCCAGATTTTGCCGCAGACCATTCTGGATTTGCCGCGCCACGGTTGCCTGAACGTTCACACGTCGCTGCTGCCGAAGTATCGCGGGGCGGCGCCGATCCAGTGGGCCATCGCCAATGGCGATGCCGAAACCGGCGTGACGGTCATGAAGATGGATGCCGGGCTGGACACCGGACCCATCGTTGCCCAACGCCGCACGCCGATCCAACCGGCGGATGATTCCGCCGCGCTCCACGAGCGGCTGGCGCGGCTGGGCGCCGAACTGCTCGTCGAGGCAATTCCCGATTATGCGTCCGGCAAAATCCAGCCGCGGCCGCAGCCCGCCGAAGGCGTCAGTCTTGCGCCGAAAATCAAAAAGGGAGACGGGCGGATTGACTGGAATCTGCCCGCCCGGGCGATTGGGAACCGGCTGCGCGCCTTCACGCCCTGGCCGGGGGCTTACACGTTTTGGTTTGGAGTTCCGCCTTCAGGCGGCAACATCCTCCAGACGGGGAAACCGCCTGAAGGCGGAACTCCGAACGCGGCGCATTCGACACTTCTGAAAATCTGGCGGGCGGAGGTGGTGGAAGCCTCCGGTGACGCCGGAACCATTTTGTCGGCGGACAAGAACGGGCTGGTGGTTGCGTGCGGCCAGGGCGCGTTGCGGATCCTGGAATTGCAGCGTGAAGGCGGCCGGCGGATGGCCGCGGCGGAATTTCTGGCGGGACATTCGTTGAAACCGGGCGAGAAGTTGGCCGGGCCAGGGCGGTGGCCGGATCTGCCGGATCAGAATTAATTTGCCATCCCGTCCGGTTGGGGTTCAACGGCCATGGCGTGAGACAACGCTCCAAGCAATTCTCCCCGGGCAAAGGGCTTCAATAACACCGGCAGGTTGAGACTGCGGATTCCTTTGACTTCCGCCTGTTCGCCCAGTCCGGTCATACTGAGGATGGGCAGGTGCGGCTCCAGTTGCCGCAGCGAGTGAATCAGCGCCGGCCCGTCCATCCCCGGCATCATGAGGTCGGTGATGACGGCTTTGATCTCCGCGCGGTGGCGGGCAAAAAACGCAATCGCCTCCTGGCCTTCGGCGGCGGTACCAATGCGATAGCCATGTTGTTCCAGCGTGCGCTGGATCAACTTGCGCACGGAGGCTTCGTCATCCACCACCAGAATCAGCTCACCGTGGGCGGGAGGCGGCAACTGCGCATGCTCCGGTGCCTGTGCGGCCTTCGCCTCGGGCGAGGCGGGCAGATAAAGCTCAAAAGTCGTTCCGCGGCCGACCTGGCTGTTGACGCGGATGAACCCGCCGTGTCCGCGCACAATCCCCAGCACGGTGGCCAGCCCCAAACCGGTGCCCTGGCCGATTTCCTTGGTGGTGAAGAACGGGTCGAAGATACGGTCCAGCAGTTCGGGCGGGATGCCGGCACCGGTGTCGGTCACACTCAAACAAACAAACGGACCGGGTCGGGCCTCCGGCGTCGCGGCCGCGAGGGTTTCATCCGCCGTCAGGTTTTTAGCCTCCACCGCCAGTTTGCCGCCGTTCGGCATGGCGTCGCGGGCGTTGACGCAGAGATTCATGAGCGCCTGATGAACCTGGGTGGGGTCGCCCAGGACGGGCCAAAGGTTTTGGGGCGCATCCATGATCAACTGGATGTTCCGCGGGAAGGTTTCGCGGAGGATTTTGTCCAGCTCGCCGACGAGATGGCGCACCGGCAGCGGCACGCGTGCGTCGGGCTTTCCGCGTGCGAAGGTGAGCAGTTGTTTGATGATGTCAGCCCCGCGCTGGGCGCAGGCTTTGACCGTAACCAGCATGGCGTGGGTTTCCGGGTCGCCGGCCGTTTCGTCCAGCAGCGTCGCCGCCATCAGGATGGGCTGAAGGATGTTGTTCAGGTCATGGGCGATGCCGCCGGCCAACGCGCCGACCCCCTCGAGGCGCTGGGCGCGGAGGAAATTGGCTTCCAGTTGTTTCCGATCGGTGATGTCGAACATGATCCCCTGGCTGCCCGTAATTTTTCCGGCGGGACCGACGATCGGTGATTTCACGACGTGCAAGTACTGCTCCTTGCCGTCGGGGCCCAACCCATGCTCCTCCACTTCGATTCGCCGACCGGTCAGCATGATCTGTTGATGATGGTCGGTGCCCTGGGCCGCCAGCCGGCTGATTTGCGACGAATTAGCACCTTTCGAAACCAGCTCGAGGGTGGCCACTTCCTCAGGCTTTTTACCCAGAAACAATTCGGCTTTTACCCCTTTGAGCCGGCAAAACCAGGAATTGACGAAGACGTAGCGGCCTTCGGCGTCTTTGCGGAAGACGCCGGCCGGCATTTGCTCGACCAGCGAATGATAGAGCGCCTGGGATTCGCGCAACGCCGCTTCGGCCCGCTTGCGTTCAGCAATGTCGCCAGTCAGAGGGTTATCCATGGTACGATGGCATCCTTACAGGGTGTTCCCGGCCGGGAAATACGCATTCACAGCAGATAACCAGCAATGAAAATGCCAAACTTTCGCACCGGTAACATCGAACAACGAACGTCCAATATCGAACGCCGAAGGTTTTGGCCGGTTACGGGCGGTGTGCCTCCAGACACCCGCATCGTAGCGTAGCCCCGAAAGCATCCGGGGCTGCGAGTTCAAGCCCCGTCCCGGTGCGCGAATCAAAAACACGCGGCGGGACACCGCTTTTACCCGCCGGCGAGGACGCCGACGCTACGATTCCACCGCCGGCCGATGAATTTTTTGGCACGGGTGTCAAGACGCACCCGTTACGGGCGTACTTCAGTGTTCGATGTTTCCGGTTTCTCGGGCATCCTTCAATCCCGCCGCATACGCCTCAAACACGCGGCGCATGTCGTCGCGGACCCGGCGGAAGGCCTCCCGGATTTCCTGCTCGCTGCCGGTGGCCCGGGCGGGATCGAGAAACGGCCAGTGATGGCGCTGCAACTGGCCGGGGAAGACCGGACACCCCTCGTCCAGATTGCCGCAGACGGTGATGACGGTGCGGACGCGCTGGCCGAGGAATTCCTTCAGGTGCTTCGAGCGGTGGCCGGAAATGTCGATGCCCACCTCGGCCATGACCTGGATGGCCAGCGGATGAACGCAGCCGGCGGGATGGGAACCGGCACTCTGGACGTTGACAAGATCGCCGGCCGCCGCGCGGAGAAAACCTTCGGCGATATGGCTGCGGCAGGAATTGCCGGTGCAAAGAATGAGGATCGTAGGTCTGGTTTTGGGACTCATAAGTTAACGATTGGGAGATACTTGCGGTTCAACCTCCCTCACCCCGGCCCTCTCCCCAAGGAGAGGGAGAATCACCGTCCGTCGGCCGATAAGCCGGTGACCACAGGAAATTTCGCGGGTCATCCATGTCTGTTTCTTCTCCCCGAGGGAGAGGGTCGGGCGAGGAGAAAACGTTTCATGCGCTCGTTTGATTGGTTGTGAGTTGAGATTGATACCAGCCGCGCGACTGGTTGCAGAGGCGGCAGACCGAGAGCATGACCGGCACTTCGACGAGCACCCCGACGACGGTGGCCAGGGCCGCGCCGGAGCCGGGACCGAACAGGGTGATGGCCACCGCCACGGCCAGTTCAAAAAAGTTGCTCGCGCCGATGAGCGCGCCGGGCGAGGCGACGTTGTGCGGCACGCGGAACCGGCGCATCAGCAGATAGGCCAGCGACGAATTGAAATAGACCTGGATGACGATCGGCACGGCCAGCAGCAACACGGCAAACCAGCGCGTGGTGAGGTTTTGCGCCTGAAACGCGAAGATGAGCACGAGCGTCAACAGCAGCGCCCCGATCATCACCGGATGAAATTTCGGCAGGAACTTTTGCTCGAACCAGTCCCGGCCGCGCGATTTCAGCAGCGCGGTGCGCGTCAGCCAGCCGGCGGCCAGCGGGATGACGATGAACACCACCACCGACGTGATGAGCACTTTGGCCGGCACGATGACATGCGCCACGCCGCACAGAAACATCACGAGGGGCGCGAAGGCGAACAGCATGATGAGGTCGTTCACGGCCACCTGCACGAGCGTGTAAGCCGGGTCACCGTCGGTGAGGTAGCTCCACACAAACACCATGGCGGTGCAGGGCGCGGCGGCGAGGATGATGAGACCCGCCGTGTAATTTTTCGCCGTTTCGGGGTCAATCCAGGCGGCAAAGATGTGTTGCATGAACAGCCACGCCAGGAACGCCATGCTGAACGGCTTGACCAGCCAGTTGACGAACAGCGTCACCGCCAGCCCTTTCGGTTTGCGGGCGATGCCGCCGAGGGCGCCGAAGTCCACCTTGAGCATCATGGGATAAATCATCAGCCAGAGCAGGACGCCGATGGGCACGTTGACCTGCGAGCCCTGGCCGAATTGGAGCTCGCTCAACCGGGCGGTGAAGGCCGGCGCGAGTTTGCCGAGCAGCACACCGACGACCATGCACAGGAAAACCCAGACGGTCAGGTAACGCTCGAAGAAGGCCAGGCGCCGGGCATTTACGATCTCGGATTTGCGATTTACGAGTTCCACCACAAGAAGAACTTCTGTTTCATTAACCCATTGGATCGTAGCCGCGGACGTGAGTCCGCGCTGACATTCCGGGACGGAAAAGTGCGCCGACTCACGTCGGCGGCTACAAGGCGCATGACAATTTGTTCACTCATCCTGCCTGCGGTTTGCGCGCCTGGATTTCGAGGCTGGTCACAAAATCAGCGGCGTCGGTTCCCGGCGGCAAATGTTCGGCGATTTTTTTGTAGAGCGGGTCGTTCCAATCCGCCCGGGTCTTGAGGAAATCGGATTTCCGGGTGAGCACGATGTCGGTCAATCCGGCGTCGCGCGCCAGGCGTTCCGTTTCCTCCACGAGCACCGCGCCGGCCACGCAGCCAATGACCGCTTCCACCATGTCGCGGACCGCCTGCGGCAGCGGACGCAGCAACGCCAGGTCGGAAACCGCGACGCGCCCGCCCGGCTTGAGCACGCGGGCCATCTCGCGCCAGACCTGCGGTTTATCGGGCGACAGGTTGATGACACAATTGGAGATGATGGCGTCCACGCTGCGGTCGGCCACCGGCAGATGCTCGATTTCACCCAGACGGAACTCGACATTGTCGAGACCGGTTTGCCGCCGATAACCCGCGGTGTTGCGACGGGCCCGGGCCAGCATTTCGGGCGTCATGTCCACGCCGAGGGCGCGCCCGGCGGCGCCGACCTTGCGTCCGGCGATGAACACGTCAAAACCGCCGCCGCTGCCGAGGTCGAGGACAACCTCGCCGGGTTTCAAGGCGGCGAGCGCGGCGGGGTTGCCGCAGGAAAGTCCCAGGTTCGCGCCTTCGGGCAGCGCGGCCAGTTCCTCGGCCGAGTAGCCGATTTGGCGGGCAAGTTCGTCGGGGGTCACTTCTTTTTTGGAGCTGCCGCAACAGGCAGTGCGCGGCGGGCAGCAAGCGTCTTCACGGGCGGCGATGGCGGCGTAGCCCTGGCGCACCATTTCATGAACGGTTTGTTGGGTGTCAGCAGGGGTCGTTTTCATAAAGCGGGTTCTGCAAAAGCGGAGCGCCGGTCTCCGACCCGGCGCCAAAACGTTGATTTTCCCGACTCGCCGGGGCGGAGGCCGGCGCTCCGCGTGTCACACCACGGGTTTTTTGCGGAGGTCTCATTGGGCCGGTCCATCAGGTCAATGACATTGCCGGCGGCAAATGACCGCCAGATCGGTTTTCCGGACCCGGTTCAGTTTCCTTGCGTCGGCGGCGGCTTCAGGGGTCCGGGCGAGTGATTTTTTCAGCCAGGCGAGCGCCTCGCACACGGCGGCCGGCGCGGATTTGTCGGGCAGCCGGTAATAGACCCAGCGCTCCGATTTGCGCGATTGAATGAGGCCGGCGTGGTGCAGAATGGACAGGTGCCGGGAGACGGTGGAGAACGCGAGGCCGAACAATTCGGTGATCTGGCAGACGCACAGTTCGCCGCGGCGCAACGCCAGCAGGACCCGGACCCGGTTCGGGTCGGCCAATGCCCGGGTGATGGACATGAACTCGCGCATGATTTGTTATTTCGTCAGATAACGAAATAAGCATCTCACGGCGCGGAGAAAAGACAAGCGTTTTTTTGGCGGCGGCGGGCCCGGAAATCCGGCGCGACGGTTGACGGGCGGGACGGCGCGGCGTAAGCTCCGTCCCGCGCCATTGATATTTGGCATCCATGAACATCACCGAAGAAAACACGGCCGCGGGGGGCAGGTTTCCAGCCTGCGATCCACGCACCTACATGTCCGCCGAACGCACCTTTCTGGCCTGGATCCGGACCGGCATCGCCCTCATGGGTTTTGGATTTGTGGTGGCGCGATTCGGCCTGTTTTTACAGGAGCTGGCCCTGAACAAAATGCTGGAGCAGGACAAACACAGCGGGTTTTCCCTGCCGGTGGGCGTGGCCCTGATTGCGATTGGCATTCTCGTCACGGTGGTGGCCGCCGTCCGCCATCACCGCCAGGTCCAGGCCATTGACCGGGGAGAATTCCGGGAGGCCTACGGCCAGACTTTTGCCTTTTCGGTGGCGGGGATCCTCGCGCTGACGGGACTGGCGGTGGCCATCTATCTGCTGGCGGTTGTCTAACCCGGAACCCTGCAGTTGAGAATGGATGCCAGGCGCGAGAGGAAAACCCGGCCCGGCCCCTGGATTTTTAATGCAATCGTCTAATGATTATGTTAATATTCATTTGTTGATACCCAGGCCGGAGGGGTGTTGGATGGGGTCAGGTTAAAAGGGAGTTGCATCGGGGCCTGAGGATTCCGAGTTTTGATGGCGGTGAGCGGCCTGGCGCGGCGAAGCGAAGGCTGGCTTCACGTTCGGCATTTAAATGAAAGGTGTCGTCCATGAACGCAAACGGTGAGAAACCCCGGACCATGGCAATTTTCGTTGCCGCGGCGATTGGCTTTCTGGCGGTCGATTTTTCCGCCCGCAGTGTGACCGTTTACCATTGGTACAGCATCGGGCCCCAGCCCATTAACACCAAACTGGACTTCAACAACGACACGCTTTCCTTCAATTACGAACAGGACTGTGGCCGGGTGACAGCCCTGGCCGTGGATCCGTCCAACCCGAATCATTGGCTGATCGGAGCGGCCCAGGGCGGCATCTGGGAAAACACCAATGCCGGACCGGATTGGCCCCGCACGGATGACCAGCCGTCCCTGGCGATCGGCGCCATTACGTTCGCGCCCGGCAACCCGTCGCTGGTGTATGCCGGCACGGGCGAAGCGAATTTCCGCGGCGACGATTACGCCGGCGCCGGGCTGTTGGTTTCGCGGGACGGCGGGACGCACTGGCAAATGCTCAACACTAATTTTGCCCGGACCTCGTTCAGTCACATCGTGGTGAATCCGACGAATTCCGGCCAGTTGGCGGTGGCCACGGTTCGCGGCGGCGGCGGCGTTGGCGAAGAGGCTTCGGGCAACGGCAATGTTCCCGGCGCCCCGCCGCGCGGGGTGTTTGTGTCCACGGACGGCGGCACCAACTTCACGCGCCTGCTCACCGGCGAGGCCACGGCGCTCACCGCCAATCCGGGTGATTTTAACGGGCAATATGCCGGCCTGGGCGAGGTTTACGGCGACCCGGCCAACGGAGTTTATCGCACGACCAACGGCTGGCAGAGCTTCCAGCTCATCCCGGGGCCATGGGCGACGAACATCACGTTGCTTTATACCAACCTTGCGATTGCGACCAACACGGTCATCAATTGCACCAACAGCAACCTGGGAAACAGCAACCAGTGTGAAACGAACATTGTCATCACCACCACCAACATTGTGGTGGGGACCAACATCACGACGAATGCTTTGGGGCGCATCGCCATCGCCATTTCACCTTCCAACCCCAACGTGCTCTACGTCGGCGTGGCGAAGACCCGTTTTCATTACACCGCTGACCTGTGGGGCATCTGGGTTACGACCAATGCCTGGGACGCCAATCCGCTTTGGACTGAATTGCCCTATTCGGACACGACGTTCCTGGGCAGTTGGGGCAGCGCCTGGCCGAACAGCGAGCCGAAGTTCTGGTATCATTTCGACCTGCTGGTTGACCCGGTCGACCCGACGGTGCTGTATCTGGCCGAATTCAATGTCTGGCGATATGACTCGGGCGGGTGGACCCCGCTGGCAAATTGGAGCACGGCGCATGTCCATCCGGACAACCACGTGATGGTGTGGATGCCCAACGGCGGAGGATCCTATTCGATGTTGCTGGGCAATGACGGAGGCTTGTATATCAGCGACCCGGGCGTCTCCGGCTATTGGACCAGTTTGAATTCCGGCTTGCGCATCACGCAGTTTTACAAGGGGGCGGTGGATCCGACCGGCCAGAACGTGTTGGCGCTGGGCGGCGCGCAGGACGATTTCACCTCCCTCTACACCGGCGGTACGGCCTGGTCACGAGTGTTCAACGGCGACGGCGGTGACTGCGCCATTTCCAGCGCCGATCCCCTGAACGACTGGGCGGTGTCCGCCAGCCCGGACGGCGATGATTACACCAACGCCAATCCGGTCGATATTTTCCGAACTCACAACGGCGGCCTCACTCCCGAGGATTACACCGACGGGGCCGAAGCCATCACCGATGGCCTCCCCTTCTCCTTACAATTCTTTGTTCATTTTGAAAAAGCGCCTTTCAACGACGATCTCTTGATTGCCGGGACCGCCCGGCTCTGGCGTTGCACCAACTATTTCAGCGGCACCATCCCTTCCTGGTCCCCCAACAGCCCGGTCATGCTGGACACGAACGGCGCGCCAATGCCGATCAGTGCGATGGCCTTTGCCCCGTCGGATACCAGCGGGCAGACTTACGCCTTCGGCACCGAAGACGGCCAATTACGAATCACATCCAATGGCGGCGGCAACTGGAATGATCTGGATCCGGCCAACGCGGTCCCCAACCGCTACGTGAGCGGACTGGCCTTCAGTCCCACCGATGCCAATACCCTCTACGTCACGCTTTCGGGTTACGATGAGGACACGCCCGGCCAGCCGGGGCATCTGTTTAAAACCACCAATGCGCTCGCCGCCGCGCCCGCCTGGATGGATGTCAGTCCGCCGGTGGATCTGCCGAACAATTGCCTGGCAATTGATCCCAACAATGCCGCGAATATTTTTGTCGGGACCGATCTCGGGGTCTGGTCGGGAGATGGCGGAGGTTCCTGGATTCACTTTGGCCCGGCTGACGGCCTGCCGAACATGGCGGTCTATGATTTGCGTTTCAATGCGAACAGCCAGGTGACGGCGTTCACCCATGGGCGCGGCGCCTATCTCCTTGCCAAATACAACCTTCCCATTCTGGTTTTCGTCCGGCCGGATTTCCATCCCACCCCCAACTGCCTGACCTGCCCGCCGGACCAGCTGTGGTTCAATCCGGGCGACCAGGAATCGTTTGAAGTTCCCCTGCAAAACATCCTTCCGGTGGACACGGTGGATTTGCAGGCGACCCTCCTGCCCTCGGCGCAGATCACACCAATCACCGGGATGCAGGATTATGGAGTGGTGGCGGGGCAAGGCCCCCCGGTTTCCCGGACGTTCCAGTTTATCGCCGGTGGTCCGGGCGTGGCGGGTCCCTCCGGCAATTCGTGCGGGGATGCCGGGCAAATGGTGTTTCAGCTTCAGGACCAGGGAACGAATATCGGCCAGATTACGATTCCGTTCCACCTCGGCATTCCCAGTCATCCGTTGGTGGAAGATTTCGAGGAAGGGCCGCCGCCGGCCCTGTCACCGGGCTGGACCAGCGCGAGCACCGGTGCCGACCCGCCCTGGATGACGACCACCAATCCGCCGGCCAATCTGCCGGATGTGGGTGAGGATGAAATCCCGCCACCCCCAAACACCAACACCAGCGTCTTCGTGCCGGACGCAACGGGTGCCGGCCAGAGCGAGCTCATCTCGCCTCCGTTTACGGTAGCCACCCCGCAGGCCCAGCTGTATTTCCGGGAAGCGTTCAATGTGGCCGACACCTTCGACGGCGGCATTCTGGAGATTGCCATCGGCTCCCTGCCCTTCCAGGAAATAACCCAGGCCGGCGGTTCCTTTGTCAAAGACGGTTACAACACCACTCTCTCGGATCGCAACCCGCTCGGGCCGCGCCCGGCCTGGTCGGGGAATTCGGGCGGCTGGCTGCCGGTGCTCGTCAATCTTCCGCCCACGGCGGCCGGACAAACCGTGCAACTGCGCTGGCATTTTGCCGGCGTCAGCGGCACGACCAATGGCGGGTGGTTCATTGATTCGGTCTTCGTCACCGAACCGCTCTGCCTGCCGCCGGTGAGCAACCCGGTCATCCTCAACCCCGCCCTGAACGGGAATTTCCTGACGTTCGCCATCGACACCGTGACCAACCGCAACTACCTCATCGAATCCAAGACCAACCTCACCGATGCCGTCTGGCAAGCGGTGGAAACCCTTCCGGGAAACGGCAGCCAACAGGTCATCAGCGTTCCCATTGGCCCGGACAGCCGGCGCTTCTATCGTTTCGAGGTGCAATAAGCCGGTTCGGCAATTCAATCGTTGAAGGATCAACGGAAACGCACAGGCGTTTCACCACCCTGCTCTTCGTCCCCGTCATGCGGCCAGTCCGGTTGCGGCCGGAAGCGGCCGTTGGCCGGAGCCGCAGACACCGATGATCGACTAGCTCACGGGCTTTTCGGCGGCTTTGGCCCCCGGATGGCGGATGTCCTGCGCTTCACAGAGGTAAACGACTTCCTCGGCCACATTTTTGGCGTGGTCGGCGATGCGTTCGAGGCTTTTGCTGGCGACCATCCAGTTCAGGGAACGGCTGATGGTGTCGGGGTTGGCGACCATGTGCTGCGCAATGGCTTCATGGATCTGTTTGTTCAGGGCGTCCACCTCCTTGTCGCGCGGGATGATGGCGCGGGCGGCGGCGGAGTCGCGGTTCACGAACGCGTCGAGCGCCGCCTTGAGCATGTCGAGCGCCATGCCGGCCATGCGCGGCAGGTCGAGATTGATTTTCACCGGCGGTTCCTGGCTCAAATCGCGCGCCCGTTTGGCGATTTTGGTGGCTTCGTCGCCGACCCGTTCGAGGTTCTGGGAAATCTTCATCGCCACGGTGACGAGGCGCAGGTTGGTGGCCAGCGGCGCCTTGGTCAGCAGTTGAATGACCAGGTCGTCGATTTCGACCTCGAACTGGTCGATGATGCGGTCGTTGTCCTTGACCCTTAACGCCAGGTCATGATCGCGCTGGACCAGCGCCTGCACGGCCTGGTTCACGGCGGTCTCGGCGTGGCTGGCCATCAGGAGCAGCTTTTGCCTCAACCCGTCCAGTTCAATGTCGAAGTGGGTTTCCATAGTTTCAATGCTTAACCGGCGTCGTCATCTTCTATATCCTCATCCCGACCCGCTGTCCGCGACGGCGGACGGAACCCGACTTGATTAAGAGCAGGATTGGGACCAGGATTTCAACCGAACCGGCCGGTGACGTAATCTTCCGTGCGCTTTTGCGACGGGCTGGTGAAAATCTTTGTCGTCGGGCCGAACTCGACCAGTTCGCCCAGATAAAAGAAGGCCGTGTAGTCCGACGCGCGCGCCGCCTGCTGCATGTTGTGCGTCACAATCACAATCGTGTACTCCTTTTTCAATTCCACAATCAAGTCTTCGATTTTGGACGTGGCGAGCGGGTCGAGGGCGGAGGCCGGTTCGTCCATGAGCAACACCTCCGGTTGCACGGCCAGCGCGCGGGCGATGCACAGGCGCTGTTGCTGGCCGCCGGACAGGCTGACGGCCGGCGCGTGCAGGCGGTCCTTCACCTCGTCCCACAGCGCGGCCATGCGGAGGGATTGCTCGGTGCGCTCGGCGAGCAGCTTCCGGTTGCGAACGCCGTTCAAGCGCAGCCCGACGGTGACGTTTTCAACGATGGACATGGTCGGGAACGGATTGGATTTTTGAAACACCATGCCGACCCGGCGGCGCACCGTGACCGGCTCGACCGCACGCGAGTAGATATCATCGTCAAACAGGCGGATTTCGCCTTCCATGCGCGCCTCGGGATTCAGCTCGTGCATCCGGTTGAGCGCGCGCAGAAAGGTGGATTTGCCGCAACCGCTGGGGCCGATGATGGCGGTGACGGCCCGGGCGGCGATATCGAGCGAAACGTTTTTGACCGCAGCGGTGCTGCCAAAGAACACCGAGAGGCGGCGCACGGTCAGCGCCATGGGTCCGGCGGGCCTGGGCGCCGAAGGTGAAGCAGCGGCGGACGGATTGACGGCGACGTTCATGGGCAGATCAGGCATGGCGTGGGAATCGGTCGCGGGTGAGGAAACGGACACCGACGTTGATGGCCAGCACAAACAGCAGGAGGACCAGCGCGCCCGCCCATGCCTGCCGGTGCCAGTCATCGTAAGGCGAAATGGCGTAGTTGAAAATCTGCAGTGGCATCGCCGCAATCGGCTCGGTCAGGCTGCGCGCCCAATAACGGTTGCCGAACGCCGTGAACAACAAGGGCGCAGTCTCCCCGGCCACGCGCGCCAGGGCCAGCAACACGCCGGTGACAATGCCTTTGAGGGCGGTCCGGACGACAATCTGGACAATGGCACGCCATTGAGCGATGCCCAGCGCCAGGGCGGCTTCGCGGTAACCGTTGGGCACCAGTTGCAGGACCTCCTCGGTCGTGCGCATCACCAGCGGAATCATCATCAACCCCAGGACGATGCCGCCCGCCAGGGCGGAGAAGCCATGCATGGGCACGACGACCAGCGCGTAAACGACGATGCCCCAGGTGATGGAAGGCACACCGTTGAGGATGTCGGCGGCGAACCGGATCCCCCAATTCAATTTCGTTCCGCCGTATTCCGACAGGAACACGCCGCCCAGCACGCCGACCGGCACGCCGAAGACGGCCGCCTGCGCCAGCAGGATGAGCGTGCCGGCGATGGCGTTGCCCATGCCGCCGCCCTTTTCGCCGACGGCCTTGGGCAATTGCGTGAAGAAGGCCAGATTGATGGAACTGAACCCCAGTTTGAGCAGATGGTAAAACACCAACACCAGCGGTGCGACCACCAGCACCGCGCAGGCGCAGGCAACGACCTGCATCAGGCCGTTCTTGAACTTGCGCCAGCGATGGTTCGGGGCGGTCATACGCGTGACGAGTGACGGGTGACGAGTGACCGGCAAAGCTCAAAGTGCAGGAACCGTTTCTCCCTCTCCGCGTCGGCCGGGTGCACGGGCCGATGGGGAGAGGGCCGGGGTGAGGTGCCAATCGTAAATCGTAAATCGCAAATCATAAATTCACTGTTGGGGCCGGACACTGGGTCCGGCGAAAGTTTTCAAAAGCAGTTGCGCCAGCGCGTTGACGATGACGGTCACCCCCAGCAGCACCAGGCCGATCTCAAAGAGCGCGCTCAGATACAAATCGCCGGTGGCCTCGGTGAATTCGTTGGCGATGACACTGGCCAGCGTGTAGCCGGGCGCAAAGAGCGATTTGACAATCTGCGGATTGTTGCCGATGACCATGGTCACGGCCATCGTCTCCCCGAGCGCGCGGCCCAGCCCGAGGATGACGGCGCCAAACAAGCCCTTCTTCGCGTAGCTCAACACGGCGATGCGCGTGACTTCCCAGCGGGTGGCGCCCAGCGCATAGGCGGCCTCGCGCTGCAGACCGGGCACCGACCGCAGGATTTCGCGCGAAACCGACGTGATGATGGGCACGACCATGATGGCGACGATAATGCCGCCGGCCAGCATGCTGACGCCATAGATCGGGCCCTGAAAAAACGGCAGGAAACCGAAACATTTTTGCAGCCACGGAAACAGGTGGTCGCGCAAAAAGGGCACCATCACGAAAATCCCCCACAGTCCCAGGATCACGCTGGGCACGGCCGCGAGCAGTTCGATGAACATGGTGAGCGGCTGGCGCAGCCAGAGCGGGGCGAGTTCGGTGAGATAAACGGCGGTGGCAATACTGATGGGCACGGCGATGGCCAGCGCGATCAGCGACGAAACGAGGGTGCCGAAGATAAACGGCAGCGCGCCGAACGACTCACTCACCGGATCCCAATCGCTGGTGACCAGGAAACGCCAGCCGAACTGGTGGAGGGCGAGCCGGGAATTCTTGAAGAGCTCAAACCCGATGAGCGCGATCAAAACGAAAACGGAAAATGCCATGAGCAACGTCAACCACCGGAACGCACGGTCGCCCAGTTGGTAACCGGCCGGGGTTGCGGCGCCTGCCACTTGTCTTGTCACGGTTGCGTTTGCCATTTTCCCATCCTCAACCCAAAATCAAACGGACGAAGAGCGGGAGGAACGACGCTCTTCGTCCGGCTCACGCCCACAAAATATCGGGCGGCGGAGCGAAGTCAGTATTTTATTGTGTCCAGCAGGGCCAGTTCGCGTTGCTGGACATTGTCCGGCAATGGCGCGTAATCCAGTTGCGCCGAGAGCTTCTGCCCGGCGGTGACGGCCCATTTCAAAAAGCCGACGAGTTTCCGGCCGTGCGCCGGGTTTGGCTGCGTTTGATAAACCACGATCCAACTGGCGCCGGCGATCGGATAAGCCTGGTCTCCGGGCGGGTTCACCATGGAAAAACGGAAATCGGGCGGAATGTGCGCGGTGGCCAGGGCCGCGCTGACGGAGGCGGGCGCGGGCGAAATGAAGTTGCCCGCGGCGTTCTTGATGTCGGCATAGGGAATTTTGTTCTGGTCGGCGTAGGCCAGCTCACCGTAGCCGATGGCGCCGGAAAGTTGTTTGACCTGCCCGGCCACGCCTTCACTGCCCTTGCCGCCGAGGCCGACCGGCCATCGGACCGACACGTTTTTGCCGACGGACTTGGCCCAGACCGGGCTGATGACGCTCAAATAATCGGTGAAGATGTAAGTGGTGCCGCTGCCTTCGGAACGATGCACGACAATAATCGGCAAAGCGGGCAGGCGCACACCGGGATTGAGCGCGGTGATGGCGGGGTCGTTCCATTTGGTGATCCGGCCGAGGTAGATGCCGGCCAAGGTGGGGCCGTCCAGCTTGAGTTTGGGGTTGCCGGGCAGGTTATACATGACGGCCACACCGCCGGCGACGACGGGAAAATGCAGGATTTTGCCCGGCGCCTTGGCCATGGCGGCGTCGGTCATCGGCGCGTCGGTGGCGCCAAAGTCCACCGTCTGTTTGAGCAACTGCTGCTGACCGCCGCCGGAACCGACGGACGCGTAATTGAACCGGACTGAGGGATCAATGGCGGCGTAAGCCTCGAACCATTTGGTGAAGGCCGGGTAGTCAAAGGTGGAACCGGCGCCGTTGATCAGCATCTGGGCATGGGCCTGCACCGCGAGCACGGCCGCCGCGCCCGCCGCCAGCAGGTGGCGTCTGGCGTTGACGACCACGAGAAGGGCAGCGACCAGGCCACTGATACCGAAGAGGGAAAGGATGGTTTTTTTCATTTTCTGTCGGGGAGTTTAATCCATTTCGCAAGGGTTGTTCACGTTACATTTGTGTTAAGGATTGAGGTCACGACCGGATCAAAACCGCCAGGTCAGGTCCAATTGCACGAGATTGTAATTTTTAATCGGGTTGATGTCGGGAACATCCAGGTTGTTGCCGCCGGTTCCCAGAGTGCCGTTGATCCGGTCGGCATATCCATAACGGATCGTGCCGAGGATGGCGTCGGTGAAACAATAAGTAAACGCGGAATAAACCCCCTGCAGGTTGGCACGGCCTTCAAAAAAGTCGGAGTCAATCAGGTTCACATCGAGGGCATATTGCTCGATATGCTGCCAATAAACCCGGGCTTCCCAGGTATTCTTTTTGGAGGCTGAACCATAAACCAGACCCTGCGTCGGTCCGAATACCGGCCCGGCAGTGCCGATGCCAAAGCCGACCTGATACGCCTTGTTTTCACCATGAACCGGGCCGGTCAAGCCCGGAAAGGCCCCTGAGTTGGCGTTGTAAGCAGCATTCGCGCGGCTGTTGCCTTCAAAATTATAGGCGAAGTCGCCAAACAGACGGGCATGCAGAGCGCCGAGCGGGGTCTTCGGCAGGTCGAAATTGAACTCCGCCGGCACTTCCAGCACTAACAGGTCGTTCAGGCCTTCCTCATTATAGGCCGCCAGATTGGCCGCCGAGGCTCCCGGCACCCCATCGTTGACCCCGGCGTTGCCTTGGCCGACAAACGGCAAATTCAGGCCGTTGCCCGTCGAGCCCACACCCGTGTAGGTGTAAAACACCGGGGCGACTTTGAACGACATGTCTTTTGGGAGTTTCACGTTCGCCCCCACCTGCCAGGCCAGGATAAAAGCGTCGCTGGAAGGAATGGCGGCAGCCGAGGCCGGGTCTTGATAATCAAATTGTCCAAAGTCCGCGAACAGGTCCACGTTATCCACGGAGAACTTGAATTTCTCAAAGGCGCCTTCGGGATTGATGTCCGAGTCCCAGACCATGGGCGTGATGTAGAGGGGCATGGGCATGCGCCCCACCGTGAACTCCACCCAGTCCGCCGGATGCCAGCCGATGAAGGCCTGGCCGACGCCAATGCCGCTTTGTGCTTTGTCGGAAGGAGTCACCGAGTGGCCGGTGGTGTTATTTCCGAAGGTGGCCCACGGCGACCGCGGGTTGGACGAGGTCTCGAGCCGGAGCCCGTAGTTGAAATTATCGAACAGGTCGCCGCGGATGCCGACCCGGAGGGCGTAACGGAACCGTTCGCGATAAAAGGTGCCCGGTTCGGCGCCCGGAATGTTGTCCACTCCGCGGTATTCATACCGCAGCCGCAGGTCGCCGAATAATTGAATGTTCTTGATGGAATCGGAGATTTTCCACTTGGAGGCGGGAAGATTGTTCACCTGATTCGTCGCTTCCGCATCGCTTTCCGTCCGCAGCTCCCGGGCTTCATCCGTGGACAGAACGCCTTTTTGCTCCAGCTTGTTCAGCAGGTCATCCACCGTGGATTGGGCATGGGTTCGTGGGGTTAACGCCATCAATGCGGCTGCGCCGGCAACGATGGCAACTCGGGTAGTGGTCTGGTGATTTTTAAGTTTTTTCATGGTTGTCGTTGGCTAAGCGGGGACAGGCTGAGGCAACATTGTTACAACCATGCGGAGGAAATGTTACAATTGCGTGACAAGACCATCTCGTGACGATCAGGCGAAGGAAAGGTGACAACCCGATGGCGGCGGAATGAGGCTTCTGAAACAATGCTTCGATGCGCGTAAGGAGCGCCGGTCTCCGACCCGGCTTGAAGGGGCCGATTTCCAAACGCGCCGGATCGGAGACCGGCGTTCCTGCCCGAAATTACATCGCGCGGAAGGCGGTCAATCCCAGCAGCAGGATGAAAACGGCAAACGCCAGCCGGAGGGCGCTGCCCACGCGGACGCGCGTTTCCGTAGCCGTGCCCCAATTCAACAAATCACGCACCCGCCACGGCGTCACTGTGAACCAGATGCCGGCGACGACCAGCAGGTAGGCCCACGTTTGAATCACCCACACCCAATGGGTCTGGCCCAGATGCGGCCGGCCCGTGTCCACCATCAATTTCGCCAGCAGCAGCATGACGACCGCCAGCCCGCGGACGGCCAGAAAGTCCTGGATAAAAACACAGCTCAAAACACCGACCGCCGCAAACCCCAGCATCATCGCCGGCTTGAACGCGGCAAAATCCGAAACCGACTCGTTGTGGACGTTCCACACAAACCAGGCCGTGCCGAGCAACATGAGGGCGACGCCCAGCGGCAGGTTGCGCGGAAACCGGCGGACCGCCGCCGCGAATTTCTGCGGCTGAGCAATGCCATAAACCTGCGGCACCGCCATGCCGAGCCCGAGCAGAATGGACAACAACGACAAATTCATTTCGAGAAGTTAACCACGAACTGACACGCTTGTCACGCCGAAGTCCAGCCAAGGTGGGAAAGGATGCGAAGAAATACGAACCCTCCGAATCTGCCGCCAAAAACGTCTGCTCGATGGTCGGTTGCTTCTTGACGCGGCAGACGAAAAATAAGATATACGAATTCTGTTTACAGCAATAAATGTACAAGTTAATCTTCCAACAAAAATGAAAGAGAGGATAAACCATGATTGCAAAATTCCACTGAACAAACCGGGGACTGGCGCTGGCCGTTTTGCTTTTGGCTGGTCTGGCGCTGGCCACCATGACGGATGCGCAGAAGCAGACACAACCCCAGCCGGCCAAAATGGATAAGCCCGATGCCTCAAAAGGTGTGTGGGCCGTGAGATTTGAGCCGGTCGGTGATTTCTCGCCCAGAACACCGGGAGAATTTTTAGCGAGAATCCCCATATATTCAGGCCAGCACGGCGAGATCGGTTACTTCAGGACCAAGAAGCAAGGCGACAAGCTGGTCGGCTCCTTCCTGGCGTTTGATCCCGACCAGCTTAAAGCGGCGCTGTCCGCGTTGCCGGGTATCAAGGTGACTTCCGTTGAAAAGCTGACCCAGGACCAACTGGTCGAATACGAAAAGTCGCCGCAGGAATCTTTGCCACCACAATAATGCGGTATTGGACCAATGGCGAAGCGCGTTACCTGCTGTCTTGCTTACAAGTCCACGATCGCCGGGTCGCCGTAGAGGGTGAAGGAACCGGCGCGGATGATTTTCACGTCCATGAGCCGGCTGCGATGCCGTTCCGAGCCATCGAACACTACAATCTTGTTGCAACGCGTCCGGCCAGTCATTCGGGCTGGATTTTTCTTGCTCGGCCCTTCCACCAGAATCTGCACCTGCCGCCCGACCAACGCGCTGTATTTGCGTCTGGCGATTTCGTTGATCACTTCCAGCAAACGCTGGTTGCGTTCCTCGCGGATTTTTTGCGGCACCTGCTCCGGCATTTCGGCGGCGGGCGTGTCGCGGCGCGGCGAGTATTTGAAAATGTACGCCTGATCAAACTCCACCTCGCGCGCGAGTGCCAACGTCTGCTCGAAATCGTCCTCCGTCTCGCCCGGAAAACCGACGATGAAGTCGGTGCTGATGCCGATTTCCGGTCTGGCCGCACGTAATTTTCCGATGAGGTCAAGGTAACGCTCCCGCGTGTAGCCGCGGTGCATGAGTTTCAGCACGCGATTGCTGCCGCTCTGGACGGGCAGATGCGCGCTCTCGACCAGTTTCGGCAGCCGCGCGTACGCCTCAATCAAATCGTCGCCGTAACCTTTCGGATGCGGCGAGGTGAAGCGGATGCGTCCCAATCCTTCGATTTCGTGGACGGCTTCAATAAGTTGGACGAAGAGGGATTTTTTCGGTGGGGCGAGGCTACTGACGAGCCGGCTCGCGGGGACGCTCGCCCCACCAGACAATTCATCCTGCGAAAACCGCTTCCCGTAACTCGTCACAATCTGGCCGAGCAGGGTGATTTCTTTCACACCTTGCGACACGAGTTGGCGGCACTCGGCCACGATGTCGGGAATACTGCGGCTGCGTTCCTCGCCCCGCGTGTACGGCACGATGCAAAACGTGCAGTACTGGTTGCAGCCCTGCATGATACTCACGAACGCGGTAACGGATTTTTGCGAGTTGCCATTAAGCAAATGTTCGCGAATGGTCGCCTCGCTCCCCTGCTCTTCCGCCACGTCCACGATTTTTTCGGCGCGGCCGGCAATGATTTCGTCGAGGCAATCCGCCGCCCGATGAAATTTCTGCGTGCCGAGGACCAAATCCACGTCCGGCAACCGGTCAATAAGCTCCTGGCCGCGGCTTTGGGCCATGCAGCCCATGAAGCCGAGCACGACATGGGGCCGTTCGCGGCGGATTTCCGCGGCGAGGTTTTCCATTTTCCGGAGGGCCTTTTGTTCCGCGAGATCGCGCACACTGCACGTATTGAGCAAAATCACGTCCGCGACGGTCTCGGATGGAGCCAGGGTGTAGCCCTTGGCCACGAGTTGCGCGGCGACGGCTTCGCTGTCGCGCTCGTTCATCTGGCAACCGTAAGTTTTGATGTAAACACTCGGCATGGGACGAGAATAGCGGCAATTTAGGCCATGCTAATGGGCTTGGAAAGGCGGAAAGGCGGCGGAGTTTGAGGAAACGTTGGGGGTTCCGCCTTCCGGTGGCCGCGTAAACGCGGAACTCCAAACCAATCCCGGTAAAATTTTTCCCAAAATTTGATTGGCAAGTTTGGACAAGTTGGGCTTTATTATCCTCAGGTCATGGGAACCAACAGAGCAGTTCGACGACCCGCCTTCGCCGCAGTCCGGCGCAGACCGTTCAACCTTCAACCGGAGGACCTCCAATGGACATTCATCATCCCTTCGTGAGTGAATTTCCCGAACATCGCGAAACCATCCGCACGCTCAAGCTGGCGGACGCCAAGTTCCGCGCGATGTTCGAGGAATATCACAAACTCGACGACGAAATCTGCCGCATCGAGGAAGACATCGAGTACGCCACCGATCAGGAACTTGACGAACTCAAATTCAAGCGCGCCAAATTGAAGGACGCGCTCTACGCCGCCGTCCGCAAAAGTGAAGCGGCGCTCGTGCACTGAGCGCCGGACGATTTGATTAGGCGGGCCGGATGTTCCGCCAGGCTGATTTCGCCATCAAGGCTTGAAAGTCCTTGAGCCGATGCGAGTTTTTCTAGTGCGTTTCCGCCGCCGCTTTCCGCTTCTTCGCCTCTTCAATCACCTTTTCCGTCGCCTCACGCGGCATTTCTTCGTAGTGGCTGAATTCCTCGGTGTGCACGCCGCGCCCGCCGGTCAATGACCGCAGGGTGCTGGAGTAGTGATAAAGCTCCTGGGTCGGCACGCTCGCCTTGATGAGCTGAAACGCGCCGTCAGTATCCATGCCAATGATCTTTCCGCGACGCGACGACAGGTCGCCCATCACCTTGCCCATGCAATCGTCTGGAATGCGGATCTCGACGGTTTCAATCGGCTCCAGCAAAACCGGCCGGGCGGCCATGAATGCCTCTTTGAAGGCGAAATAGCCGGCGATTTGAAACGCGATGTCCTTCGAGTCCACCGGGTGCATCTTGCCGTCGTAAAAATCAATCTTCACGTCCGTCACGCGGCAGCCGGCAAGGATGCCCTCGGTGCAGGCCTGATGCACGCCCTTCTCCACCGAGGGCACGAACACGCGGTCCACGTTCTGGCCGACGAGCGAGTTGGTAAACTCGACGCCGCTGTCGCGCGGTTTCGGTTCGATGCGCATCCAAACTTCGGCGAATTGTCCGGCGCCGCCGGTTTGTTTCTTGTGACGGTATTTGGAATCGCCCTTGCCCTTGATGGTTTCGCGGTATTTGACGCGCGGTTCGCCGAGTTCCACATGGACATTGTGCCGCCGACGCAACCGGTCGGCGACGACCTCGAGGTGCAATTCGCCCTGGGCGGAAATAATCGTCTGGTGCAGCTCGGCGTCCACGACGTACAGAAACGTCGGGTCTTCCTGATGCAACGCGGCGAGGCCGGAGGCGATTTTGTCCTCCTCGCCCTTGACCTTGGCGACGAGCGCGGCGTGGATGTTCGGCCTGGGATAAACGACCTTCGACAGCGTCACCGGATGTTTGGGATGGCAGAGCGTGTCGCCGGTGTGCGTGACCTTGAGCTTCACCACCGCGCCGATATCGCCGGGGCCGAGCGTGGGAACGGCCTCGCGCGTCTGGCCGTTGAGCAGGTAAATCTGCCCGATCCGCTCGCTGACCTTGCGGTCGCTGTTAAACAAATCCTTGCCGGTGGAAACCGAGCCGGCATAAACGCGGAAAAACGACAACTCGCCAAAATGCGCCTCCGACATGGTTTTGAAGATGTAGGCGACGGTCTCCGGATCGTCCAGGCCCACCTCCGTTTCCCCGCCATTGGCGTCCGCCGCCTTGACCTTTTTGCGATCCACCGGCGACGAACCGTATTTGGCGATGAAATCCATGAGCCGCGCGACGCCGATGTTGTTTTCCGCCGACACGGAGAACAGCGGGATGAACAACTCCCGCTGCACGGCCGCGTGGATGCCGGCCCGGAATTCCTCCTCCGACAAACCGCCTTTTTCAAAGAACTTGTTCATCAGTTCATCATCGGATTCGGCAATGTGTTCGATGAGCTGGCTGTGCAATTCCTTGACTTTGGCCTCCCATTCGCCGGCGGCCGGTTCTTCCTGGTATTTGCCGGAACCGTCCGTCGCGTAGGTGACGGTTTCATTGCGGAGCACGTCCAGCACACGGTTGAAACCGGGGCCGGGATTGATGGGAACGTTCAAGGGAAAAACATGTCGGCCAAAATGCTCCCGCAATTGCCTGACCACGGCGTCAAAGTCCACGTTTTCCTTGTCCATCGCGTTCACGACAATCATTTTCGGGATGCCATAGCCGGTTGCGTAATTCCAGACGCGGTCCGTGCCGACGCCGAGACCGTGATTGGCATGGACGACCACCAGCGCGAAATCGCCGACGCGCAACGCGCCCAGGCCTTCGCTGATGAAATCGAGGTAGCCGGGCGTGTCAATGATGTTGAACTTCTTGCCCGCCCATTCCGCGTGCAACAGGGAGGCCGAAACGGAAATCTGCCGGTTTTTTTCGCTGACGTGATAATCCGAGACCGTGGAGCCGTCGGCGATGCGGCCCATGCGGTTGATGACGCCGCCGCACAGGAGCATCGCCTCGCTGAGCATCGTCTTGCCCGACGAAGCGTGGCCGACGACGGCAAAGTTCCGGATATCTGCTGGTTGATAGGTTTTCATAAATCCAAATTAAGCATTGAGGTTTTGCCAACCACCGCCGGCGAAAGCGGTCCGTGGGAGCGGGAACCCAAACAATTTGAAGAAGCTGGTCCCATGCAGTTCAGGTCGCCGATTCATTGAATCCGATTGAAGCAAAAACCGGACGCGTGCGCAACTCACTTGCGGCGGCGCGTTAATTTCGTATGTTCATGGCCGGACGGGTCGGACGGAACCGGCCCGGGCACGTGGGCCGGCCCGGTTCACACTATGGAATCTGAATTGTTGAAAGCATTATTGATTGCCGGCGATGGGCGCCTGGCGCAGGCCGTGGCTGAGAAGTTGCGCAAAGAAGGACAACCCGTTGAAATCACTACGGCGCCGGCGCTGGATACCGGTGTGGCCAGGCTGTCGGCCCATTCGTTCGATGTCGTTTTATTCGAACTGCCCTCGGCCAATGCCGCCGGCCTCTTTCAAGTCACCTTTCTCGCGACCAAGGCGCCGGGCGTGCCGATTGTGGTTTTGGGCCCCAGCCAGGATGAAGCGTTCGCCGTGGAAGTCATTCGCGCCGGCGCGCAGGAGTATTTTGCCAGGGAGGAACTGGGTCAACGCGCGCTGGAACCGGTGATCCGCTGCGCGCTGGAACGCCACCTGGAACAGACCGCCCTGCTCCGGGAAAAGGAAAAATACTACGGCATTTTTGACCATCTGGTGGAAGGCATTTTTCGCACCACGCCGGACGGGCATTACATGCTGGCGAACGTCGCGCTGGCGCGCATCTACGGCTACGACTCGCCCGTGGAATTGATGGCCAGCATCAAGGACATCGGACGCAGCCTGTATGTGAATGCCGCCCGCCGCCAGGAATTCGTCCGGTTGATGCAAACCAGCGATACCATCACCGACTTCGAATCCCAGATTTACCGCAAGGACGGTTCCACCATCTGGATATCGGAAAACTGCCGCGCGGTCCGCGACGCGCAGGGCAAGTTGCTTTATTACGAAGGCACGGTCCAGGACATCACCGAGCACCAGCAGACGGAGATGAGCCTGCGGAACTCGGAATCGCTTTATCATTCGCTGGTCGAGACGATGCCCCAAAACGTGTTTCGGAAGGATTTGCAGGGCCGGTTCACGTTTGCCAACCAGCAATACTGCAAACACTATAAATGCAGATTGGAGGACATCCTCGGCAAAACGGATTTCGATTTTTTCCCGAAGGAACTGGCCGAGAAATACCGAAAGGACGACCAGCGCGTCATCGAAACCGGCCAGACCTACGAAATCATCGAGGAACATCACCCGTTGGGTCAGGAGAAATCCATCGTTCAGGTCGTCAAAACCCCGCTCTACGGCGCGGATGGCAGCATCATCGGGTTGCAGGGGATTTTCTGGGACATCACCGCGCAAAAACTGGCCGAGGAACAAATCCACCGGGCCAACGCCGAGCTGGCCCGCAGCCGCGAGGAGTTGCGCACCAAAAACCTGTTGATGGAGGAAAACCTCCACATGGCGCGCGAAATCCAGTTCGCCATGCTGCCCCAACAGTATCCGGTCTTTCCCCACACCATTCCGGTGGAACAAAGCGCCTTCCAGTTCGTGCACCGCTATCAGCCGGCGGAAACGGTCAGCGGCGATTTTTTCAGCGTGTCCGCGCTCTCGGCGGACGAAGCGGCCGTCTTCATTTGTGATGTGACCGGACACGGCATGCGCGCGGCGCTGGTCACCGCCATGATTCGCGCGTTGGTGGAGGAATTGAAACCCATTGCGCGCGATCCGGGAATGTTTCTGCGCAAGATTAACTCCGACCTGTTCACCATCCTTAAAACCACCGGCTCGCCGATGCTCACCACGGCGTTTTACCTCGTCGCCGACTGGCGCACCGGCGTCATGCGTTTTGCCAACGCTGGCCACCCCAAACCCCTCCTCATCCGCCGTTCGGCCGGCCGCATCGAACCGCTGGTCAACGCCTCCGGCAAAAGCCAGCCCGCCCTCGGCCTGTTTGAGGATCCGCCGTATCAAACCACCGAAGTCAACCTGGCCCCCGGCGATCTCATGATGCTGTTCACCGACGGCCTCTATGAAGTCCAGGGACCGAACGAGGAATTGTACTCACAGGAACGGCTGATCATGGATGTGAAAGACCGGCTGCAAAAGCCCGCCGGCCAGCTGTTCGACGAGTTGCTGGCGGCCATCGGCCAGTTCTCCGTGGACCACGAATTTGCCGATGACGTCTGCCTGGTGGGAATGGAATACAAGGGGAAACCGGCCTGAACCGTTGACGGCCGTCGCTACTCCGTCAGAATTTTGATCACGCGCGACTTCTCGGCGCGTTTGCGCAGGGTTTCGTCGAGGATTTTCTTTCGCAACCGCAGATTCTTTGGCGTGGCCTCCACGTATTCGTCGGAGCCGATGTATTCCAACGCGCGTTCGAGCGAGAGCTTGAACGGCGGACTGAGTTGGATGCCCTTGCCATCGCCCACCGAACGCATATTGGTCAGCCGCTTCGCCTTGCAGGGATTCACCGGGATGTCGTTTTCCCGCGCGTTTTCGCCGACAATCATGCCGGCGTAAATGGCTTCGCCCGGCTCCACCATCAGCCGGCCGCGTTCCTGGATCATGTTCAGCGCGTAGGCCATGGCCTGGCCGCTTTCCATGCTCACCAGCGAGCCGTTCTTGCGCGCGGCAATCTCCCCGCGGTCCGGGCCGTATTCGTGGAACAGATGGCTCATCACCCCCAGGCCGCGTGTCTGGTTGACAAGGTCGGTCTCGAACCCGATCAACCCGCGCATGGGAATCAACGCCTCAATCGTCACCTGGTCGGCATGATGGTTCATGTTCGTGATTTCCGCCTTGCGCCCGGAAAGATTCTCCATGATGGCGCCCATGAATTCCTGCGGGATTTCGAGGAACAACTTTTCAATCGGCTCCAGCATGTTGCCGTTGGCGTCCTTCTTGTAGAGCACTTCGGGACGCGACACCAGCACCTCGTGGCCCTCGCGCCGCATTTGTTCGACCAGGATGGCAATCTGCATTTCGCCGCGGCCTTCGACCTCGAAAATTTTCGGGTCGCTGGTCTGCTTGATGCGCAAGGCGACGTTGGTGCGGATTTCCTTTTGCAGCCGCTCCCAGATGTGCCGCGCGGTAACCAGCTTGCCGTCCTGCCCCGCGAGCGGGCCGTCGTTCACCGCGAATTCCATCTGGATCGTCGGCGGGTCAATCGGGATGTACGGCAGCGCCCCGCGCTCGGGCTTGTCCGCGATGGTCTCGCCGATGAATACCTCCTCGAACCCGGTGACGCCGACGATGTCGCCCGCGTGCGCCTCCTGCACCTCGATGCGTTTCAGGCCTTCGAAGTGATAAATCATCGTGATTTTGCCCTGTGAAATTTTGCCATGACCATGCAGGCAGCACGCCGCGTCGCCCACCTTCACCTTGCCCGCCATGATTTTGCCAAACGCGATACGGCCGAGGTAATCCGAGTAATCCAGATTGGCGACGAGAATCTGGAAACCGTCGCCGGCCTTGGCCCGCGGCGACGGAATATGTTTTACGATGGCATCGAACAGCGGCTCCATCGTGCCGCTGACGTGATTCAAATCCAGTTTCGCGTAACCGGCCTTGGCCGAGCAATAAACGAACGGAAAATCGAGCTGCTCGTCCGTCGCGTTCAGTGAAATGAACAGCTCGAAAACCTGGTCGAGCACCTTCTTCGGGTTCGCGTTCTCGCGGTCAATCTTGTTGATGACCACAATCGGCTTGGCGCCGGCTTCCAGCGCCTTGCGCAACACAAATCGTGTCTGCGCCTGCGGGCCTTCGGCGGCGTCCACCACCAGCAGCACGCCGTCAATCATGTTCATAATGCGTTCAACCTCGCCGCCGAAATCCGCGTGGCCGGGCGTGTCCACGATGTTGATGTGGAAATCCTTGTACTTGAACGCGGCGTTTTTGGCGCGGATGGTGATGCCCTTTTCCTTTTCCAAATCCATCGAATCCATCAGGCGCTCGTCCTGCGACTCGTGCTGGTTGGCGCGGAAGGTGCCGGACTGCTTGAGCAGGCAATCCACGAGCGTCGTCTTGCCGTGGTCCACGTGCGCGATGATGGCGATATTCCTAATGTGCTGCATAAATTTTCAAAACGAGTTGGATAGTCTGCCTTTTAAACGAAAAACGTCAAGCCGCGTTTGCAGCAATTTGGGACCAATGGATTACCCCGGCATGTAGCCGCGTTTGTCAAAACGCGGATTTCAACCATCCGTCAAGTCCACCCGCACGCTTATAAGTCCGGCTACCGGCGTTCCAACCGCGCTTTTACAAGCGCGGCTACTTTCTCGCGCCAGTTCGTAGCCGCGTTTGTCAAAACGCGGATTTTCAGCTTAATTCCGACCGCGTTTTTACAAACGCGGCTACACCAGCCTTTTCAGTTTTGGATCTTCGCCGAGTTTGCGGACCAGTTCCTTCACCTTTTGCGCCTGGCTTTTGTGCGCCAGCAGTACCGCGTCGTCGGTCTGCACCAGAATCGAATCGCGCAAGCCCACCACCGCAATCGGCGTCCGGTGCTTCGTCCGCGCGTCGTAGATGATGTTTCGCGCGCCGTCCACGTGGATGAAATCCGCGACCACACAGTTTCCTTCCGGGTCGGCCTTCAGATGCCGCCCCAGCGCCGTCCACGAACCGACGTCGTCCCATTCGAATGCGCCATCGGCCACAATGACGTTTTGCGCCTTCTCCATCAGCGCATAATCAATCGAAACCTTCCGGATATCAGGATATTCCTTCGCCAGCACTTTCGCGAGTTTCGCCGGCTGGTTGGCCACCTTGAACCAGCGCTGGCACGCCGCGTACATCTCCGGTTGGTGCTTCTGCAATCCTTCCGTAACGGTCACGAAGGACCAGACGAACATCCCTGCATTCCAGCGGTATTGGCCGCTGTTGACGTATTCCAGCGCCCGATGAAAATCGGGTTTTTCGACAAACCGTTCCGCGCGATAAAAAATCGTCTTCGTCTTTTTCGCGCCCTGCGCCGGCGGCAATTCCTGGCTGACCTGAATGTAACCGTAACCCGTATCCGGCCCGGCCGGCTTGATGCCGATGGTAATGATGGCCTGGCCGCGCGACGCCAGATCAAACGCGTCATTCAACACCTGCTGGAACTTCTTTTCGTCGGGAATCACGTGGTCGGCGGGCAGCACCGCCATGACGCCGGTGGTCGAACGCGCGCCGACGAGCGCCGCGCCCAGGGTAACGGCGGCGGTGGTATCGCGGCCAACAGGTTCGGCGATGAGATTGGCCTTCGGAATTTTCGGGAGCTGTTTGCGGACCTCCGGCAGTTGCACCTCGTTGGTGATGACGAAAATGTTTTTGACCAACACCAGCGGCAGGACACGGTCAACGGCCTGCTGGAGAAATGATTTTTTACCGAGCAGTGTGAGCAATTGCTTGGGGGTCTTGTCCCGACTCACCGGCCAGAACCGTTCGCCGCGCCCGCCCGCCATGATGATGACAAACCGGTCTTTTTTTTGGTCGCTTTGCGATTTCATTCCGGCCGATTGAACACAGACAGGGCCGGAAACGCAAAGCCCTTTTTGGATTCGATGGGGGGGTATGAAACATCAACGCCGACCTCAGCGTCGGGCCAAGGTCGGCGTTTTGGGTCAAACCTGGTTTCTAGGAGCGGCGACGGAAGATCAACAGCCCCGCAGTACCCAGACCAATCAGAGCGCACGTGGCCGGTTCAGGAACTTCATAGACTTGAATATTGTCGATGTAGAACTGAACTGAATGACCGGAAGCGGAATTGGCACCGAACTCGAGTTGAAACCACGTGGCGCTGGTTGTCCACCCCATCTGGGCAAAACTCTCGTCAAAATGCCAGTTTCCGCCCGTGCCGGGATGGTAGTTGGTGTCAACCGGATTTGAGCCTCCCGCATCCTGGGTCCACCCACCGCCGTTGCTGTTGCCGGCGAAATGCAACTGGTACCAATCCCCGTCCGCCCAGGTTCCGACAAAGCTGTTGGCATCGACGAAAAGATCAAAACTCACACGCCCATCGCCAGCGGTCGCAATGGTCTGCACGGTGGATTGTGAAGGCCAGCCAAATTCAAATTGCGGCCCACCACCGGAGCCCATCGTCCAACCCCCGGCTGTGTCGGTAGCTTGAACGGCCTGATACGCGCTGCTCCAGGCGTAGTTGCCAGCGTTGAAAGCTCCACCATCAGCGCCCGCCGCACTCGTATCAAATGTATAAAGTAAACTGGCTGCGTTGGCGCGAGCAATGCCCAGTATGCAAAGCACAGCTGCCATTATGTATATCCTGCGCATTTTCATAGTTTTGATGCTTCTGATTCGGGTTTTTACTTCTCAGACCACATATTTTTTACCCAAAAACTGCCTCCTTGTCAAGAAGTTTATCGAAAGCAAAACACGAAAAATATAAATTTCATTAAATAATGCCGCGAATCGACCCTGCGAATAATATTACAACTAAGATACTCGCCATCAAGTTGTTGAAAGTATTGCCAAACATCAACCTGCCATCACTGATGTTTGTGCCGCGGACCGTACGTCTGCAATTACGATAAGGGCGAGGACCGGCCCGCTTTCACGGTTTCAGCCAGGCTGCGGACAAAAGCACCGACATGCGTTGCCAAGGATTCTCGTTTTCCATGCTCGGCAATCTGGTTCACCACCGCGCTGCCAACGACCACGGCATCCGCGACGGAGGCAACCGCCTTCGCCTGTTCCGGCGTCGAGATGCCAAAACCGACGGCGACCGGCAGTTTCGTGTGCGCGCGGATTTTGGCGACCTGCTGCGCGAGATTGGACGCAACCCGTTTATGCATCCCGGTCACGCCTTCGCGCGAGACGTAGTAAATGAATCCGCTGCCGCGTTTGACGATGAATTCCATCCGGTCCTCGGGCGTCGTCGGCGCCACCAGGTAAATGTGGCACAGGCCGTTCCTTTTCATCAGCATTTGATAGTCATCCGATTCCTCGGGCGGCAAATCGAGCACCAGCAAACCGTCCACTCCCGCCCTGGCCGCGTCCCGGATAAACCGCTCCAAACCGACGCGGTGGATGAGGTTGAAATAAATGTAAAGAATGATGGGGATTTCCGAGCGTTTGCGAATGGCGGCGACGGTGGCCAAAACCCCGGGCGGCGTGGTGCCGGATTCCAGGCCGCGTTGCGCCGCCAATTGGTTGACCAACCCGTCGGCCAGCGGGTCGCTGAACGGCACGCCCAGTTCCAAAATATCCGCCCCCGCCTTGTCGAACGCCAACGCCAGCTCGCGCGTGGCCGCCAGATTCGGGTCACCCGCGCCGATATACACGATCAAACCCTTCTGGCCGGCGCCTTTGAGTCGGGCAAATTTATTGACGATGCGATTCATGCTCGCCTGAGTTTCCGGTTTGAAGATTCAAGTTTCAAGCGGATTGTAGGAGACGACGTAAGGAGTCTCACCATTTCCGATTTACGATATACGATTGACGTGGTGCACAGAAATCGGTTAAGGGCGCGCAAATCGTAAATCGCGTATCGTATATATTCAGTCAGAGCCTCGTTACCCCGGCTCCTGCGACAAATTATTGAAAAGTCCGCGCATTGACCGAGTCACAATATTTTTGCATCATTCCAACATGGCCAGCACGTTCGGGCAACTGTTCCGCATCACGACATGGGGTGAATCCCACGGCGGCGGCGTGGGTGTGGTCGTGGACGGTTGTCCCCCGCGCCTCAAACTGACCGAGGCCGATATCCAGCCCGACCTGGACCGGCGCCGGCCCGGCCAGTCCAAAATCGTTTCGCCCCGCAAGGAATCCGACACGGTGCAAATCCTGTCCGGCACGTTCGACGGCGAAACCCTGGGCACGCCGATCTGTCTGTGGGTGAAAAACACCGACGCGCGCCCCGAAGCCTACGCAGAAATGAAAACCAAGTTCCGCCCGTCGCATGCGGACTTCACCTACCTTGCCAAATATGGCATCCGCAACTGGCAGGGCGGCGGCCGCGCCAGCGCCCGCGAAACCGTTGGCCGCGTCGCCGCCGGCGCCATCGCCAAAAAAATCCTCCGCGTACGGTTCGGCGTCGAAACCCTGGCCTACGTCAAACAGGTCCGGAACATCATCGCCGACGTCAACCCGGACCAGGTGAAGTTCCCGGACGTGGAATCCAACATCATCCGTTGCCCCGACCGGAAAACGGCGGAGAAGATGATCCGGCTGGTTGAGAAAATGCGCAAAGCCGGCGACACCGTGGGCGGCGTGGTCGAAGGCATCGCGCGCGGCGTGCCCGCCGGCTGGGGCGAACCGGTCTTTGACAAACTGGAAGCCGACCTGGCCAAGGCGATGCTGAGTTTGCCCGCGTCGAAGGCGTTTGAAATCGGCTCCGGTTTCAGCGGCATTTTGCTGACCGGACGTCAACATAACGACCCCTTCCGTGCGCGCAGCGGCCAGGTTTATACGACCACCAACTTTTCCGGCGGCATTCAGGGCGGCATCTCGAACGGCCAGACGGTGTTCTTCCGCGTCGCCTTCAAACCGGTCGCCACCGTCATGCACCCGCAGGACACCGTGGACGTGCACTTTCACAATACGACGCTCAAGGGCCGGGGCCGCCACGATCCCTGCGTGTTGCCGCGCGCCGTGCCGATGGTCGAGGCGATGGCCGCGCTGGTGCTCGTGGACCACGCTCTGCGGCACAAGGCACAATGCTGTTGACTTGAAGTCCTTCGGGATTGATTTTTGACCCGGCAGCAGCAATCTTAATTCAACAAGGCAAATACCATGGCAGAAAAGGAAATTAACGAGATTTCGCGCGACGCACGGGTCCTGTTCAACAAGGCCAATGAGGCCGCCCAACGGGACAACCTCGATTATGCCATCGCGCTGTACAACCAGGTGCTCGAAAAGGAGCCGGGGTTTTTCGAATGCCGCAAGCTGTTGCGCGAATTGCAGTTCAAAAAAACCGGCGGCGGCGGCAGCTTTTTCAAAAAAATGCTCAGCGGCGCCGGCTCGTCGCCGCTCGTGGCCAAGGGGCAATTCGCGTTGCGCACCAATCCCGCCGGCGCCCTCGCCATTGCCGAGCAGATTCTGAACGGTGACCCGAACAGTTCCGCCGGACACCGCCTGATCGTCCAGGCCGCGCAGGTGCTGGAACTGCCCCGCACCGGCACCATGTCCCTGGAAATTCTGGTCAAAAATTCACCCAAGGACAAAAGTCTGGCGATTGAATTTGCCAGCGCGCTTTCCTCCAGCGGCGGTGACACCCGGCAGGGAGAAAGAATCCTCACCGAACTCCTGCGCCATTCCCCCAAGGACGGCGAATTGAACCAGGCCCTGAAAAATCTGTCTGCGCGCCAGACGATGGACGAGGGCGGTTACACCGCCCTCGAAGGCGGCCAGGGCTCCTACCGGGACATCTTGAAGGACAAAAAGGAGGCCGTCTCCCTGGAACAGGAAAAGCGCGTAGTGAAGACCGAGGACACCACCGAAAAGCTCATCGGTGAATACGAAGCGCGCCTGCAAACCGAACCGAAGAATCTCAAGCTCGTCCGTTCGCTGGCCGAACTCTATACGGAGAGGAAGCAGTTCGACAAGGCAACGGACCTTTACGACCGCGTCAAGAACTCGGAGATGGGCAACGACCCGTCGCTCGAACGCGCCATGGCCAAAACCATCGTCCGCCGGTACGACTACCAATTGGAACAGCTCGATCCCGCGGCGCCCGATTACGCGGAACAATCGGCAAAAATCGAGGCCGAGAAACTGAACTACCAGATTACCGAATGCCAGCAGCGCGTGGAAAAGTACCCGACCGACCTGGCCATCCGGTTTGAAATGGGCCAGTTATATTTTCAGGCCGGCAAAATCACCGAGGCCATCCAGGAATTTCAGAAGGCCCAGGGCAATCCGCACAAGCGCCTGATGGCGATGAACTATCTCGCGCAGTGCTACGCCAAACGCAAGATGTACGACATGGCCGCGCGCCAATTGCAGAACGCCATCAAGGAAAAACCCGTCTTCGACGACGAAAAGAAGGATATGGTTTACAACCTGGGTTGCGTGCTCGAAAGCATGGGCAAAAAAGAGGAAGCCGTCGAACAATTCAAGCTCATCTACGAAATGGACATCGGCTACAAGGACGTCGCCGCCAAGGTGGACGCCTTCTACGCCGGCCAGTAAGGAAACCACAATCCGTAGCCGCTATCGTGAAACGGCGGAAGCCTTGGACCCATCTTTTAACCGCGGATGACCGCGGATGAACGCAGATTAAAACTGGCAAATCAACTCCCAGTATGAGCTGCTGGATCGGGGCTTGCGTTTCAGTCGTCATGAGCGTAGTTGTTTTCATGGGCATGATTGAGGTTTATGGTTTTGACGAATATCAATAGTTGTCGCCCACCGCGTCAACTTCCTCATCTCATGTCTTCTTTGAAACGTTCGGCATTTCAGAATCCCCGTCACCCATGAAAAGGCGAGACTTCCTCAAATTACCGCTTGCGGCAGCCGTATTGACCTCGATTGCGCAAGGCGCCGAGCTCCTCGCGCAAAGCCAGGAGCGCCCCAATCGCGGATTCCGTGTCGGGTCGCAGCAGGATCGGAACGACGCGTCGATGGCAATCATGGGAGGGCGCTTTGACCTCAAGGTCTCGGGAAAGGACACCGGAGGCGAGCTTTGCATCTACGATACCGTACGGTCCACCAAAGGCGGCCCTCCTCTTCATCGTCACTATTCCCAGGACGAGTGGTTCTACATCATACGGGGAGACTTTCTCGTTCAAGTCGGGGATAACAGACTCAGGCTGGTGCCAGGGGACTCAGCTTTTGCCCCGCGCAAAATCCCACACACCTTCGCGATGACCAGCGACGGTGAGGGACAGATGCTTGTTCTTTTTCAGCCCGCCGGCCGCATGGAAGATTTCTTTCGCCAGATGAGCATATTTGGAAAGGGAGTATCCGCCGGTCAGCAACTCCCGAGAAGTGTGTGGGAAGAGCATGGGATGGAGCTGCTGGGACCTCCGCTGAAATACTGAGAACGAGCCGAACCGGGCGCGAGTTCGTGTAAAAAGCCTGGGGGAATGAGTAAAAAAAGACTGGCCGGCAGCCCAAAAATATAGGTGTACCCGAAGAACCGTTTGATCCCGACATCCGATGTCGGGGTTGATCGTCCCGAACGGATGTTCGGCTGCCGGCAAAAAAGTGTCGGCAATCTCCAAGAAACGGATGGCCTTATCAATCCCATTCGATTAAGAAGGAGTTATTCTGTATTCGGTGTCATATGTTCTCCAGACTCATTACCAGAATCAACCCCTTCGCCCAACGAGGCGATCGGTTCAGCATCTTTTCTCCCAATCTGTTCAAACGCTGTCCGAAGACCGGAAAGATACGCGGCATTAACCGGAGCGCATGGCCGAAGTGGGCCTTGTTCTTCACCGGATTGGCCGCCTGTGTCTGGTATCTGTTTCGGGTGATTCCAAAACCATCTCGGGCGGCGTATCCGTGCCAGCGCGCGACTGCGCCTCTGCGGATTGGATTTCTGATCTACTGTGCTGCGTTGGCGGGATATACACTGTCGTTCACAAAGGCCAGGTCGCTTTTAAGGAACAAAAAGCACTTCCGGGCCGCCCTCTGTTTTGTGGTCGCAATCCTATTGTTAGCCGCCTTTATTGCGAATGACGCTCACCCGGTTTGGGCGGCCAATCCTGTCGGCGTGGCGAAGGGGATCTTCCCGGGCCGGGTCGCGTGGGTATATAATCCTGATGCGGCGAACTGGACCGGCACGGGGAACTACTGGGACGCGGCCGTCAACCCGCAGGGGGAATATAACAAGTCTTTCACCGCCGGCATTGCGGCGCTTTCGGGCGGGACGAACGACGCCGATTCCTGGGACAGGATCTTCCGCTGGTTCAACGACAACCGCGGTCGCGCCGGTACTGGATATCAACCCGGAGACCGGATTGCGATCAAGATCAATCAGAACAATTCACCGGCGCCAGCCGCCGACCATGGCAATGGCATGAATGCGAACCCTCAGACCTGTGTCGCGGTGGTGGCAAGTCTGGTGAACGCGGGCGTTCCGCAGGCAGATATATGGATTGGTGATCCGAGCCGGGCCGTTACGGACAACATATTTAACGCGATTCACAATGCATTCCCCACCGTAAATGTGGTTGACTATTTCGGCAACAACGGCCGCGTTACCTCTACAGTGGTAAACGGTGTTTTCCCCAACAACGACGTCAAGAACGCGGAGGCAGCTTGTTTTTACAATGCGCGGTATATTATCAACCAGCCGTTGCTGAAAGGGCACGTCGGCCAAGTCATCACATTCGGATCAAAGAATTTTTACGGGATTAACGGCATCCTGCCCGACTGGACGCAAAACATCGGGCACCCCGGCGACAGCGCCCTCACCGCCTATATGACCAACGCGAATTTTGGGGGCAAGGTCGTATTGTGGTGCATGGACGCGATGTATCCGAGCCCGGCTTTGGACGGCGCCCCGTTCAACGGGGTGGCTTTGACGCCCTTTAGCGGCAAGCAGATGTCCAGTTTCATCATGTCGCTCGACGGCGTCGCCGAAGAGTGCGTTTCGTATGATTTCTGGAGCACGATTTCCGGCCAAAGTGGCGGGATAAACTACCTCAGCAACGCGGCCAATGCCGGCGCGGGCGTTGCCGATCATTGGAATAACTCCACGGCCAAGCAGTACGCGAAAAATCTGAACCCGAATGCCAATGGCATCGAATTGGTGTGGGTGCGACCGGACCAGAACAACTTTGGCACCTCCTCAGTGCCAACCCTGACGATTGGTGTCAGCGGGACCAACGCCGTGATTTCCTGGCCGGCTTTGCCAAATTGGGCACTGGAAACAACATCAGCGCTGGGGGCATCCGACGGCTGGAATCCTGCGACGACTTCTCCCCTGGTCATGAATCTGCAATGCGTGGTCACGAACACGGTCGGCGCCACAGCACAATTTTACCGCCTCGAACAGAAACCGTGAGGATTTCCTGCACGCGTGCTCAACGGCTTTTAAGCCTGCGGGATTTTTCAGAAAAATCCCGGTAGCACGTGTATCATTCCGGATCGGAAATGACCGGGTTCCCTCTTCCAGAGACCCGGTCAGGAGGTCCGATTTATTTTGCTCCAGCAGGAACCGGTCATCGAATAGGCGGCTAAATCCGCTTCTCGTCCAGGTCAATCACGTCCACGAACGTTTTCACGTCGTCACGGTGCGAACCGCCGCATTGTTCCTTGCGCATTTTGAGCCGCGCCAGGGCGGCTTCATCCCCCGGCAGCGGGCGGCTCAGGATGTCCCGGGCGTGGGCCGCCTTTTCCGCCGCAGATTTCTTCACGTTCTGGCGTACCCAGTCGCAGACCTGGCCGTCGGTGATGGATTTTCTCACCACATCCATCATCTGCTCGTGGGTGACGCCGGCGTATTTGAGCCACGTGCCGTCGAACCCTTTGCCAAAATTCTCCTGATAATCGGCGTGGAGTTTACCCGCCAGGTGCAGGCGAATTTTGTCAATGTAACGCGGCAGATACATCCAGCCGTCCATGGTTTCACGCGGGCTGCGCGGATAAATGAGGTCACTCATGCGTCCATCATAAATTTCAGCGCAGGGCTGTCAATCTCTCGCCTGCGGGGAATGCCCGCCGTTGAATGGGCGGCGGCTTGATTCCGGGGCGGGCAGGCGTAGGTTGCATTAAATTCAACGAAAGGAATCTTATGCCGGTGAAACAATTGAAGGAGTTTCTGGACGAGCATCATGTGAAGTATGTGAGCATCACACATTCAAAAGCCTACACGGCGCAGGAGGTGGCGGCCTCGGCACACGTGCCCGGCGGGAGCATGGCCAAGGTGATCATCGTCGAGCTGGACGGTGAGATGGCGATGGCGGTGCTGCCGGCGAACCGCAAAATCGTACTGCCAGACTTGCACGATGTCACCGGCTCGGACCAGGTGCGGTTCGTCTCGGAAGACAAGTTTAAGAACCGTTTCCCCGATTGCGAAATCGGGGCGATGCCACCGTTTGGCAATCTTTACGGGATGGATGTGTTCGTGGCCGATGCCCTGGCACAAAACCGGGAGATTGCCTTCAACGCCGGTTCGCACGAGGAAATCATCAAGCTTGCCTACGAGGACTTTGAACGGCTGGTGCAGCCGAACCTGGTCAGCTTCACGACGTGAACGGAAGGTCGCGCGGGGTAGTGTCCTGATTTGGCAGCAGGGCCCGATGTAAGAAGTGCTTGCCCAACGGCTCGTTACCTCGTCGCCTACAAATGCAGGACAGGACCGTCACGCGAGGCCGCTTGTCAGCGCCACGCCGATCGGCCATCCTCGCCTCATGGCTGAGCCATATGATTTTGACGTGGCGGTTTTGGGCGGCGGCAGCGCCGGTTATGCGGCCGCGCGAACGGCAGCGGTTGCGGGATTGAAAACCGTCGTCATCGAAGGCGGCGAGGAGGTGGGGGGATTGTGCATATTGCGCGGCTGCATGCCGACCAAGGCGCTGCTTTACGCCGCGGAGGTGATGCATCTCGCCAGCCATCCGGAGCCGTGGGGCATCGGTCCCGGAAAAGTCGGCTTTGATTTCAAGCAGGTCATGGCGCGGAAAAATGCACTCATCAAGGACTTTGCGGATTATCGCGTGCAGCAGCTCAATACCGGAAAGTTCGAATTCATCCGCGCCGACGCGACATTTGTGGATGGACACACGGTAGTATTGAAATCTCTTTGTAGCAGCGGACGTAAGTCCGCTCAGTCTTCAAAATCTAAAATTGAACAGAGCCGACTGACGTCGGCTGCTACTCTCCGGTCAACAAACTTCGTCATCGCCACCGGGTCGAAGGTCGCACCACCACCCCTTCCCTCGCTCCAGGAAACCGGTTACATCACCAGCGATGACGCGCTGGTTTTGAAAAGGCTGCCGAAATCGCTCATCGTACTCGGCGGCGGGCCGACCGCTTGCGAGTTCGCGCAATTCTTCGCGCGGTTCGGCGTGAAGGTCACGCTGATCCAGCGCAGCGCACATATCTTGAAGGAGTTCGACGCCGACGCAGCGGCGGAGGTCGAAAAAGTTTTCCGGCGGGAAGGGATAAAGGTTTTCACTGGTACGAAGCTTGTGGACGCGCGGCGGAGAGGAAAATTAAAAGCTGTATCATTCGAACACGAAGGCAAAACGGTTTCCGTATCGGCGGAGGAAATCCTGTTCGCCCTGGGTCGGGTGCCCTATACGGCCTCGCTGAATTTGGCAAAGGCCGGTGTGAAAACCGAGGGCAGCCGAATTCTCGCCAATGAATTCATGCAAACGACTGCGCCGCACATTTACACGGGAGGCGATTGCACCGGACCACACGAGATTGTTCACATCGCGGTGCAGCAGGGCGAAATTGCCGCACGGAATATCGCCCATCCGAATTCAGCGCGTATAGACTACCGGTTGATGATTTCCGTTGTGTTCACCGAACCGCAGGTCGCGTTTGTCGGCCTCACGGAAAAAGAAGCGAAGGCGCGCGGTGATTCATTTCTGGCCGCGAGTTATCCGTTCAACGACCACGGAAAATCGCTCATCATGGAGGCCAGGGACGGTTTTGTGAAATTGCTGGCGGACCCGAAGTCCGGCGAAATTCTGGGCGGCGCGTGTGTCGGGCCGGTTGGCGGCGAACTCATTCACGAAATTGTTGCGGCCATGGCCAAACGCATGACCGTTCACGAACTCGCCGCGATGCCGCATTATCATCCGACGCTGGCGGAAATCTGGACCTATCCGGCGGAGGAACTGGCGGAGAGAGTCCGGTGACTCAGTTTGGTTTTGCGGGTCTGGAGCAAATTGATGAATCTCGCAGCCGCGAACGTCGGTTCGCGCCATATTGTTCTCTTTTATTTGAATTGCGCCGACTGACGTCGGCGGCTACACATTTTTTGAAAAAGCTCCAGCGCGGCGCGAAACGAGCCATTGGATGAAAAACGGAATCAGCCAGAACAGATTCAGCCAAAGCCAATGGTTGTTAAGGAATTCGGCTGAGCGGCGAAACAAATTGGGCATAAGGAATTGTCGGGCGATTTCGTTATCGGCCTGTGCGGCCCAGGCAAACTGGCCGAGGGCAAAATCGTGCGCCAGCGCGAACGTTCCGGCCGCTGCGTTCCAGGCAACGGCAAAGCAGCCTACGGCCTGCCACCCAATCGTCAGCCCGCCAAAAAGCGCCCAGACGCCCAAAGCGATGCCGCCGAGGGCAAATATCCCCGCGGACAAGCCGCCCAGTGACAATATGCCGATGGACAAGCCACCGAGGCTCAACGGCGCGATCGCCAATCCGCCACACGCAAACAATCCACCCATCGCCGCGTTGCCCACGGCAATCCACGCTTTCACCGGTTTTTTCAGGATCGCAAACCGGTCGCCGATGCGGATGTGAACGAGCGGCAGGCCGAATAACGCCAGCCGGCTCCGGTATTCCCAGGCCGGTTTGGGAAAGACGCCGACGTATTCCTGCGCCAGCATCCGGGAATAGTAGGAGCGGCTTTTCCTCCCCGAAGCGATGCCCAGGATAAAAATGGTGGGCAAAAAAATCAGAACCCCGCACGTGGCCAGGAGGCCGGTCAAAAACGAACGGTCAGGCTGGTTCCGGGTCAACCACAAGACGATCGCCGCCAGCGGGATGAACAAGGCCAGGGTGATCGCACCAAGTTTTCCAAACAAGGATTTGACGCCGACGCGTTCCTCCTCGGATTGCGCCCCGGCCAGCGTGACCCGGTAGGCAATGTAATTGGGCACAAACACGGCCAAGGGACCCAGCAATAAGCCGAACCAGCCCAGGGCGCCCGCGGTTTTCGCCGTGGCGCTGCCTTTGATGGCGGCGCCCAACGTCGCGGCCTTGGCGGAAATCGTGAGTCCGGGCAGCGAAGCCAGGACGGCCAGGGTGAAGGTCTTGCCCGGATTGGTCCGTTCGAGCGCGCCTTCCACAAACGCCAGCACCTGTTCCTGCAACAGTTTTCGTCCGCGGGACAGCCGTTGATGCACGGCCTCCTCGCTCAATTCCAGCGCCTGCGCCACGCGCTTGACGGACTGGTGTTCGCGGTAAAACAACACCAGCGGTTCGCGGTAGGTTTCGGGAATGGTCTGCAGCGAACGCCAGAGGATGGCCTCCTCTTCCCGGCTCACGACGTAATCGGGCGGCAACGGTTCGGGGGCGTGCGATTCGGAGAGATTTTCCAGCGGCTCGGCGTCCCGCACCGGTTCGCGGCCTTCCCGGCGGAGAAAGCCGTTGATGCGGTTGTGCGCGATGCCGCAAAGCCAGGCGCGGAGTTTATCGCGTTCGCGCAGGTGGTTGAGGTGTTTCCACGCGGTGATGAAGGTTTCCTGCGCCAGATCCTCGCTTTGGCCCAGGCTGCCGGTGGCGCTGTAAGCCAGCGAACAAATGAGCGATTGATAACGCGTAATAATCCGGCCAAAGGCATCGCGGTCACCGGACAAGGTTTCGCCCACCAGATCGGCATCGGTTGGAATCGCAAGAGATGTGGCTTTTGTAGTCATCATACCACGCATAAGTGGCTGATCCGCGGAATAACTGACAAACTATCTGGCGGTTTGATCCACAACCCGGTCACCGCACCGTTCGGTCATCCGCTCCCGGCCCAAAAATTCCACTCACTGAGCTTTCGGCGCGAACATCTGCGCGGCCATTTTCATTCCGGCGATCTGCAGGTCGCGTTGCGCCTTTTGGTAACCTTGAAACGCCGTAAATTGGTCCGGAGTCAAAATCGATTGAGCGCGCGTAAAAACCTGCTGGTCGAATTGTTCCTGCTGCTGCGCGAATTGGTTGATATTATCCTCGGTGAATATCGCGGCGTAATCGCCACTGGCGGCGGTGCCGGGGTTGTTCAAGGCGGCCGTCCATTTGAAGTTGGCGCGCACATCGCCCATCGCCTGAAGCAACTGCTGTTGCTGATCCGCGTTCAGCGCCGTCGCGCTTCCGGCCAGTTGATCGCTGAACTGGCTGACGGCCGTCCGGTCGGGAAGCGTCTGTTGATAG
>DASZAB010000081.1:0-2889 GCA_035945675.1 Verrucomicrobiia bacterium | reverse complement strand
CCAATAATTGCTGGGGGCACTGGTGGGAGTCCAGCTGGCACCGAAGTTCGTCGAGGTGTAGATCCGGCCCTCATAGAGCACCGCCGCAAGTTTGGAGCCGTCCGCCGAGCACGTCACCGACCGCCAAACATTGCTGGGCGCGCTGCTCGGTGTCCAGGTCGAGCCGGAATCGGTCGAGCGGTAAATTGGGCCGGCCACCGGCACGTAAACGATGCCCAACGGCTGGATCGGTCCGGAACCCGCCACGGCCACCAGTTTGGTGCCGTCGGCCGACGAAGCGACGGATTGCCACAGGTTGCTCGGCGCACCGGTGTCCGTCCAGTGAGCGCCCCCGTCCATGGAAACGTAAATCGGGCCGGTCTGGTTATAGACCTCGCCGGACAACGACACCAGTCTGGCACCATCCGCCGACGATGCCACCGACGCCCAACCGTTGGTCGGTGCGCTGGCTTGGGTCCAAGTGGCTCCCGAATTAGTTGAGATGTAAATGGCGCCGAGTTCCGGATCGGAATGGACAACAAGGGGTTCGGGACTCTCAGCCACGGCCACAAGCCGCGTGCCGTCCGCTGACGAAGCAACATGCGACCAGCGGTTGGTCGGTGCGCCGGTCAAAGTCCAGGTAAACCCGGAATTTGTCGAAGTGTAAATGGAGCCCTCGATGGCGGCGGCCACCAATTTGGTTCCGTCGGCCGACGCCGCGATGGCTTGCCAGGTTGTGTTGGATGAAGCGGCGGGCGTCCAGTCCTGGGCGCCAGCGGAAGTGAGACCAAAAGACAGGGTGAGTGCTGTCATCCAAGTCAAGAACACCAGCTTTGATTTCATCTTCAGCTCTCGGCGCGGAATGCCTCATTTTGTGATGTCAAATGATTGAGGCGACGGGCCGATTCCGACCCTCGCCTCCAATCAAAACCCTTTATTTATAGGGGCTTTGTGGGAGTTGGGAGTCAGAGTTTCACCGGAATCTTCACCTGTTTGGCTGCCCGTTCAGAAACCTGTTACTGCTCGGCTATAGCCCGTCCACTGCTCGCTTACGCGACGGACGCCGACCCTGACAGACTCATAAACATGAGTGAAACGATGAAACAAGCATTCGGGCTGGTCCGGCGTCCCTGGGGCGTCTTCTACCTCAAACACAAAATCACCGGGGAGCAAAAGAGCCTCAAGACAAGCGACAAGGTTGAGGCGCAACGCATCCTCCAGGCGCATAACGAATCGGAGTGTCAGCCGCATTTCAACCTGTCTCTGGCGCGGGTGTATCTCAACGGCGCTGATCCCAAGCTGGCGACGCGGACATGGCAGGAAGTGATGGAAAACATCGTTGCCAAGAAAACGGATGAGACGCGGCGACGGTGGGATACGGCGATCAAGGACAGGAATTTTGACTGCATCCGCAGCCTGCACGTGGCCGAAACCCGCCCAGAACATTTCGACCGGGTGCTGGCCGATGGCAAGGTGTCCACCAATGTTTATCTGCGGCGGATTCATAATCACGCCTTGGGCATGGAATGGCTGCTGAAATCAGTCATCCCGCGCCTGCAATGGCCCAAGCCGGTGTTCAAAGCCAAGCGGGCAATCACGGTGGAGGAACATGCGGCTATTGTAGCGCGGGAACAGAACGCAGAACGGCGGGACTTTTACGAACTGCTGTGGCATACGGGCGCGTCGCAAACAGACGCGGCCTGTCTGCTGGCGGAGGATGTGGATTGGAACAGCCGCACGATTAGTTATTCGCGGGCAAAATTAAAGTCGCGCGGCGGGATTGGCATCAAGCCGGCGCTGATTCGTTTCGGCACGGAAATCGAGGTCATCTTGAAACGGCGTCCGGCGGTGGGGCCGCTCTTTCCCTACCTCCGGACGGTGAGGGCAGGGGACCGGGCAACGGAGTTTCATCAACGCTGCGACGGGTTGGAGATTTCGGGCGTGTCGCTGCATTCGTATCGGTATGCATGGGCGGAACGGGCTTTGAAGTGCGGCTACCCGGAGCGGTTCGCGCAGCAGGCGTTAGGGCACAATTCCAAGGCGGTACATCATGCTTACTCGAAACACGCGGAGGTCAGCGTGCCGTCGCTGGATGATTGGGAAAAGGAATGGGGGAATAATCCACAATGCAACGTGCAACCAAAGTTGCAACCGGTGGACTTTCGGTTGCCGTTTGTGTCGGTGGCGCACGCGAATTGAAATAACAAATGTTTACTGATCACCTCGACGCTATGACAAGCGCCTGGCAAGGGCTGCAACAAATGGTTCAGAGCCTTCGGCGTGAACAATTTGCGGGCGATTTTTGCATTGTTGACTTTAGTGGGTAAAATGGCAAATTAAATAGGTTTTTATGGTAGAACAGCCTCGCAAAAAGAGCGATTCGATAATGGTTAAGCGCGTGAGGGCTGTCCCGCCCAAATTTGTTGTCACCACCGGATTCAAATTGCGGGTTGATAAATCAACCGGCCTCATTGAATTCCTTCTGGAAGCAAGCGGACAAAAAGGGGAACGGGTCATTTTTGATCCAGTTCTGATTCAAAACAACCATGAACACCTAAAGCAGTTTATTGCGGCGGTTCCGGTTGATCCTGACGAGAAAGCTCAAAAAGAAGAAGTTTCCACAGCGGAACAGGTGAATTTTTGCAATGTCATTCACTTAAGCCGGGTGGGAAACAGGGCGGAAACCATTTTTGGTGTTTTTAGTCTTTCAGACTGGGTCAGTGAGTCCCAACAAGCGACTAGGACAACTGGTGAAATTACTAGTTACGATGCTGTTGTCGCGGTCAGCACGTCCTCGCTACAAAAAAAGTTGGTTCTTGAACTAGTTTTACTATTCAATCAGCTTAACAAAACCAAATGATTATTTTTGCTCCATCTGGAGAGGCGCTGAGTTCTGCCGAAAGCCGGTTC
>DASZAB010000080.1:0-5892 GCA_035945675.1 Verrucomicrobiia bacterium | reverse complement strand
CACTCCGTGCGCGCCGGAGCATGGCACGATTTCAAAACGGCGCGCACGGAGTGACGCGCCCTACCAGGAAAGGCAACATGAATAATCCTGTCATCGAAATTCGGGACCTCCACCGGCGTTACGGCAGGCTGGACGCGGTGAATGGCCTGAGCCTGACCGTCCACGTTGGAAAATGCTACGGCTTTTTTGGCCGCAACGGCGCCGGCAAGACCACGACCATCAAGTGCCTGTTGAACCTGCTCCGGCCGAACTCCGGCACGGCGCGCGTGTTTGGCCTGGACCCGCAAAAGCATGAAGTGGCCGTAAAATCGCGGCTTGCCTACGTGCCGGACGCCGTGGCGTTTTATCCCTGGATGACCGTGCGTGGGACGTTGGAATACCTTGCCTCCTTCCGGCAACATTGGAACCAGGACATCGAGGCCGATCTGTTGAAGCGTTTTCAATTGGATCCAAACCAAAAGGCCAGCCACCTCTCCAAAGGGCAGAAGACCCAACTCGCCCTGATTGGCGCGATTTGTCCGGAGCCGGAACTGCTCGTGCTCGACGAGCCGACCAGCGGCCTGGACCCGATTGTCCGCCGCGAATTCATCGAGACCGTCATCGGCGCCTACCAGTCGGGCGATCCACAGCGCCGGACGGTATTTGTTTCAACGCATCTCATTTCCGAATTCGAGGGTTTGATTGACGAATTCACCATCATCGAGCAAGGGCGCGAACTGCTGACGATGGGAGCCGACGCCGCGCGCGACCGCTTCCGGAAGATCCGGGCGCGATTCGCGCAACCGCCGGCAGCGCTCGATTTTCCCGGCGCGTTGAACGTAAAGCAAAGTGGACGCGAATTGGAAATTCTTGCCAATGGCAACAGCGAACCCTTGTTGGCGAGGCTCAAGTCGCTTTCGCCGGAGGAAATGCGCTGTGAATCGTTGACCCTGGAGGAAATTTTTGTGGCCTCGGACCTTTTGAAACAGTTGAAGGCATGAATCATTTAGAACCAGTTGAATTGGCTCGACGGGACATGCTCCCTGTCGCGAAGCGACACTGGAAAATAGCCCGGCACATCGTGCCGGGTTTGCGGTCGCCAATGGCCCCCGTCCTGAAGGGACGACGGAACTGGAGCAAACCTTTTCCAACGTCCCTCCAGGACGAATTTCATTCTTCACCTTCACCGGGGCCTTTGTCCCCGGCTAATATCCAGAGCTCTTTAGGAGCAAAATTGCAGACTGGCTTATGAACCCGCTCGTCAAAAAAGAAATTCGTTTGCTGCTGCCGGGCTGGGTAACCAGTCTGCTATTGACCCTTTCAATCTGGCTGTTGCCGGAACATTTGGGATCGAGGCCCGGCGTCGCCAACAGTCTTCTGGTGTTCCCGTTCTTGCTCTGTCCGCTGATGCTGATTATGACGGTAATTGGATCTTTCGGACGCGAATTCAGTTCCGGAACCTTCTCCTTGTTGCTGGCCCAGCCTGTTACCCGCGCCCGCATCTGGTGGACGAAAACGTTGTTTCTGTTGGTTGGCGTTCTGGCGGTCTGGTTTGTGTGGTGTTACTCGCAAATCGCCAGCGGTCAAATAAACGCAAATTTGACGGATATGGAAGTTTTCACCGCCCTGTTTGCTCTGGCCGTTTATTCAGGCGGACTCTGGACCGTGCTGTTATTGAGGCAAGCGGCGGCGGCTTTCTGGTTCACGGTTCTGACTCCCGCAGCACTTTTGATGACCGTCTCAGACCTTCTGCAACATTATTCGGACAACGTCGCGAACCATGTATTGATGGTTGTCTTCACCAGCTATGGCATTGCCGGTTTTTGGTTCGCCCACTGGCTGTTCATGCGAGCGCAGGATTCGCAATGGACGGGTGGCACCATCGCCATGCCGGAGGTGCGCGGGCTGGCGCGATTCAAAACCGGCCTGGGCACGCGCCGTATATGGCGGCCGCGGGCGGCCTTGTTGATTAAAGAGCTCCAACTCCACCAGTCACAATTTTTGATTGCCGGTGTGCTGGCGCTGTTGCAGCTCGGAGCCGTCGTCACCCGAAAATTGGGACATTTCCCGGAAAATTCTTCACTGGAGTTCGTTCTAGAAAATTTCGTTCTGCTGTGGCTCGTGGTGCCATTGCTGGTGGGTTGCGCCGCCGTTGCCGAAGAACGGAAAAGCGGAACGCTTGAAGGCCAGTTTTGTCTGCCGATCAAGCGGCGCAGGCAATTCACCATAAAATGGCTCGTCGTTTTGTCGCTCTCAATTATGTTTGGAACGCTGATGCCCCTGTTGCTTGAAGGAGAGAGAATTCTTCCCGACTTCGGTTTCAAGCCGGACGACATCCTGATTTATCTCGAACGCTACGGCTATTTCACAAGCACCAGTGCAGGAATTATCTGGGTGGCATTGGTGGACACCCTTGTTTCGTTCCTGCCGATTCTGGTGATAGTCATAATTTCCGTCAGCATTGCGACGGTTTCCTTTTATGCCTCCACGCTGGCGCGGAACACGCTTCAGGCGCTCGCCCCGGCGGTGCTGGGAATTCTTTTAACGTGGTTCCTGCTTTTTGGCGCCTATTCGCCGGAAGAATTTATCAATTATCCTTTGTGGCGCGGCTGGTTGTTTTACCTCATCGGTATCCCGGTATTGCTGGTGGTGTTGGGGATATTGGCTTACTGGAATTACCAACGCGTGCTGGTCGGCTGGAACACCTGGCGGAAGAATCTGCTCACCATCGCAATTTCACTGACATTGATGATTGTGACCACAACCGTGCTATATCACCGCGTGTGGGAACTGCTCACGCCACTGGAACCGCCGCATGGCATTGCGCGTCTGACGAATAACACTGAGAGCACCAGGATTCAGGTTAACTACGAAAGTATCACCGTTTTCCTGTCGGATGGCAGAGTTTGGTTGAATCGTTATACACTCTACGCTCCGACGCTGTTTTCCAGGATGACGGACAATTACAAAATCGTCACGAACCCGCGGTTCGGCGGCAGCAGATTTCTCGACGGAACGAACTGGGCGGACCTGGCGGATTGCGGGTGGGACATTGCTGGCATACAACGCGACGGCAGTTTATGGGTTTCGGAAAAACCGGAACAGCGGGTAGCACACCGGCATTCGGGTGCAAATACGGCACCGGCATCAACCAAACTGGTCAGATTTGGGAGTGACCACGACTGGAAAAAAGTCACCGGACGGGGAATATCCGTTTATTTGCTGAAAACGGACGGCTCATTGTGGTTCTGGGGAATAAACCAGTGGAACTGGAAGAAGGCCTGGCCGGGACTACGTGCTTTTAATCCAGTCCGGTTGGGAACTAATTCGGACTGGGCGGAAATTTTTGGGACAAGTGGTCAGACTTTCTTCTGCAAAACCGACGGGCAAATGTGGGTTAGTCCTGCGGGTTTAGACGATGACCCGAAATTACAGCTTGCCCAAAACATAGTCCTTGGCCGCGTGATGCCTTCGGAAGGAAGAAAATGGCGCAGCATATTGGAAACATATTCGCTTGGCGGCGGTGAGTCCGTTATCGGCATCCTTGAAAACGGAACACTTTGCATCCTGGCGCAACAGCAATTGAACCGCCAATCCGGTCGCATTGACTGGGTGACGAAAGACATACCGTTGGGCGGGGAAACAAATTGGGTGGCGATGATCGGCAACGGCAGTCAACTGGTCACACTCAAAAGCGACGGTTCGCTCTGGTTGTGGAATTTTCACTATGATGAGCGACGAGGCTGGCGTACCGAAACCGATTTGCGCGAATACCAAAATACGACGCCTGTTCGTCTCGGCACGCACTCGGACTGGATTGCCGTCGGCAATTTGATGGGAAGTGGGGTGGTTTCGCTAGCTGCCGATGGCAGTCTTTGGTTGTGGCGGTTTCCGTCGCAACATTACTATTTTGGACAGGGAACTCCGCCATTACTGATGGTTTCAAGAAGACCAGAGTTGCTGGGAAATATTTTTAACCAGCCGGATTAAAATGTGGCGACGCTCACGAAGCACCGCTACCGCTTGCGTTTGGGCGGTTTTGCGGGATACTGCTGCCGTGGAAACGGTCACCCAATTGACGAATGAACTCGTCGCGTCGTATGCGCGCGTCGGGGGCATCAACCATTTGGATGGCAAAAACCTGCCGTCCAACCACGCCATCACGGCCATTACCCAGGATTTGTTGCGGCTGCTCTTTCCGGGCTTTTTTGATGAAAAACCGATTCATTCCTCCGAAATCAAGGTGGTAACCGCGGAACTGCTCGACTCGGTATTGGGCGCGCTCGAAGACGAAATCTACAAGGCCCTCGAATACAATCCGCCGCCGGAATTGCCGAAGAAAGGGTTGCGGTCGGCGGCGCACAATCTCACGCTGGAATTTCTCGACAGTCTGCCGCGCCTGCGGGAAGTGCTGCAAACGGACATGGTGGCGGCTTATGATGGCGACCCGGCGGCCAAAAGCAAGGAGGAGGTGCTGGTGTCGTATCCATTCGTCGAGGCGATTGCCGTACAGCGGCTGGCCCACGAGTTGTATCTGAAAAACGTCGCGCTCATTCCGCGCATCATGACCGAATGGGCGCACTCACGCACGGGCATGGACCTGCATCCGGGCGCGCAAATCGGGTCACATTTTTTCGTGGATCATTGCACCGGCACCGTCGTCGGTGAGACGGCCATCATCGGCGACCATGTGAAGCTGTACCACGGCGTCACGCTGGGCGCGAAATCCACGTCCGCCGTGGAGCAATTGCGCGGCAAGAAACGGCATCCGACGATTGAAGACCGGGTGACGATTTACCCCGGCGCGACCATTTTGGGCGGCGACACCGTCATTGGCGCGGGCAGCACGATTGGCGGAAACGTCTTTTTGATGGAAAGTGTCGCGCCCAACTCCATCGTCATCTACGACGCCCCCAAGATGCGGGTATTGAACAAGGCGGACCGGAGAAAGAAAGCGGCGGCGGATTTTCAGATTTGAACCGGCCCTGAATCTTAATCCTGGTCCTAATCTTAATCGTAATCGCAGGGTCCGACCGCCCTCATCTGGTTCCTCTCCCCCGGGAGAGGACATGCGCTCGACCGTCATCCGAGTATTCGTACTGTTCACATCTCAAGTATGCTGGGCAAGGATTGGTGGTGCCACCGCGACGCAGTTCAAGCAGGTCTCTATGCTCCAAACAGGGCGGCGAATTGTCCACCTTCTCCTGGGGGAGAAGGCTGGGTTGAGGGCGGATGTTCTGAAGTAAATTTGTTTTAAACGATCGCCCCCGCCTGTTTCCTCACCCCCGCTGGCAATGGGGGAGAAGGGTGCCCGGCTTGTCGCGCCGGAGCCCGCGAAGGCGGAAGGGCGGGTGAGGAGGTGCGTTTATTGGTTTGTGGTATTTTGAACACAATTCCGGAGAAGATTAAGATTCTTACGGGACGGTGACGTGATAAATCTCTCCGCCCTGGGTGAGAACATAAATCTCACCATCCAAATCCTCGGCAAAACTCGTAATATTTTTCGGTTGCTGAAGCAATGTGCCCTCGACGGTCACTTTGTGCGCTTCGTAATTGTAGCGGAAACCCCAAATCGTGCCGACATTGTAGTCGCCGTAGACATAAACGCCGTCGAGCGCCGGGAATTGCTTTCCCCGATAAACGTAGCCGCCAATCACGCATAACCCGATGCTGTGGTCGGGAAACAATCCTTCCGGCTGGAGATTCGGGCGATGCGGATATTCCATGACCGGGTCAATGAGTTGCGCACCGGCGGGGCCGGGTTTGAAGTGATGCGCGCCTTCGCGGATGCTCCAGCCGTAATCGCCGCCCTTGGCGACCAGGTCCACTTCCTCCCACAAATCCTGGCCGACGTCACCCACCCACAACGCGCCGGTCCGGGCATCCCAACTGTAGCGCCAGGGATTGCGCAGG
>DASZAB010000079.1:0-2510 GCA_035945675.1 Verrucomicrobiia bacterium | reverse complement strand
GCACATCATCCTGATGCAAGAAATGCAGGAAATCCGTTTCCACCGCCAGTTCCAAAGCCCGGTTGTGGTTCGCCAAAAGACCAAGATTGTGTTCGTTCAGCCGATATTCACAACGCAGCCCTTTAAAACCGGTGACAATTTTACTGGTCCGATCAGTCGAGCAATCGTCCAGCACGATTACCCGGTCCGGCGGCCGGCTTTGGTGCGCAAGGGAATCGAGCGCTTCCAAAAGATGCCGTTCTCCGTTGAAAACAGGCATCACTGTTGTTACCACAGCCATGCAAATATCAGTTCAGGATTTCATCCTCATAATCGCTCAGACGCCCCCGAAAAGTCTTGGTAAAATAATCAAGGTGGGGATTCCGCATAACTTTTGCGAACAATTCCCGATCGCTGATTTTGCGCGTTCTGCGGATCAACTCACGCTGGGCACGAATCTTTCCGAGCCGCCGACAACTGGATAAAAGCGCATACCAATGGGCTCCCAACACGGAACTTTTGCCCGTCAGCGCGGCCAGCGTCGTGCTCGCGAAGAAGACCAGGAAATAGCCGGGCATGATCCGCCAGAGCGATCCGGCCGATAAATTGGCCAATAAGCCAAAGGTCTGGTTGGCTAAATACTGCCGCAGGGCGAAGCCACTTGATTGCGTTCGTTCCGAAGTGGCCCCGTGAAGGTGCAGGATGGTGGAACTGTGGACGAAATGCACCTCAAATCCTGCCAGCCAAGCGCGATGGCAAAAATCAGTTTCCTCGTAGTAACAGAAGAAATCCTCGTTGAACAAATAACCTCCGGCGGCGGCAATCAGTTCCCGGCGAAACAGCAAACAGGCGCCTTTGACGGTGAAAACGGGGTAATTGCGATTGTATTTCTGCGCATCTTGTTTCCAATAACCATAATGATAAAGAAAGCCGAAGCGGGTCAGAAAGGAGCCGCAAACATCCAAGGCATTCCCGTGTCGGCTCAAAATCAGCTTGCCCTGCACAATTCCGACCCGGGGGTGTTCGTAAAGATACTCCACCAGTGGCTGAAGAAAGTGAGGTGTAACGATGGTGTCACTGTTCAGCAGGAGCACCAATTGCCCGCGGCACGCCGGCAGCCCCAAATTATTCCCCCCCGCAAACCCGCGATTACGGTCACTATGTACAACATGAACAGCCGGGTGCTGTGCCAGCACCTCGGCCGAAGAGTCGGTGGAGGCGTTATTCACTACAACCACTTCGAACCGAGGATAAGTCACCCGCTGCAGTGATTCGAGGCAGTCTTTCAACACTTCCGCACCGTTATAGTTCACGATCAGGATGGAAACCAGCGGCCATTCTCGTGTCACGGGAATCGGTGGAGATGTTGGGAGCACCATGGTTGAGGCGTCTGAGAACGTTGTATCAGTAGAGCAGCCGGTAATACTTTCCTCGAATTTTAAAAATATTCAACCCGACAAGTCAAGTTCAGCAATCGAGCGGTAACGGGGTTCGACCCGCTACCAATCGAGCCAGCCACCTGAAACCATTGCGTATTTATGTTTCCGCAACCTGGTTGGCTGCATTTTCGGACGGGCTTGATGTTCGCGGTACTCGCCTGCGTGCTGGCCGGCCTTGAGGGCGGACTTGCGACCGCTACTGGCAAGGGTTCCTCTGATTCAGATGGTTCCCGCAAATCTCCGGGTGGCATTCACAACGCATGCCTGTCGCCGCTGCCATCGCATCCAGATTTTTTGTTCTCCAATGTGCCGCCTGCAAGCCCAAACGTTTAGAAACGACATTCCTGAAAAGTTGAAGCTTGGCATCATAACTCTCAACCAAACAAAGTTAATGGTCGCATTGGCAGGAATGGATTGAAATTTTGCTATCACAGCTTTATCTTGGGTTAAGGCATGAATCCAATTGTCAGCCTCATTATTGTCAATTACAACTGCAAGCCGTGGTTGGATCGTTTCTTCTCATCATTGCGGGCACAAACGATTTTGGATCGTTGCGAGACCATCCTCGTGGACAACTCTTCCAAGGATGGCTCGGCAGAGATCTGCGAACAGGCAATGAAAGGGTGGCCCAACGGGCGCTTTCTGCCTACCGGAGGCAATTACGGATATGGCGGCGGCTGCAACTTCGGTGCGCGGGCGGCCCGGGGCAAATACCTCTTCTTTTTGAATCCCGATGTGTGGTTTGAAAGCGATTGTCTCGAGGCACTTGTCCGCCAGGCTGAATCATCGTCCGCCAAGGTTTTTTCCGCTGTCGAGCTCGGCTACAACGATGAACACTTCGTGTCCGGCACCCATGATCAGGGTGGACCGGGCTTTGACATTTTTGGCTGCCCCACCTCGCTTTCGCCGCGGCACAAAATCGAGCAGCCCTTTATCGTCGGCAGTTTTTTTTTCATTGAACGAGAACTGTTTCAGAAGTTGGGCGGGTTTGACCGGGAATGTCTGGTGTACGGCGAGGAGATGGACCTGTCCTGGCGCGTGCACATCGCTGGAGAATCCATGGAACTGGTTCGTGCCGCGGGCGTGCACCAC
>DASZAB010000078.1:0-33052 GCA_035945675.1 Verrucomicrobiia bacterium | reverse complement strand
TGGCGGACCAGTCATTCATGATTTGCACGGCTTTGTTGGCGTAATTGGTGTCGCCGGAAATTTGGTAGCGCAGTGCGCAGGCCCAAATGGCCGCGGCATCATTGTAGAGATAGGTGTAGTTTTGAGCAGGACAACTGCCGCTGACGCCGCGGTAAACCACCGATTGGGGGTGATCCACGTACGAGAGTTGAGCGTGTGAGTTGTTTGTCAGTCTATTCCAATCGTCTATCCAGGGTGAAACGCCTGCCGCCACCTCGGTTCTGGCGCGATTGAGGTCCGCCTGGCTGCCCAGGCAGCCCGGATGCACGAATTGCGCGTGTGATGCCAGGGTGAGTCCCAACATCAAGGTAAACAGAAGAACTGCTTCCGTTATTATTGCTCTATTTTTCAACGCTTTCATTTTTTGTGTTTGGGTAATGAGGTTTAGGGAATCGGGAGGGATTCGTGTTGCTTAAAATTAAAACCTAGCGACGTTGCGCCACCTCAAACGGCCGACAAACGATGCTGGCGAGAGCGGTTTCATGGCTTATGGGAATCATAAGCCTTTTAACGCACTGCACCCGGAGCCTCAATTGGTATTCTATTTACACAGTTAAACCAATTAAAAAACATTTGCACTAGGGCCATCCGGTCACAGTTATGCAGTCGCGCAAACGATTTTGCCGTGGGTGGGAATCAGTGTCCTTTTAGATTCGGCAGGGATTTCCCGTCGCGCCATCGGCTTTCGACCAGCACGCGATACGGGTCGGGCGGCTCGCCGCGTTCGTTCAAATTGATTTGGGATACGAGGGTTTCCACAGCGATGCGCCCGATGGCCTCGGAATGCTGATCAATGCCCGCCTCCACTGGCACGTCCACGGACGTGCCCGCCACGGCAATATCTTTCGGTATGCGATAGCCCAATTGGTCCAAGAGGGCGGGGATGCCCTGGTAAAAGCTCAGCAGCGCATCGGGCCGGCGTTGTTTGAGCCACTGAGCCAGCAATCGCCGCGCTTTTTCCGGCTGCTGCCGGTAAACCAGCTCTTCGGTTAGCAACGGGGGGACGATCGGAAGGTTGAAGGATTGTCCCGCCGAACTGAATCCGCCCACGAAACCGCCACCCAATCGGCAGTCAACGTCCGCCGGCATCACTAGGCCAATCCGCCGATAACCGTATTCGGTTATCCGATGCACGGCCATGATCACAGCACGCAATTGGTCGGCAGTCACCAAGTGCGAATCGGGCGACGGGATGGACAGCCCGAACCGGACGATGGAAAACTTGCTCCAATCAAAATCGCCCCAGTCTGGAACCTTGGCGTGCGGCGGAATCAGCAAGCCCCGAATCCCGCGCGTCAGCAAAATCTGCTCGAACCGCCGGGCCGAGTATTCGGGCAGCCATTGAATTTCTTCAAGATTGTAGCCGTAACGCCGGGCTGCCGTCTGCGCGCCGCGCCAGTACAGATCAAATTCGCGGTGTTTGCGCAGGTCTTCCGGCTGTTCCCAATGGTTGATCCAAGCGATCGCGCTGCGGACGCCCGCTGGGACATTGGCCCGGCGATAAGCCGCTAAGCCAGCCAGATACGGGTCAGGCACATAGCCCATTTCCCGGGCCACCCGCTGGATTTGCTCTCGCCGCTTTTCGGAGATGGCTCGATGATTCCGCAGCGCCATGGAGACCGTGGCATGAGTTACGCCCAATCGCTGCGCGATGTCCCGAAGAATGATTCGTTTGTCAGCCATGAGCCTGGACGCCGACATCTATCGGCGGAATGTTTCGTTTGGCAGCGACCTTATTGCGCCGTATAACGAAGCTCAAGGCGCAAGTCAAGCCGGCGTACGATTTCTGTACGTCCACGGCCAGATGCGTCTGATTCCGGAGTTGCGCTTGCCGCGATCAATTCAAAGCGGATACCTTCCGCAACTGCTCGTGAAAGGACACCGTCTGGCCAGCAACACACTGTCTCCAAACGGAACAAACGCTCATATTTTTGCCGCCCAGCGCAGGGCATTGCGCAACAGAATCTGGAAGTATGGATGCAACCACACTCCCGGATTGTGCCCCGGCGTCAGAACGCACACGCGCCCTTCGCCCTCGGCGCGGGTCCAGCCAGCCGGTTGCAGACCGTGTTCGGAACGCGAATGTAGAAAAACATCGGCGCGCGGATCGTCCAGCGTCACCTGGTAATGCTCGTCCGCCACAGTGAACGGCTCAATGCCGCTGGTCAGCGGATGACCAGACTTGGGTTCAATGGTAACGAGACATTGCGGTGGATGAAGCAGGAATGCGCCGCCGATGATTCCGCGCATGGCCGGAAGTTTGTTATAGCCGGCAATCCCGCCATGCACCGCCACCAAGCCGCTGCCGCGCCGGACAAAATCACGAAAGGCCGCGTCCGAATCCACCGTGAGCCAGGGCCGTTTGTCCTGTGGGGAAATCATGTTGGTTTTGGTGAGTACGACTAATTGAAATCCGTTCAGCCGTGCCGCCGACCACGCCGTGTCATCGTCCAGAAATGTGAAGTTGAAACCGGGATCAGCCAGCGACGTCAACCCGGAGCGAACCATCTCCGTCGAATGCCATTCATCACCGCTCGACACCAAGGCCTTGATTGTGGAAGACATGAAACTCAGTCGGCCGGGCGTGTGGTTTCGGTGCGGAGCACCCTGCCGTCTTTGGTCTCAGTGAGGCTCACCCAGATGTTGGTTCCGTCGCCAGCGAAATTGTGGATGCTGATTTCCTGCACGCGCCCGTCGGCCAGTTCCACACGCAGTTTGTCCGGCGACAGTGCCACCGCCGATTTCACCATCAGCTGTTTGTCGTAAGGTTCAATCACGGTGAGGAACTGCGCCTCGGTGCCGCGGCTGCGAACATCAAAAATCTGCCGGCGGTCGCTTTCGTCGCCGAACGGATAATCCGCGCCGAGTGTGGCCTTGAACCGGACGGCGCCCTGCCCCGCCAACGAAATGCGAATCACGCCGGGTTGGCTGGGATTTTCCAGCTGCGCGGGAATCGCCGTGGCATAAGGCTCACCGTCAATCTTGATCGGACCGCCGTAATAATCCTCGCCGGGACCGTCGGGCGACGCGATGTTCTCCATGCCCGACGCCGACGCCACCGGTGTTTCCTTCCCGTCGGCAGAGACCAGCCGCGCGTTGGCCAGGAACAGTGTCTTCTTGTCTCCGCCTGAGGTGGAAATCTTCACGGTCAGTTCTGCGGCTCCCGCCACCGGCACGTCCAAGTTCACCGCGCCCAGGATCCACACACCGCTTTGGCCCTCCGCCAGCGTTTTGCCGTCGGCGCTGACCTGGTAATGCACCCATTGCTGGCCGCCGAGGTTCTCCGGCGGCTGCGCCAGCATGATCTGCTGGTGCGGCGGCCAGAGCGACCGGACATCCAGTTTCAACACGCCAGGTTCGTTGAGCCCGTTGAACCCGCCGCGCCAATCTTTTTCATCTTTTTTAAAAACCATCTTGAACCGCCCCAGCGCCGGGGCATCGGCCTGATACCAGTTGCAGTCGGTGATGAACTGCGCCGAACTGCGCGGATCGGAATTGAACTGGTCGTCGTGCCGGAGAAACTTTTTACCCGGCGCCGTCAAACTTTCAAATCCCGTCATCTGAAACAGGTTGTCGAACGTGTGCGGTTTCTCCGCCTTCAAATAATCGGCGATGACGATGCAATCATCCGTCACGAGGCCGAGCCGGCGTTGCAACACACGATCGCTGAACGGCCCGAGTTCGCCCCATTCGCGGTTGGTCACCAGCGGGAAACTCTGGCGGCTTTTCTTCATCAAAGCCGCGAGGCTGCTCACCGCGCCGCCGCTGTCCTGGGCGCCATAAACCATGCCGCCATAAGTCGGGTCCGACCAGCGGGCGTCCGTTTGTTGCACCGAAACCTGCATCATCTTGCCCGAATAAAAAAGCAGTTGCTGCGACGGCACGGCTTCCTGCTGTTTTTGGTCCACCACCGCCATGTTCGCGTTGACGGAGTTCTGGACGTAGAACTTGTACATAAAATTGTCGTAGCCCCACCAGATGCGCTCCGGGTTCCAGAAACTGCGGCCATAGCGCATGATGGCGTCGAGCGAACAGCGGTCGAAATGCCCGTGGTAACCGCCCTGGGTGCCGATCTTAAAGACGGCTTCAATCTGGTCGCGCGGCGGACGATTCGGCGTCTGCGAGCGCAGCAGCGCGAAACCCAGGTTCTCCGCCACGCCGCTTTTCAAATACGGTTTGGTCGTGACCTCCGGCAGATCGGGCACGCCGTATATCAAATCACGTTGGCCGCTCAATTTGATCAGCGGCACGTAGGCTGGATCGCGGAAGGCATAATAAGCGAGTTCCAACCGGGAGCCGCCCACCTGCTCCTCGTGACCATCGTTCATTCCGAAGGTGACGCCGCGATAATCGGCGGTGATCGGCACGGCATCCCAAAGCTGTTTGACCGAGCGCGCGTTGCGGTGATTCGGCCCCCATTTCTCGAACGACATGCCATAGGGCGGATGCAATCCCCACGGCGTGATGATGGTACGAGGCGAAAAATTGGCTGTGAATTGCCGGTGCAGGAGATCAATACCCCAAGGTTCAAGCGCCAGCGCCGATTGCGTCAACTCCGACGCCACCCAGAAGTTGTAGCTGGTCGAGCCTTCCCACCACCAGCCGTCGTCCATGATGCCCTTGGTTACAAAGTCCTCAAAACCGCACGGTCCATAAAGGTAGCGATTGGCCGAAACCAAATCACCAATGTCCAGCGAGCAAAACAGCGCGGCAGTGCTCAAGGCGACGTTCCAGTTACCAATATTGCCCACATCGAGCGTCGGTTCGATCGTCTGCATGTAGAGCCGGAAGGTGTGTTCGATTGCTCGTTTGTCCAGTGGCGTCAGGATGTTGGCGTCCAGGATGGCGTCGTACGCAATGGCCACCTTTTGAAAATTCTCGCCTTCCTGCGGCTCGCCTTGGCTGACGGCGGCAAATGTGCTGGGATAACCGGTCTTCTCATCGGCCAGCCGCCGCAAGAACAAAGCGACTTTTTCGGCAAAATTTGTGTTCCTCGTCAGTTGCCAGGCGATGGCCGTCTGCTCCAACTTCTGGAACTCTTCGCTCTGGAAAACGTACTTGTGGCCTTGGGAAATATTGTGCGGCGGCCTCGCCGCTTCCGGCTCCCGCCAATCGTCCGCCGTCTGAATGTAATTCTCCGCTGCCTGCTTTGCCCAGGCGTATTTCGCGACGTTCGCCCGGACATTGGCCCAACCCCTTGCCGTGTGCAGAAGAAACGGATGCGGCACATCGCAGGCGGTAATGAATTTCAACTTCGCAGGCGCGCCGCCGTTGCCGATGGCCAGCAAGGTTTGCGTCTCGTGGCCTCCCGCTGGCACGCCTTCGGGGATGTGTACCGTCACAGTGCATTGAGCCGTCGCGCCCGGCGCCAGCGACAATGCCACCGGCGCAACCGACGCGGGCATTGCTTCCCAGCCGTATTTTTGAAATTCCAACCGTACGTCCTGCCGCGTGTCTGTGCAATTGCCGACCGTGACCTGGTAGATCGCGGTGCCGCCGGCTGACACGGCTTTGCCGCAGACGGGTGCTTCCAGCACGAAGGAGGGGGCGCGAACGAGCCGGATAGGTTTCAGCCAAACCTCACCGCCGGGTTGGCCGTCGGTGAATTTGCCGGCGAGCTGGAGCGATTGGATATAATGCAGAAACGTACCGCAGCTTTTATCGTAATCAAAAGCCGTCCACGGGAGCATCACCTGCTGCCAATCCTCCGCGCCATTCACAAAGCAGACTGCGTGGCTTTCCGGGACGTAATCCGACCGCTCGTTCACCGGCGGTATGGCGACAACCGCGCGCAACTCCAGCGTGCGGCCCGGCGGAACTTTGATCTCGAATTGCAGGCCATAGAAGCCGCTCCAATCGCGCGTGCCGTCGTTCTCGTGGCGGAAACCCTCCCAATACCAACCTTTTGGTCCCGGCGGATATCTGAACATCGCCTGCCCGGCCGGATTCCAGCTCGCCGAGCCGTCCGGTCCCGGTTGAATGCCGGTCCAACCCGTGAAATGGGTTCCGCCGATTTCCAGCCACGGTGAAGATTCGGTCGTCGCTTCGGCCGCGGCTCCCGCCCGGCCGGCGAGAATCGCCGTCAGACCGAGTATGACAACGTTGATGGAACCCAAGAAACGCAATGATGATTCTGCAAAAGAACGGAAATGCTTCCTGGCAGTTTGAAGCAACGGAGGCGTCACGCCATCACCTGCCTGTGGACAGGCGGCGCGAGACGAGTCCCGTTGTTGGCGCAATCGTGTCTGATCGAGTCGGGCGTCGATGTCCCAGGCGGGCAAAAAGCGAACCGGTGGCATAAAGCTCATTGTTTCGGACTCCCGTTCCCGCTTCGAGCAGTATTTTACTCACACTGTTAACCTCGGCTGCTTTCGGGGGAAACGATTCGCGGTGGACGGCCTTCGGTTGAATCCCTGTCCCAATGGTATCGGCCAAACACAAGGAGAGATGTCCTATAAGCGTTGAGTTCGGGGTGCTCCCGCCACCAACACGCGCAGCGAGAAGCCGCGCCCATTATCGAATGGCTCGACCGTCGCGGTGATTTCCAGTACTGGATAGCGCACGGTTGCCAAGCCGCAACTCTTGTAGGTCTGCGCGAACAATTCCGTTTCCACCATACCGGTCCAGTCCGCCAGCGTCAGGAATTTCATCGGCTCGCCGGTGATCTGGTGATGCGTCCGTTGTTCCACAACCAGCCCGCCCGTGACCACCGTTTCACCAACATGCTCACCCAAGCGTGCCACCGGGCAATATGTTTCCCAGGCGACATCATCAAACAATTCCAGCGGATGCCCGCTCACGGCGTAGCCGAACAATTCCGTTTCGGCTTCCAGCCGTTCACGTCGGGTCGGTTCGCGTAGCAGGGCCGGATTCTGTGCAAAGAAATCGGAAACTGGATTTGCGCCCGCGTCGAAATCGAATTCCAGATTTGCTGGTCCGCAGTCCGCACTTCGCGCTCCGCACTTTGCCATTTGTTGCGCTTCCCAAAACTGTCTTGTTCGCGTTTCGCCGAATTCGTCAAAGCCGCCTGCGCGCATCAGCGTTTCGATTTCATCGAGCGACGGCTTTACCCGGCGATGGAAGTCGGCCAATGAGATGAACGGGCTGCGCTCGCGTTCCGCGAGCAGCCGTTTGATCGTGCGTTCCGTCAGCCCCTTGGTTCGTGTCAGCGGGACATGGATGGCGTTGCCATGCGCAACGAATTGCGGTCCGGGTTCGTTGACGGTTGGCGGCAGAAATTTTAGCCCTAGCCGATGGCATTCCAGCACATACACCAGTGGGTCGTAAAAACCTTTGCCATTCGTCAGCACGGCGGCCATGAACTCCGCTGGATAGTTCAGCTTCAGCCACGCAGCCTGATAGGCCTCCACGCCGTAAGCGGTGGAGTGCGCTTTACAGAAGGCGTAACCGGCGAAACCCGCAACCAGTTCCCACACTTCTGCAATTTTCCCCGGCGCGTGCCCGCGCGCCCGCGCCGACTCGAAGAATTCCTTTTGAATCTTGGCAATGGCGGCGCGCTTCTGTTTGTTCAACGCGCGACGCAACACGTCCGCCCGGCCTGGTGGCAGGTCCGCAAAGGCCTCGCAGATTTGCAAAATGTGTTCCTCATACACCACCAGCCCGAACGTGTCGCGCAACACGGGTTCAAGTGACGGGTGGGGATAGGTTACAGGTTCAAGTCCCTGATACCGCCGGGTAAAGGCCAGTTTCTTGCCTTCATTGGCCGCACCGGGCCGGATGACGCTGACAATGGCTATGAGCGTGTCAATGTCCCGCGCGTTGCACTGGCGGCACAAACCCGTCATGGCCGGGCTTTCGATATGATGCACCGCCCGCGCGCCGCCGCTGGAAATCATTTCCCAAACCGCCGGGTCTTGCCACGGTTCCAGTGCCTTTAAATCCACACTGACGCCGCGCCGCGCCAACGCCGCTTTTGCGTCACGCATCACCGCCAAGCCGCCTTGCGCCAGCACATCAATTTTCACCAGGCCAATGACTTCCACGGCGTCCATGTCGAAATGTGTTGTGGGATAGCCTTTGTTGGAAATGAACGTCGGCGTCAGTTCGTGCATTGGCTGGCGTGAGAGCACTACGCCGCACGGGTGCATCTTCGGATAGCGCGGAAAGCCATCGAGAAATTCGGCCGTGTCCAGCGCCGTCTTGAAGGGTTCTTCGCTCAAAGGCAGGTCACGGTTTTCAGGGCTGGCGGCGAGCAATTCGCGCAGCTTCGCCCCGCCGCTCGGCGTGTGTTCAGCCGGTATCCAGCCGCCGCCAAAGCTCCACGGGAAATGTTCGGTGAACCTGCGCACTTGGCGTTCGGCCATGCCCAGCACCTTGGCCACATCCGCGAACGCGCTGCGAGCCTGAAAAGTAGAGAACCCGCCAACAACTGCACATTGTTCTCGTCCGTACTTGGCGAAAATCAGGTCCACTACGTCATCTTTGCGGTCGTGGGGAAAATCAATGTCAATATCAGGCAGTTTGTTAAGTGCCATCCGTTCGTGGTTCAGAAACCGTCGGAAGTAGAGGCCGAAGCGAACGGGGCAGACATCCGAAATGCCCAGGCAATAGCAAACCAACGAATCCGCTGCACTGCCACGCGTAATCCAATCAATGCCGTGCGCCCGGCAATCCTGTAGAATGTTCCAAACGACCAAAAAGTATTCCTCGTAACCAACGGCGCTGATGATGCTCAATTCCTGTTCGACCTGCGGACGCATTGCCCCGGCGTGCTCGCCGTAGCGCCGGCGCAATCCGTCCATGACGAGCCGGTGAAGGAACTCGGGCGACGTTGAACCGTCCGGCGGCACGAATGCGGGGAACTGCGGTTTTCGGAACGGGATCTCAAAATTGCAGCGGTCGGCGATTTCGAGCGAGCACGCCAGCCATTCGGGATGTTCTTTGCACGCTGTCGCCATTTCTGCCGGCGTGCGGAAGTGTAATCGTCCGTCCGTGCGTTTGTCCGGGTGTTCCTGCCGAAGCAACGTCAGTGTGCGGATGGATTGCACGATGTCGTATTTCAGCCGGTCACCCGGTAGCGCGTAATGAATCGCCGGGCACGCCACGACAGGCAACTCCCTCTCCGCATCGGATGGGGAGAGGGCCGGGGTGAGGTGTGCCTTTGTCGCCATCCGATAGAACCGCCCCGGAAACAGTTCCGCCATCCTTATATCTGGACTGACCGCAATCAAGCTATCGAGCAACGCCGGGTTGCCCGCGAGAAATTGAAAATTGACCGGAGCACGCTGGCGCGCAACTACAGCAGTTTCATCATTCTGCACTCTGCCTTCTGCCTTCAATGACAGCAGCCGATTGAGATTATGATACCCGCGCGCGGATTTGACGTAGAGCAAGAGCGGATGTTGTCCAACCTGTAATTCTGTTCCGAAAATCGGTTTGATGCCCGCGCGCTTCGCCGCCTGCGCAAACTCAACCGCGCCGTGCAAGTTGCCGACGTCAGTCAAGGCGACTGCGGAAATGCCGTGCTGTTTGGCGAGATGCACGACGGCAGACGGCGAAAGTGTCGAGTCCAGAAATGTGTAATAGCTGCGAACACGCAACGGAACATAAGCCGCGGCCTTTTCTAGCGCGCGGTTCCACTTTTGAACATGAATTCGGATTTTGATCTGCGGCTTCGTGCGCCCGTTCACGGCGTCCCTGGGTGCGTCACGCAACCGGAAATCGTGTCCACGCAAAACGACCGACCAGCCTTGGTTGCGGCGCATTTCGTCCATGACCACGGCGAGACGTTCGCGGGCGGCGTGGTTCTTCACGTTCATTTCGAGCGCCAGTTCGTTGCGAAACACGCCGTCGTAGATGTTGGACAATTTCAACGACACCATCCGCAGACTCACCCGCCGCTGCCATGACTCGCGCAACAGCCCGTGCAAGCGCCCGTAAACGTCCGTTTCCAGGTCGGTTGGCTCGCGCAGACTTTCGGCGCGTTGGTTTTCGTCGCGGTCGTTGTAACGCACCTTCACCGTCAGGGTTCGCACGCTGCGGCCTTCCTCACGCACCGTGGCAAACAATCGATCAGCCATCCGCCGCAACACCGCCTCGACATATTCCTCGTCGGTTACATCCTCGTTGAATGTTTCCTGCCGGCGGTATGACTTCTGCGGTTCACTGGCAGGAATCAATGGGCGCTCGTCAATGCCATTGGCGAACTGCCGCATGACGGGTGCCTGGTTGCCCAGCAACAACGCCAACAGATCAACCGGCGTCGCGGCGATCTGTCCGATTTGGGCCAGTCCTGCCGCGTTCAGCCGCACAGCGGTCTTGGGGCCGATGCCTGGCAGCCATTTGTTCGGGAGTGGATGCAGAAATTGTTTCTCCTGCCCGGCTGAGACCGATTGGAATGCGGCGGGTTTGCCCAACTTGGACGCAATCTGACTGATCAGTTTATTCGCGCCGATGCCCTCGCTGACGGTGATTTTGAGCGATTGGCCAATGGCCTTGCGAATCGTCAGCGCGATTTCGACCGGCGGCTTTTTGCGATTGGCCGTCAGGTCGAAATAGCCTTCATCAATCGAAGTCTGTTCCACGTCTGGCGTGAAGTCATAGGCATAGCCGAACATCCAGTTGGAAAATTGTTCGTAGCGTTCGTAGTCACCGGGCAGGACGATCAGCCTGGGGCACAGTTTCCGTGCCCGGGCCGTGGGCATCGGCGTAAAGATGCCAAATTTCCGCGCTTCGTAGGACGCCGATGCGATGATGCCCCGGCTTTCACCACCGACGGCAATCGGTTTTCCTCGCAACCGCGCGTCGGCCGCCTGTTCAACGGACGCAAAGAAGGCATCAGCGTCGAGATGAACAATTGTCCGCATGGAATCGCTCCTATCAAATCCGGTGGGACAATCGCTGTCTGAGGCGTGTTACTCCTTTGCCCGGCGGATGAGTGCCTTGAACACGCCTTGGATCATTAACTCCTGGGCAGGCAGGAGGTCGGGATATTTTGGGTTCTCGGCTTTCAGATAGGGCTTGCCGCCTTTCACAATGAACGTCTTCAGTGTGCTTTCCCCATCAATCAATGCGGCCACAATCTGGCCGTTGCGTGGGTCCGGACCGTGTTCCAGCACCACAATGTCTCCGTCGAGAATGTGCCGGCCAACCATCGAATCCCCCCTCACCCGCAGCGCGAAGGTATTCCGTGTCGGTTTGAACCCGACACTTTCCACGTCCACCGTAATGCAGCCCTCGGCGTCCTGCTCGCGCGTTTGGGGCATACCCGCCGGGATTGCGCCGAAAAGGGGAATGTCAACGATACGGCTGCGGAGTTTCGTCAGCGGGGAAGTGACGCGCAACGCCCGCGCCTTGCCGGGTTCGGATTCGATGAAGCCTTTCCGTTTTAAAGCGTCAAGGTGATCGGCGGCGGCGCGTGTGCTATTGAAGCCAAAATGCGCGGCTATTTCACGTAACGTCGGCACGGATTCACCAGCGCGGTGAGCGGAAAGCACGAAATCCAAGATTTGGCGCTGCCTTTTGGTCAAGTCGATCATATACTACTCAAACAAGTAGCATACGCGACCTTCGTTGTCAATTATTCCGACGGGAAACCACGAAAAGGGCCAACGAGCAGAGGCGAGAACGTTCAGTGGTGATGGTGCTTGAACGTCAACACGTATGTTATCAATCGCCGTGCCGCCGAGGTTATCTAACTGAATTTGCTCTAACGAATCAATGCTGACGCCGAGGCCAGAACGCAAATCCAAATACTCCACAGCCAAGAATCGCAAGGCTGTTTGGCTCGGGAACTACTGCCGTCCCTTGAATTTCAAAGTTGGAATGCACAGCACCATCCTGAGAAGCACTACTAAGATTTAGTTGAACGCCATTGTCCGCAGTTACAGAAATAGGGGGCCAAAGGCCGGCCAAACCCACTTCTGCAGGGCTAGATTGTTCGTTAAAAGTAAGCGTGCCGTCGCCCATTTGCGAAATCTGTACGCCTACCAACATGTCAAAGGTGTACGAAAAAGTTCCGGTGTACGTCTGGCCACCGGTGTCGAGCGAGTAATTTCCATTCACCGGAATGGATAAGGTGAATGAGCCTCCGACGGAACTGCCCATAATGCCGCTGTCGAATGCCACACTTCCACCACTACCCACGGTATCATTGACAGTAACCGTGGCTAGAGTCACGGGACCGTTGGTGTATGGCATACCACTTCCACCAACCCCAACTATCTGATTGTCAGAAAACTGATAATTTCCGGTGTAATTCCCCGGGAGATGGTTCCGACGCATTCAACAGTGCCTGCTACAGAGTTATAATAAAAGATTTGATTAATCGCGTTAAAACTTACAGTAGTAGAAGTAGTTGGCCATGGCCACGTATTACCAAGATCAGGAGTCTCATTCTGACGGTCTCCATAAGGGACTTCCTGCCCACCGAACAGGGTTCCTGAATTATAATAGTAAATCTGACTTCGTACGTCTCCGGGGAATCCAAGGCATAATAAAACGAAAACCAACATCCTCAATAGGGCGGAGTTTTTCATAAATGTTCAGGGGTTGATTGGACTTGCGATAACACTTTTCACATCACCATCCGATTAATGTCGACCCTACACCGACTTCATTTCTTGTCCAGAATTAATTATTTACGACTAAACTCAGTTCCCAACATGTCATAAATAATTTCAAGGGAGTTGCCTCTCTAAGCGATTGTTCACGTAAATAAGTGTCTTGCGATCCTTCCCGACCTCTTCGCCTTCGACGATCAGTTTCCGCTCAGTTTCGCGTGCCTTCGGGTTCGGTTCCTTCACCTTGTCGTACGGCTGAAACGTTTGCACCGCTTCCTCATACATGCGTCGGGGTGTGAGCTGAAACCGGGCGGCAGATAGATTTGGATTGGTTCGACTGGCGCTCCGCCCCGCTTTGAACTAAACCGTTGGCCGCATGGGCCAGTTGCTCTTGATTCCTGATCCGAAACCGCTCGACCAGCGGCTGGGAAGGAAGTTTTTCCGGCGAGCACCCCGCCGGCCCGGCGTGTACCTGATGAAGGATGCCAGCGACCAAGTGCTCTACGTCGGCAAGGCGAAGGACCTGAAACAGCGCCTCAATAACTATCGCGCGGCCAATCCTGACCGGATGCCGCGTCGGCACCTCCGGATGGTGCGTGAAGTGGCCCGGATCGAATTTCAATTCTGCCCCAATGAAGCGGCCGCCCTCAAACGCGAATCAAAACTGCTGCGCTCAATTAAACCGCGATACAACCGGGCCGGCGTCTGGCCGGGAAAAACCAAATTCATCGCCTGGCGCTTCGTTGGACATCGATTGGAACTGGGTGTGGTCGAAACGCCTGAACCGGATTGGCGCCGCTTCGGTCCACTCAACGGCAGCGCCCACGGGTTGTATCATTCCCTCGCTCGATTGTTGTGGCTGGCAAACAATCCGGGCCGCGCGTGCACAGAAATGCCCACCGGCTGGACCCAAGGCGATTTTGCTCCATGCGTCCGAATTGATTGCCAGGAATCGGCCGCTGAAACCGCGGCGGCATTGGCGGCGTTCTTCTGGCAATCGTCCGAGGATTTCCTGCTCTGGCTTGGATCGCGTTTCTCTCAACGGACGCACCCGTTCGAGCGTTCAGTCATCGAATCGGAAATGGAAACCTTGATGGAATATTCCACAAAGCCCGGGCAAAAGTCAGCAGCCGGCCGCCAATTGGCGTTGCTGTAATCTGAAATCCTCAACCAAATGACATGGTTCAATTTCATGCCGAAGCAGGCCGAATCCGATCCCGACACAAATTTCCTGGAAGTGCATGGACGCCAAATTCCCCTGGCCGTGATCCGCAACCATCGAGCGCGCCGCTACCTGCTCCGGTTGCGTCCGGACGGCTCCGCCCGGTTGACGATTCCCCATCGTGGTTCGGTCACTGAAGGGCGACGGTTTGCTGAACGCAACACGGGTTGGCTCGCCCGGCAGTTTCTGAGGCTCCAGGCCAATCCAATCAAGCCAAAGCAATGGTTCATCGGAACGGAGATTCTATTCCGCGGTGAACGGGTGAAGCTCGAAGCGGGAACGAATGGGGATGCCGGCACTGTTCAGTTTGGCGATGAAAGGGTCGCAGTCCCCGACGTGAATGGCGACTTGCATTCCCGGGTGATGAAGCACCTGTGGAAACTGGCAGCCGCCGAACTCCCGCCGAAGGTCTTTGAACTTGCGATGGCGCACCAATCGAAAGTGCAGCGGGTCACCGTCCGCAATCAACGATCCCGTTGGGGTTCCTGCTCGCGGCGCGGGACGATTTCATTGAACTGGAAGCTGATCCAGGCGCCTCCATTCGTGCGCGATTACATCATTCTCCATGAACTCATGCACCTGCGCCAAATGAACCATTCCGCGCGATTCTGGCGGGAGGTGGAAGGCGTTTGTCCGGGATTCAAAACCGCCGAGCTATGGTTGAAACAAAACACCGGGCTGCTGAAATAACCGGCAGGGTCTATTCCCCCTCCTCCAACATCGCGTCAATCGTTTCGAGCGCGTTGCCTTCGAGCCGATTGTTGACGTAGATGAACGTCTCGCGCCCCGATGCGGCCTTTTTCCCTTCGGCGATTAACGCCCTGCCCGCTTCGCGTGCCTTCGGGTTCGGTTCCTTCACGTTGTCGTAGGGCTGAAACGTTTTCACCGCCTCCTCGTATTTGCGCCCAGGCTTCAGCAGAAAGCGGGCGGTAACCAGATTCGGATTTGTCCGGCTGTTCGGCATGGCCATTTGCTCGCTCACGGACGGCATGGCGTCCCATGAATTGAAAATGTGAGTGACACCGTGCCTGGCCAGGCAGCCAAAATATTCAGGAGCCAGCCAGTGCCTGTTCCGCATTTCAATCGCGTAGGGCCAGCCTTTCGGGAGCCTGGCAAGAAACGTGTCGAGGTCACTGACAAAATCGCGCCCGTGTTCATAGTCGCCGGGCCAAAACCGTGAAAACTCGAACATAAGCACACCGACCTTGGAGCGGATTTCCTCGCAGGGGTTTAGAAATGCACCCGCAAACAATTCTGCGTTGAGAAAGTTCGGATTCGCCTGGCCGGCCTTTGCGCCGAACCGCGCCAGGTTCGGAAATTTTTTGATCGTCACCGCGTCCGTCACCTTGAAGCCAAACCGAAAGTCATCGGGCACTGCGTCCGCCAGTTTGTGCAGATATTCACGCCGGGGAAAATCGTAATACGCCGCGTCCACGCTGACGGTTTTGAACACTTCCGCATATTCGGCAAGGCAGTCGCGCTCAAACCGGGTTTGGGCAACCTTGCCGCGATATTCGTAACGCGACGGTGTGTAAAGCTGCTCAATCCATCCTTCGTATTTCCATGAAGAAGTACCAATGTAAACGCCCCTGGCAGCAAGCGCCCGTGCTTTCCTTCTGATTTGCTCACGGTCAAAAGCCATGTATCGAAGTTGGCCTCGCAGGGTTTGCCCGTGCGGTGAGCGCCAACACGAATAGGACAAACCCGGCCATTGCCGAGCGAGTGATCCATCGCGGGTTAGAGCAAGCGCGCCGAGAAAGGCATGGTCTGATCATAGCGGTTAAGCATCTCTCCTGAAAACCGCATTCCCATGGCTGCAAGTTTTGCCCTCAATTCTAATTGACTGTCCTTTCGCTTGCATCCGTGTTCGCAAGCTTCGAGGAGAGCAGCAAAGGCGCTGAATTCTCATTGGGCCACAACGCGAAAAAATCCTGACGCACCATTTGTCGTGGGAACGGTCATTTTCGTAAGTGATCCGACCCCAACAAACGTCAAATTGGACAGGGTGAGCCAATTGGTAGCCGTCAGATTGGTCGAGATTTGGATCCAATTGGTGTGGCCCGGAAGCGGTTGGAACTGAAACGAGATGTTATTCGCAGATGAAGGCACATTGCTCAGGACAATTTGCGGTCCCGGCTGGTAAATGATATTAGCTACGCCAAAAAACCCCGAATTGAGATACCGCCATTCCACTTTGTAAATGTTGGTGGTTGTTTCACCGATTCCCAGGAATGCGGGGGTGCCGGGGAATTGCGGCACACTGATCGAAGCCGATTCAATTACATTTGTGTTTTGGTCGTAAACGATTTCGGTGACGCTGCCGATATTGTCACCATCGAGGCTAAAGGGAAATCCACCGACCGCCTGTTGGGGCGGATTAAAGCTGATATCCAGATACGAATATCCACCCGGACCAGAAGTGTTCTCCAATGCAATTCGTACCAAACCATCGCTGGTAAAGGATGACGGAGCGAGCTCCGACACTTCGGCCGGGTAAGGGCTAAAGGTCAGGCCGGGAATGCTCGGTGGAGCTGATGAATTCCAGTTGTTAAAGAGGACCGGATCCAGTTTTGAGAACTGCGACAATGTCCATTGACCTGCATTCACGCTGGCGCCACACAAAATCAGTGCGAAAACCGCACAGGTCAACTGAAGGACAGAAGGAGAAGTTCTGAAAGTTTTCATAAAAAACAAACCGTTCTGATTTATCGCGAGCCTTACAGAAAATCCAGTGAATGTCAAGATTTGATTATTCGCTAAATCATTTCAGATTAGTTACTTACATCGAGCAACAACCGGAGAATGATTGGACTCAGGTTACCTGGTTGTTTGAGGCTGACCCTAGAGGAGCAGGCTTATGTAATTCTGAAAGAACCTTTGCTTGAGCCCCTGAAATCCGCGTTCTTTGACCGATTCCGACCCTGGCTTCCAATCAGAGGCTTGAGTGCAGTAACCCAACAAGCGCTACCTTTATTCTGACTGCGCCTTTTCAACAAAGCACGCTGGACTTTGAACTTCCGCCTTTAGCCATAAGCCTTCAGCATTTCTTTAACGCACCGCCGGCGCGCTCGATGCCAACCGGACAAGCCATTCTTCACTTGGACGGTTTGGCACAGTCTGATTAAATCCACCAACGCAACATGGCAGAAAACCGGCAACCGTTTACTGAATATGCAACCAGGACCAACCGTCGCTACGGGGCAGCACGCTGGGCTTGGATGGTCGCCGGGGTTCTGGCCGTGCTTTTGGTGGTGTCGTTGCTGATGTGGGCCTCGGCCGTGGGCAAGGTTCGGGGATTACAGTCACTCCAGGGCAAACTCGATGATGCCCACGCCAGTCTCGCTGCCGCCCGGGAGGAGAATCAAACGAACCAGGACCTGATTACGGCGCTGCAATCCCGAATCACCGATCTCCAGTAGGAGCAGGAAGCTTCGGCCCAAATGTCCAGGAGTCTTGAAAACGAGATGCGCACCGACCTGGAATCCAAGGATGTGACCATCTCCAATCTGCAAGGCCAGCTCATGGTGACCATCCTGGACCGGGTCATGTTTGACTCCGGCGAGGCGGATTTGAAACCGGGCGGTCAGGCCGTGATGCGCAAGGTTGCGGCCATTCTCGCCGAACATCCCGGGCTGAAGATCCAAGTCATTGGTCATACCGACAACATGCCGATCCGGCCCGAGGCCCGCCGTCGGTTCGCCAGCAACTGGGAACTGTCCACGGCCCGGGCCCTGGCGGCGGTTCATTTTCTGACCGAACAAGCCGGAGTGGACCCGCGCCGCGTCGGGGCGGTCGGGTATGGTGAATATCGGCCGATTGCGGACAACTCGACGGCGGCCGGCAGGGCTCAGAATCGGCGCATAGAAATTGCCATCCTGCCGGATGAATCTGCCGGGACCAACACCGCGCCGCCGGTGAAAGCCGGGGCGTCCACGAATTCTCCGCCTCAGACAACAGGGAACGGGGCAGCGGAACCGCCCCTGTAATCTTTCGAAAAAACACGGCCATCAGGCTGGAATTGCAGGAACCAAGGCCCCACGAAGGCAATGCCCCATCTTTTTTGCCGTAGTTGCGAAAGGTACGGACTGATGTGCAATCGCCTTTCAGGCACGGTCTTTCCAACAAGGTTCCCCCACCGGGGAGTGGCTAGTGCCTTCTCAAAAATATGTAGCCGCCGACATTAGTCGGCGCAAATCGGATAGGAGAGAAAAATAGGGCGCGAACTGACGTTCGCGGCTACGAGATTAATTAAATTGCTCCAGGTGAAACTTTTCTTCAGGTTCCGCTGGCAGCGGCGAATAACAGGGAGCGCCATCACACCCATGGCCATCAAGACCAAAGCCGAGGGTTCAGGGACAGGGGTTACCAGGAACCCATAGAGGCCCCCGCTGGCATCCCAGTAGCGCCCACACCGTCAAGCAGTGGGCTGATCCTGTTGATTGGGTGAATAGCGAATTTGCCTGGTCGTGGTCTCGGTTGGAATGGTGTGGCTGTTGACGTTTCTGTGATCTCAAAATTCCACATACGTGGCCGAATGGGCGGCAAGCCAGCCAGGTGCGGATGGCACCTCGCTAACTTCCTTTTTCGCCTTGATCCCCCGGACGTCCACCGGACTGGAACGATGGTTCACCACGACGAGTTTGTTTGCGAAGCGTGCGAATTCGACGCCCTTCATCGGCGGCACCGGCAGGAGCGGCGCGGCCCCGGCGAGCGCGGCGACGGGCGTTTGCCGCAACAGCACGACCGGGTGCATTTCGCGCCTGCCGTATCGGGGTGGCACACTCGGCATCGTGCGGCGGCAATAGGCGTGGCCGTATTGAAAGCCAAAGGAAAACACTTTGCCTTTGCCGATGTCCGTTTGCGCGATGGCGGTTTTGCCGGATTGGATATAAGTGCCGACCGCCCTGTCGCTCATGAACGACACCGTGGACCAGCCGTGTGGAATAATCTCCTCGTGCCATTGGATGCAATCGAACGGAATCGCTTCCTCTCTGACGCCCAGTGCGCGTTTGGCCAGCTCGCAATGCGGGCCATGGAAAAGCCGGCCGCCGCCGGCAACGAATTCCTTCACGGCCCTTTCCAGCGCGACATTGTCACCGAGGTCGTAGAGCGAATTTGTCGGCACCGCCAGATATTGGTAGTCCGCGAGCGCGCCGGCGACGACCTGCCCAGGATGCAAGATGTCCACCTGCCAGCCGAGGTCGATGAACTGCGCATACCAGCCGAGCAAATCCATCCGATGCCGGCCTTCGGTGTCCACTGCGAGCGGTTCGTAAAGACTCATCTCCACCGGGAACAACAGCGCGACTTCTTTCGCTCGCGGCACGTCGAGCAACGGAATTACTTCGTCAGCCCAGCGGAGACCGGCACGGAGCGAATCCTTGAACAGTTCGTCCATTTTGAACATTACGCCGCCGTCGTCCAGGCCGCTGTAACCGTAAACGTGCAGCCCTTTCGCGCCGTTGGCGACGTGCGTGGCAATGGCTTCGGCGGGCGGCACGATGTGGTAGATGTCGCCGTTGACGTGGCGGCCGAGGTACAGCCCGGCGGTGAAGGGCCGATGCGAATTCGCGTTGCGCATGATGGAACCTTCGACGCTCAACGCCATCGCATCCGCACGGTTCTCGGCGTTCAACGGCGCGGCGATGAACAGCACGCTGTCCACGTGTTTCGCGCAGCGGTAAATATCCAGCGCGCGCTGGCCCGTCTGCCAGTCCCCCTGCCCCGGCGGGTTGAAGAAATATCCCCACTGTTGCAGCAGCGGCTCGACAAAAAGTCGCGGCTCCAGTTCACGCCAGTGTTTCATCATCCCGGCAAAATATTCGTCGAGCACTTCGGCGAGATGCGTCTGGTTGTCAATCCAGCGGTAAAAATCGGGTGTGCGTTTCGCAAAATCTTCCGCCCTGGGCCGGGCGCACCCGACCCAGCTCAACTCGTCCGGTCGCAACCAGTACTCCTCCGGCTTCAGTTCGAAGAATGTTTTTGCCTTGAGACCGTAACGCCGGTTCAGTTTCGCGATGTCGCCGCCGTAACGTTTCTCCAGCCACGCGAGATACTTCTGTTTGCCCTCGGCGTCGAAGCTTGGCTTGGGAATCGGATCAAACATTGTCTGCATGATGACGCGGCCGTCGGCGCGGCGGCGCATTCCTTTGCCGTACAGTTTCAGCAGCCCGCGTACATGCTCCACCATCGTTGTCTGCGCCTTCGGCGACCAATATTTGTATGTGCCCATCGGCTGGCCGTTGGGACGAACGCTTTCCTCACCACGCACCGGCGGCACGTCGCGGATGTTCGGATAGAGGTTGTCGCCGCAAAGATAGAGCGCCAGGCAGGTGTAATCGATGCCGAGCTTCGTCATTTCCGCCATCATGAATTCCTGCGTGGCGACGTACGGGCTGGCCAGCTCGCCGCGGTAGCGCGCAAAAAAATCCTCCCACGCCTTCGAGTCAAGATTGATATTGTTAAAACCGAGTGACGCGACTTCCGCGATACCGCGTCGCACGGCGTCGCGATTGCTGTAAAACGGCTCGAAGAAATTGCCGAACCAGATGCTCAAAAAGGGGCGTTCGCTCATTTTATTTCACAGGTTGAATCGCGTCGGCACGCGAATCCAATTCCAAGGCGACGATGGTATCCATGTCGTTGCGCGCGGAATCAGGAACGGAAATTTCAATTCCGTTTTCGTTTTGAGCAAAGCTCGCTTCGCCACCGGTCAGGGCAGTCGCACGAACAATCTTCGCCGGGATGGCCGGCAGCCTGAGTTCATTGCCCGGCCATTTCAAAATGTGAACGTAAATCGTTTTGTCGCGGCAGGTCGAGACGCCCCAGTCGCCGGGCAGGAACGGGCCGCCACGCGTGGCGTAAATGCTCTGGCCGTACTGGCCGAGCCACTTCCCAATTTCGCGCAGGCGTTCGGCCTGCGGCGGGTCGATTTTGCCATTGCGATCCGGCCCGACGTTCAGCAGCAGATTGCCGTCGCGTCCGGCCACTTTGGCGAGTAGTTGAATGTAGTCTTTCAAAGGCCTTGGTTTCAGGTTCGGCTCATAACCCCACGCGCCGGCCATCGGCACGCAAAGTTCCCACGGCTGCTGATGGTCGAAATCGCCGAGCGCGCCCCAGCCTTCGCGCGAAATGAAATCCGGCGGTATATCGGCGGCGCGGTTGTTGACAATGATTTGCGGCTGGAGCCGGCGCATCAGGGCATTGACCTCGGCGCCCCGCCAACTGAAACGACCGTGATAATGTTCACCGGGCTTGCGAATCGGGAACCGGCTGTTGCTCATGTCGTGATTGAAACTCAACCAGTCGCTTTCGCCGCCATCAAACCACAGCACGTCGATTTTGCCGTAGTTCGACAACAACTCCTTGATTTGCCGGTGGTATTGGGCGCGCATCAACTCCGCATTGGCCAGATACAAATCAGGAAAGAAAAATCCGGGAAACCGCCAGTCCAGCGGCGAATAATAAAGCCCGACCCGCAAGCCGGCTTTGCGAATGGCCCTGACGGATTCCGCGACGAAATCCCGGTGGGCCATGGAGTTCACGCTCGTGAACGCGTTCGTGCCGTCGGCAAAAAGCGCAAAACCGTCGTGGTGGCGCGACGTAAGTACCACGTATTTTGCGCCGGCGGCGCTGGCCAATTGTGCCCACGAGTCAGGCGTAAAGTTTGTTGGATTAAACTGGTCGGCCAATCTGGCGTATTCGCCGACCGGAATCTGCTCGTTCCATTGCGCCCACTCGCCGCGGCCCGGGATGGAATAAAGGCCCCAGTGAATGAACAGACCGAACTTTGCGTCGCGCCACCATTGGATGCGCGCCGGCGCCGCCGCTCCGGCTTTGTCGCCGCGAAGACGCGCGGCGACGCCAGTGTTGTCCGCGTGCGCAACAGGCGACAGGCAAAGGCCCAGGCACGTTGCCCAAATCCCAATTCGTTGACAGATCATTTGCGTTCTCATTTTTGCGTGTCGAAAAAGCCCAAATCCCAGTCATCATGCCACCGTATCATCGGCACGCCGTGGTGAAATTCCACCGGCAGCCAAACGTAACGGCCGTCAATGGCATCTTGCGGATTCCAGCGGTCGGCCATGAAGATGAATGCATCCGGCTTGTTCCGCACCGGCAAAATGAACATGGGTTGTGAACGAAACGTGGTGGCGATCTGCTCTCCGGTGCCGAGGCAGGGATTGCCCAGCTCTTCCCATTCGCCAGGAATGGAGTCCGCTGCCAGGAGCCGCGCCGGATTCGGCGCCCAGCCGGTGCAGTCCGATGTGAACAGAAAATATCTTCCACGCCATTTCATCATCGCCGGCGCCTCATTGAACCGGCCCGGCGACACGCGAATGAATGTTCCGGCAGGCGCAAGATAATCATCGCTCAACTTTGAAATGTGCAGCGTGCCGTTGCCTTCCGAGGTGTAAACATGATACGCGCTGCCGTCGTCGTCCACGAACAAGGTCAGGTCGCGCGCCATCTGCCCGCCGGTGAAATCGCGGCGCAAAAGCAGATGCTTTGGATAATAAGGCCGCGGCGCGCCATCCAAATCCATTGGGTCAAGCCGTTCCATTTCTTCCGCGCTTAATGGATGTCTCATCTCCGGCGACACATTTTCCGGCCAGACACCCGCGTTCGGCCGGAGGCTGTGAAGAAACTGATAGGGGCCAGTGACATTGTCCGCCACGGCCACGCCGCTGCGCGCACCGGAATAACCGGCGCCCTTCGGTTCCAGGTGGAACCACATCACGAACTTTTTTGTGCGCTGATTAAAAATGACTTTGGGCCGCTCGAGGATGCAGCCCCGAACGAGGTCGCTTTGGGGATCGTCGCTCACCGCCAGCGCAATACCTTCGTCGCGCCAGTGGTAGAGATCACGCGAGGAATAGACGTGGACGCCGACGTGCGCCAGATTGCCGGCCTCACCCTCAATTTTGTGCTCGCCGAACCAGAAATAAACGCCGTCGCGGAACAAAACGCCTCCGCCGTGGGCATTGAGGTGCACACCGTTGTTGTCGGGCCAGATCGCGCCCGGACAGAAAGAATTTTTCATGGCGCAGCTGAGGGGCTTTTGGCGGCAGCCACCGGCTGCGCCGCCGTTTGGACATTAACGACATGGAATGGATCATCCGAATGAGCGTTCCCGGGTGAACGGGTCGCTTCATTCGGGAACCGGACGCTCGGGTCGCAAAACAGGATACCGCGGCAGCGGGCCGCGATAAGGTCAATGATATGGGCGGTGATCACAGGTGGAAACCGAAACGGGCTGGCTTGGAACAGATAACTAGGCAGCGCAATCCCGATCCAGCGCCGTTCCGGCCAATACAGATTGCGCAGCGTCCGCCACGGGCACTGGGCATGAAACTGGATTTCCACGAGGTCACGCTGTATGGCTGGCGTACTCAAGTTATGTTGTCGGCGTGCCGCCGATTTTGGTTCCAGCGTTCACAGGCTCAGGTTGATGACGATATGTTTCCCTCATCGGAATTCTCTTTGCGGCCCGGTTCGTGACGCTTCGCGTCGTTCCGCAACCACCAGCCGACGATGAAAAAACAACTGCCGCTGAACAGGAATCCCAGACGTTTCGCAAAGGGATTCGGAACAAGCATCATCAACACCACAAACCCGCCAAAAATCAAACAAAGCATGCCGATAGCGCCCACGACTTTGTGGTTTTCCTTCAATTGTTCGGCGGTCAGATCTTCAATCGGGCGTTTCAACCGCGCGAAGAATTCCTCCAGGTTCGCCTTGTAAGCTGCCGGCGATTTCTCATAGAAGAGCGAGGTGAAGAAATACCAGATCACCCCGACTGTAATCGCGCTAAAGGCTGTGGCAATCAGCCGCCCCTGAGTGATTTCCAGCGTCTTCAATGGCGACGCCAGTCCCGGAATCCACCCCACCACGCCCCCCACGGTCGGCAAAGTGATATGGAGATGCGATTCGACCCACATTTGAAAATGCACGATGGCATTGGAGGTGGTTGGATTCAAGACTGCCTGCGCCTTGACCAGGAACATGACACCAAAAGACGCCGCCAGGCCGACCAACGCCGTGGACCAGCCCGACCAGGCCGGAGTGCGTTTGTAGAAAAGCCCCAGGCACATGGGAATGGCCAGCGGCAGCCACAGACCCACGCCCAGTTGGTTCAACAAGGCGAACAAGCCTTCGCTCCGTTGATGGCTGATGACCAGGCCGACCTCGATGATCAACAGACCAAACAGCGCGGTGCAAAGCTTGCTGATGATGAGCAGTTTTTTTTCCGGGCATTTGGGATTGATGATCGGCAGATAAAAATTCCGCACCAGAATGCCGACCGCCTGATTCATGCTGGCATCCAGATTCGACACCGTGGCGCCAAAAATTCCAGCCACCAACAATCCCAACATCCCCTTGGGCAGCACGTCATGCGCCGTCACCAGAAAAGCGCCCTCTTCCGGGCGCTTCAACGTGGGCAGAATTTGTTCCAAACCGCCGGGGTGCGTCACCGAAGCGATCATGGGCGGGAGAATCCACAACAGCGGCCCGAACAGCGTGCCCATCAGCGGGAACAGCGCCATTTTCCGGGCGTGGCTGTCGCTCTTGGCCATCAAATACTTGGCCGACATCTCAATGGTGTTATACATGAAGATGTTGGTGCAGGTCAGCGCCAGGAACCAGAGTATGATAAACTCCGGTCTCGCTATGTCACCCCAATGAAAATCAGCGACGGGCACCTTTGCCAATAACCCGGAAAAACCGCCCACCAATGGCTGGTATAGGGCGAAAGCCGAAATCACCAGCGTCACCGTCACAACGAGGAACATCTGGACAAAATCGCTCGCCGCCACGCCAAAGGCCCCGCCGACCAGCGACACAAAAGTCACCATGACTCCCAATGCGACAATGACATGCGGCATCGGAACTCCAAAGGCACCCGACATGAACACGCCTACCGCATTCAGCCCGAATCCTCCAAACACCAGCAGGAAGGGGAGCCGCAACCAGGTCACAAACTGTTGCGTCGTCGCGCCATACCGCGAGCGGATGGCTTCCACCGGCGTTACCGCGCGCATCCGCCGGAACCGGTAGCACGTAAAAAGGAAAATAATCAAGTAGGCTGCGATGTTCGAGTAATACAGCAGCAGCGTGTAAGGCCCGTTATGATACATTTCTCCGGCCGCGCCGGTGAACGTCCACGCGCTGAAGCTCGCCATCCACGCTGACACACCCGCCATCCACCACGGCATGATGCCGCCGCCGCGAAAATAATCCGACGTGTTCTTGTTCCGCCGTGAAAACACCACGCCGACCGTGATGACGAACACAAAGTAAAAGACGATGCTGATGTAGTCGTAGCGTGTAATCATGTTGGCCGGTAATCGAAGTAGTCAAAATCCGCGTGCGTCCTGTCACCGCCGACATCCTGGGCACAAAGGCCGACCATGGCGCCGGTGAAATGCAAGCCGGCGCCATAATCGTCGGAGAGCCTGGACGCATCCAGGACCGGCCCGAGGTTTCGCCAGTTTTTGCCGTCCGGTGACGCGCTGAATTGGAGCTTTGCAAAATCAATTCCGGCACGGAGAAACAGTTGCCTCCACTCGTTCACCGCAATTTCACTTTCGGCCAGTTCATCGTAGCTGCCGTCGTCCGTCAAAACGATGCCGAGAATTCTGCCACGGACTTCGTCACGAGTGGTTCGAAGATAAAAATGCGTCCGGGTGTCGTACCAGCAAATCAATCCGGCGCTCTGGTTGAAATGCGCCGGCGAAAATTCCAGGCAGGTTTCCGCGGTGAACTGGCAATGCTGGACGCGACGGGCAATCAGACTTTGGTCGAACCACGAATGCAGCGAATCGCGCCCGCGCAGCCGCAGCCAGCCGGGACGTTCCGCCAGCGACAGCCAGGACTCGTCCACCGGCACGCGCAACGAACTCCATTCGGCAGCCAGGTTGAATGAATCGAAATGGTCACGTTCGGGAATTCCGGGCCAGGGATGTGGCGGCAAACCGCCCGGCGCGGGCCAGGAAACTCTGGGATGATGCCCGCCGCCGGCAATCCGCAGCCAGCCGTCATTCGTCCATTCGACGCGCTGCAAACAAGTTTCGCGGCCCAAGACGCACCGATGACCGGCGCGCGCCTGTGCGGCGGCGGTCTTGTCGGGAGACCGTGGATCAGGCGGATAGCCGGTCAGCAACGGCCGACTGGCCAGATGCACCAGATACCATTCGCCTGCGGGCGTCTCGACCAGTTCGCCGTGACCGGCCTTTTGCAGCGGCAAGGCGGGATCATCGCGCGAAGTCAAAACGGATTCCCGTGGATCGAGCTGGTAAGGACCGAGGATATTTTTTGATCGTGCCATGGAAATGCCATGGTTCCAGCCGGTGCCGCCCTCGGCCAGCATCAGGTAATACCAGCCGTGACGCTTGTAAAGGTTCGGGCCTTCGATGAGGACGCCGGGCTTTTCCAGAATTTTCGCCATCGGCCCGACCATTTTACGCTGACGATGGTCGTATTCCTGGATGACGATTCCGCCGAAACGATAGTGGTCCCTGCGGAAATCCCAAATCATGTTCACCAGCCATTTGCGCCCATCGTCGTCGTTGAACAGGGACGGATCAAAACCAATGGAGTTGAGTTCAATCGGTTCCGACCACGGCCCGATCATCTCCGGCGCGGTCGTCAGGAAAATATCCAAATCCTTGAAAGGACGGCCCCTGCCGGTGTTCCGAACATTGGTGTAAACAAGCCAGAACCGTCCATCCGCATAGCTGAGACTTGGGGCCCAGACACCGGCCGAATCCGGCACGCCGCGCAGATCCAGTTGCGATTTGCGGGTAAGGGCATGGCCGATCAATCGCCAGTTCATCAAATCGTTTGAGTGATGAATCGGCACGCCGGGAAACCACTCAAACGTCGAGTTGACAATATAATAGTCGTTGCCCACCCGGCAGATCGAAGGATCGGGGTGGAAACCGGGGAGGATGGGATTTTCGATATTCACGGTGGCGCAGTCCTGCAGGTCATGGTTTTAACCGCGGGCCACTGCTTCAAGCGGAATCGGTTCCATCAGGCCGCGACGCTCGTCATGCAACCTGGCAGTGTCCAATCCGTCCAACACCAGCACGCCTTGCAGCGAGGAAATCGTCTCCGACCGGCTCCATTGCCACACGATTTCGCCGCGCGGGTCAAATTCCAATAGCTGAACCCCCTGCTGGCCGAGGCCATGCCCATGGCCCTGCCAGTTGGCGAGAACAATGTGGCCGTTTGGCAACAACTGAAACATGGCGTAAAAGAACGGATTCACCTCCACCGGCACCGCATCCCTTCCGCCGAATTTCCGGAGCACTTTTCCGGACGGATCGAGTTCGACCATGAATGCGCCGTAGCCCGCCGAAACCATCAGATTGCCATTTCCCAGACGAACCGCCTTCCAGGCGTGAACAAATCCATTTACTGGAAATTCGCGGAGATATTTGCCCTCGCGCGAGCCTTCACGAATCCGGTCGTTGCAACACATCAAGTAGGTCCCTTGTCCTGTCTGCCGGATCAGCCGGACGTAATCGCCAGGAAAAACGGCGCGGTTAATTTCCCGATCGTTCTCATCAAGTTCTAAAACGACCACGCCGGTGACGCCCGTCAAATTGACACCGGCGATGATGGTATGTCCGTTGGGCTGTCGGCGCGCGGCGGTAACGCCGGTGAGCATCTTGAATTCCTTTACCGCCTGGCCGGTGGCGATGTCAAATTCGGTGTATCCGTGGTGATGGCCAATCAACACCCGATTGCCGCCGACCAACTGCATGTCGCGCGCCTCCGGATGGCCGATCGAGACCCGCCAATCGCGCGCCGGCTCACGCTCGTTGACGTGCAGCAGTGTTCCCAGCCCTTCATCAATGCAGAGGAATTCGTGCTGGATGGAACTTGGTTTCATGCCCGGTTCCCGGTTCACCCTTTGGGCAACGCCTCAATCCACATCGCTTGGCCGCCGCCCGCCTCCAAGGGCACTTCCAGCGTCGTTTCCGCGTTGACCCGGAGCGTGGTCACCGCCACGTGAGTGCGGGTCGGGACCGAGGGGTTTTCCGAATAGATATGCGCTTGGTAGGAACGGCCCTTGTCCAAGAATGCCAGGGGCACTTTCAGCGTGCGCGGCGTGCTGTCGTTGATCGTGCCCACGAACCAGTCATTGCCGCAGCGGCGGGCGATCGTCGCGAATTTTCCAATTTCACCGTTGACGACTTTTGTGTCGTCCCAAACCGTCGGCACCTTTCGGAAAAATTGGATTTCGGGTTCGCCATGATAATCGGACGGTTTGTCGTACCAAAAAATAAACTGGAGCGGGCTGAAAGCGACCACCGACATCGCCAGTTGGTGGGCAAAGTTGGTTTTCTTGCGCGGTGTGTAATAACAAACGGTGTAATCGGCCGGGCCGGCAACGTATCGGGTGAACGGAAGCGTGCAGTTGTGCTCCGGGGTCGGCATGTGTTCGTTCCCGCGAACGCCCTCGACGGTCAGTAGATTCGGCCACGTGCGGCACAACCCGGTCGGACGATACCCGTCGTGGGTGTCCAGCAGGAGATGGTACTTCGCTGCCAGGCGAATGGTCTGAGTGACCCAAGTGGTTGCGGCTTGCGAACCGACGGCCACAAATCCAATTTTCACCCCTTTTATTCCCCATTTTTCATAGAGGGGAAACAGAATGTCGCGTTGTTTTCGCATCTGCCGGTAATCCACGTACAGGATCACACCTACTCCCTTTTGTTGACCGTAATGGATGACTTCGGGCAGGTTGAGATTCGATGCACGAACGGTAGTCGCATCGCCCGACCAGAAATTTTCGCTGCCATACCAGCCCGAGTCCAGAACGACGTAGCTCAAACCGGCTTTGCTGGCGAAATCAATGATGGCCTTGGAATTCGTTGTCGTGAGCTTCGTGTCGCGCATTGCCTTACCGGGTTTGATCCAAAAGGTGTCGCGGATCGTGCAGGGAGGATTCAAATCCAGAATAAGATAGTTTCTGTCCAGCAACTCACCGGGTGTTTGACCTAACACCAATACGCGCCAGGGTGTTGAATCTCCGCCGCGCAAAATGGCATTTGGATCATCAGGTTGTCTGAACTGAGGCCCGGTCGTATTCGATGTGGTGCCGCCCAAGGCCGAAACCAGGGCACCTGGCACGCCCGGCAGCGGTGAGAGCAACATACGCGGGTAATCCTGGTTGTCCGCCTCGGTCAATGACGCGAACAGCCCGTTCGTAAACGCCAGCGTCAGCGGGCGTTCGCATTGAGGTTGAATATCCGCAACCGGAACGTAATGGTACCGGCCCTCCGTGCCGTGTTCCTCGTAGCCAAACGTCCCTTGAGGAAACCGGAATTCGGTCCATTCACCGTCAAAATGGAATTCGGTCCGGGCCGGGGCCGGAAAAGAATAACGAAACGCCGCACCTTCGTCGTAGGCACGGAACGTCACATGCATCCGTTGCCTTGATTTGTTTTGCAAATCCACGTCCAGTTCATGGTAGTTGTCCGGAACGATCCGTCGTTCACCAAAACGATTGGTCCAGGAACCGGTGTGGGCGCTGGTGGAAGCGGACACGATGTGAAAACCATTCGTGAATTGGGGTTCCAGACCCAGTTCTGATTCCAGCACGATGGGTTTGTCGAGATATTCAATCTTATAGGCCGGAACACCTCCGGTCTGCAGCGAAAATTCCACGGCGACCTTTTCGTTCGGGGATTCCACACGGTTCGCAGCCAGTCCGTTGGCTGCGCCCAAACTCAGCAGCGTCACAGCAGAAAACACGCTCACAATACCTGACAGCTTTTTCATTTTGCCTCTATTTCCCAAACACGGCCACATGGTCAAACCGCACGATAGTCGTCACCTGCTTCAGCCCAGAGCACATTGCCAGGCCGGCAAACAGTTTCCGCCTCAGCGAATCCGTCGTCGCCCCCACCCGGGTCCAAGTCTGACCGTCCGGCGAAACAAAGCCGGTGAACGTGTCGCCGGAGCGCTCCAATTTCAACCAGCAATACCCCGTCAATCGACCGAATTTCACCATCGGTTCGGAAAAATTTTCGCTGGCGGCGCAAAGGGTTGAACCGGCGCCGGCGGTGTTGCGAACCGACAATTCCGCCCGCCAGCCCGGCGCTTCGATATTTCGCCCCATCTGCGGCGAAATGAGCAACAAAACACCCGCCGCGTCGGCGGCCGGCGATTCGCGCATCATCAGGCCGAACCTGGAAAATTGCGAACTGGTTTGGGGGACAAACCGCGCAACGACGGTTCCTTCGCCGTTCAGCGGCCGGAAAGCAAATTGATATTCATCATTTGTCCCGCCGATGTTTAAGCCCGCGCCTTCCAGTGCGAAAACGTTTCCGTCAAAACTCGCGTTGCCGGCCACTGCGACCGGGCCAATGTCCCGATGCGCCCACGGCCTCGGCAAACCGGCGCAAATCGAGGCGGGATACGAATCGGGGCTTTCACCGTAGGAATTTGCGGCGCATACAACGTAACGATAAACCTCCCCCGCTTTGACATGGGTGTCAGTGTACGTTGTCGCGGCGACGTTGCGGGCCATGATTCGGGAATCGCCATCTTTCGTTGCGCGCTTGATGACGTAACCCTTTGCGCCGATGGATGCGATCCAAGTCAGTTTGATTGCCTGCATCCCGCCCTGGCCAATGAGACCACCAGGCGATGCGGGCGCGGCGTGGAATTGCTCCGGTCGCGCGCCGGCAGCCGGTTGCGCAAAGAGCAGCGTGCCGAATCCGACATGATCGGCGCCCAACAGCGCGCTTGGAACGCCAACGCCTTCAGGCCGGATTTTTTCCACAACCTGTTCTACAAACGGCGCCGGCAATCCCAATCGGTTGGCGTAGGCATTGTAAATTTCCTCCCACACCGCACGGAAATGGCCGCGACCTCTCGGCGAAATCACGGTATGACGATATTTCCCCGTGCGGTCGAGGTTTTCCACAAACGGCACGTCTTCGCCAAGATTGTATCTGGCGGTGTATTCAAAACCTTTCAGCAGCAGATTGTCATCGCAGCCGTAAAGATTCAGCCCCTGATGCCACGCGATTTCACAGCAGTCACCCATGTGCGCCAGGCCGAGCTGCGTGTGTTGTTGATCGCGTCCGCTTTCCTGGCATTCGCCCGCTCCATTGATGATGTAATGCGTCAGGCAACCGTCGCCCGTGCCGTCCTCATAATAGCGCAACGCGTGCTCGAACATCGGGCGGTCATTGCAAAAAACGCCGATGGCCATCGTCGTCTTGATGGCCGCCGTGTCCCAATTGCCGTTGGCGAAGGGCGCAAAGTTCTTGATAACCGGATAGACGACCTCGCGAAAATTCCTTTCCGCTTGCTGAATTTCCGCCGGCGACCAACCGGCGTCCGTGTAGCGCAGGATTTCCGCCGCATTGACCATCTTGAACGGCCCAAGTCCCGCCATCAAAACAGCGTCCCGCCCGGTGATGGATTTCAGAGTTGAAGACCAGGCGTCAATGATTTCCTTGGATTTGTCCGCATAGGCGCGGTTGCCGGTGATGCACCATTGGATGGCGCATTGGTAAGCGGCATCAGCGTCCGAATCGTAAGTGGTTTGGCCAACGCTTGGGTTTCTGCCTACTGTGGCCAGCGGGCCGTGCATTTTATAGCTCAACTCCGATTGCGCATTGGTGCGAAAAACTTCGTAGCCCGAATAAATTGGTTCCTCCTTTTCAGCCACTGCGGCTTTCATCCGCTCAAGGTCTTCACGGCTTTGGAGCAAACCCGGATGAACAAACGTGAATTGCGCAAAGACTGATTGGACGGTCATTAATGAAACAACCAATAAACACGTTCTGCTGCGTTTGAGGCCGGAGCTCTGATTCTTCATTGTAAGCAACAGTTCATTTCAAAAGATAGAATGTCTGTTCAACCCGCTCGGCAGACTGGAGTTTTGGGGTGATGGTCCGGCCATATTGCCAGGCCACCACGGTGACACGCACCGGAAATTTTGCCCGGGGCGGGATGGGCGTGAATTTGAGTGCATTGCCATCCACCTTCGCTGGACCTTCCCGGACATAATAATAAACGGGAACTCCGCCGCTAGACCTGGCGTTTAAGGCGAGCGATTTGATTCCAACTTTTTGATCTGGAATGTCTGGAAAGGTGATTTCCTGGCGTTCGCCTTCGGTCAGCCGGGAGGGAATCTTCATCAATGCCTGCTCGACGGCGCTTTGATATCGGTCGTCGCCAGGCTGGCTGGCGAGCAGCCAGATGTCACCCATGCGAAAGTCAGCCGTGATGCTCAGGCGATTGAACCTGATGGCGAATGTATTTCGGCCCAACTGTTTCACAGGTCCGGTGATTCGCGACAATACCACCGGCCTGCCCTCAGTCGAGTGGCTGATTGGCATGCCGTTGGTCAGCCCAGTCCACTTTTCGGGATTGCCCGGCGGTACGCGATCCAGAAATACGCCTTTCAGTTCGAACATCAACGAATTGTCCAGAGGCGGCATTTTCAGAAGCACCTGTGCGAACGTTTTAGAGTCCTGCGGAACAACCCGGCCGTCCTGAATGAAACCGGTGAGTTGCGGACGTTTTCCGCGCTGGCGGGCGTAGTCCGTTTCCGTCAAAGTCGCCATTTCCTTATCGAAACACCAAAATGCCTCACTGCGATTGCCGGTATATTTCGCGTAAGGCGCCGCCGGGGCAGCAGGCGGTTCATCGCGTCGCCAGCGGTCCACCAGCCAGCCCTGCCGCGGCTCCACGGGTTTGAGTTTGCAGGAGACGACGTGATGAATCTCCGATTCATTTGCGATTTTGGATTTTGGATTTCGGATTTCTGAAGCCGGCAAGCGCCATTCGGCCGCCTTGCGAATGAACATCCCGAGGAAATCCACCAGTTGCCGTGAAGAGTTAAAATGTCCGTTCCCGGCATCACAGAAGAATGCGACCGGCGCTTTGGGATTTTTCGCTTCAAAAGCAAAGGCGGGAGACAGGCGTTTCTCCCACCACTCGTACTGCCCCATCACCATGAGACCGGGAATCCCGTTGATGTTGCGCTCACCCCAATCCGCGTTCGGGCGGCCGTTGCCGGTCAAGTGCGTCTGCGGCGCGTCGCCATGAACAGACAGGATGGCCAGCGTGCGTTGCGGGTTCCATGCGCCAAAATTCCAAGGAAAAGTCGCCATCGCCGAATGACCCAAGGGTATGATTGGGGCGAATTGCACCTCCGTATAACCGGACTCATCGGCGAGCGATTTCAGCAGCGCGTCGAAATGTTTATTCACCGCATCGTTGTTTGTTGAGTCCT
>DASZAB010000077.1:0-25067 GCA_035945675.1 Verrucomicrobiia bacterium | reverse complement strand
GATGATGGATTCCGTGAGGGAGTAGCCGATTTTTTGCAGATGTTGTGCGAGGCTCAGGCACGCCAATGAATTTCTGAACGCGGGCACGTTTTCAAATACGCATGCTGACGGCAAATGATGAGCCACGATGTACGCAACGCTGAGAAACAGGTCCCCCGTGTCACCCAGTTCCGGTTTTCCTGCCAAAGACTTCTTGGCTCTCCCCAGCGTTGAATGGCTTGTGCAGGGGATTGAAGCAACCAAAATATCATGTGCTGGTAATTCACCGGCGTGAATGCGCCGAATATCAGCCTGATACAAAACCGCTCGCGGATGTGCCTGCTGCCAGACGTCGGCGTACTTCGGTTCCACTTCAATGCCTGCCAAGAGAAGCAAGTCATAGCAACTACCAATTGCTGCCGAAAGCGTCCCGCCGCCGCAAAAAACTTCTATGGCTCTGAATGGAGGCTTGGTTTCCAAACGTTGGCGAATATGGAATCCGCGCACGGACGGCACGACATCAATGCGTTTGAATGTCGCTGTCACTTTGATTTCGGGAAACCCATTTAACGGAGAAAGCAACAACCGATTCGCAACGTCGATAATGGGCCGCTCCCGTCCCGATGCGATGTGTTTGGATACGTGATTATTTGATAACACCGTTGGGCGAAGTCGAATTCCATTCACGCGTTGTTCAATCGAAAAAGGAACGCCCGCTGAAAAGCCGAGCGCATCCAATCGACGCGACTCCAGCCAAAGTCGCGGGCTCGCGCGGTTTTCACCCAGTTTTTGGAATGAGATGAGTTTCATAGTTGGTTGTGATTGTACGAGCGCTGGTTGGACAAATGCTGTCCTGGGACAGCCCCGCCTCGGTGCGGAGGCGGGCCACCTTACACCCGAACTGAACAAGGGTTGAATTGCGCTTAGGCATAACGGTGATGTTATGCCATTTCGCGCGCCCGGCGTCTGTGGACGATCAGCTACAATCTGAAAGAAAGGCTCCAGCCGTCGCTTAAAAGCTATGGCTCGGCAGGGAAGGCTAAAGGCTGAATGAAAATAAAGCCGGAGCCAGAAGCAAATCTGCGTCCATCTGTGTTCATCTGCGGTTTCCGTCTCTGTTGCACATCGTCGGCCGACGCCAAGGCACAAATTTACACTCGACAAACATGGCCGCGCGGGACGTTAATCAATTTACAGCCATGAAATGTCGTCATTCAGGAGTCGGCAAAGCGGCGTTTACCCTGGTCGAGTTGCTGGTGGTGATTGCCATCATCGCCATCCTGGCGGCACTGCTGTTGCCGGTGTTGAGCCGGGCCAAGGCCAGAGCCCTGGCCGTTTCCTGTCTGGGCAATTTCCGACAACTTGGCACTGCGTGGCACCTCTACTCCGATGACCATGCCGGGCGCCTGGTCAATAACTGGGTTTTCAATGGCTGGCCGACGTATGGCGGACCGGAAACCGGCCTGCCGATTGAGAACGATAATTGGGTGTATGGGATGATGGATTGGTCGGCTTCCCCCGACAACACCAACCTGCTGCTCATTGCCAATGGATTGCTCTTTTCCTACACGCAGGAGACCAAAATCTACAAATGCCCGGCCGACCGGTACCTGTCGCCGGTCCAGGCCGCCAGCAGATTTCGCGCGCGGGTTCGCAGTGTCTCCATGAACTGTTTCCTGAAAGGCGGGGCGCAACCCGGTCTGTTTTGGGTTCCGGGATTTGCCGCATACGGAAAAGAGGGCCAATTGATCTCTCCGGGCCCGTCGAAGCTCTGGGTTTTTGCAGACGAAAATCCTGATACCATCAACGATGCCTGGCTGAACACGCGGATGAACAACCCGGACCTGTGGGACGACATGCCGGGCAGCTACCATGATGGCGCCTGCGTTTTTAACTTTGCCGATGGTCACAGCGAAATCCACAAATGGCTGTCGGCCAAAACCTGCCCGAGCATCCATTACGGCAGGACCGAGATTCGGGACCCGGGCAGTGTCGATATTCAATGGATGCGCGATCATACGAGCAAGCTGGTGCCGGGCGAAGAGTGACGTGTGACCAGCCGGATGGCGGAGGTCGCCCGCCTTCGTCAGACTTCGGCGCGGCAAGGAAGGCGGAGGTCGGAAGCTATGGCACGGCAGGGAAGGCCCGTCATCGGACGCGCCGCAATTGCTCCAATTCCTTGCGCAAGGGCCGCCAGTAAATCCGGTCCCGCCGGCGCACAGCCAATTCTTCCGCAGCCAGCCGGGCTTCCAGTTGGTCGGCCCGGCCGGCAAGCGCCGTCTTTAACAATGGGCGGACCAAAGCCAGCCGCCGGCACAGCCGTGGAAATTTTTGTCCCACCTCAATCAGCAATTCCGGCGTGCGCAGTTCGCGCAGCCAGAATTTGATCTGGACCGTCGAGGGCCGGCGGCGATTTTCAAAGTAATGAGCTTCCACCAGGCGCCGCAGCATCGGCCAGTCTTTGTCCCTTTGGGTTTTCTTGGCCTGCACCAGATCGGTCAACGCCAGAAGGTCACAGGTGCCGCCGTCCGGCAACCGGATCACGGTGCGGCGCCGCCAGAGTCTGGCGAATGAATCCACCCCGCGCATTCTGGCCATCACGTCTATTCGCATGCGAAAAGCGGCCGGGTGCCGGCACCGGAAATGGATGGCGTGTCCGCGTCGCAGGTATTTCAACTGAAACGGCGGGACGGCAATCACATCCGCTTGAAGGTCAGCCAAGGCGTGCCGCAAACGGGCGAGGTTGCCGGCGTCCGCCAATACGGCAAAATCCGTATCGCGGCTAAATTCGGCCGCGCCGTAAAACACGCACGCCTGGCCGCCCATGAGCAGAGCGCGGACGCGCCTTGCGCGCATCGAAGAAAGGACTTTGCGTATCGGATTCGGAATCAAGAGATCCTCCCAGAGTGAGATACGTCCGCCAGAGTTTCTGGCTTTCATGCCAGCGTTGAATCGGCGTGAGCCGATACCATTCGGCCCATTCGGCGCCAACCAATTCTTCCGCCTGAATCATGGATAATAAATACCGCGATTTTCCCGTTTACCAAAATAAAAACTTCAAAGCAATGGTTTGTCACCGGGCTTGCGTTTGAGGCGGCCGCGCAAAGCGTCAATTTCTTCGCGGGAAAAGGTTTTCTTCTTCCGTCTTCGCATAGCTCCCGCCTCCACGCCGTTTCGGCGCGGCATGTCGACGCGACAAGTCCGACCGGCCATGAGGCGAGTGTGCATCCGTCAACCGGAATTTCAAGACGGAAACATCGAACATCGAACATCGAACCACGGTTGAGTGCGCGCGCCCGGCGTACGCGAAAAGCTGCGCCACGGGGCAGGCTGTGGACTATCGACTACAAAAAGCGGTCGAGGGCCAGAAGGCAGAAACCGGAGGTCGGAAGCTATGGCACGGCGGGGAAGGCGGTAAGCGTTCTACTAATGCCAAATGCTAAATTCTAAAGGCTAAAACCGCGTCAAGCTGCGCCACGCGGTCAGAAGCGAAGACCGGAGGAAAATCTGCGGTGATCTGCGTTCATCTGCGGTTCGAATTCTTTGTTTCCGTCGTTGCCTTCTGTCGAAAAAATTTGCTCCCTCTTTACGCTCTCTTTGCGGCCGATAACCGTTCGCGGGATTGGGAAATCACAATTCGGTAAACAGACGCTGGAAAGCAATGCGAATCGTAAAAAATACTTGCGCTTATGCAGAGCCGGGCGATAGTCACAAAAATGGCTCATGCCGGGCATGGGTCCAGATTGAAAATCCCGATTGGAAGAAAAACCGGAAGGTACCCATGAAAAAAGCGATACTTGTACTTAAGGGCGCTTGCGTGCTGGCGTTGATTGCGACCGAAGCACCGGATGCCCGCGCCCAAAGCTGCCTGGACCTGCAATGCCCCAGGGACATTGTCGCGTTTCTGCCCTGCGGGGCCGGTTGCCTGACCATCAGCAACTATCCGACAATCGTTGCGACCAATTATTGCAACCCCACCGACCTGGTGGTTTGGTACGATCCGCCGCCCGGCTCCTGTTTCCCGCTCGGAACGACGCCCGTGGTGGTGACGGCCGCTGGAAGCGGATTGACCAATTCTTGCAGTTTCTCCGTGACCGTGGTGGCCAACCCCAATTGCCCGGTCTCCAGCCTGCCGGTTTTTTCCGTTGTCCAATCGGGAGCGCTCCCGGCGCAAGCCGTCGCCCTGGCCAACTCGCTCAACATCCCGACCAACGCGTTCACCCTGACGGATGGCCAGATGGACTTCATCAACCCCACCAACTTCATTGCCGCCCCGGTTGCGCCCGTCACCGATCCCACCGTGCAGAGCAATCTCCTGGCCGATACCGTCAACAAGTACCCGGGCATTCCCATCCGTTTCGAGCAGCCTGACCTCGCGGCCCTCAACGCGCTGGCGGTCCCGGGTTCCAATGCGGTCGTCGCCTCGTTCGCGACCGGGCTGAACAATGCGGGCCTGATGCCGCCTTCGGCCACGCCCATCGTCACCCACACCGTCCTTACGGCATTTTATACCAACGACTCTGGCGCGGTGTTGTCAGGCAGCAACTGCCTCGATACGGAGGTCAGCTACCAGATGACGCTGCAGGGCTTGCCCGTGGTGGGTCCGGGGGCGCAGGTGCAGGCGGCTTACGGCCCGGATGGTTCTGTCGCGCGGCTTCACTACGCGGCACGGCAATTGGTTGCCGGCCCGCCTGTGAATATTATTTCTCCAACGACGGCCAGCAATATCGCCGCGGCAACGTACGGATTCAACGGGCCGATCACGATGCAACTGGTCTATTATGCGCCGCCGCTTTCGTTCACCACGGTTTCCAATCTTATCCCCTGGTATCTCTGCGGAGGAACCATGATGGCGACCAATCCCGAGTCGGGTCAATTCTCGCCCATTCATTTAATGCGAATACTGGTGCCTGCGACCGACGACACCAATTTTGTGCCGGCAGTCCAAATGACCGCCATCACCACCGGTGGCGGCACACAGGTGGTCGCCAGCGCCAGCGTCACCGGCGGGAGTCCGCCCTATACTTATTTATGGAGCGGTTCGCAGCCGGACCTTTTCACCGACAACGTCGCCCGCATCCAATACGCGCCGATGATCCAGGTTACGCCCGCGAAAATCTTCCTTTCCCGATCGGCGTCAGCCGGTGCACCGGTGCTTTCCTGGGTGGATCCCATCGGCTTGTATCAAATGCAATCCTCGTCCAACCTCGCCGCCGGGTCATGGGCGCCGTTCACCAACACGGTGGCCCAAAATAATGGCATCGCCTCCGTCACGGTGGATACGGCGGCGCAAGCCCAATTCTTCCGGCTGGTGGTTCCCAACCAACCGGTTCCAGCCATCGAAACCGTCGGCTTGTGGGTGTTGGATCACAACGGCGTATATGTGGGGACGCATCAAAACATCGGAATACAAACCTTACCCATCCTGCTGATTCAAGGTTCCGGTTCGGCTCCAACGCTGAACTGGGGAACCGAGGCGCCCTACGACCAGGATTTTATGGGTTGGGACGCGGGGTCGTGGCGTTCGACGATGCAGAACTTTTCCGCCACTTTTGGTTCCGAGCAGTTCGATCGCGGCGAATACATCGCCCATCCACTGGACTTCATTCACCAGCCGTTCGGATGGGACGAAACGGTAATGGACACGGCGGACATAACCTTTTATTGCGGACACGGCAATCCGAACGCCATCTCGTTCACAGAAACCTACCAGGGATCAGGCACGCCCGCCATCGCCCTTTGGAACACGGACCAGCATCTTCCCCAATCCTGGGGTGACCGCCTGGAACTCGGATATTCCGGCGGGGCCGAGGAGGAATGGATGGCCCTGCTTTCCTGCCAGGTCCTGGCGCAGGCGGATGATCCGAAGCCGGACTTTTTAGCCTTCCAGCGCTGGGGGCCGGCTTTCAACGGGATGCACTCGATGCTGGGTTTTGAGACAGACGCCTGGTCCGACAGCATCACCGGTGTAGGCGGGGACAGTTTTGAGACCGTGTTCATCAAGGGAATGGCTGCGACGAAATGGCCGCTGACGATTCAACAGGCGTGGTTTCATGCCGCGCTGACCACGGGCCCATTGTTTCAAGGCGGCGGGGTTGGCGAACCGGCGTGCCTGGGACCGATCGCGGGGGGCGGCGCCTGGGACGAGGATGATTTCTGGTGGGGGATCGGGTCGGTTGGGCCGACGATCAGGGCAAACAACATCAAAGGTTGGTTCTATTTGCACCAAACCCAGTAACTTCAAAAAGACGGGCGTTCCCCGGCCACATTAATTAATGGCATCGCAAGCACGCGGCAGGCTGGGGGCAGTCGGCGTGAAGGCAAAGGCTGAATTCTGAATGCTGAATGCTGAAAAGCTATGGCGCGGCAGGGAAGGACAGAAGACGGAAGGCAAAGGCCTGAGGTCGGTAGTCAGCAGTCAGTAGTCGGTAGTCAGAAGCCGGAGTTCGGATGTCTGAGGCCGGAAGGCAAATAGCCAAATTCTAAAGGCTAAAACCGTAATGCTGCACCCTGCGCCACGCGGTCAGGAGCGAAGACGGAGGAAAATCTGCGGTGATCGGCGTTCACCGGCGGTTCAAATTCTTTGTTTCCTTCGTTGCCTTCTGTCGAAATGATCTGCCACCGCTTTGCGCTCGCTGAGTTCTTTGCGGTTGAAAAGTGCTCGTGGATTTGGCGTGGTTCGCGGTTTACTCCTGCTTGCCGGCTTCGCCCGACTCGGTAAACCGGATGACGGAACTCCTGGAAACAAAAACGATTTGACCGTTCTCCTGTTCCAGTTCCACGAAAACTGAAAGCGTGTCGTACTGCGACCTTGGGAACAGGTGCTTGACGCCTTTGAACCGGACATTGCGATAGACGGTCACGCCCTGGCTCCGGTCGGTGCAATGGACATCGTAACGCTTGCTGGTGTCCACGGGTTCGCCTTGAGGCGGCGCAGTTCGGAGTTCGGAGTTCGGAGTTGGGAGTTGGGAACGGGCGGTTTGCTCACCTACGGCAGGTTTAATTTTGATGTCGAGCTCTTTCAGGATTTCCTGTCGCGTCTTCTCAAGGTTCAATCCCACGCTTTTCAGGATGTGAGCAGCGATCCCGTCGCCTTCACGGAGCAGGCCGAGGAGAATATGCTCCGTGCCGATGTAGGTATGGTTCAGGTTTTTGGCCTCCCTTCGGGCGAGGTCCAGGACTTTCTTCGTCCGCGGTGTGAAAGGAATGTTCCCGATCATTTTCTGGTCGGGGCCAGTGCCCACTTGTTTTTCGACTTCGGCACGGACCCTTTCAAGGTTGACCCCCATTTTTGCCAGGACGTTCACGCTGACGCCTTGTCCCAGTTTGATTAATCCAAGGAGCAAATGTTCGGTGCCGAGGAAATTGTGGTTGAGGCGGTCGGCTTCCTTGCGCGCAAGGGCGAGCACCTGTTGAGCGCGCGGGGTAAAGTTGCTAAAAGTTTCGTCAAACGGCGGCCTGCCCGGTCCAGCCGATGCCGGTTCTGTTCCGCCGAAGATTTGTCTGAGGGTGGGCGGTGTCGCCGCCGGCGGCGTGGTCAATTTCTTCCAGAATGATTTGAACCAGTTCATCGGCGAATGACTGATTTATTCTTCCGACCGGTCATGACACGATTTTGCATCCGCTTACACGGGGTGACAAGGGGCAAGTGAGCGGAAACATCCAACATCCAACATCGAACGCTGAACGCGGAACATCCAATGTAACTGCCGGCAGGATGCCGGCGCTCCCCGATGAACGGCTCGCGAGGACGCTCGCCCCACCTTTTGTGCGTTTTGCGCTTCTTTGCGGCTAAACCAGCGTCCATCCGCGTTCATCTGCGGTTAAAGGCGGAATTCACCAGGAGGTAACGGAGTGAACGCAGGTTTTTTGGTCCCGGTTTCCTTTGTTTCCTCCTGTGAAAAAACGGCTCGTCAGGACGCTCGCCCCATCTTTCGTTTGTTTCGCCTGTTTCGCGGTTCGCCTTCGCGTCTCTGCGGTTGCGCGACTGTGGCGCGGTGTGACAGAGCCCTGAGCCAGCATGGCTCATCCGGGGCGATGTGCGTTCATGTATTCCTACTGAAATGCCGCCAAATCGCCCAAATGTGCTGGTGGCATTTCGGGTGCTTGAAAGATTCGCCGCGACAAGCGGGTTGCTGAATGAGACGGGGTCGAGTCGGACTTGAACTGGTCTTTTTTCGCTATAACTAAAACGAAAGGATTGTCATGTTTAAACATTTTAGGGCTTTGGGTATTGCCGGATTAACCACGCTCAGTGCCAGTCAACTCGCGCTCGCCGGGCCGGATTCCGTCCTGTGGTCGCAGCATAAAGAGACCAGTGAAGTGATCGTCTCGGGAATCAAAGTGGCCGCCCGCACCATCAGCCGGCTCAATCAGCATCGCCCCCTGGTGCGATTCAGCAACCACGAAGTGGGCGGCACGGCCCTGGTGCCTTTGTTGCCGTATGAGGCTGATGATCGATGCTCGCCCGATTTTGATCCGGCGCCGTTCCTCGCCGCGAAAGGCAATGAGGTCTGGGCGAATTTTGAATTTGTGAACTTGGATGAAAGCGACCGGGACATGCTGGCGTTTGCCATCAAGGCCGACAAGCCCGGACGCAAAGACCGTTTCCGGGTGGAGCACGACATCGGCTGTGGTCATGCGGGGAACAAACCCGCCCTGTGCGCCATGATTTCCCCGCCGGCGGAGGGAGATTACGGTTATTACTTCCTGGACCGGGGCATCCTGAAAACCGATGAGCTGCTGCACCGGAATCCCGGCGCGGCGATCAAGATAACCATTTCCAGCCACGCACGCGGTCCCGTGGGTTGAGGCGGGGAGAAACGGCGGTCGAGAGTCCAGAGCCGAGCGTCGAGGGCCGGAAGGCAGAAGTGACGAGGATTTCCTGTTCACCTGGTCTGGTCGCCCGCCGCTGGATGGCCCGGGAAATGACCTTCCAATGAGGTCGCGAGTAGCCTGCTTCAATACTGAACGCTCCTTCAACGGAGTGAACAGAGGTGATATTCAATCATGCTCGCCTCGATTGCCTCCTGCTTAAGGATTGCCGTTCAATATCCGCGGCATCCGCGGGTTGAAATTCGGGCAAGGGACGTTACCCTCGCCCCATGGTTCATCCGTGGCATCTGCCGCTGCTGTTCGCAACGGGGCTCGTGGCCGGATTCGTGGATTCCATCGCCGGCGGCGGCGGGTTGATCACCCTGCCCGTCCTGTTGAATCTGGGGATGGACCCGAAAGTCGCCCTCGGCACCAACAAACTCCAGGCCACATTCGGGTCCGGGAGCGCCACGGTCCATTTCGCCCGCGCCGGCACGGTGGCGCTGCGCGAGTGTAAACGCGGATTTGTCTTCACCTTCACCGGCGCGGCGCTGGGGACGCTGCTCGTGCAGCAGTTGCCGCGGGATTTTCTGGGGCACGCCATCCCGGTCCTGCTGATCCTCGTCGCCGTTTATGCGCTGCTGAAACCCGACCTCGGCGCCGCCGACGCGGCGCCCCGCCTGGCGCGGGGTTGGTTCGACGCCGGCTTCGGGTTGTGCCTGGGATTTTACGACGGTTTTTTCGGGCCGGGCACCGGGACGTTTTGGGCCATGGCGTTTGTACTGGGCCTCGGCTTCAATCTCACCAGGGCGACCGGCTTCACCAAAGTCATGAATTTTGCCAGCAACCTCAGTTCGCTGCTGTTTTTCCTGCTGGGCCGGAATGTCCTGTTGGTTCCGGGGCTGGCGATGGGTCTGGGCCAGCTGCTGGGCGCACGGATGGGCTCGCACCTCGTGGTGGCCAAAGGCACCAAATTTATCCGGCCCGTTTTCATTGCGATGGTCCTGGCCATCACCGCCAAACTGCTTTACGACAATTACGTGAAAAGGAGTTGAGGGTTGAAAGTAAAACGGCTCGTCGGGAGCCTCGCCTGGGATGGAAAGCTTAAAATCTGAAGTCCAAGGTTCAAAGTCACCGGCCGGTAATCTGCGTTCATCGGCGAAATCCGCGGACGAACCTCACGGTTGTTCCGTCACCACTTTGCCATCGCGCCCTCCCGACATACGGCAATGCGATAATTTCCCGCTATGCCGCTTGTGTTTCCGCCCCAAACTGTCAGGATCAGGGTAATTCTTGTGAAAAGAAAGCAGCATGAAATTCAAGCAACGCAAAGCGTGGTATTTTCCGTCTTTTTTGCTGAATCGGCGGATTTAGATGCGGTTTCTGTGCGCTCAGATACCCAAATTGTGACTTTCCAACCAGTTCCCGCCCGCTGCTTCCATCCGCTTTGTGTTACCTGGCCTTCGCTCCAATATTGCGCCCGTTCGATTGGCGACCGGAGTGCACCATGGGATCAATGAATGGAGGGAGCCATGAAATTGAAAACGATTGCCTTGCTTGCGCTCCTGACGCCCGGTCTTCCAATCTCTGCCGCCTCCACCCCAGGCACGGCCGCAGCATACGGGCTGCAAATTCGGGATGTGCGGGCGGTGATCGCCCGGGAATCGGCGGCGTATCGGGCGGCGCACTTCCCCGACGGCGAATTGCCGCCCAAGCACGGTTGGCGCGGAGAAAATCCCTTGCGACGCGGCCCGCAAGCAGCCAGGGAGGTCCCCGGCGGTGTCGGCTACGGCTTTTACTTTTACTATTACAGCCTCCTCTGGACCAATTCCACAGTGGCGGATTATTACGTGATTGCTCCCGCTTACCTCGGCCAGCCGGTTTCGTATTTTTATTTGACCTCCTCCTGCCGGGCGCAGTTGGGCACTGAATCGCTGATTGCTTACGAAGGCACCAGCGGGCCCCAGTTCTGGATTTATGACTGGTCGCAGGCGAAAGCGACCCCCTGGCAGGTGATGATTGACCTGCCAACGGGCAATCCCCAGTACCTGACGATGAGGCCCGATGAATTTGGCGTGACGAGGCAAATGGTCCATATCCGGAACGGAACCTCTTACGGGGGTTCTTCCGGCGGCCTGTATCACTGGCAAAACCAGGTGATGCTGTTCAATTTCGTCCAGGATGCCTGGGACCTGGTGTATTCACGTGCCTACACCACCACCAACTATACGGACAACACTTACGCCAGCGGGGATGGCACCGGCTATTGGGGCCCGATTCTGGAGACGTTTGACACCTACACCATGGTGAACACGGTCGGTTTCGACCTGATCCGGCTCTTCCAGGACGGAAACCCCAATCCGAAATGGCTCACCTCGGGAAACTCCTATCCCCTGGAATCGTCTCCCTGGCAACTGCTGTCTCTGGCCCCGAACACCAGTTTTACCGCCGCCGTCAGCTCGACCAATCTGGTGGCCAATACGAACCAGGTCGGAACCTTGTGCGTCAGCGCCGATACCGATGCCGCTGCGTTTACTTTGAGCCCGCCAGCGAACGCCGGCCTGACTTCCGCTGATTGGATCATCACGCCGGATGGAGGGCTATGGGAGAAAACTGTTGTGGGGTTGACGCCGGGACCGTACACGGTTGCCTTTGCGCCCGCGCCGGGTTTGAGCGCGCCCGCGCCGCAGGTCGCGACAATTCGTGCCGGCGCGGTCACCATGGCGCCGGCCATCTACACACCACCGTTGAGCCTGGCTCCTTTCGGAGACATGGTGGTTCTGACATGGCCGACTAACATCACCGGTCTCAACCTGAAATCCGCATCCAATCTGACCGGCACGGCCTGGAACGTTGTTACACCGGCCCCGGTCATCGTCAATGGATTGAACACCGTCACCAATCCCATCACGGGCGGGCAAAAGTTTTTCCGGCTCTCAGAATAAGTCTGACTATGCCGGCCCGGGACCTATGGGGATGGGTGTAAAGTACGGTTGCGTCAGCGCCGATTGGACAGCCGCCTTCAGGTGATTTGGGCGAAACGTCCGGGTTTGCCGCCTGAGCCGGCGGTTGGTTCCGCTGCGTGCGGCATCACAGGCGTCCGGCGGTGGTTGACCCGGCCGGACGCCCATCTCATTACGGTCGGAAAACCAGGCGGTAGAACTTGGCCGGAGCCTGCGTGGTGCCCCCTTTATTGGCAGCGGCGGCATACGGACTGGTCGCATTGGTGTCGTCGGTCCACGTGCCAAGGTCGGCAGATTCCTGCAGGTCACTGGTTCCGTACCACTGCAGCCAGATGTCCTGGCTGGTTTGAATCACGCTGGCGAGCAACGGCGAAACCTCGACTGACGTGATGGTGAAGTAAGGCACCTGGGAGGCCACCAACTGCAGGCCCGTCGGCGCACCCGGCAAGGAGACGTTGTCCGGGGTGATGTAAAGATGGTCGCAAGCAACCAATCTTCCTTGCACGGACAGGTTGATGGTATTAGTGCCCCAATCCAATGAAAGACTGGCAGCATTCGACGTGTTGTCATACTTCAGGCCCAGGGAAAGCGGAAAATTGTACGCGGCCGCCACCGTCGTGCCCTGACCCACGCCCCACTGGAACGACGCCACCTCAATCCCATTGCTGTAGGCCGCCACCGTAAAGTTGCTCTGACCGACGGGCAAAAAGTCCGCCGCGACGACATAGTTGCTGGTGCCCGCCTTCGTGACCGTCAGCGCGCCCAGGACAATGTTGGTGACGCCATTGTCCGTGCCGATCAACTGTTCCGCCATATATGCTCCTGTCGGCAGCGTGTTCCCGTCGTCCGGCGGGTTCAGGTGGAATTCCACGTCGCTGGCCTGGCCCTTCGCCGCCCCGTCCGAGATGTTTTTGGTATCCTCGATGACACACCCGACCTGGCTATTGGTGCCGAAGTTGCCGACGGTCAGTTGATTGCTCGAAAGGTTCAGCATTGCATTTCCCAGCGACAGGAAGTGCAGGCCGGCATACGGCTGGTTCACATTCTCATGGGTGAGGGTGAAGCCGGGCACCTGGGCGGCCACCAACTGCACGCCGGTCGGCGCGCCGGGCAGCGACACATTTTGCGGCGTGACGTAAAGCTGGTCGCAGACGACGTTGGCCCCGCCGCCGGAAACGCTGGTCGTACCGTTGCCCCAATCAATGGAGAAGCTCACGTTTCCGGTGAGCGGATCGTAGCTGAAACCAAAGGAGAGCGGGAAATCGGTGGTCTGGGCCAGGGCCGTTGACCCCGACCTTCCGTACGACCAGGAATGCACGTCCAAGTCATGGCTGCGCGGCGGCGGCGATCCTTTGCCTCTGGTGGCTTCCATAAGGTTGCTGCTCGCGCCCAGCGGCGAAAAGTCCGCCGACACGACATAGTTGCTGGTGCCGGCCTTGGTTACGGTCAGCGTGCCCAGCACACCGTTGCTGATGCCACCGGTGGTCCCGACCAACTGCGCCTGCAGGTAGGCCCCGACCGGCAGGGTGTTCCCGCTGTCCGGTGGGTCCATGTGGATTTCCAGGTCGCTGGCCTGGCCTTTCGCGGCGCCATCGGAGATGTTGTGGTCATCCTGAATCGCGACGCCGTCCTGGCCGCCGGAGCTGAGATTGGAGACGTACAATGCGCTGGAGGCAACGTTCAGTGTCGCGTTCCCCAGAGCGGAAAGCGTCACGTTACCCTCAGTCAAGGATTCGGCAGCAATCAACAGATTGGAGATGCCACCGCCGGCCTGGATGCTCTGGCCGGAGAGGGCCTGGACCGTATTGGTCGGATTTTCCGGGATGGCCAGGACGCGATCTCCGGTCACGATCTGTCCGCCCACATTCATGGGGAGTGCCAAGACCTTCGTGGAGGTGGTGGTGCCCGGATGATAGTTGCCGTTTTCATCAAAATGTCCCATCTCGGTGTCGTCCATCGGGAGCGGTTCAAGCTTGAAATCGGTATAGGCCGGGCCGGAGTTGCCATGGCTTTGGTAAACCAGCTGCCTGCCGTTGAAGATCTCCAGGGTGTAAGTGCTGGCGCCAATTGGTGAAAAATCGTACGCGCACGTTTCGTTGGTGCCCGCATAGGTGATGATGATCCGTCCCACAGGCTGGCCGGGCTGGCCGCCAATGTAACCGAGGCTGGTGAAGGTCAGGGTCCCGTCGTTGGCGGGCGCCTGGTAAAAGGTATTGAGCACGAACTGGCCGGGCGCATTCAGCCCGATGGTGACTCCGTCCTGGCCGCCGCTGGTCAGATTGCTGACCATCAGGCTGCTGCCCGACAGCGCCAGCGTGGCGCTGCCCAATGCACTGTTGGTCAAGCCCTGATAAATCAGCGCCTGGGCCGCCCCGGCCGGCATCAAGCCCAGGATGATCAAACCTATCAGCCGCCAGCGGGTCCATCCCCGGGCGGGGGCCGGCCTGGAAAGCGGGGTTGTCAACGGATTGTAACAAACGAAACTGCGGAAGCGTGTCTTCATATCGTCTGATTCAGGGTCTGGTATTCTCCTTCGGCCGGCTGGCGGGACAAGGTCCAAACGGCGGCGAATGCCAACGCTGCACGCCCACGGTGTGCCGAAGTATGGGATTGGTCTTTATCGTGCATAATCCAAGCTATAAGTCAATCTATAATTTGCCTGATCCGACCGGTCGGTTTGCACGCGGTTTAATCCCGCTGAGCCGGGCCGCGTCGGGGCGCACCCGAAGCGCTGCGCCGGGCGTCGTGCCGGGGGCAATTGGCTACAAACCAACGGAAGGCTGAAGGCCAAGGCAACGAGTTCGGCGGGGTAAGGGTGCAGGGTGCAGTCAGAACCTGGGTAATACTGGTTTTAAACCTGCACCTGAGGAAAGTTGAATCCATCTGCGTTCATCGGCGTCATCCGCGGCTAAGCGTCAGTTGAGCGTTGAAGGTTGAAGGTTGAGAGTTAAATCGGCTCGTGAGGACGCTCGCCCCACCTCTGCGTCCTTTGCATTCTTTGCAGTTGGATGAACTTCCAGGTTGGCTGGAAGCTGGCCCAATTCGGGACACGCGATTTATTCCGATATCACTTGTACACCCCGGGTCCGTGTGTAAGGTTAAATTGTTGACTGAGCATAGTCTATTAGGTGTCCGACTGCCCATCGTTTGGGGTTTTCGCCCTCCTCTTATCCCCTGCACTGCAAGCCCGAGCCGCATCAGCAGCCCGGAACCGACCAACGTAGGTCCAGAAAGAACATGACTGATGACAGCAAACACAAGCAGGACTCGGTTCTCCGGTTGTTCCCAACGGGGATTTTGAACATTCAACCACAAAGCAACCAGGACACGCGGGACCACCAGACGGCGTTGATCGTGGAAGGCGGCGCCATGCGCGGAGCGTGGGCGGCCGGGGTGCTGGCTTTTCTGCATGACACCGGCCGGCGGCAATACGACCTGGTTTATGCCGCTTCGTCCGGCGCGTGTACGGCGGCTTATTTTGTCGCCGGCCTGTGGGAACCGGGTCTGACCATCTGGCGGGAACTGGCCAGCAAAGTGGTGCGCCGAAGCAATTTTCTCCACCATAAACCCATCGTGGATCTGGCGTACCTGGTGGATCATGTCATCCGACAGCACGTCCCGCTTTCAGTCGAGGCGCTGCAAAAGGCGCCCATGCGCTTTTTCATCGTGTTGACGGATTGTCACACCGGCGGGCCGGTTTACTTCCACGCTTGCGATGACCGGGTGTTTGCCGCCCTCCGCGCCTCGGCCTCCCTGGCTCTGGCGACGCGCGGGTATGATTTCGTGGACGGCCATCCGTTCGCCGACGGCGGGGTGTCGGATCCCATTCCTGTCCGGCGCGCGGTTGAGGATGGCGCGACGGACATCACCGTGGTGCTCACACACAAACTGACCTTCCGGCTCAAGCCGATACCGCGCTGGCTGGGACGAGTGGCCTACCCGGAATTCCCGAAGGTGGCCCGGACCTGGACGGCCCGGCAAAATGTGAATTACAACGACGCGATGGAACTGATGAAGCATCCGCCGGCGGGCGTGCACATCCGGGTGTTCAGCCCGCTCCGGCCGCTGCCGGTGGGTTCCTTTACCGTCGAGCAGAAACGCATCGCGGCCGCTCTGGCCCTGGGACACGACGAGGCCCTGGAGCAGACGAAGGGAAGAGAGTGACCGGCATCCGTTCCATCCTGGCTCTCCTTGCTTCCGGCTGCTGAAAAATGAGTCCGCATCTTCCGCGTATTCTTCGCGGTTAAAATCCTTGCAGCGATTGCTCCCGACATCGTCGCACCCGGCGACGATTTGGCAGGAGCGCGGACAGCCTTGTCCGCGGGTTGCTTGGGTCCGGAAACGGACACGCGGACAGGGCTGTCCGCGCTCCTGTGGTTGCGGCTCCGCCACGCTGTTTTGCGGCCGATTATCGCTGACGTTCCAGGTTCAGCTCGACGAAATGGACCGGCACCAGCGAATCACTGCCGTACCGTATCCGGTAGGAAAACGTGTTGACGCCGGGATCAGGCGGTTCATTGGTCCCGGTTCCACTGCCCGGCACCGGGAACGACAGGTCGAGGACCAAACGGCTGCCGGCACCGGCCTTGAGATTTTTGAGCAGCCGGAGCGGGATGGTGATCTCGTAGATGGTCTGTTGGCCCTCGGTCCGACAGACACTCTTCGCGCCCGGCAACACTGCCCCGGTCTTTGGCCCCGGCGTTCGGTCCACGGCTTCCGGTGTGCCGGAGTTGAATCCCAGCCGAAGCAGGTCGCTGCTGAAATCGGTGTCACTCAAGCGGCGGGCCATCCCGATTTGCACCTCGTCGCTGAATCCCAATTCTTTGGCTTCAGCCGTTTCAAAGGCAGGAACGGTGAGGGCCAGGTAAAGGTTCTGCGCATCGTATCCGCTTTGCAGTGCCGCCCCCGGCGCCGAACCCTCATCCAGCTCTAATGCGGGAACGTTTGACCAGTCCGCCAGTCGGCCGTCCAGCACAGGCGCCGTCTCCCGCCAGGGGGTGTTCAGTTCCTGAAGAAAACGGACCTCGCGGCGGAACTGACGACGGGTCCCTCCCGAGACCACATTGAATTCCAGCCGGGGAAGGGACTGGAGCGCGACCGTGTCCTGGAGCGCCTTCAGCGTGAAATGATATTGCCCGGTTCCTTCTCCTGGAATCTGAAGCAAGACGCGCTGCGGTTGGACCGAGAACGCACTGGCGTCCACGACCCACTCGGCCTGGCCGGTCAGGGTCTCCGGGTCGGGATTGGCCACGGAGACAGTCAACGGCACCCCGGTTTTCAGGTCCTGCGTATTGCGCTGGATGCCAATCCGGGAAACGTTCCGGTCGGCAAACTGCAGACCGCCCATCACATCCGCCTCGGGGTCCGTCAGCTCCCCGTGTTCGGTGACCACACGAACATCAAATCTGTCGCCCGTGACGTGGATCATCATGAAGTGGTACTCGCCGCCGGACTTTTTGTATTCGGGTCTCAACTCGGCGCCGCCGCCGCCGGTGATGAAATAGCGGATGCCATCGAATTCCCGGGTGGGCCCATAAGCGTGGTAATGGCCGGCGAACACCGCCCGGACGCGGGATTGCTTGAAGAGCGGATGCAGCGTGTTGGCCCAGAATTCGTAGTACTCCGGCGTGACTCGCTCCGGTTCCCACACGGGAAAATGGAGGAAGACGAACACCGCCCGGGCCCGGGTTTGCCTGAGATCGTTCGTGAGCCACGCCAGTTGGGTCGGCCCCAGGTAGCCCCAGCGTTCCTGCTCGGTATTATCCAGCAGGACAAAATGGCAATCGCCGTAATCGAAAGATCGGTAGAATTTTCCGAAGCGTTGGCCGTAAATGGCCCGGGCCTCTTTCGAGTGCGTGTCGTGGTTCCCGGGAAGCTGGTAGTAAGGAACCCGGATGGTTTTGATGACGGCCTGGTATTTGTCCCACTGCTTCTCCTTGCTGGCGGGGCCATAACCATAAATCAGGTCGCCCAGATTGATAACCAGGGCCGGTTTGAACGCATTGAGGCTGGTAATCAGCCCTTCGAAGGGACGGAAGCTCTCGCTCTCAAACCGCGGGCGGGTATCGCCGATCACGGCGAATTCAAAGTCACCGGCCCGGGCGGCGGACGCCAGCGTCACGACCAGCAGAACGGCCAGACGCGCTTTCATACCTTACCCTTACGGCGCAAACGCTCCTTTGGAAAGCAAAAAGGCCGCCGGCGCGGAACGTCCCGGCGCAACCTGACGCGATTTTGCAGCCATCAACGGCTGGCGGCCGGTAGAAATCCGATGGGAACATTCAACATCCAACACCCAACATCCAACATCGAACCTGAAGCAGGCCGGCAGGATGCCGGCGCTCCCGGAGTGAATGGCTCGCCGGTATTCTCACCCGACCTCGGAACAGAAATCAGAATTCAGACGGCAGAGGCCGGAAGACGGAAATCTGAATTCTTCTGCGCTTATCAGCGTCATTCGCGGACCCAACGAATAACTGTTGACTACTGACCACTGACTATTGACTGTAACGTTGAGCGTTGAATGTTTCCCCGCCGCATGAGGCGCCAGCCGTTTACGCGGTCTTGCGCCATTTGCTATGCGTTCCTCCGCCATCATTTCGTTTCGGCGGGACGGGTTACGGTCAATCAATCCACGCTCGTCCGCCAGGTCAGCTCTTTTTCAGAAAGGTCCCTTTCTGCAGCTCCTCGAAGGCCTGCTGGAGTTGTTCCTGCGTGTTCATCACGATGGGTCCGTACCAGGCCACCGGTTCCTGGAGCGGCTTGCCGGACACCAGCAGGAACCGGATGCCGTCCTCCCCGGCCTGGACTTCCACGTCGTCGCCGGTGTCGAAAAGCACGAGCGAACGGTTGTCCGCTTCCGTGGGCGGCGTGGTGTCGGCCCAGCCCAGACTTTCGGTCGGCACCGCCAGCGGGGCGGAGGCGTTGCAGAACTTGCCGCTCCCGGCAAAGACGTAGGCGAAGGCATGACTCGATTTCTCGACGCGCAGCCGCTTGCGTTTGCCGGGCGGCACGGTGATGTCCAGATAGGTCGGGTCGGCGGCGATGCCTTCCACCGGGCCGCGTTTGCCCCAGAAATGGCCGCAAATGATCCGGGCCATCGTGCCGTCGTCTTCGGTGACTTCGGGGATTTCCGGCGCCTTGATTTCCTGATAGCGCGGCACGGTCATTTTGAGCGCCGACGGCAAGTTGGCCCACAACTGGAACCCGTGCATGCGGCCCAGGGGATCGCCTTTGGGCATTTCCTGGTGGATGATGCCCCGACCTGCCGTCATCCACTGGAGGTCGCCGGGCGCAATGGCGCCTTTGTTGCCCAGGCTGTCGGCGTGCTCGACGGTGCCGGCCAGGACGTAGGTGATGGTCTCGATGCCGCGGTGCGGATGCCACGGGAAACCGGCGAGGTAATCGTCCGGAATGTCGTTGCGGAAATCATCGAGCAGGAGGAAGGGATCGAAATCGGAGGTATTGCCGAAGCCGAACGCGCGGCGCAGGTGCACGCCCGCGCCCTCGAGGGTTGGTTTGGCCTTGACCAGGCGTTTGATGGGTCGGATGGACATATGGTTCTCCCCGGTTCAGTTGTTTATTGCGACGACCGTGGGAACATTACGCGCTGACCGCGCGCTGTCAACCCGGCACCGGGAGAAAGCAGATCGGGGCTGAAACAGCAACATGCAACAACCAACATTCAATATTCAACACTTAACGTCGGACATCGAAGTCGAAACGGCTCGCGGGTAACAGCCTTCACCGGGCTACGGCGCAACCGGCGCTCGTCTCACCCCTGGAACTTTGCGCTTTTTCTTGTGCGATTTTTCCGGCGGCGGGCATTACCTTATGGAACATCATGAATGAAGATGCCGAACTGATAAGCTGCTATGCCGCCGACGGGTCGGAGGCCGCCTTCGCCGAATTGACCCGGCGGCATGTAGACCTGGTCTATTCCGCCGCCCTGCGGCGGGTCAACGGCGACGTGCACTCCGCCCAGGATGTCACCCAACAGGTTTTCACGGAAGTCGCCCGGCAGGCGAAACGGCTGGCCCGGCATCCCGCGCTGGTGGGCTGGCTTTACACCACCACCCGGCTGATGGCCCTGCGGGTAAATCGAACGGAGCAGCGGCGCAAAGCCCGCGAACAGGAGGCCAATACCATGAATGAACTCCTCCTCAACGACGAACCATCAGCGGATTGGAACCGGCTCCGGCCGGTGCTCGAAGACGCCATGCACGAATTGGACGACCAGGACCGTCATGCCGTCCTGCTCCGCTATTTTCAAAACAAAACCCTCAACGAGGTGGGGGCAGCGTTGAATCTGACCGAGAACGCCGCGCGGATGCGCGTGGAGCGGGCCCTGGACAAGTTGCGCGGGAAACTGGCCCGGCGCGGTGTCACCACCACGGCATCGGCGCTGGCCGCCGTGGTTGCCACCCATGCCGTCCAGGCCGCGCCCGCCGGTTTTGCCGCCACGATTTCCACAGCCGCCATCGCCGGCGGCGCTGCCCAGGCTGCCACCCTCATCGCCGCAACCAAAACCATCGCTATGACAACCCTGCAAAAAAGCATCGTGACCGCGGCGCTCGCCGCCGCGGTTGGAACCGGGATCTACGCCGTCCGCCAAAACTCGCAACTGACCGCCCAAATCCAGACGCTCCAGGAGGAGCAGGCGCTGTCAACAACGCGAATCCAGCAACTGGGGCAGGAACGCGATCAGGCGACCGGCCAACTGGCCGCGGTGCGGAACGAAAATGCGCGATTGAAATCGAATCCGAATGCGACCGAACTGCTGACCTTGCGCGGCGAAGTGGGGACCCTCCGGCAACGGACAGCGGCGGAGCAGGCGGAGGCCTCACGCAGCGGGCTTGCCAAAATGATGGGCGACCCGGCCATGAAAGAGTTCGTGCGCCAGGCGCAACTGGAAAAAATCAAATCCATGTTCGCTGATCTGGTCAAGGAATTGAAACTCACGCCGGAACAAGCGGATCAATTTTACCAGTTGATCAACGACAACGCTTCAAAACACCTGGACCGGCTCACGGCGACCGGACAGACGACTTCGGAGCCGGACAACGCCGATCAGGAATTGGGCAGCCAGTTGCAGGAGCTGCTGGGGGATGCGGGCTTTGCCCGATTCCGAGAATACGGCGGTGAAATTCCAGCGCGGACCACGGTTTCCCTGCTGAATGCTCAACTGGGAGATAACCCGATCAGCGGTGATCAAAGTGCGCGCCTGCTTCAGGTAATAAAAGCCGAGCCGTACAATTTAACGCAAGGCATCACGGGCGCTCCCGACCAGGCTTTTCTGGGGTCCCAGGCGGACATTGATGCTTTCCTGCAACAGGTGACCGGGAGCAACCAGCGCATTCTGCAGCAGGCCGGCGGTTTTCTTGCGCCCGACCAGTTGGCAGCGCTCAATACCGTCCTGACCAAAGCCATTGACACCCGAAGGCTCCAGGCCGCCGCCTTGATTCAAAAGCATTAACTATGGGTGTTTCCTGCCCTGCCAGGCCCGAGTCGCATCACCGACCCGGAAACCGACCAAGGCAGGTCCAGAAAGAACCGGGTTATCCGCCTCCGCCTGGCTCCCGCGCGACCGGCGCCCGCACCACCTTTGGTCACTTTGTTCATTGCGCTGGATTGTCCAGTTTTGAACGCCGAACCGCTCCGGCCCATCTCAATAATAAAGACGATAACTTATGCAACGACCGGTTTCCGTCATGGTATTCGGGATTCTGAATTTTGTGTTCGCCGCGCTCGGCGTCATCGGGTTGGTTGCCTCCATCACCCTGCTCGGTCTGCCGGCCGATTCGAACAATCCCGCCATCCAGTTCAGCCATGCCAGTCCGGACTATGGCGTCTGGCTGAAGAGTTGCATTCCGCTGGGAGTGTTGGGTTGCCTGCTCTTGCTGGCAACGGGCTTTAGTTTGTTGTCGATGAAGCCCTGGGCGCGTACCGCCTCCATTGCCTGCGCGATTTATCTCATCGTGTTTTATGCCGGCGGGATGCTCATCAACCTCATTTTTATGGACCAACCCATGCTCGGACCCGCCCGACAACAACGGGCATTTGCAACCGTCGCAGCCATCGGCGGGCCGGTCAGCGGAACGGTCGGCGGGATTTTCTGGCTGATCTATCCCCTGCTGCTGCTGGCTTTCATGTTGCTTCCGAAAGCCAAGGCGGCCTTCGGTCCTCCGGTTCCCCCGCAGGCGTAGGCGTGCGCTGCTTTCAAGCGGGAGCGTACCGGGCGATCGCCGACCGCAGGGTATCAAGTCCAAAAGGTTTGCAGATGAAGGAATCGACACCGCCGAGGGGGCAATCGGAGGATTGCAGTTTTTCCGGGAAAGCCGTGAGCATTACGACGGGCTGTTTGGGTGAGCGCTTTTTGATGGCCGCAGCCAACTGATCCCCTCTCATCTCCGGCATCAGGTAGTCGGTGAAAACCATGTCGAACTTGTCGGGCTCAAACATGGCCAGCGCCTCGGCGCCGCTTTTGGCCTCGTGCACGACATAACCGTCGCCCTGGAGAAAAATCTGGACGCTCTGGCGGACGAGCGATTCGTCGTCCACCACCAATATGTGTCGTTGCCTGCCGGTGCGCATTTTCATCATCGCTACAAAAGGCATATTCCGTGCCAGTTCTCAGGCCCACCGGGTTAAACATTGTTCATCGCTTTTGGGTCCGTGGCCGTGCCCAATCCTGTGGGAGGCCATTGGCTCTCCGAAGGCGTTTTTGACGTGGACAAGGCGTTCTTGCCGGTAAAGACTGGCGCGGTATTGGAAATTGAATCGAACGGACCGAAATGAAACCAAAATTCCTTTTCAGTCTGGCCGGCGTCTGCGTGATCCTCAATGGCTTACGGGCCGAGGACATCACCACTCTTGATGGGCAGACATATGCGAACGTCCGGGACGTGATGGCCAAACCAAACGGCCTCTTTTTTGTGGTCGGCACGGACGATTCCATGAAAGGCGTGACCGTCGCCTATACCAACCTGACAGACACGGTGAGGGAAGAATATCATTGCGATGCCTACGACCTGGGGCTGGCCCTGGCCCGACAGAACCAGGCGGTGGATTTAAACAAGAACCTGGCCTTCTCGCTCGATCAACTCGACGCGGCCAGGAAAAAGGCGAAAGCTGAACACAAGCTGCTGGGTTTCATCATGACCTGGGACAGCTTTTTTGTACCGGCGCACCCGATGGGCCATGGCAGCGATAGTGCCCTCGCTGATTTTTACGACGTTTTCAAGGACAGTCTGGTGCTGGTTTTCGTCCGACACGAAAACGAACTGGACAAAGTTCCCGCGGCAGTGAAGCAGGGCTTTTTGGGCCCGGAAGAAGGCGGTTTTGCCCCGAACATGGCGGTGGTTACGGCGGATGGTTCGGAGTTTGTTTGCGAAATTCCGTACGGCGGCAAGTATGCCGACGGCGCGACCCGGGAACAAATTCTCCGCCAGAAGATTGCTGTCATCAAAAAATTCCTGAAGACGCATGCCCGCTCCAAATAACCTTCCGGCCACGAGAACCAGCGGCAGCTTGCGTTCCCGGGCATTGAAAGGATTTGCCTTCACCCGCCGACACCGGCGTACTCCTCGTCCACTTTCAGGTTCATGCCCATCATGATGAGGTCGTGGGACACGGCTTTCATGTCGAGCACGTAATCCTCCAGGCACATCAGCCGGGTGAATCCGAGATCTTCCAGCGCGCGGATGGCCACCTTGCGTTCCCCGTTGAGTTCCGTCTCGAGTTTGCGCAGCCCCAGAATCCGGGCGATTTGCACCTGTTCCTCCACCAGGATTTTGGCCACGTCGCGCCCGCGATAACCGGGATGCGTCAACACACCGATCAAGCCGATATGCCGCTTCCAGCCGCCCGCCCGTTGATGCAGCGTTGCTTCGCCGATGATCTTGCTGCCATGCAACATCAACAGCGGCAGGTTGCGCTCAAAATCGGGATGGCGGCACCAGTCGTGAAACATTTTGCGCTCATAAATGGGCTGTTTGATGAACAGCCGTTCCTCTTCGGGCACAGCGAGAAAAAATTTGTGGAGTTTGGCCTCGTCCCGTTTGCTGAGCGGACGCACGGTCACCGGCGTGCCGTCGCGCAACTTCAGGGAGATCGGATATTTTTCGAGCGCAAGTTCGAGCATGACGTTCTTTCTGTTCCCCCATTTCTTTAGCATGAACCGGCCTGTTTGAAAAGCCCGAACCGGCCACAGCAGGCCGGCATCCGGTCCCGGCCATCGGAACGCCGTCCTCCGTGTCGGTTGTCAGACGCGTCGGGCCGGAGACCGGCGCTCCGCCAGGCCGGGCTTTTTTGTCGCCTCCTGGCAACGTTCATGCTAATTCCTGTCACCCGTGGCTGACACAACTTTGACCGACAAAACCCGCGCGTTTCTCGACTCCGCCGGCTGGGACGCCGTTGCCCGGCCGCTCACCGGCGACGCCTCGACCCGGAAATATTTCCGTCTGCGCAAAGCCGGGCAAAGTGTGATTCTCATGGACGCTTCGCGGGCGCTGGGGTCCGTCGCGCCCTTCATCCGGATGGCTGGACACCTGCTCCGGCTTGGTTTCAGTGCGCCGGCGATTCTGGCCCGGGACGAGGCACAGGGCATTCTGTTGCTGGAGGATTTTGGCGACACCACTTTCGCACAATTGCTGGATGACGGGGCGGAACCGGAGAAGCTGTTCACCCTGGCCACCGACGTCCTGATTGCTTTGCATAAACATCCCCAGGCCATTCCCGAAGGTTTGCGCGCGTATCACCCGGAAAAAATGCTCGAAGACATCCAACTGTTTCTGGACTGGTGCACGCCGGGCATTTCCGAAACGGGCCGCGAGGAATTCACAACCGCCTGGCGCGAAGTGCTGCCGGCGGCGCACCGGGTGCCCGCCTCGCTGCTCTTGCGCGATTATCACGTAGCCAACCTGATGCGGCTGCCCGATCGTACCGGCGTCCGGCAGGCCGGGTTGCTCGATTTTCAGGACGCGTATCAAGGCCCGATCACCTACGACCTGGTGTCGCTGCTCGAAGATGCCCGGCACGATGTGCCGGAGACCGTGCAGGAAAAAATGACGGCGCGTTATCTCGCGCAATTTCCGGCGCTCGACCGGAACCATTTTGAAACTTCGCTGGCAATTCTGGCGGCGTTGCGACACGCGCGCGTGCTGGCCATCTTCGAACGATTGAGCCGGTACGAGGGAAAACATGATTACAAACAACTTCATTCCCTGCGCGTGGAGCGGTTGCTGCAAAAGGCGTTACGCCACCCCGCGCTGGATCACGTTAAACGCTGGTTCGATGAATATGCGCGGCAAA
>DASZAB010000076.1:0-20265 GCA_035945675.1 Verrucomicrobiia bacterium | reverse complement strand
TTGATGTGCGCAAGAGCGGGGCACGAGGCGCGAGGCGCGAGGCTGGTGGCAGCGGCTCGGGTTTCATCATCACGCCGGACGGGTTCATCCTGACTAACAGCCACGTGGTCCACGGCGCGGACAAGATTGAAGTCACGCTGGCCGACGGCCGGCACCCGGACGCACACCTCGTCGGCGCCGACCCGGACACGGACCTGGCGGTCATCCGGATTTATGCGCCGAACCTCAAGCCGGTGCGGCTCGGCGATTCCAACCAGTTGCGGGTCGGCCAGTTGGCCATCGCCATCGGCAATCCCTACGGCTTTCAATACACGGTGACGGCGGGTGTGGTCAGCGCGTTGGGCCGGTCGTTCCGGTCCAGTTCGGGCCGGCTGATGGATAATATCATCCAGACCGACGCGGCGTTGAATCCCGGCAATTCCGGCGGGCCGCTGGTCAATTCGCGCGGCGAAGTCATCGGCGTGAACACGGCGGTGATTCTGCCGGCGCAGGGATTGTGCTTTGCGATTGCCATCAACACAGCCAAATACATCGCGGGCTTTTTAATCAAGGATGGCGGCATCCGGCGCAGTTATTTGGGGATTGGCGGGCAGACGGCGAAGATTCACCGGCGGCTGGTGCGGCATTTCCATCTGCCGAACGAAACCGGCATGCTGGTCATCGGCGTCGAGCCCGGCAGCCCGGCCGGCCGCGCGGGTTTGCGTGAAGGCGACCTGATTGTGGAATTCGACGGGCACGCCATTGCGGGCATTGACGACTTGCACAAGCTGTTGACTGGCGCACAGGTCGGTGTGCGGCTGCCGCTGGCCGTGTTGCGTAACACGGAAAGGATGCAACTCGATGTTGTCCCGGCAGAATCGGCGGCGAAATTGAATTAAAAATGATGCGCAATTCGGGTAGGGCGGGCAGTCCTCTGCCCGCCGCGAAAACGGGAGACGGCGCGCTCGGAGTGACGCGCCCTACCGAAATTGAGAAACTGTTTGAACCATTATTAAATGGCTGAACAAAGTGTTCCCATCGATCCGGGTGTCCGGATCGGCCACGTTCATTTGAAGGTGGCCGACCTCGACCGGGCGCTGAAATTTTACTGCGGTGTGCTGGGCTTTGAACTGACGCAACGCTTCGGTGCGCAGGCGGCGTTCATTTCGGCGGGCGGATATCATCATCACATCGGTCTGAACACGTGGGAAAGCAAAGGCGGCCCGCCACCACCATCGGGCACGACGGGCCTGTACCATCTGGCAATTCTTTATCCGACGCGCGCCTTGCTGGCGGACGCCGTGCGGCGCGTGCTGGCGGCGGGCATCGAACTGGACGGCGCGTCCGATCACGGCGTGAGCGAGGCGATTTATCTGCGCGATCCCGACGGCAATGGCGTGGAGCTGTATTGGGACCGGCCCAGAGAACAATGGCCGCGCTCACCCGACGGCGGCGTGGCGATGTTCACGCGCGCGCTGGACCTGGATGGGCTGTTGAAAACTCGGGCCTGAGCCGGGACGGGGCATTGGACCTCAAAAATCAGCACACAGAGAATTGAATTCAAGCAGGGTCACGTTATAATTCAGTCCGCGTGACGGGACAAAACCACTCTCAGAAGCACATCGCTGTCGTAGGGGCCGGCCCGGGCGGTTTGACGGCGGCGATGTTGCTGGCCAACCGGGGATTCAAGGTCACGATCTTTGAAAAGGCGCCGCAGGTGGGCGGCCGCAATTCGGCCATCGTACACAACGGCTACAAGTTTGACGTCGGCCCGACGTTCCTCATGATGAAATTCATCCTGGACGAGGTATTTGAGGAGGCCGGCCGCCGGATCGCGGATTACCTGAAATGCGTGAAGCTCGAACCGATGTACCGGCTGCAGTTCGACGACGTGCGGCTGGAACCGACGACGGAGCGCGAAGCGATGTTGCAGCAACTCGACGCGCAGTTCCCCGGCAACCGCGCGGGCTACGACCGGTTCATGACGGTGGAAGAGCGGCGGTTCCGGCTGATGTATCCCTGCCTGCAAAAGGACTACGCGTCAGTGAAGCAATATTTGTCCAAGGACATGCTGCGCGCGCTGCCCAATCTTTCCATCGGCCGCTCCGTGTTCGACGTGCTGGGCGATTATTTCAAGGAAGACAAGCTCAAGCTGGCGTTCACGTTTCAGTCCAAATACCTCGGCATGTCGGCGTGGAAATGTCCCGGGGCCTTCGCCATTCTGCCGTACGTGGAGCATGCGTTTGGCATTTACCACGTCATGGGCGGCTTGAGCGAAATTTCCGTGGCGATGGCGAAGGTCTGCGGCGAACTCGGTGTGAACCTGCGGCTCGGCACGCCGGTAAAACAACTCTGGCTGGACGGCCGCAAGGTGCGCGGGGTGGAACTGCCGGACGGCGAAAAGGTGTCCGCCGAGGAGACCGTGCTGAACGCCGATTTTGGCTACGCGATGAAACATCTGGTGCCGCCGGGAGTGTTGCGGAAATACAGCCCGGAGAACGTGGACCGACGCGAGTATTCCTGTTCCACTTTCATGCTGTACCTTGGCCTGGACAAGGTTTATGACCTGCCGCACCACACCGTGGTATTCGCCGGCGATTACGAGGGGAATATCCGTGACATTTTTGAACGCAAGGTTTTGTCCAATGACATTTCTTTTTATGTCCGCAACGCCAGCGTGACCGATCCCGCCTTGGCGCCGCCGGGACATTCCTCGGTTTACGTGCTGGTACCCGTGCCGAACCAGACGGCGGGAATTGACTGGGCGCGGGAGAAAACGGCGTTCCGGGATCGCGTCATGGCCGCAATGGAAAAACGCGCGGGCATGAAGGACATCATCAGCCATATCCGTGAAGAAATTGTGTTCACGCCGGAAACGTGGCAGGGCATGCATATCCAGTTCGGCGCGACGTTCAACCTCGCGCACACGCTTCGCCAGATGCTCTATTTCCGGCCACGCAATAAATTCGAGGAGTTGGACAATTGTTATCTGGTTGGTGGCGGCACGCATCCCGGCAGCGGCCTGCCGACCATCTACGAATCCGGCCGCATTGCGGCGAACCTGATTGCGCGGCGTTACGGCGTGAAATTTGACTCCAAAAATACGCAAGCCTGAGCCTCGGCCGCTGACCGTGCCGGAAAAATTCCGGGAGGTTTCTACGAAACACCCTTTCGGTCCGCCAGAATTTCCTGTTCTGCCGTGATAAGAGAATCGCGCATGATTCGGGCATCGGGGGCGTCGCGGAGTTGATCGAGCACTTTTGTTTTCATCGCGATAAGGCACAGGCGGGCCAGCGTGTGCAGGTGCAACCGGTCGTCCTGACAGCAAATCAGAAAGAACAAATAGGTCGGCTGACCGTCAGGCGCGCCGAAATGAATTTCCTGGATGGGTCGGCCCACCACGATGAATGAAGTTTCAAACAGGTAAGGGTCATGGGCGCGCGGATGCGGCAACGCAAATCCGCCGGGCATCGCCGTGGAACATAACTCCTCGCGCGCCTCGAGGCTGGCCAGCAGCGATTTGGGATCGTTGAGGCGCCCGGTCTTTTCCGCAAGCACCACCAAATCGCGCAGGACGGAAGCCTTGGTTTTGGACGACATCGCCGAGGCAATGGCGCCCGCCTGAAGCATTTCCGGCAGGATGGTTTCGTGCGGCAGGATTTTTCGCGTGTGGCGGGTGGATTGCTGGTGATAATCCGCCAGCCGCTGGCTGGAAAATCCGAGGATGCTTTGGGAAGCCCACGCATCAATGTCGCGTTTGTGGAAGACAATCCGGTTGCCGCGCTTTTCAAACGGAATCTCGCGGTTTTTCACCCGCTGCTCCACGTCCGGGATCGTCAGGTGCAGGTAATCGGCCACCGCTTCAAGGTTGAGCAATCGGAATGGCATAAAACGCGCGCGTTGAGATGAACTTGAGCTTAACGCCAAACCAACTCGCTGACAATCTGCTTTGCGCCGGCAAGCGGAAGGTGAGTCAAGTGAATGGCATGCTGCCAATACTCAAGGCTTGTCAGGATTGACGGTCGGCTGGAAGCTTAAAACATGACAGCGGAATTGGCGCGAACGGCCCGACGATTCAACTGGAGCAAAGTGCGGTGGTTGATTTATTTCGTCATTCTTCTTGGGGTGGTGATCTGGAAGTAGGTTCCGCGCCCCTGGACCCCGGCGCGGACCCTCGAAACGCCGCATTACATCATGGCCTCCGCCGCTTCCCGGACCCAGACCGGGGAAGTCGGGCGGGTCGTGGAACTGCGATACCGCAGGGCGGGGGACTGGATGCGTTTGAAAAGATCATCGGTCCGGTTGAAACCGTCCAAGCGGAGTGGTTCAGGCACGTGCAGACCATTAAAGCCGCCCTGGACGGAAAGGTCAGGGATTTCTACAAGACCGGTCAACTGCCGCCTGACCGTGAGTGATAATCTGCGTCTATCCGCAACGCAGTGCCATTGCTAATCTCCTCGCGTCGCGGCAGATTTTCCCGGAGCGCGGACAGCTTTGTTGGTTTGTAGAAATGATTGTCCGGCGTCAAAAGTTCATTTCCCTCGCCCCGCAGCGAAGCGCGGGGAGAGGGACAGGGAGAGGGGCCGTTCAACAAAAAAACACCTCTCCCCGACCCTCTCCCCCAACTTCGTTGGCGGAGAGGGAGGCCAAATGGAGGTGTCGTTTCCGGGTTCGATTTTTTCTACAGAGCAACAGCTTTGTCCGCGTGGTTCTTGTCCACCTTCAACTTCGCGCGGACAAGGCTGTCCGCGCTCCGTTGGTTGCGGCTATTGCCGCGCCAGGTCTATCCGCGATTTTCCGCGATTGAAAGGATTGCCCGGTGCCTCCGCCTCGTTACCTCGGCGGCTACTTTCGATCAAAGAAGGGATTCTTCCCGGTCACGCTTAAGGGAATGCCGAGCGCCTGTTTAACCTTGGGCCCGAACAGACCCAGGTCCAGACACGCGCGGCCGATGGAAAACATCACGCGGTTGTCCAGGTGCAGCCGGCCGGCCACTTCCGCCGCCGACGCCGCCGCGATACCGAGGTCAATCGAGTTGAAGGCGCACACGCCATCGGCCTCTTCCAGCGCTTTACAGGACGGTTTGCCGCAATAGCCGCAATTCAAGCCGGCGGTGTTCGATTCGACGCCGATGACGACCACGGCCGGCGAGTTCTCGATGTTGCCGGCGTCGCGCGCAACGCTGGGCCGGTCTTCTTTCGTGGCGATGTCGCGCATTTTGGCGACAAGCCTCCGCCGCGTCGCATCGTCGTCAATGGCGATGGTTTCAATGTTATCGAGGCCGCGTGTTTTGGGCGCCGTTCGGGCTGCGGCCGCCATCAGCGCGGCGGCCTGTCGGGCCGCGGCCGTTTCCAGTTCAACTGAAGTTTTCATTGCAGTCCTGGCAGGATAGGCCCGTTACCGGTAGAAACCAATCAAAAGCGCAGGGCACGATGCGATTGGCCCCTGGGGGGGGCGTGGAGCGATAAAAACGATCCGTCCCCGTACAAGTCAGAAGCCATTGCGATTCGCGCACCTTATGATAAGTTGCATTATGTGGAGCAACATTAATCTGGAACGGTGTTTCTCTTACATCAACTGCCTGGCGGCAGAAGCCAAACGGGGGCCGTCCGTCAAACCCACGATCACCATTTCCCGGGAATGCGGCTCAGGCGGCCGGACGGTGGCCTCAAAACTGGTGGAAGACATGAAGGATTACACGCCCGCCGGTTGCCACTGGGCGGTGTTCGACCGGAATCTGATTGAACAGGTGCTCGAGGATCATCAACTGTCCCGGCGCATTGCCGAGTTTCTGCCCGAAGACCACAAATCGGTCCTGACGGACACGCTCGAGGAATTGCTGGGGTTGCATCCGCCCATGGAAACCATCATGAAACAAACCGCGGAAACCATCTGGCGCCTGGCCGAAATGGGCCATGTGATCCTGGTGGGCCTGGGCGCCAACATCATCACCCAAAGGCTGGAAAATGTCTTTCACGTCCGGCTGGTCGGCTCGCTGGAAAAACGGATCCGGCGGGTGGAGGAAGTCTATGAACTCGGCCGCCTGGAGGCGCGCGAATTCATTCACCGGAAGGAAACCGGCAAACGACGCTATCTGAAGGAACACTTCGGCAAAAACATTGATGATCCGCTGCTCTACCACCTGGTCATTAATACAGACCAGATTTCCTACGAAGACAGCGCGCGGTTGATTGCCAACGCGGTCGTCGAAAAATTTCAACTCGTACCGTGCGGAAAAAAAGTGGCGACGTAGGGCCGCCGGGCCGTGGCCAGGCGATGAACCGGCAGGGTGCGCCTGCCGCCGGAGAATGCTTATGCGCGATGTGATTCAAAAAGTCATTGCCACTGAAGCCGAGGCAAAACGCCTCGTCCAGGCGGCCAGGGTCGAGGCTGAACGGATTGTGTCCGAAGCGCAAAAACAGGCACGGGACCGCGTGACGCAGGCGCGTCAGGAAGCGCGGCGGGAAACGGAGCAGTTATTGGCGGCGGCAGGGCAGGCGGCCGAACAGGAAAAAGCGAAGCGCCTGGCAGAGGCGACGGCCGAAATGACCGCCGGGGTCTGCCTCGACGACGCCACCGTGCAACGGGCCGCCGAAGCGGCCGCCCGCTGCGTGCGCGGTGGCGGCAAACCAATTCCGGAGTGACTGGCCATGGCACGAGGAATGATTAATGATTTGGATTATCTGGCCACCCGGCTGCATGCGCGGCGCAGCCGGATGGCGGAAGGGGCGCGACTGGACCCGCTCTGCCGCAGCCGCACGGTCCCCGAACTTTGCCGCACGCTTTACCCCGGCGGCGAAATGCCGATGGCGGAATTCCAGCGTCGTCTGGTGCAGGATCTGGTTCAGGAATTGTCCGGCTGCCTTAAACATCTGGACGAGGAGGGCAGCGAGCTGGTCGGCTGGATGCTGGTCCGGTTTCAGTTGGAGAATCTAAAGGTACTGTTGCGGGGGCTTCTGAACCGCACGCCCTTCGAAACGCTGCAGCGCCACCTCGTTTCCCTGCCTCCGGGTCTGGAATTGGACCGGCCGGCCCTGGCGCGAGTGGAATCCATTGGAGATTTCATTGTGTTATTGCCGGAGGGCGCGCCGCGCCGTCGCTTGAACGAGGTCATCAGCCGGCAGCGCGACCAGTTGCGTCCGTTCCTGCTCGAAGCCGCCCTGGACGGCGGCTATTTCCACGAGCTGCTGGCACGGGCCCGGCGGATTGCGGACGAGGACCGGGAAGTCATCAAATCACTCGTCGTCCAGGAGGCAAATATTTTCCAACTGATGCTCGGGATGCGGGGGAAATTCCATTACGACCTGCCGGCGGACTTATTACTGCCGTTGAGCGTGGCCGGAACCGGAAATCCCGGCGAATGGTTCGGCGCCTTGCTCGCCGCTCCGGATGTTCTGGCCGCGGCCAAATGCGCCGTGGGACACGCCCTGGATGAATTGCCGCCCGAACGGGCCGCCCCGAAAGCCTTCGGGGCCACGGCGAATCCGGCCGCGGTGGAGGCGCTGGCGTGGACACGATTTCTGCGCCTGGCCAACAGCGCCTTTCGCCGCAGTCACATGGGGCTCGGCGCGGTGGTGGGTTACGCGGGCCTCCGGCGGGTGGAAGTGGCCAATCTCATCACGCTGAGCGAGGGGATCCGCAATGGTGTGGAGGCCAAAAAACTCCGCGCGCGATTGATCCCGCGCACGGACCTGGAGGCCGCCGATGTTTAAGCCCGTTCCCATGGTGCGCCTGAGCCTGGTCGTGCTCGAACGGGATGAGCGGCCGGTGTTGCGGTATTTGGGACAGGCGGGCCTGGTGCAGCTCACGCGCACGGTTGCCGGACCCGACACTGCACCGCTGGCGCCGCGCGACCGCAGTCAGGACGCCGTCCGGTGCGACCGTCTGCTCGCCCGGATGGAGAACCTGCGCCGGTCTTTGGAATTGCCACCGGCCGCCGAACCGGTGGAACCGGCGGCACTGCCGCTGGAGGAAGCGGAGGCAAAACTTGGTTTGATGGAGGAACAGTCCGGGGCTCTGCTTAAACGCCGTCAGCACTTGATGCAGCAGTGGGGCGAGCTGACCGACGTTTGCGAACAAATGTCCGGTTACCGCGGACTCGAAATTCCGCTCGATCAACCGGAGCCATCCTCATTCCTGCATTTCGTCACCGGCAGCCTGCCGTCGGAGAATCTCGAGCGGTTGCGGGTCGGCGACAACGTGGCGCTGCTGCCGTTGCCCCCGCAAAACGGCCGGCAGCCGTTGATTGCCCTGACCACCCGCCGCGGGCGGGCAGCGTTGGAAGCGGCCTTGCAGCAAGCCGGTTTTCAACCGGAGACACTGCCGGCCGTTGAAGGCGCAACCGTGGACACCTTTTCTGAAAAAAGCCGGCGGCAAAAGGAGCAGGTCGCCAGGGAACTGGGGCAGGCCAACGCGGAATGGCAAACGCTGGCCGGCGAATATGCCGGACCGCTGGCCGAACTCCGCCAGCTCGTCAGTCAGGAGCGGCGTCTGCTGGATGCGGAACAGAATTTTCCCCGCACCGAAACCGCGGTTCTGCTCACCGGCTGGGTTCCCACCGCCGCCGCGCCGCCGTTGGCACAACGTTTGCGCGAAATCACGGGTGAGCGATATGTTCTTCAAACGACCACCCCGGAAAATCTGGCCGAGGAACAGATTCCGGTATTGCTACGGCACTCGCGGCTGCTGCGCCCGTTTGAAATGCTGGTCACGGCTTACGGTCTGCCGCGTTACCGGGAATTGGAACCAACCTGGTTGGTGGCCGTCAGTTATCTGCTGATGTTCGGCATGATGTTCGGCGATGTCGGCCACGGCTTTGTCCTTGCCTGCGGTGGACTGGCCATTCTGCTCCGCAGCCGCAAGGCGCAGTGGCGCGATGCGGGGTTGCTGCTGCTCCTGTGCGGATTAGCCAGCATCGGCTTCGGCGCCGCGTATGGCAGTTATTTTGGCCTCCCGCAACTCAAACGCTTCGCCTTCTGGCATGACCCGCTGGAAGGCGACCCGATGGCATTCATGTCCATCGCCATCGGCATCGGCATCGTGCTGATGAGCCTGGGGATGGCGTTGAACGTTATCAACCACTTCCGGCGCGGCCACGTTCTGGGCGGCTTCCTCGACAAGTTCGGTGTGGCGGGCGTGGTGTTTTATTGGGGCGCGCTGGCGTTGGTGCTCAAATACACGGTCTTCGAATCATACAACCTCGTGACTCTGGCCGTTCTCCTGTTCCTGGCGGCGCCGGTCATGGCCTGGGTGCTGAAGGAACCGATAGAACTTCTGCGCCGACGCGTCGAACCCGCATCGGTATCGGGCAACAATTTGCCGGGCGCCATCCTGCAATCGCTTGTGGAAGTGTTTGAGGCGGTCCTGGCTTATCTGTCCAACACCATCAGCTTCGTGCGTCTGGCTGCCTACGCGATGAGCCATTCGGCGCTGCTGCTGGCAGCGTTCATGATGGCCGAGCAAGTCAGACATCTTTCGTTTGGCGGCGGTCTGCTGAGCGTGCTTGTGATCATCCTGGGCAACCTCCTGTCGCTCGTTCTGGAAGGCATCGTCGCCGCCGTGCAGGCGTTGCGTCTCGAATATTATGAGTTTTTCAGCAAGTTTTTTTCCGGTAGTGGACAACCGTTCAAACCTTTTCGTCTGGTCGCAGAACCGCAAACCGGATGAGGTGAGGCATTGGGAAACGCGGTACAAACATAAGAAATCGGAGGTTGCTATGATGAAATGGTTGCATTGGATGATGGGAACAATGGTCGCGGGCGCGCTCCTGTTCGGCACGGCGGTCCTGGCCCAGGACACCCAGGCCGCCGGCACGGCAGTTGAACCGGCGGCGGCGTACAAAGCCATCGGCTTGAGCCTGGCCGCCGCCTTCGCCGTCGGCGCGAGCATCCTCGGCGCCGGTTACGCCGTCGGCCGGATCGGCTCCGCTGCCATCGGGGCGATTGCCGAGAAACCGGAACTGCTGCCGCGCGCCATGCTGTTTGTGGCGCTGGGTGAAGGACTTGCCGTACTCGGTTTCGCCTTCGCTATCTGGCTGTTGATGAGATAGGCGGGAAACCTGTGAAATTCTACTGCCTCGCGGATGAGAACACAGTGCGGGGGTTTCGCCTGGCCGGGGTGGACGGCCAGGTCGTGACCTCCGCTGCGCAGGCCGCCGCCGCCGTCGAGACCCTGGCGGCGCAACCGGACTGTGGCATTCTCATCCTCACCGAAAAAGTGGCCGCCGGTCTCCGTGTGCAGGTGGACCGGCTCCGTTGGGAGCGGAGCCGGCCGTTGATCGTTGAAATTCCCGGCCCCGAAGGGCCGATCCCCGGCCGCAAGAGCCTGCGCCAATTCGTACAGGAGGCCGTGGGGATGCGCATCGGCTTTGAGAAAGGAACCTGAAATGGCGGCACCAAATCCAAATTCTCCGGAAATTCTGCGCAACGAAATCCTCGCCGAGGCCCGGCGCGAAGGTGAAGGAATACTCGCACGCGCGCGGCAGGATGCTGCGGCGTTGCTTGCCGGGGCGGCGGTTGAGGCCGGGCAAATCCGGCGAGAAAACTTTGAACAGACGCAGGCCGAAGCCGCCCGCCGGCGGGAATTGATCCTCGCGACCGTTGCGGTCGAAGCCGGACACCTGCGTTCGGCGCGCATCGAGTCCTGGCTGCAAGCCATTCATCAGGCAACCCGCCAGAAACTTCAGGCCCGCGACGGCTTTGACTATCGGGAAACTGTCATCGCACTGACGGTGGAAGCATTGAGCCGAATGACTGGCGACGCGTTTGTGGTGAAACTTTCGCAGGCGGATGGCGGAGCCCTCGGCAACGGACTGGCAGAAGAAATCGGGCGACACGTCGGCCGACCGCTGACGGTTACCATTGCCGCTGAACCGACGAGCAACGATGGCGGACCAATCATTCAAGATCACAACGGAATGCAAATCTGGGACAACCGGTTCCTCTCGCGCCTGGAGCGCCTCTGGCCGGAACTCCGCCGGCAGATAGCCGTGGCCACGTCGCTCGTCGCCCGCAGCGGGACGTCCGGAGGTGGCGCATGAATGCGACCGCCAGCCTGACCTGCGGGGTGGTGACCCGCATCAGCGGCCCGACCGTGACGGCAACCGGTTTGACTGGCGTGCAAATGTATGAGGTCGTCCAGGTCGGCGAGCTCGGTCTGGTGGGCGAGGTCGTCCGTCTGATTGCCGAGCGGGCGACCATCCAGGTGTACGAAGACACCACGATGCTCAAACCGGGTGCGCCCGTCCGGCCGACGGGCGCGCCGTTGTCCGTGTGGCTCGGGCCGGGGCTGGTCGGCAATATCTACGACGGCATTCAAAGGCCGTTGCCCGGAATTCAGGCGCATAGCGGGACGTGGATTCAGCGCGGCGAAAAAACCGCCGCGCTCGACACGGCCAGGCGCTGGACCTTCGAACCACTGGTCCGCTCCGGTGAGAACGTCATCGCCGGGCAGGCCATCGGCCAGGTCGCCGAAACGCCGCTGGTCAAACACCGCATTATGGTTCCGCCCGGCGTGTCCGGGACCGTGCGCGCGATCGTGGCCGGGGGAGATTATACGTTGCGCGACCGGGTGGCGGTGCTGGAAACGCCCGCCGGCCCGCGCGACCTCACCATGCTGCAAACGTGGCCGGTGCGCACGCCCCGGCCGATTCGCGAACGGCTGCGCATTGTCGAGCCGTTGATCACCGGCCAGCGCATCATCGACACCTTTTTTCCGATTGGCAAAGGCGGCGCGGCGGCCATCCCCGGCGGGTTCGGCACCGGCAAGACCATTACCCAGCATCAGCTCGCCAAATGGTCGGATGCCGAGATCATCGTGTTCATCGGCTGCGGCGAGCGCGGCAATGAGATGACCGAGGTCTTGCGCGAATTTCCCGAACTCAAAGACCCGCGCTCCGGCCGGCCGTTGATGGAACGGACCATCCTCATCGCCAACACATCGAACATGCCGGTGGCCGCGCGCGAGGTGTCCATCTACACCGGCATCGCGCTGGCCGAGTATTACCGCGACATGGGCCTCAACGTCGCGGTGTTCGCTGATTCCACCAGCCGCTGGGCCGAAGCCCTGCGCGAGCTGGCGGCGCGCCTGGAGGAGATGCCCGCGGAGGAAGGTTTCCCGGCCACGTTGCCGACGCGGCTGGCGCAGTTTTACGAACGCGGCGGCGCCGTCACCACGCTGGGGGGCCAACGCGGTTCGGTCAGCATCGTCGGCGCTGTCAGTCCGCCGGGCGGCGATTTTTCCGAGCCGGTGACGCAACACACGCGCCGGTTTATCCGTTGTTTCTGGGCGCTCGATACCGAACTGGCCAACGCGCGGCATTATCCTTCGATCCACTGGCTGCACTCCTATTCCGAATACGTCGAGGACGTGAACGGCTGGTGGGGAAAACAGGCGCCCGACTGGGGCGAATTGCGAACCGAGGCGTTGACGCTTCTGCAACGCGAGGAGCGGCTCCAGCAAATCGTCAAACTCGTCGGTTCCGACGTTCTGCCCGACACGCAGCGCCTGATCCTGTTCATCGCCGAAATCATGAAGGACGGGTTTCTGGCCCAGAGCGCCTTTGACGAGAACGACATGTATTGCACGCCCGAACGGCAGATCACCCTGTTACGCATTATCCTGACGCTGTATCGCCGGGGGCGGGACCTGATTCGGATGAGCGTCCCTCTGGCGCGGCTGCGGGAATTGACTTGCGTGCCGCAGGTGATGCGCGCCAAGTCCACCATTGGCAACCACGAACGGGACAAACTGGCCGAACTGGAAAAGCGCGTCAGCGAGGAACTCGACGCGCTGGCCAAGGAATTTTCTAAAAAAGGACAAGCGCCATGAACGACTTCACTTTCGACGTTCCAGACCGCGGTTTGCAATACGTCGGCGCCACTCGCATCGAGGGGCCGCTGGTCGTGGTGGAGCGCATCCATGACGTGGGCTACGACGAAATGGTCGAGATTCTCGACGCGAACGGCCAGCCGCGTCTGGGTCGTGTCCTCGACATTTCGGAAACACAAGCCGTGGTGCAGGTGCTGGAAGGCACCACCGGCCTCTCGAATCAAACCCTGAAAGCGCGGTTTCTCGGTGAAAGCTTTCGCCTGCCGGTGTCCCGACAGATGCTGGGGCGCGTCTTTGACGGTCTGGGCCGGCCGGCGGACGGGGGTCCGCCCGCGCTTTCCGCCGACCGCCGCGATGTCAATGGCATGCCCATCAATCCGTATGCGCGGCGTTATCCGCGCGAGTTCATTCAGACCGGGTTATCCGCCATTGACGGCATGAATGCCCTGGTGCGCGGCCAGAAACTGCCGATCTTCTCCGGCAACGGTTTGCCGCACGATCGCGTCTCCGCCCAGATCGTCCGGCAGGCGCGATTGCTCGAGGAGCAAACCGAGTTCGCCATCGTGTTCGCCGCCATGGGCGTCAAACACGATGTGGCCGAGTTTTTCATCCGTAATTTCCGGGAATCCGGCGCGCTGGCGCGGGCCGTCATGTTTTTTTCGCTCGCCGACGCGCCGAGCGTGGAGCGGTTGCTGACGCCTCGCGTCGCGCTGACGCTGGCCGAACATCTTGCCTTCGACTGCGGCCAGCATGTGCTTGTCCTGCTGACCGACATGACGAACTATTGCGAAAGCCTGCGCGAAGTCGGCACGGCGCGCGGCGAGATTCCCGGCCGCAAAGGTTATCCGGGCTATCTTTACTCCGACCTCGCGAGCCTCTACGAACGGGCCGGGCGCATCGAAGGTTCACCCGGTTCCATTACCCAGATGGCCATTCTGACCATGCCCGCCGACGATATCAGCCATCCGGTGCCCGACCTCACCGGCTACATCACCGAAGGCCAGATCGTACTGGACCGGGATCTCTTTCAGCGCGGCGTTTATCCGCCCATCGCCGGCCTGCCGAGCCTGTCGCGCCTGATGAAGGATGGCGTCGGCAAAGGCTACACGCGCAACGACCATCCGACGCTCGCGAGCCAGTTGTTCGCGGGTTATGCCTACGTCAAACGCGTGCGCGGCCTGGCCGACGTCATCGGCGAGGAGGAATTGAGCGCGCTGGACAAGCAGTATTTGAAGTTCGGCGAAATCTTCGAAACGCGGTTTCTGAACCAGGGCGAATACGAAAATCGGTCCATCGCCGCGACCCTCGAACTCGGCTGGGACGTGCTCTCGCTGTTGCCGCGCGATGAACTGCATCGCGTGAGCGACGAACTGCTGAAGGAGCATTACCGCGACCAGCCGCAAATCGCCGCGTCCGGCGCCGGCCTGTCAACGGAAGATTGATTATATGGCCAGGCTGAACATCGCCCCGACGAAATCAAACCTGCTGGCGTTAAAGCGGCAGCTGGCCTTCGCGGAGGAGGGCTACGACCTGCTCGAACAGAAACGGCAGATTTTGATTCTCGAACTCATGAACCGTCTGGGCCGGATTCAAGCGGTCGAACGCCGCGCGGCCGAAACCTTCCAACGCGCGTTCGCGGCGCTGCGGGAAGCGGCGTTGGACATCGGCACCGAGGCGCTGGACCGGGCCGCTCTGGGCGTGCGGATGAACCTGCGATTGAATCTGGCCGACCAGCATTTGATGGGCATGAAGATTCCGCGCGTGACGTTGGAAATGGAACCGGTGAGTATGCCGTTTGGCGTGAGCGCCACGTCGGCGAACAGCGATGTGGCCCGGCGTCGGTTCGTGGAGGCGCTGCCGTTGCTCGCTGAACTGGCCGAACTGGAAAACGCCGTCTTGCGCCTGGCGCGTGAACTGCGCAAAACCCAGCGCCGGTGTAACGCCCTGTCGCGCATCTTCATCCCCGCTTACCGCGAAACGGTCGCCTACATCGCGGGCACGCTGGAGGAACGCGAGCGCGAATCCTTGACCATCCAGAAAATGATCCGGAACCGGCTGGCCGAATCGTTGGCGATGGGCAAAAGCAATTAATTTCGCGCCGGGCCGCCCGACAGCCCGTCCAGCCAGTTCAATCGCTATGACCGCCCACGCTTTGAGCCGGGGCAAAGGCGACACGGAAAAAACGGCAGTGGTACATTTTCAGCTTTCGGTGGGGCGAGCGTCCTCGCGAGCCGGCTCGTCGGGAGCCGCGCCCCGCCAAACTGTACCGCTACCGAAAAAACTGGAAATTTTCCAGAAATGGCGGACAAGTATCGAAAGGATTTTTATGAACTATCGACTTCTCGGCAAATCGGGCTTACGCGTCTCCGAACTGTGTCTGGGCGCGATGACCTTCGGCGAGGACTGGGGTTGGGGCGCCAACCAGGACGAATCCAAAGCCATGTTCGACGCGTTTGTGAAGGCAGGCGGTAATTTCATAGATACCGCCGACGGTTACACCGGCGGCACCAGCGAAAAATTCGTCGGCGAATTCATCCGTGCCGAACGGAAGCACTTTGTCGTCGCCACCAAATTTTCCTTTAATCAGCACCGGGGCGATCCGAATGCCGGTGGCAATCATCGCAAGAACATGGTGCAGGCGCTCGAAGGCAGTTTGAAACGGCTCGGCACGGATTACGTGGACCTCTACTGGATGCACGCCTGGGACGAACTGACGCCGGTCGAGGAAGTCATGCGCGCGTTTGACGACCTGGTGCGCGCAGGCAAGGTGCTGTACCTCGGCATTTCCGACGCGCCGGCGTGGTGGGTGGCGCGCGCCAACACCCTGGCCGAGTTGCGCGGCTGGACGCCGTTCGTCGCGTTGCAAATTGAATACAATCTCATTGAGCGGACACCGGAGCGCGAGTTGCTGCCCATGGCCGAAGCTTTGGGCCTTACCGTCACGCCGTGGTCGCCGCTGGCCAGCGGCTGGCTCACCGGCAAATATGCCGGCAAAGCCAAAGAAGAACGGCGGCTCGATCAGACGCCGCAATTCGCGCGGCGCACTGAACGCAACGAAGCCATCGCCCGGACAGTGGTCAAAGTTGCGAAAGCCGCCGGGAAATCACCCGCGCAGGTCGCGCTCAACTGGCTGCGGGCGCGGCGCCATACCATTCCCATCATCGGCGCTCGGAATCTTCCGCAATTGGAGGACAATTTAAACTGCGTCAAATGGTCATTGAATGCGAAGCAACTCGCGCAGTTGAACGAGGTCAGCCGGATTGAATATGGTTTTCCGAGGGATTTTCTGGACCGCCCTTTTGTGCGCGATTATTTGCACGGCGGCATGTTTGACCGCATTCGGCAGGGATAAGGCGAGGCAGCCCCCATTTGCCAAACCGCCGGGATGTGTTACCAGTGAGGGCATTATGAGCACAACTTTCAAGGCTTATGCGGCGCGGGCCAAGGGCGCGAAGTTGGAACCGTTCGAATTCGACCCCGGCCCGTTGCGTGACGAACAGGTGGAAATCCAGGTCGAGTATTGCGGCATCTGCCACAGTGACCTGAGCATGTTGGATAACGAATGGGGCATCACGGATTTTCCGTTTGTGCCCGGACACGAGGTGGCCGGCCGCGTGGTGGCCGCCGGGGACAAGGTAAAGGGTGTGAAAGTGGGGCAGCGCGTCGGGTTGGGCTGGTATGCGGAAAGTTGCATGGCCTGCCCGCAATGCCTTTCGGGCAATCACAACCTTTGCCCGACCGCGGAGGCGACCATGATCAAGCGGCACGGCGGCTTTGCCAACCGCGTGCGCTGTCATTGGGCGTGGGCCGTACCGCTGCCGGAGGCACTCGATTCAAAGAAATCCGGCCCGCTCTTCTGCGGCGGGATCACCGTGTTCAATCCCATCATCCAATGCGAAGTGCAGCCGACCGACCGCGTGGGTGTCATCGGCATCGGCGGGTTGGGACACATGGCGCTGCAGTTTCTCAACAAGTGGGGCTGTGAAGTAACCGCGTTCACGTCGAGCGATTCCAAACGCGACGAAGCGATGAAATTAGGCGCGCATCATGTGGTCAATTCGCGCGACGCGGCCCAACTGCAAAAAATCGCCGGTTCGCTCAACTTCATCCTGTGCACGGCCAACGCTGCACTGCCTTGGGACGCCATCATTGGCAGCCTGGCGCCGAAAGGCCGGTTGCACCTCGTCGGCGTCGTGCCGGAGCCGATTCCGGTGGCAGTATTTCCGTTGATTGGCGCGCAGAAGGCGATTTCCGGCACGCCATTGGGCAGCCCGTTCAACACGGCCCGGATGCTGGAATTTTCCGCGCGGCACAGCCTCGCGCCGATGATTGAGGTGTTCCCCATGTCCAGGGTGAACGACGCGATGGAACATTTGCGGGCCGGCAAGGCGCGGTATCGCATCGTTCTGCAGAACGACATCCGGTGAAGCTGAGAAGCTGCCGAAATGTAGCCGCCGACGTGAGGAGAACAAGAGCCTCAAAATAAAGGCGGCAGGCGGAGTTGTCGCCAAGGCTCGCGCAAGTGTCCGCCTCCTCACGGCGGCGGCTACGTGTCTTCAACGATGCCGGTTATTCATCAAGGCCGTGAAACAAACGGATTGCCCTTGATATAGAACCGGAGGTGCCGCTTCGCCCAATGCCGGGCGTAATCCACGCCAATGCGCGGCCGTTTGACAATGGTAAACGGTCCGGCCTTTGGCGGTGTGGCGATGAAGAAGTCGTCACTGAGCAGGTCGTGGCCGTTAAGGCGCCGGTCAACGTGCATCGCCTGGCAGAGCAAACCGGGGCCGCTGGTCCGGCCATCAAGGTTTTTTACCGGTTCCAGGGCGCGCAGCAACACGGCGGAGGCATGACCTTCGCGTTCGGTCACCACGTTCAGGCAGTGATACAGGCCGTAGATGAAATACACGTAGGCGTGCCCGGGCGGGCCAAACATCACCCGGGTCCGCTCCGTCAAACCGCGCGACGAATGCGCGGCCAGGTCGTGGGGGCCGAGGTACGCCTCCACTTCCACGATTCTTCCGATGCGCTCCTGGCCGCGTTCGACGCGAACGAGCAGTTTGCCCAGCAATTCCCGGGCGACGATCGTGGTGTCCCGGTCGTAAAACGGGCGCAGCAGCTTGTGCATGACTGGATTATACCGACCGGGTGGCAAAGGGAAATCCAGGTTTGCCCCCGCCGGATGGTGTAAAATAGTGCTTGTCAATTTCCGGAAACCTGCGATAATTCACCTGTCTGTTAGATAACACAAAGCTTACAAGGCATGGTAAATCTTCAAGTGAACCTGGTTCAGTGATGATTTGAAATCCGATTAACGGGAACGGTCTGGTCAAAGCAAAGTTCAGTCTAGTACAGTATAACATCACATGAGCAATAAATTGTTTGTCGGGAATCTATCCTTCGACACCACCGAGAACGACCTGCAGGACGCCTTTGCCGCGCACGGCACGGTCACTGAAACGAACATTATGATGGATCGGACCACCAACCGCCCCCGCGGTTTTGCGTTCGTCACCATGAGTTCACCCGAGGAAGCGCAGAAGGCCATTGCCGCGCTGAATGGCGCGCAACTGGGCGGTCGCGCCCTCACGGTCAACGTCGCCCGCCCGCGCGAAGAGCGCCCGGGTGGTGGTGGCGGCGGTCGTGGTCCGCGTCGCGAGTTTCGCGGCGGCGGTCGTGACCGTTACTAATCGCCGTTGGCATTTCGGAACGGGACCTGGCCAAAGCCGGGTCCCGTTTTTTTGTTTTCTGTGCTATTTTGAGGGCCATGAAAACGAACGTTCTGGGAAATTCGGATCTCGCCATCACGCCCATCGGTTTCGGCGCGTGGGCCATCGGCGGCGATTGGGCTTTCGGCTGGGGCGCGCAGGACGACACGCAGTCCATCGCGGCGATTCACCGCGCGCTCGAACTGGGCATCAACTGGATTGATACCGCCCCGGTCTATGGCCTGGGCCATTCGGAGGAAGTGGTCGCCCGCGCCTTGCGCGAGTGGAACGGCGCGCGGCCTTACCTCTTCACCAAGTGCGGCATGCTGTGGAATGATCAAGGTGAAATCAGCTACTCGTTGCACGCCGACTCCGTCCGACGCGAGTGTGAAGCCAGCCTGCGCCGGCTCAAGACCGACGTGATTGACCTCTACCAAATCCACTGGACGGCGGATGATTTGAACGAAACGATTGAAGGCTGGAACACGCTCGCCGCCCTGCAAAAGGCAGGCAAGGTGCGCTGGTTCGGCCTGTCAAATGCCAGTGTCGAAGAGATGCAAAAATTGCAGCCCATCGCGCATATCACGTCGCTGCAGCCGCCGTATTCGCTCATCCGACGGGACGTCGAAACAGCGCAGCTGCCGTGGTGCCGGCGTGAAAGGATTGGCGTGATTGTCTATTCGCCGATGGCGTCCGGCCTGCTCACGGGCGCGATGACGCGTGAACGCATTGCCTCGCTGCCGGAAAATGATTGGCGCAACAAAAACGATCAATTCAAGGAACCGAAATTATCGGAGAACCTGAAAGCGGTGGAACGGCTGCGGGCCGTGGGCGCGCGGCACGGGCATTCGCCGGGCGAAACGGCCATTGCCTGGACATTGCATAACCCGGCGGTCACCGGTGCCATTGTGGGCGCACGCAGCGCGAAGCAGATGGATGGCATCATCGGCGCGATGGATTTCCGGCTGACGCCGGACGAAGTTGCGGAAGTGGAAGGGAAATAAAAAGCCCGCCCGTGAGTCTGTTCAAGGGCGGGCGTTATTTACAACCCGCGAGCCGGTTCAGTCCCGTCTTACTCAAAGGCGCTTTTTGCCGCGGGCGGTCCGGAGGGAGCCGATGATCCGGTTGACGCCGGCGGATGTGAGCGGAGGGCCTCTACCTCGTCGGGAGTCACTTCCAGCCCGGAATTTCCGAATGAATTATAAACGAACGTCAGAACATTCGCGATGTCCTGATCGCTGAGCGGGAACGAAGGCATGCTGTTGTTAAATTTCTGCCCATTCACCACCACCTCTCCCTGCCGCCCGAAGATCACGGTTTGGATGGCCCGGTCCTTGTCGGCATTCAGGAAATCAGACCCTGCCAGGGGTGGAAACACGTTGGGGAGCCCCCGGCCGGTGGGCTGATGACAGGCCGCGCAAATCGAAGTAAAAAGCTTCTTGCCCAGCGCGATCCGCTCGGCCTTTGTTTTGGCGGCGCCGGGCGGCGGCGGCACACCTCGTAGGCCACCGTCGTCCACCCACTTCACGATAGTTGCCCGTTCCTCCTCGGTGAGCGCCTGTGATTCCGGACTGTTGGCCACCGGCATGGACTCCTTGTAATACGTCCCTTTCCAACTGTCCCAGATCCGGCGTTTGATTTCCCAACGGTCGGCGTAGGCGGTTTTATAGTCCAGCCAGTCATAAACGAACCGGGACTGCTGGTTGTGGCAGCGGGAACAACTGCCCATGAAGATGGGCTGGATATCACG
>DASZAB010000075.1:0-6306 GCA_035945675.1 Verrucomicrobiia bacterium | reverse complement strand
CGCATCGCCAAATGGGACGGCACCAACTGGTACGCCCTGGGCAGTGGCATTGGCGGAAGGTCCGCCGGAGTGCAAACCCTGATGGCGATGGGTTCGGACCTGTACGTCGGTGGCAACTTCAAAGGCGCGGGCGATAAAAGTGCCAGCAGCTTCGCCCGCTGGAATGAGCAAATTAACTTTGACCGGCCGCAACTGATCGATCCCGCCCGGCTTGGCAATGGCCAGTTCCAGGTCCGGCTGGTCGGCATCGCCGGCCGCACCAACTTGATTCAAGCCTCCACCGATCTCACCTCCTGGACACCCGTGCTGACCAATAGTGTTGGCCTTTACGATTTTGCGGACCCGAACTCCGCCTCCTATCCGTTTCGCTTCTATCGCGCTGTGCTCGGTCCATGAATCACGCCCGATAAAACTGCACTGCAGCCACTCCGATAAACAGCACCGCTCGCCATTTGGTGGGGCGAGCGTCCGTCGCGAGCCGGCTCTGATCTCTGTAGGAGTCGAGGTCACGAGCCTCAAATTAAATCGGAGACCCCTCACGTCGTCCCCTTCGGATGGTCCACGACCTACCTCACCCCGGCCTTCTCCCCAAGAAGAAGGAGAATCGTTTGTCATCCGCTTGAAAATCTGAGCGCCGGGATTTGCCAGACAGCCATCCGCCAGACCAGAAACGGCCGACAATTGCCATTAATGCCGCTGTCGAGCGATGTTCAGCGGGCATTTCATCAGGCATATTTCCTGCTGTTCTCCGCACGGGTGCCCATCAAGCAATGATTTTATGAAGACCTTAATGCAACAATTGTTTTTTGCCCTGGCCCTGGCGGCCGGCTTTGTTCAAATCGCCTCGGCAGTAACTTTCAACATCACTCCCTCGACCGTCAGCAACACCTACAACGGGACGATTGCGTTGCAGGTTTCCAACCTGACCAGCGGCGACACCGTCGTGGTCCAGAAATTTCTCGATCTCAACACCAACGGCATCGTGGATGCCGGGGATTACCTGGTGCAACAGTTTGATTTGACCGACGGCCAGGCGGGCATGGTCATCGGCGGCGTCACAAACCTCAATGTCCCCGGTGACAATGACACGACGGCAACGCAAATCACGGCCACGCTGAATTTTCAGAACGGCGATTTCGTGCAGAACTTTGTCGGGAAATATCTGTTCGTGCTCTCCAGTCCGGCCGGGCATTTTTCGCCTGTCACAAATTCCTTCACCGTCGCCCAGTTCGCGTTTGCGCAGGAATTCACCGGCAGCGTGGTCAGCAACGGCATCCCGGTTCCCAACGCCGTGGTCCTGTTGTTTCCTCCTCCCCGCGGCGGCAATCACGGACCGGGAACGCCCGTGGCGGGAACGGTGGCGAACAATTTCGGCGCTTACAGCCTTCAAGCACCGCCGGGAACCTATGTGCCGATGGCTTTTGCAAATAACTACGTCGGCGATTATTCAGCTTCGCCGATTCTCACCCTGGGCAGCGGCCAGACCATTAACACCAATTTGAGTCTCCTTCCGGCAACGCAGAGCATTTCCGGCCAGATTGTGGATGCCAACAATTTCGGCATCGGCCTGCCCGGTGTTTTCGAACCCGCGGCAACCCAAACGGGCCTCATTGCCATCGGTTTTACCGACACCAATGGCGATTTCTCCATCGGGGTCACTGCCGGGACCTGGAACGTCGGCAACGACGACGGTGGCCTGATTGTTCACGGTTATGTTGCATACCAGAACGGCACCAACGTCCCCGCCGGCACGACCGGCATTGTCGGAGCATTCCCCAAAGCCACGGCGATGTTCTACGGCACCGTGAAGGATGATCTGGGGAATCCGCTGCCAAAAGTTGATCTTCAATCATACGACATCAACAACAATGAGTATGAACAGGATGGCTACTCGGATGCGAATGGAAATTATTTTGTCGGTGTTGTCGGCGGCCTGGGGAGCGGCGATCCCTGGCAGGTGCAGGTGTCTTCCGATAACAGCCCTGCCAATTACCTCTACTCCCAGCCGGCGTTTGATCAAAACGGCGGCACCAATCTCGCCGTGGGACAGGCCCTGCAGGTCAATTTCACCGCCGTTCTGGCGACCAGACAAATCACCGGCAATGTTCAGTTTAACGGCACCAACCTCGTGGGTCTTGGCATGTTTGCTTCCGCGACGATTAATGGCGTCATCTACAATGCCAACGCGGATACCGACACGAACGGCAATTACACCCTGAACGTCGCCAACGGGTTCTGGACCGTCGGAGTTGATTGCACCGGCGGCAACGGCAGCCTGGACAGCATTATCGGCCCGGGCAATTATCAATGCCCGAACAGTCAAAACGTCATCATCGACAACAACAGCGGTGTGGCGAATTTCACGGTCGTGCCGCCGAATGCAGGACAAATTTTCGGTTACGTGAAGGATACGGGAAACCAGCCCGTCACCAACCTGACTGTCTATACCGGCAACGGCATCAACATTTATTCCACCAACACGGACAGCAACGGCTATTACTCGTTCATCGTCGGGAACGGAGGTTGGGGCGTCACCCTGGACTGCGGCCAGTTGAATACCCTGGGCTATCAATGTGTCGGCACCAATTTTGTCAACGTTTCGAGTAATACGGTTGAACAGGATTTTACGGTGCCATTTATCAGTGCACCGCTGCAAATCGTCACGACCTCGCTGCCGGACGGCACGAACGGCATCTTCTACAGCCAGCCGTTCCAAGTAGCCGGCGGGACACCGCCATACAATTGGTCCATTCCCAATTATTCCGTTCCGCCGCCGAATCTCGGCCTGGCAAACAATGGCGTTCTTTCGGGCACGCCCCTGATGAACGGCAAATTTTACTTTGACGTCGTCGTGACCGACGCGGCTTCGAACACCGTTGAGGAAGACGGGTTGGCGCTGACCATTCTCAATAACCCGCCGTTTCCGCCGGTGGCCATCACCAATGTTTCCCTGCCCGGCGGCGCGGTCGGTGTTCCGTATAGCACCCAACTCGGCGCCACGGGCGGACAGCCGCCTTATAACTGGTCGCTGGCACTCGGCTCGGCCAATCCGCCGCCGGGCTTGACGCTTTATTCCAGCGGCCTCATCTCCGGCACACCGACGAGCGGCGGCACCTATTATTTCCAGGTCCAAGCCGCCGATGCCTATTCGACCACCACGAATAAGGTCTTTTCAATTGCGGTCACCGCCGTCGTGCCCAAGCCGACTATTTCCTCACCTGCGCGCCTGGGCGGCCAGTTTCAAATGCTTCTCAATGGTGTTTCCAACCAGAATTACACGCTGGAAATGTCCACCAACTTGAGCAGCCCCAACTGGGTTACGCTCTACGTGACGAACAATCCGTCAGCCAACTCATTCCTGCTGGCCGATCCGGGCGCCACGAACAAACAACGTTTCTACCGCATTCTGGTCGGGCCGTAATGGAAAACCGGCTGTGGCGCATCCTGTTGCCGGTCCGGTAGCCGCCAAAAACACGGCGCGGTCGGAGGCAGCAACCAACGGCGGCGGAAAATTCATTTGCCGAACCGGCCGCGTGACTTTAATTTCAATCCCAACAACTGGCCAGGGAGCCGGTCGCTTAAGGAACTTTTAAAACTATGATGAAAAAACCCCTCGCGGGTGCGGAATTGAACAAACTGGTTGCCGGGTTGCAGAAACTGTCCCGTAATCTTTGGTGGAGCTGGGATCAGGAGGCGCAGGATTTCTTCCAGGAACTTTCCCCGCGTGGTTGGCAGAACCTCTTTCACAACGCCGTCGCCGTTTTGCGCGAGGTCTCGGAATACGAACTGCGCATGCGACTGCAAGACGAAGATTTTGAATGCCACGCCCGCGGGGTCCTGGAGAATTTTGAGGCATACCTGAACGAAAAAAACACCTGGGGACACAAAAACGCGCCGCACCTGCTCCAGCATCCGGTCGCCTATTTTTCCGCCGAGTTCGGCCTTCACGAATCGTTGCCCATTTCCGCCGGCGGCCTCGGCATCCTGGCCGGCGACCACGCGAAATCCGCCAGCGACCTCGGCCTCGGCTTTGTCGGCATCAGCCTGTTTTACCGCGAAGGTTATTTTCAGCAGGCCGTGGACAACAATAATTGGCAGACCGAATTCTACAATCTGATTGAGCCGCAAAATGTGCCGTTGGAGCCGGTGCTGGATGCGAACGGCCAGCCCCTGATGTTGCAGGTCGAGATTGACATGAATCGCGTCCAGTTCCGGGCCTGGCGTGTCAACGTCGGACGGGTGCCGGTGTATTTGCTCGACACCAACCTGCCGGAAAATGCCCAGCACTTTCGCGAATTGACCGCACGGGTTTATGGCGGCGACCGGTCCATGCGCATCATGCAGGAGATTCTGCTCGGCATCGGCGGCGTGCGCCTGTTACGCAAGCTCGGCGTGGACCCGTCGGTGTTCCACATGAACGAAGGTCACGCGGCCTTCCTGACGCTGGAATTAATCCGCGAGAAGATGGCCGCCGGTCAAAACTATTCCGATGCCCTCGCGGCGACCCGGGCGCAATGCATTTTCACCACGCACACACCGGTGGAAGCCGGGCATGACCGCTTCGACCTGGAATTGATGGACTACGCCTTTCAACTTTTCCACACGCAACTGGCCGTGCCCTTTGACGACCTCATGGCGCTGGGCCGGGTGAACCCGAAGGATGCGCAGGAGCCGTTTTGCATGACCGTGCTGGCGTTGAAATTGTCGCATGCCGCCAACGGCGTCAGCCAGTTGCATGGCGACGTCAGCCGCCACATGTGGCATGACCTTTATCCGAATGTGCCCGTGGAAAAGGTTCCCATCAGCCACATTACCAACGGCATTCACCTGCTGGGTTGGATGAAAGGACCGGTGCGCCAGTTCTGGCGAAAGAAATTAAAGGAGGGTAAAGACAATGCGGCCGCTGCCTGCCGCGATAAATTCGGTTCGAACTGGGCGGCGGCGGTCAACTCGGCCGAATTCTGGAAAAAAATGACCGACCCGGATTTTGTCTCCGACGAGGAACTTTGGGCGTTGCGCTACAAATTGCGGCGTGAAATGATCGAATTCGTCCGCCGCCGCCTGTTGCTTCAGCACCAGCGGCTGGGGTCGGGCGATTTCATCCGGTTTGATCATCTGTTAAATCCGGATGCGTTGACCATCGGGTTCGCGCGGCGTTTCGCCACCTACAAGCGCGCGCCGCTGATTTTCCAACAGTTCGACAACATCGTGAAGCTCGCGCATGACAAAAAGCGGCCCCTCCAGTTCATCTTCGCCGGCAAGGCGCATCCGCGCGACGACGAGGGCAAACGTTTCATCCAGCAAATCATCCACCTCAGCAAGCACAGCGATCTGGCCGGTTACCTCGTGTTCGTCGAAAACTACGACGTCCACGTCGCGCGGCAGATGGCTTCCGGCTGCGACGTCTGGCTGAACAACCCGCGCCGGCCGCTCGAAGCCTCCGGCACCAGCGGCATGAAGACGGGTTGCCATGGTTGTTTGAACCTCAGCATCCTCGACGGCTGGTGGCGCGAAGGTTACGACAAAACCAATGGGTTCGCCATCGGCGATGATTCGCATCCCGACAACATCGAGGAACAGGACCGCCTGGACAGCGCGAACCTTTATCAGACGCTGACCGAACAGGTCATCCCGATGTTTTTCGACCGTGACGAACAGGGCATCCCGCGCCAATGGATTCAACGCATCCGCCGCGCCATGGTCACGCTCGTGCCGCAATTCACCACCGACCGCATGGTGAAGGAATACGCGCACAAGTATTATCTGACAAAGTGAAGCAAAGGTATGTAGCAGCCGACGTCAGTCGGCTCTGACTTTGGCCGGGAAGAATGAGCAGACTTATCCCGTTCTGCGGGAGTGCTACTGCCAAACAACCTCCGCCAGACGGCTCGGCGAACCATTCCTGCCCCAGGCGGATTAGTCTTACTTCAACGCTTGCCAGGACGATTCACTTGGGCTTAATATCGGTGCGTGCGGGTGGATAGCGAAGAAATGCAACATCCGATTAACCGAATCAGAAAATCAGAAAGAAAGGTTGGAAATATGAAACATCTGGCAGCTCTCTCCAAATGGCCGGCATACCTGGCGGCAAGCGCGGTGCTCCTGTGCCTTGCCGTGGGATGTTCGTCCACCGGCAGTTTCAAGGGACAAACCACCGGAACGGACGTTTCCTTGAACCAGAAGAACTACCGGGTCATCAAACCCGGGGCCATGGGTAAGAGCTACGGATTTCGGCTTCTGGGTATTATTCCATTCGCCAACCCCACCTATGCGACTGCCAAGGCGGATTTGTATAAATCGGCCGGC
>DASZAB010000074.1:0-40180 GCA_035945675.1 Verrucomicrobiia bacterium | reverse complement strand
ACGGCGATCCGCATCCCCCGGATACAGGGTCGTCCGCCGCGCTTGCCCGGTTCAAGGGTAATGATGTTCTGGTAATTCATACGCAACCGTAATGTGCGCCTTCATGACCGCTATTTCAACCCGGATTTTAGCCACAGATTTACACAGATAAACACGGATTCGGAGGGACGAGTTACACGAGTCCCAAATATTTAACCGCGAAAGACACGAACCACACGACTTGAGCCGTTTGGGAAACGGCAAAAGGAATTTGGCAGAGCCGAAGGCCCGCAGGGTCGAGCGAGTGGGCGTGAACGAGTCCATTGCACGAATTGCCCCAACGGGGCTACAGATATTAGCCCAGGGTTGAAGCGCAGCAACTACCCTGGGTAAACGTCCCCAAAAAATAATTCTCCCTCTCCTCGCCAAACGAGGAGAGGGCTGGGGTGGGGAGTCGAAAAGGTGTTTTGTATTTTGCGAAAAACGAATTCTCATACAGAATGACCTCATCGTCCGAAAGGCTTTATCATGATTGATCCCGTTTCAGGACTTGGGATGATTCTCGGCCTCCTTTCTTGGTTGCGCAGCGAAACAGGAGGGCGAGGTATTGTGGATCAGTTTGGCTTGGCTTGATGCCAGAAATTGCGTTTGGGTATTAGAACACTGTGAAGACGTTTCGGCGGACATCAAGCGAGCGGCGCTTACCCCATTTGTGACTAGCGTTCTTAACGCAGGCGACTTGACTGGAGAGATGGGCTGCATTTGCCAAGGCTGCGCTTCAAAAGGTTACAAGTATCACGATCTCGTAAACGCGGTGGATGGTGATGGATTTAGTTGGTCCGGTGACATGTCAAATTATTACCAACAATGGGTTGATCGTTTTGAAAAACTAAAGAACACAGGTGACCCAGATTTACAGCAAATCGGCGAGATAGGATTAAAACGGGCAATTTCCCAACGTGACGCATGTCTTCATAGCGAACAAAGGGAAAGAATTATCGGTTGGGATTAATTTCCTTTTTGCCTTCGACTCTTCTCCCGTACCTCTCCCAGCAGATATTTATTTTCCGGGCGGCCCTCATCCGGCCTCCGGCCACCTTCTCCCATCGGATGGGAGAAGGAATTTATTTTGTGGGACGATGACCCGGCGTAGCCGCTACGCGTCAACGCCGGGCTAATTTCCATTGCGCCTTCAGCGCAAGCTAGTCGGTGCATCTGTGTTTATTCGTGTTCATCCGTGGTTAAGAATTCATTAATTGTATTGCCACGACAGAGAACATTTTGAATCATACTGACGCCTTTTTGCACTCGGTTTTTCGCCAATACGGCGTGGTTCAAACCGGCAAAAAGGAAACCTAATTGAACGATGTCATATCGAGCCTGGTTTCAATGCATTAACCCGCAATGCGGAGCCACTTATCCGCTGAATTCCATCGTCTATCACTGCACCCAATGCGGTTCGCTGCTGGAGGTGCAGCATGACCAAAAGGCGCTCGCCCGCCGCGACGCCCAGGGCTGGATGAAACTGTTCGAGGACCGGTACAAAAGCAATCTGTGGCCCTACGGCTCCGGGGTCTGGGGCAAGAAGGAATGGATTTTGCCGGAAATCAACAACGAGAACATCGTTTCGCTGTACGAAGGCAGCACCAACCTGTTCTGGGCCGAGCGTTTCGGGAAATTGATCGGCGTGGACGATCTCTGGATCAAACTGTGCGGCAACACGCACAGCGGCTCGTTCAAAGACCTCGGCATGACGGTGCTGGTGTCCCAGGTCAAACAAATGATTTCCGAAGGGGCGCCCATCAAGGCCGTCGTGTGCGCGTCCACGGGCGACACGTCGGCCGCGCTGGCGACGTATTGCGCCGCCGCCGGCATCCAATCCATCGTGCTGCTGCCGCGCGGCAAAATTTCCATGGCCCAACTCGTGCAACCCATCGCCAACGGCGCGCTGGTCCTGTACCTGGACACCGACTTCGATGGCTGCATGCGGTTGGTGCAGGAAGTGACCAGGGACGAAACGCTGTATCTGGCCAACTCGATGAATTCGCTGCGGGTGGAAGGCCAGAAAACCGTCGGCATCGAAATCGTCCAGCAATTCGATTGGGAATCGCCGGACATCATCGTCATTCCCGGCGGCAATCTGGGCAACGTGTCCGCCCTCGGCAAAGGATTGATGATGATGAAGGACCTCGGCCTGATCGAGAAACTGCCGCGCATCGTCGTGGCCCAGGCCGAGCGCGCCAACCCGCTTTACCGCGCTTACCAGCGCAACTTCGAGGACTTCGAACCGATCCAGGCGCAGAAAACCCTCGCCAGCGCGATTCAAATCGGCAACCCGGTCAGCTACCAAAAGGCCGTCCGCACGCTGAAACAATTTGACGGCATTGTCGAACAGGCCACCGAGGAGGAATTAGCCGACGCCGCGGCGTTGGGTGATCGCACCGGCATGTTCAACTGTCCGCACACCGGCGTCGCGCTCGCGGCGCTCATCAAACTGCTCAAGGCGGGCAAGATTGATAAATCCGAGCGCGTGGTCGTGATTTCGACCGCGCACGGACTGAAATTCGTCGAGATGAAGGTGAAATATCACCAGAGCGAACTGGGTTTTCCCTGCCGCTACGCGAACCGGCCCATTGAACTGCCGGCGCACCTGGACGCGGTGAAAGAGGCGCTGAACCAGGCGCTCGCCAGGAAAGTTGAACAAAATGCGTAAGTCTGCCAAGAAAGGTAGGGACGCCGCGCTGCGGAGTCCGGCCGGCGCAGCGCGCCGACCCTACCAGGCTCGCGGCTTATCTACATTGGCCATTCACGGTCGCACGCGCCGGCGCAAGGCGCATCACGCTGTTTCCACGCCCATCGTCCAGACTTCGAACTACAGCTTCGACAACATGGCCGAGGTGGTTGAGTTCATGAAAGCCAAGGGCGAAGGCCGCATCATCCGTGAACAGGAATACGGCCGCTACGGCAACCCGACCCAGCAGGAAGCCGAGCGCAAGCTGGCGGCCATCGAAGGCGCGGAGCGGGCCATCATTTTCTCCACCGGCATGAGCGCGGTGGTCATGACCTTGATGGCCTACATGAAACCCGACGGCCACATCATTTTCACCAGTGATTGCTACCGGCAGACGCGCGATTTCGCAACCAACCTGCTCACCAAATTCGGCATCCAAACCAGCCTCGTCGCGCCGACCGCTGCGGCCATCGAAGCAGCCATCCGCCCAAACACAAACATCATTTTCACCGAGTCACCCACCAATCCTTACCTGCGCGTGCTGGACATCCCGGCGGTTGTGAAGGTGGCCCGACGGCACAAGATTCTGACGATGATTGATGCCACGCTGGCGACACCGTACAACATCCGGCCGCTGGAACTGGGCGTGGACCTGGTCATTCATTCGGCGACGAAATATCTTGCCGGGCACAACGACCTCCTGGCGGGCGTCACGCTCGGCGGCCACCAGCAGTTGGAGGAACTCAACAAGTTGCAGCGCATGGTCGGGTCCATGGCCGGCCCGTTCAGTTGCTTCCTGCTTGAGCGCGGACTCAAGACCTTTGGCCTGCGCATGGCCCATCACAATGCTGCCGGCCTGGAAGTGGCGCGCTTTCTGGAATCGCATCCCAAAGTCCAGCGGGTCTGGTATCCGGGACTGAAATCGCATCCGGATTATCGCATTGCCCGGGCGCAAATGCGCGGGTACGGCAGCGTCATTACGTTTCTCGTAAAAGGCGACGGCAAGGCGACGCGCCGTTTCATTGACCGCCTGGAACTGTTCCTCATCACCCCGAGCCTCGGCGGTTCCGAAAGCCTCGTCACCCAGATGGCCACGATGTCGTTCTTCGATTACCCGGCCGAGTACCGTGAAAGCATCGGCATCGTGGACAACCTCGTGCGCCTCGCCCTGGGCCTCGAAGACACCCGCGATTTGATTGCCGATCTCAAGCACGCGCTGGACCGGGTTTAACCGCCGAGACACGGAGGATTTTAACCACGGATTCACACGGATGAACACGGATTCGGAGGGTCGAGATAAACGAGTTCCAATCTGGTCACACGAAGCGGAGACCGAAGTCCTGTAAGGGCGAAATATATTAGCCCAGGGTTGAAGCGCAGCGACTACCCTGGGTAAACGTCCCCAAAAATAATTTCCTCCTCCCTTCGGATGGGAGAAGGTGGCCGCAGACCGGATGAGGGTCGTGGGGTAAAATCGTTCTTCAATAAAGAAAAAGCCGAGGTAATAAATCCCTGATTCAACCGCGAAATTGGCTTCCCAGGCCCGCCACCATGTTGATTACCCAAATCACGATGTTCGCCACTGCGAATCGTGGTCTCAAACCACACGAAAGAAAAAATGATGGGGCGAGCGTCCTCGCGAGCCGGCTTTGGCTTTGGAGGGACGAGTTAAACGAGTCCCAAATCTGATTTCAGGGTGGTAGGGCTGACCTGCTGGTCAGCCGCCAAAGCGGCGCGGCAGCGCCCTCTACCAATAAAACTCTGCGCCTCTGCGCCTTCGCGTTAAAGTCATTCTCCACCCCGCCGGGGAAGGGATTCGCCTGCTTGCCGTCGCGCCAATTAGACGGTAAAAGAACAATTAACACACTATGACAACGAGCCGAAAGAATCCCAGGGTTGATGCCTATTTAAGGAAAGCCAAACAGTGGCAGGAAGAAATGGCGAAATTGAGAAGTATCATTCTCGACTGTGGGCTGACCGAAGAATTGAAGTGGGGCAAACCTTGTTACACGTTTCAGAAAAGCAACACCGTTATCATCATTCCATTCAAGGAATCCTGTGCGCTCATGTTTTGCAAAGGCGCCTTGTTAAAGGATGCCCGGGGTATTCTAACCAAACCCGGGGAGAACACGCAGGCGGGGCGCTGGATCAAGTTCACCTCAGTTCAAGAAATAGTGAAGATGAAATCCGTCTTGAAAGCCTATATTCAGGAAGCCATTGAAGCGGAAAAAGCCGGTTTGAAAGTGAAGTTTAAAAAAACATCGGAATTCAAAATTCCTGAAGAATTTCAAAATAAATTAAATAAAATCCCTGCCTTGAAAGCTGCTTTTGCAGCACTGACACCGGGACGGCAAAGAGGATACCTCCTTTACTTTTCTGCAGCCAAACAATCCGAAACCCGGGAGTCAAGGATTGAAAAATGCATGGATCTGATTTTCGATGGAAAGGGATTAAATGATTGAGAATGAGCGCGCTGAACGATGATTTGCTTCAGGCGACTGAACTGGCTCTGGCCGGCAAATGGGCCGCCGCGCACGAGCTGGTCCAGCAATACGAAGATGACGCCACCGCGGCGTGGATTCACGCGGTGCTGCACAAATTCGAGGGCGACCTAGCCAACAGCCGCTATTGGTATCGCCGTGCCGACCGGCTCGACCATGTCGACGACAAACCGCGCACGGAATTGGCTGCCATCCAGGCCGAACTCCGCTCACGCCACGGCGCGTGAAACAATTAACCACGGATGGACACAGATGAACACGGATTCGCGGGGGGACGAGTTACACGAGTCCTAACCCGACTTTCGCAGATTTGTCATGGGAAGATAGGTTTCCATAGCAAATACAAGGGCACACCCTTCAGGTCGGCCACACATCTGGAACCTGATCCCTGTAGATTCGAGGCGGCGGCTGTTCGGGCAAGGACCAGTTCATTTGGTGCAACAGCATCGCCTGGGCTGGCTCGGGTTGGGTGATTCGGGGCAGGCAGATCGCTCCGCCGGCCTTCAGCTTGAACCACACCTCCACTTGGACGATGCGCTTGAACTGGTCGAGCAACTGCCACGGACTCAAGCTTGGAGCCGCCGCCTTGAGCTTCTGTTTCAAACAGACCCACAGGCAGTACCCCAGAAACGCCACCATCAGGTGCGCTTGGACTCGCGGTCCCACCCAGTGCCAGATCGGCCGAATAGCCAATTCGCTTTTCAACGCCCGAAACACCGCTTCGACTTCCGTCAGTTGCACATACATCCGCCACAAGGTCTCCGGGCTGCGATCGCTCAGATTGGTCCGCAGCAAATACGCTCCGTCCCGGTGCTGCGCCAGACGCAACGCGTGCCGATCCCACTGCCAGCTCAGTTTGCTTCCTTTCCACTGGGCGCTCACATACTGCCAGGCCCGCGGCCAGCGTTCGGATAATCGTCCAAGGCGCATCAAGACCTGGTCCGGATCCACCAGCGTGCCTTTGCCAATCGAGCGGCGCAGTCTCACCAGATCCCGCATTAATCCCCGAATCTGACGCCAGCGCATGGCTTGTTCCTTCTTGGCCCGATCCACGCTGCGCGCCAGGACATACGTTTCCTGATCCTGTTCGAGCAACTGAACCTGTACGAACGGGTTGATCTGCTGCCAGGAGCCTTCCAGCAACTCCTGCTCATACGCCTGCAATCGGTGTCGTGGTGTGCCCACGACATATTGCCCGCCTCGCTCCCGCAATCTCTGCAGGTTGGACTCACTGACTATGCCCCGATCGAAAACCCAGATCCGCCGCGCCCGACCATGCTGGGCTTCCACTTGATCGAGGATTACTTCCAAGGTCGTGACATCCGCCCGGTCCCCGTCAAAGACTTCGTAGGTCGAGGGAAAGCCTTCGGGCGTCACCACGATCGCTATCACCAGTTGCGGGCAATCCGGCCGGTGGTCTCGCGAATAGCCCCGCGCCGCCTTGTCCACCTCTTGGGCGCCGCCTTCAAAGTACGTGCCGGTCAGATCGTAAAGCAGCACGTCGAAACTGGCGCCAAACAAATCCCGCCACTTGTCGGCCAAATGCTGTTCCAACGCATCCTTGTGCCTCACCATCCGGTCCAGTGCCCGATAGAGCCGATCTTTCTCCGCCACGGCCGCGTCGCAATCCAGCAACAGGTCCATCGCGGTTTGAGGAAACTATTTTTCGTGGATGAACAACTCACTGCGCGGATCACACAGCCGGTTGATGACCAGCAGTTCCACCACCTTGGCCCACGGCACCTCTCCGCGCTGCTCGCCCAAGCTATCTTCCCAAAACGCGCGCAACCCCAGCTCTTCCCACAGCTTGCAGCCAATCCAGCAATCCCCAAAGCGCCGTGGCTGACGCACCACCAGGCTCGAAAGCATCACCTCGGCAACATCTTCAGCGGCCACCGGCACTTGCCCTTCGCGGTCGGTGAACAGGCGCAACTGCCGGCGCTGACCATCCTCGTGCACCGCCTCGATGGTGCGCTGCCACCGTTCCACCTGAGTCGTGTTCAGTTCCCCCAGATGCAGCACAGTGCGTTGTACCACGCGTTTGCGGCTGACGCGAAGGCTTTCGGTGAGACTATCGTAAACGTGACGCTTGCCGTCTTTGAGTCGCTCGTGCTCCTTCAAATACATGCCGCCAGTCTGACACCCAGCGCACAGGTTGTCTACGGACTGGGTCTTCCCACACGCCTCAGAGCCGTCTGCTCACGCAAAATCCCAGCAAATCGCCACAGGCGTTTCAAAAAAAAATCCAAATCACCAGAAATCTGCGAAAGTCGGGCTAAACTTCGTTTCAAGCCACTGCGAGCGGCCGGACGTGAAGAATTTCTGTGGCGGAAAGCGGACCGATTTGAGATTCGCGCAGCGTGATGACGGCAACCGTTTCACCTACCGCATTGAACACTTCAAGACTGTAGCCGGGCTCTTGTCCGGGCCGGCCCTGATGGTATTCCACAATGGTCGCCACATCGCCACGGCGGAGGTCATGCCCGGGCACGTCCGTCTTTAGTGCGACTCGGCTGAACATCTCAAATTTCATGTTTTATCAGGATAAAGCGTCACAAATTTTGTACGACCAGTTGCTTCCTCAATCATCCAAATGCTTACCACACGAAGCTTCCGGCCATTCGGCCCAGTTAATGTGCCACATATCCGGTATTTGTCACCGTATTCAGTAGATTGGACGAATTCGGCCTCATTGGCCAGCAAACCGCGCAAATCTTCAAGCAATCGGTCCGCATGAGCAAGGGTGTAGCCAGCCAACGCCATAAAGCGCGATTTGTCGTCCTCAGTTCGGAGCGTCAGGAGGTATCGTGTGATCTTCTCGCGGGCAATTTCACTGTCGGCTGGCAGTTTCATCGGCCCGCTTCAACTCGTATAATTCTCCATCCCCGTGCAGGTGCAGATGGGATTGCGGTCGCCATAGACGTTGTCAATGCGGCCGACCGCGGGCCAGAACTTGTAGTCGCGCAGACCCGGCACCGGGAACGCCGCCTGTTCGCGCGGGTAAGGACGGTTCCAATTGTCTGCCGCCACCATGTCCGCCGTGTGCGGGGCGTTCTTGAGCAGATTGATTTTTGCGTCGGCTGAACCACTTTCCACGGCGGTCATCTCCGCGTGAATGGCAATCATTGCGTCACAGAATCGGTCGAGTTCGTATTTCGACTCGCTTTCGGTCGGCTCCACCATCAGCGTGCCGGCCACCGGCCACGACAACGTCGGGGCGTGAAATCCGTAGTCCATCAACCGCTTCGCCACGTCTTCGGCAGTGACGCTGTGGAACCCGCGCAAATCCAGAATGCATTCGTGCGCGACCAGGCCGTTGCTGCGGTATAATGTCGGGAAATATTTCTCCAGCCGCTTGGAAATGTAATTCGCATTAAGGATGGCGAACTTCGTCGCTTCGGTCAGGCCATCGGCGCCCATCATGGCGATGTACATCCAGGAAATCGGCAGGATGCCCGCACTGCCCCACGGCGCGGCGGCCACGGGGCCGATCGGATTTTCACCGCCCAGATTCACCACCGGATGGCCGGGCAAAAATTCAACCAGATGTTCCGCCACGCCAATCGGTCCGACGCCCGGCCCGCCGCCGCCATGCGGGATGCAAAACGTTTTGTGCAGATTCAAATGGCACACGTCCGCACCGATGTCCGCCGGCCGGCAGAGGCCGACCTGCGCGTTCATGTTCGCGCCGTCCATATAGACCTGTCCGCCGTTGGCGTGAATAATTTCGCAAATGTCCTTGATGGATGACTCAAAAACGCCGTGCGTGGACGGATACGTAACCATCAGGCAGGCAATGTCTTGCTTGTGCGCCTCGGCCTTGGCCCGGAGGTCGGCCACGTCAATGTTGCCGTCCTGGTCGCACGCAACGGCAACCACTTTAAAACCGGCCATGACGGCACTGGCCGGATTAGTGCCATGCGCAGAGGTCGGAATCAGACACACCTTCCGGTGGGGCTCATTGCGCGAGTCGTGCCAGGCGCTGATGACGAGCAGGCCGGTGTATTCACCCTGGGCGCCGGCATTCGGCTGCAACGAAATACCCGCAAAACCGGTAATTTCCGCGAGCCAGTCTTCGAGTTGCTGAAAGAGCGTCTGATAACCGCGTGTCTGCTTCAATGGCGCGAACGGATGAATCTTCGCGAATTCCGGCCAGGAAATGGGGAACATTTCTGCCGCCGCGTTCAGTTTCATGGTGCAGGAACCGAGCGGGATCATTGAAGCGGTGAGCGACAGGTCGCGCGATTCGAGCCGCTTGAGGTAGCGGAGCATTTCGGTCTCGCTGTGATAGCGGTTGAAGACAGGGTGGGTCAAAAAGGGCGAGGTGCGGGCATGTAGAGCAGGCATCCCTGCCCGCTTGTTTTCCGGGCATCCCCGCCCGGAATCCCCGGAACTGGCGGCAAGGATGCCGCCAGAACCCGCAGGCTGAGAAGCCTGCGCTACGTCGTCGAAGGTGAACGACGCGGGCTTGTCTCCGTTAAAAACCTGCCAGATCTCGGCGACATCAGATTCATTCGTGGTCTCGTCGAGGGAGATGCCGAGGGTTTTTGCATCAACGACACGGAAATTCATCTGGTGCACTTCAGCGATTCTCAAAATGCCGGCGGCAAGCGTGTCGCCAAGATCAACCCGTAATGTGTCGAAACGTGATTCCGAAGAAACGGTAAAACCGACTTTCTCCAGACCGGCGGCAAGAATTTCAGTCAATGCATGGACTCGCTGCGCGATTTTCCTCAACCCGTCCGGCCCATGATAAACGGCATACATCGAAGCCATGTTCGCCAGCAACGCCTGGGCGGTGCAGATGTTGCTGGTGGCCTTTTCGCGGCGGATATGTTGCTCGCGCGTGCCGAGCGCCAGGCGCAACGCCGGTTTACCGCGAGTATCTTTCGAGACGCCGACGAGGCGGCCCGGCATCTGGCGCTTGAATTCGTCGCGCGTGGCAAAGAACGCCGCGTGCGGCCCGCCATAGCCCAATGGCACTCCAAATCGCTGCGCGCTGCCCACGGCGATGTCTGCACCGAATTCGCCCGGTGGTTTGATGAGCGTCAGCGCCAGTAAATCCGTGGCCACGGTCACCAGCGCGCCGGCCGCGTGAGCTTTTTTCGCAAAGGCAGAGTAATCATGAATCGCGCCGAACGTGTCGGGATATTGCACCAGCGCGCCGAAAACCTTTTCGGTGAACTGAAAATTTTCACGGCTGCCGACGACGACTTCGATGCCCAGTGCTTTCGCGCGGGTTCGGACGACTTCGATGTTTTGCGGATGGCAGGTTTCGGAGACAAAAAAGGTGTTCCGATCATCCTTGAGCCGGTGGCACATGGTCATGGCCTCGGCGCAAGCGGTGGCTTCGTCGAGCAACGACGCATTGGCGATATCGAGCGCCGTCAAATCGGTGACCATCGTCTGAAAATTCAGGAGCGCTTCGAGGCGGCCCTGGGAAATCTCGGCCTGGTACGGCGTGTATTGCGTGTACCAGCCGGGATTTTCCAGAACATTGCGCTGGATAACGGCGGGCGTGATGCAATCGCAATAGCCCATGCCGATGTAGGACCGGAATACCTGGTTTTCCCCGGCGACTTTCCTTAGCCCGGCCAGCGCGTCAAATTCGGTGCGCGCGGTCGGAAGACCTAATCTTTTTTCCAGCCGGATTTTCGCAGGAATGGCAGCGGCCATCAATTCATCAAGCTCTTTGAATCCGAGCAGCGCGAGCATTTCGCGCGTTTCGGCGGCGTTTGGCCCGACATGACGGCGGACAAATTGGTCAGGAGGCGCGGGCAATTCAGCCGCGCCAGCCAATTGACTCTTGTTTGATGGTTCGCTCACAGATTCAGTCTAAACCATGAAGGGACAATAGGGTTCGCGCCTGGAAAAAGCGAGTTGATTTGGACAGGCGAAACGTCCGCGGTACACTTTGAGGCCGTCTTCGTAGCGTAGACTGTCAGTCTGTGTACCCCGAAAACTTTCGGGGCTGGTCGCGGATTGGCAATCCGCTGGTCTTGAAACATCAACGCGCCGCCGAATACCATTCGGCGACACAGCAGATTAACAATCTGCGCTACGTTTTTTGCAGCGCGGCGCGGACAATCCGACATTCACCGTAGCCATATTTGCCACCGAACGATTCCACGGCGCCAGCGAGATTGCCAAAGCCGTATTTCCTGAAGGCAGCTGCAATTTCGTGCTGCGCCTTGGCGGGAACCAATGTGTTCACGTCAATCAATTCACCCGCGAGCATGGCTTCTTCGAGATGAGTGTAAATCGTGCCGTCTTTGAATCCGCGAATTTCCGCGATTTCCGGAATGGTTTTGCCTTGTCGGAAAAAGAGCAGCGTCTCGCGCACGGTGTCCGTCAACCGTGAACGTTGTGGCATGGGCATCTTGCCCGTTCGAACAGGCGGGACGCCTGTGCCACTACCAAACGAATCGTCTGCGAAGATCTGGCGCGGGTTCATTTGCACATGCGCCGCAATTTCGCGCAGGAAAAGTTCGCCGAATTCGCCCAATTTCCTTTCACCCACGCCACTGATGCGGGAAAAATCCTTTTTATTCGCCGGATAATACCGCGCCATCTGCCGCAACGACACGTCGGAGAAAATGATGTAGGGCGGCACGGCACGTTGGTCGGCGAGTTGTTTGCGGAGCGCGCGCAGTTTTTCAAACAGCACCTCGTCACAGGCGATTTCTCCGGCACGATGTTTGGCCGGCTCAGTCGGCGCGACGGGCCTCGTCAGCGTGATAGTCTGCCGCGATCTGAGCGCCGTGCGGCCCGCATCGGTCAACTCGACGATGTTGAACTTCTCCGCATTTTGGTGCAGCAGGCCGAGCCGCACCAATTCACGGCCAATGGCACCCCACTCGGCGCGCGTGTGCTCACTGCCGATGTCGTAAGTGGACAGCGTGTGATGGCCGAATTTGCGGACTTTGTCCGTTTCCGCACCGCAGAGCACCTCGACGACGTGCTGGATGCCGACGCCAAACCGGCTTTTCTCGCGGATGCGATAGACGCACGAGAGAAACTTCTGCGCGGCCAGTGTGCCGTCCCAGGTCGCGCGCGGCGCGAGGCAGTTGTCGCAGCCGGCACAGTTCACGAGCCCGGTAGGGCGCGCCACCCCGTGCGTGCCGTTGTCCAACGTCGCAAGGTCGGCGCGCACGGAGTGACGCGCCCTACCTTGTCCGGCATCGTCGATTGTAAATTTTTCTCCGAAATAGCCCAGCAGAAATTCGCGGCGGCACGTGGCAATTTCGGCGTAATGAATCATCTTCTCCAGTTGGGCGCGGGCGATTTCTCGTTCCTGCGGATTTGGCTTTTCATCAATGAACCGCATCTGCTTTACGCGGTCGCCTGGGCTGAACAGCAGCAGGCATTCGGCGGGCAGCCCGTCGCGGCCGGCGCGGCCGGTCTCCTGGTAGTAACCTTCGATGTTCTTCGGCAGGTCGTAGTGGATCACGAAGCGGACGTTCGGCTTGTTGATGCCCATGCCAAACGCGATGGTCGCGCAAATCACCCGCGCCTCGTCATGGAGAAATGCCTCCTGATTCTTCGTCCGGTCTTTGGGGTTCATGCCGGCGTGATACGGCAGCGCCTTCACGCCATCGGCGGAAAGTTTGGCGGCCATGCTCTCCGCCGTTTTGCGCGCTTGAACATAAATGATGCCGCTTTCCTTTGACCTTGCCCGCACGAACGAAAGAATTTGCTCATAAGCCCCCGATTTCGCCGCCACGCGGTAAGTCAAATTCGGGCGGTTGAAACTGGCGACGTAGCGCGCGGGATCTTTCAGGTGCAATTGCCGGACAATGTCGTCGCGCACGCGTTCGGTGGCCGTGGCGGTGAGCGCCATCATCGGCACCGCGGGAAACAGGTCGCGCACGGCCGAAAGCTGCCGGTATTCGGGACGGAAATCGTGTCCCCATTCGCTGATGCAATGAGCCTCGTCAATGGCGAACAGGCCGACGTTCCATTTTTTCAAATCTTCGAGAAAGCCGGATAACATCAACCGCTCCGGCGCGACATAGAGCAGCCGGAATTCGCCGTGGTGCAATCCGCGCAAACGCGGACGCGACTCGCCGGCGGCCAGGGATGAATTCAAGAACGTTACCGCCACGCCTGCCGCCCGCAGTGCATCCACCTGGTCCTTCATCAGTGCGATGAGCGGCGAGACCACCACCGTAAGTCCCGGCCGCAGCAGGGCGGGGAGCTGGAAGCAGAGGGATTTGCCGCCGCCGGTCGGCAGCACGGCGAAAACGTCCCGGCCCGCGAGCGAGTCGCGGATGATTTCCTCCTGCAACGGGCGAAAAGAACTGAAGCCGAAGACTTGTTTCAGTGGCGCGAAGAGTTGGTCGCGGCGAAGAGTCACGAGCGCAGAATAAAACGCCGCAGCGCGACTGGAAAGCGGAAGTTTTAATGCTCAAACACGCGACCACCACGCAACCGTTCCAGGCTTTTCCCGGCCTGAAAAACGCGGTTTCCATGGGGTTTTAACAACCACAACATATCCGGTTGGCAGGCAAACACCTGCCCAACTAATGGTATTTTTTGCCGGAAAATTCCGCAATTTATCATTGTGCGAAAATGGCAATTTTTATACAATTTTTGCTCCTGAAATTGGGTGCTCGTAATCGAGCTTTCTGAATTTATTTATGTCGAAAAAAGCTGAAGTATTAGAGCCGGAAAACAAGCCGGCAACCGGTGCGACGGAGAAGTATGACGCATCGAAAATCGACAAACTGGAAGGTTTGGAGGCGGTGCGGAAGCGGCCCGGCATGTATATCGGCGACCCCGATGAACGCGGCCTGCACCACAGCGTGTTCGAGGTGCTCGACAACTCGATTGACGAACACCTGGCCGGCTACTGCAACAAGATTGAGGTGACGATCCACGTGGACGGCTCGGTGTCCATCCGCGACGACGGGCGCGGCATCCCGGTGGACATGCATCCCAAATTCAAGATGCCCGCCGTCGAACTCGTGCTGACGAACCTGCACGCCGGCGGAAAATTCGGCCAGGGCGCCTACAAATATTCCGGCGGTTTGCACGGCGTCGGCGCCAAATGCGTCAACGCGCTTTCCGACTGGTTCAAGGTCGAGGTCTCGCGCGATGAAAAGGTTTATTCGATGGAATTTGAGCGCGGCAAGACGACCCAGAAACTCGAAGTCATCGGCACATCCAAGAAAACCGGGACGCTGATCACGTTCAAACCCGACCCGACGATTTTCACCATCACGACCGAGTTCAAGTTCGACATCCTGGCGAACCGCCTGCGCGAACTGGCGTTTTTGAATCCGGGCATCGAGATCGTGTTGAAGGACGAGCGCGACGAGAAGACCGAAACGTTTTTTTACCGCGACGGCATCGAGCAGTTCGTCCGCCAGCTGGGCCGCAGCAAGCAACCGTTGCATCCCAAGCCCATTGTGATCGGGGGCAAACGACCCAGCAAAATTGACGGCAAGGATGAGGACGTGTTTGTGGATTGCGTGCTGCAATATACCGACAGCTACAGCGACCAGATTCTCTGCTTTGCCAACTCCATCTCCAACACGGATGGCGGCACACATCTGACCGGCTTTCGCTCGGCGCTGACCCGCGCCATCAACCAATACGCCAAACAGAACGAGTTGCTGAAGGAAAAGGACCCGACGATTTCCGGGGATGATGTGCGGGAAGGCCTCGTCTGCGTGTTGAGCGTGAAACTGCCGAACCCGCGGTTCGAGTCGCAGACGAAGGTGAAGCTGGTAAACACGGAAATTGACGGCATCGTTTCGTCGGTCGTTTATGACGGGCTGATGACGCATTTTGATGCGAACCCGGGCGTCGCCAAGAAAATCATCGAGAAGGGGTTGCTGGCCGCCCGGGCGCGCGAGGCCGCCCGCAAGGCGCGCGAGACGGTCCGCAAAGGCGCGCTCACCGGCGGCGGTTTGCCCGGCAAACTGGCCGATTGCTCGGACCGCGACCCCGCGAACACCGAGCTGTTCATCGTCGAGGGTGATTCCGCCGGCGGCTCGGCCAAGCAGGGCCGCGACCGGAAGTTCCAAGCGATCCTGCCGATCCGCGGCAAGCTCATCAACGTCGAGAAGGCGCGCCTGGACAAGGTGCTGCAGAACAACGAAATCCGCACGATGATTACCGCCGTGGGCACGGGCATCGGCGACGGCGAAGGCGAAGGTGCGTTCAACCTCGAAAAGCTCCGCTATCATAAGGTGATTATCATGACCGATGCCGACGTGGACGGCTCGCACATCCGCACGCTGTTACTGACGTTTTTCTACCGGCAGATGCCGGCGCTGGTCAGACAGGGCTTCGTTTACATCGCGCAGCCGCCGCTGTACCAGATCGCCCGCAAGAAACGCGTTGACTACGTCGAAGACGACGCGAAGCTGAACAAGATTTTGATTGAACTGGGCACCGAGGAAGTGCGGCTGAAGAACCTTTCCGACAAAAAGGAACTTTCCCAAAAGCAACTGGCGGAAATTCTGGAATTGCTCGAGTCACTCGACAAATACGCCAACGCTTTGAAGCGCCATGGCGGCGACTTCGCGGAATATGTCGAACATCGCCAGAAAAAGACCGGCGACCTGCCGAAACACCTGGTCAAGGTGCGTGAAGGCAACGATGAAACGGTGCACTACTTTCACACCGAGGACGAACTCGCGCAATTCGGCGCGAAAAACGCGGATTTGAAACTATTCGGCGGCGAAGAGGAAGGCGACACGACTTCGTTTACCGAAAAAGCGAAGAACGGTTCGACGCGCCGGGCGCGGCACGTGGAGCTGCACGAAAGCAAGGCCATTGTGGAGCTGCTGGCGAAGCTCGACAAGAAAGGTTTCAGCGTCGAACACTACGCCGGACAGGACAAACCGCTGTTTGAAATCTGCGAGGGCGAAGGGGACCGGGAAACCGTCAAACCGCTGTTCTCCATCCCGGAAATTCTCACGGCGGTCAAGGAAATCGGCCGGCGCGGCCTGTCCATCAAACGTTTCAAAGGCCTCGGCGAAATGAACGCGAAGGAACTGTTTGAAACGACGATGGACCCGATGCGGCGGAAATTGCTGCGCGTGGATCTCACCGATGCCGTCGAGGCCGAGGAAATGTTCACCAAGCTCATGGGCGAGGAGGTGGAACCGCGTCGCCAGTTTATCGAGGATAATGCGTTGAACGTGCGCAATCTGGACATCTGATTCCGGTCAAACAATTTTATGGCGGAGAAAAAAGACTCAAATGACTTGCCGGTGGCCAACACGCCGTTGTTCGCCGCGGGTGAAAAAATCGCCAAGGTCAATGTGGCCGAGGAGATCAAGAACTCTTTTCTGGATTACTCGATGTCCGTGATCATTTCGCGCGCCCTGCCCGACGCGCGCGACGGCCTGAAACCGTCCCAACGCCGCATTTTGCTGGCGATGCACGACCTTTCGCTGTTTCCGAACCGCCAGCACCGCAAGTGCGCCAAAATCTGCGGCGATACCAGCGGCAATTACCATCCGCACGGCGAAGCGGTGATATATCCGACGCTGGTCCACATGGCGCAGCCGTGGGCGATGCGCGAACGGCTCGTGGACGGCCAGGGCAACTTCGGCTCCGTGGAAGGTGATCCGCCGGCCGCCATGCGTTATACCGAGGCGCGCATGACGCACCTCGGCGCCGCGCTGATGGAGGACATGGACCAGGACACGGTGGATTTCGTCCCCAATTACGACGAGACCCGCACCGAGCCGGTGGTTTTCCCCGCCGCGTTTCCGAACCTGCTCGTCAATGGCGGCACCGGCATCGCCGTCGGCATGGCCACAAATATTGCGCCGCACAACCTGGGTGAAATCGTGGACGGCATCTGCGCGCAGATTGATGATCCGGAAATCTCGGTCAAGGGCTTGATGAAGTTTGTCAAAGGCCCGGATTTCCCGACCGGTTGCATGGTGTGCGGCCTGGAGGTCATCAAGGAATATTTCACCACCGGTCGCGGCAGCGTCAAGGTCCGCGGCAAAGTCGGCGTGGAACAACTCAAGGGCGGACGCGAACATATCATCATCACGGAGATTCCGTACAACGTGAATCGCGCGGTGCTCGTCGAGCGCATCGCCGAGCTGGTCAATGAGAAGGAACAGGGGTTCACCGACATCACCGCCATCCGCGATGAATCGGACGAAAACACGCGCGTCGTCGTTGAACTCAAGCGCGATGCCATCGCCAAGGTCGTCATCAACAACCTTTACAAGCAGACGGCGCTGGAAACGAGTTTTGCCGTCAACATGCTGGCGATTGACCACGGCCGGCCCAAGACGCTCGGCCTGAAGGAACTCATCAATTGCTACATCGAGCACCGGCGCGAAGTGGTGTTGCGCCGCACGCGCTTCCAGTTGCAGAAGGCCGAGGAACGCGCAGAAATCCTCGAAGGCTATCTTTGTGCGCTGGCCAACCTGGACGAATTCATCCGCATCATCCGCGGCAGTAAGAACCGGGACGAAGCCCGCATCAAGCTGCTCGCGTTCGAGTGGACGCAGCAACAGGTCGAGCGTTGGGGCATCTTGATCCGCAGCGAGGTGCGCCTGACCAAAGGCCGCTACGCGCTGACCGAACGGCAGGTGGATGCGATTCTGGAACTGCGATTGTATCAACTGACCGGTCTGGAAATTGACAAGGTCGAGACCGAGTACAAGGAACTGCTCGCGCGCATCAAGGATTTGCTGGACATCCTCGCCAAGGAAGCGCGCGTGCTGGCCATCATCAAAGCCGAGTTGCAGGCCATCAAGGAAAAATACGCCACGCCGCGCCTCACCGCCCTGGTGCCCGATGAAGGTGAAATCAACATCGAAGACCTGATTGCGAACGAAGGCGTCATCATCACCCTCACGCACAACGGCCTCATCAAACGCACGAACATCAGCTCGTACCGCGCGCAGCGCCGCGGCGGCAAGGGCGTTATCGGCATGACGACCCGGGAAGGCGCAACCGATGAAGACAAGGATTTCATCGAGCACCTGTTTACCGCCAGCACGCACGATTACCTGATGTTCTTCACGAACACCGGGCGCGTGTATGTCGAGCGCGTGCACGAAATTCCCGACATGGGCCGGGCCGCCAAAGGCCGGAGCATTGCCAATCTGCTCGAACTGAAGGCCGGCGAGACCATCGCTGCGCTCATCCGCGTGCTTTCCCGGACGAACCCCAACAAGGAAGACGCGACGTGGGAACAGCCGGGGTTCGTGTTCCTGGCCACCAAACTGGGCACGGTCAAGAAGACCGCGCTGGCCGATTTCGCCAACGTCCGCAAAGGCGGCATCATCGCCATTGGCATTGATCCGGGCGATGTGTTGATTGACGTGAAACTGACAACCGGCCAGAACGAGGTGGTGCTGATTACCCGCGACGGCATGAGCATCCGGTTCAACGAAGAGGATGCCCGCCCGATGGGCCGGCCGGCCGGGGGCGTGCGCGGCATCAATTTGTCCAAAGGCGACGAGGTGGTCGCGCTGGCCGTGGTCGTGCCGGACGCCAAACTGCTGGTCGCCGGCGAAAACGGCATCGGCAAGCGGACGGACTTCGAGGAATACCGTGTCCAATCGCGCGGCGGCAAAGGCATCATCACCATGAAAACGACCGAGAAGACCGGCAGTGTGGTGGGTGCGCTGACCGTGCGGGACGCGGATGAAATCATGATTATCACCGTTAAAGGCCAGATGGTACGGACGTTCGTGAAGGACATCCGCGAAGCCGGCCGCAACACCCAGGGCGTAAAACTGGTCGGTCTCGATGCCGGCGACAAGCTTCAGGCCATCGCCCCGGTCATCGGCGAGGACAAGGAAGACGCGGCAGGTGAATCCGGTCCGGAAAAATAATTTTTTTGAACACCACTTGCCAGTTTGCGGTTTTAAGATAAAATAAACGCATCCGAATCATTTCGGAGGTTGCAGGAAGTTAAGTTATTTCTTCTGCCGATCGGTTCCTCGTTCGACTCAAATTGTCGGCAAGAAGAACGATGAAAAGACATGTTATGATTGTATTGGTGCTGGTCGGTCTGACCCCGTGCAGCCGTGCCAGCGACGTCAACCAACCCGGCGCGGTACCCGCCGCTAACCCGGCGGTGGAAAGCAACAACGCCCTGGAATTTTTAGCGGCCGAAAGCAGCGCCAGCCAGGTTACGCCCGGTGCGGTCGTGGCCACCAATGTTTCCACCAACAAGGCGGTCTGGGAGAGCAGCGTTTCCCTCGGGCTTACCGCGACCGCGGGCAATGTCAATAGCGCGCTGGCCACCGGCAATTTCCGTACCCACAAAAAAACGCCATTGGACGAATGGAATCTGGGGCTTGATGCGGTCTATGGCGAGGTGAGTTCCGTCAAGAACAGTGAATCCCTGCACGGCTTTGCCCAATATAATCACCTGTTCAGCAACCGTTGGTACGGCTATGCACGCGGGGATGCCTTGCACGATGGCATCGCCGACGTGGCCTACCGCTTCACGTTCAGTCCCGGCGCCGGCTATTACTTTTTGAAAGACAAGGAAACGTCGCTGGCCGGTGAGGCCGGCCCGGCCATTCTGTATGAAAAGTTGGACGACGAATACCACACCTATCCGACGTTGCGCCTGGCCGAGAGCTTTGAACACAAATTCGACGGGCACGCCCGCCTCTGGCAGAATGTGGAGTTTCTGCCGCCGTTCACCGAACCGCGGGCTTTTCTCATCAACGCCGAAGTGGGCGTGGAGACCCCGCTCAGCAAGCACCTCAGCCTGCAAACTTACTTGCAGGACAATTATGCCAACCGGCCCGCGCCGGGGTTCAAGGATAACGATGTGAAACTGGTCAGCGCCCTGTCGGTCAAATTCTAAAAGCAATCACACTTTCTCCCGGCGCGGGATGAGTGGGGAGAAAGCCGGAAAGCGGGGTTCCATAAAACGCGACTCCTTTCCCCGTCCGTCAATTCGAAGCAAGCCCACATGCTTCGCTCAGGAAAAGAAGACAAAAAAATTCTTCAAGGCGCAATCCGCTCCAATCTCCACGAACCATCTTGCTGCCGCGTATAGCGGAAGCGGTCGTGCAACCGGCTGGGCCGGCCCTGCCAGAACTCAATCCAGTCCGGCTGCAGCACGAATCCGCCCCAGTTGGGCGGCAGCGGCACATCGCCGGGAAAACGCGCCGCCATTTCGTTCCATTTCTGTTCCAGCATGGCCCGGTCGGCGATCACGTCGAATTGGTTCGACGCCCAGGCGGCCAGCCGGCTGCCGCGCGGCCGGCTCTTGAAATACGCCTCCGTTTCCTCGCGCGAGACCCGGTTCACGGCCCCTCCCACACAGACCTGACGTTCCAGATCCGCCCAGTAAAAGGTCAGCGCCGCGTTGGGATTTTCGGCGAGCTCACGGCTCTTCCGGCTCTCATGATTCGTGTAAAAGACGAAACCGCGCTCATCCACGCCCTTGAGCAGGACGGTGCGGGTCGAAGGCCGGCCGGCCTGATCCACCGTCGCCAGCACCATGGCGGTCGGATCGGCGGGGGAGTGCCCCAGAAGGGCATGCCAGAGTTTGAACAGGGCAATGCCGATTTTGCGCCAGCGGCCGCCGGACGATTCGGCCGCTGCCTGGGCAAACCACTTTTGAAATTGCGCCACCGGATTTGTGTCCAAATCCACGCGCTGCAAACTGCCGTGGGAGTATTCCCGCCTGATGTCGGCCACGCCCATAATCGGGCGCACCTTACAACGGCGAAGCTTCTGGAGCGAATCAATTTTGCCGGCTCAACCCGTCAAAGGGTTATCGGCGATTAGCCGTGGTGATAAAATTGGATGGACTTTTGACACATTATCACGACCCTGTTCCCACCATGTTTTCGCTCCAAATGCTCTTCGGCAAGGCTGACCGGTTTTACCAATTGCTGGAAGACGCCGCCCAGGAAGCCCATGCCAGCGTCCGTCTGGTCATCGAAATGCTCCAGGCGCCCGTTCCCGCCAAAAATCTCGACGATCTCGCGCTTTCGCGGCGCAAGGAGAAAAAAATCGGGGAACAAATCACCACTGAACTGGTGAAAACCTTCGTGACCGGCCTGGAACGCGAGGACATCGAGGCCCTGGCTCTGGCGCTGCGCAAAATTCCCAAGACGGTCGAGAAACTGGCGGAGCGCATCAACCTGGGCCGCCGGCACATTCAAGGCGTCGATTTCACCCGCCAGATTCAGATCCTCGAACAGTCCACCGACGTGGTGCTGGCCATGGTCAAACAGCTTCGCGACGTGAAGCACCTGGAGATCATCCACGAGTTGAACACCAAACTGCAATACCTCGAAGGTGAGGCGGACCGCCTGATGTTGAATTTGCTGGAGGACCTTTACAGCGGACGCCACGACGCTACCAGAGCCATGGTCATCCGCGATCTTTACGAACTGATGGAAAAAGCCATTGACCGCTGCCGCGACGCCGGCAACGTGGTCATGCATATCGTGCTGAAAAATTCCTGAACCGCGCGATGCTCCTCATCCTCCTCGTCATCATCGCGGCATTGGTGTTTACCTACATCAATGGCTTTCACGACACGGCCAATTCCATCGCGACGGTCGTTGCCACCAAGGTGTTGTCGCCGCGGCAGGCCGTGCTCCTGGCCGCCGTCACCAATTTGATTGGCGCCTTCCTGGGCACCGCCGTTGCCACCACCATCGCTTCCGGGCTCGTGGACCCGAAAGTCGCCACGTCGGAGGTTTTGATCTGCGCCCTGCTCGCCGCGATATTCTGGAACCTGCTGACGTGGTGGTTTGGGATGCCGGCCAGTTCGTCACACGCGCTGGTCGGGGGTTTGTGCGGCGCGTGCCTCGCCGCCGCGCATAACAATTGGAAGGTCCTGGTCTGGTCGGTTCCCAGCCATGAGCACTGGTGGTTGGGCAAAGGTCTGCTCTGGAAAGTTGTCGTGCCCATGATTTCGTCGCCGATTTGCGGATTGGTGGTTGGCTTCCTGGTCATGGGCCTGCTTTATTTCCTGTTGCGCAACTGGCGTCCCACCACGGTCAACCGGACTTTCGGCCTCCTGCAGCTGGGCAGTTCGAGTTTCATGGGCATCAGCCACGGCATGAATGACGCGCAAAAAACCATGGGCCTGATCGCGCTGGCGCTGCTGACCGCCTCCAACAGCGGTTTGTTTGATCATCTGCCTGGCTGGCTCTCATTTCTGCACACGACCCAACTGCCGGGACAACCGCTTCCAATCGCCGCGTGGATCAAGGCGCTTTGTGCGCTGACGATGTGCGCCGGCACCGCCGTGGGCGGCTGGCGCATCATCAAGACGCTCGGTCACAAAATGGTTCGCTTGCATCCCGTCCACGGTTTTGCCGCGGAAACGACCGCCGCCACCGTGCTGATTACCGCCGCGCATTTCGGCATGCCGGTTTCCACCACGCACGCCGTCAGCACCTCCATCATGGGCGTCGGCTGTGCGCGAGGCTTCAATCATCTCAAGTTGGACGTGGTCGAACGCATCGTCTGGGCATGGGTTCTGACGCTGCCGATCAGCGGCGGAGCGGCCTATCTACTGGTGCGTGGCGCGCAAATGGCTGGCTGGATTCAGTAAGTTGAGTTGTCGCGTCGGCGCTGTGCGCCGATTCACCCGAGCCACAGACGCGACACTAGAACCCATCGCACAGCTGTCGGGATTTCTCCAATGATTTGTCCGAGTCGGAGCCGACTCACGTCGGCTGCTACGCCGGTTTCGCTGAAATCTCCAGCATCCGCTCAATCGGCAGCCGGGCGCGCTTCAGAATTTCCGCCGGCAACTCGATGCGCGGCGCGAGTTTTTTCATGCAATCGCGCACTTTTTCGAGCGTGTTCAACTTCATGTACTTGCATTCGCTGCAGCGGCAATGGTCCGACGGCAGCCGCATCACGTCAAACGACGGCGCGCACAGGAATTCCTTGCCCGGACATTCCTTCTGCATGCGATGGATGATGCCCGATTCGGTCACGACAATGAATTTCCTGGCCGGACTCGTTTTGCAGAACGCAATCATGCCTTCCGTCGAACGCACGGCGTCGGCGAGGTCGCGCACCTCGCGGAGACTTTCCGGGTGGACCACCACTTTCGCGTCGGGAAACTTTTCGCGCAATTGCAGCACCTGGTCGCGCCGGAACTCGACATGTGCGTAGCAATTGCCTTTCCATAACGTCATCGGCCGTCCGGTCTGTTCCATCACCCACTGGCCGAGATTTTCATCCGGGACGAACAGGATGTCTTTGTCCTTGGGCGCGGCCTCGACGATTTTCACCGCGTTGCCGCTGGTGCAAATCACATCGGTCAGCGCCTTCACCGCCGCGCTGCAATTGATGTAGGCAATCGTCCAGAAGTTGGGATTGGTTTTCTGCAATTCGGCCAGCTTGTCGGCCGGGCAGCTTTCCTCCAGCGAACAGCCGGCGTCCTTGTCCGGCAGCACGACGATTTTGTTCGGATTTAAAATTTTGGCGGTCTCGGCCATGAAATGCACGCCGCAGAAGACAATCACGTCCGCGCTGGTCTTAGCCGCCTGTTGCGAGAGACCGAGGGAATCACCGACAAAATCGGCGATCTCCTGGATTTCGGGGACCTGATAGTTATGGGCGAGGATGACCGCGTTCAGTTGTTTTTTGAGCGCAAAAATTTCTTTGGCCAGCGGTTCAAACCGGCGCGGGGGCATGGCCTGGCGGACCTGCAAATCGTTCAGGACTACTTGTGGATTGTCGGCAACATCAATCATCATGGAAATCTACTGCCACGGTTCGGTGGCGTCAATGAAGCTGGGATAAAGCGGATTACTGTGCCAGCACGCGGTAAAACCGCACGGCGTTCGTTGGGGTGGAATCGCTGACCTGGATGACGTTATCGTAGTTCCAGATAATGGTCTGCAAGGTCTGCCACGTTAACGGTGGCGCGAGATTCGTCGTGTATTGAATGGTATAATTTGCGTTCCATTGGCCGGCGAATTGGAATTGGAATCCATTGGTCAACAGCGCGGGCGACTGCAATTGCGGCGCGTCCGGCAGGAGCACGTGAATCAGGGTGTTGGTGGAGATGCCGGCAGGATTGTCCATATTGTAAGCGGTGAAGGTGACCGTGTAATCGCCAGTATTGGTCCACGAATGGGAACTGGCCAACCCGAAATTGGTGGACGTCGGCCCGTCACCAAAGGACCAGGTAATGTAGGCCACGCGTCCGGTGATACTGCCTTGAAAGAAATCAGGATGGGGGGGAGGCCAGAAACCGGGCAGGCTGACGAGGACATTGGATTGCGAAGCGCTCAAGTTGACCGTCAGCGGCCCGACCTGATTGGAAAGCAACATTTCATCGCACCCCATGGAAGGCGGATCCGCCCATGCTTCGCCGTCCAAATCCGTCCCGCTGGCGTAAAGGGCACTGCCAGCGCCGCGGCAGGGGGAAGTGGACATGATATGGAATAGATCAAGGAATTGTGGACTCGAACTGTTTCCATCGGTGTTACCAACTCCGGATGGCAATGGATAGGTACAGGAATAGGAGATCTCTGCTGAGGAATACCCGGGGTCGTAATAGTAGTTGTCCGTGCCCACGACGGGAAACTGCCAATTATCGGCATTGTACAACACGATGCAGTTCTGCACAGCGCAATCATACGTTCCGGCGCCGTTGTTGTTTACGAGCCTGGTGGAATAGTTTTCGATCACCGTGCAATTGTTCAACGTTGCGTTATAAGCACCGCCGCCCCATGTCGCCACGTTGCCTATCACCAGGGAATTGTTCAACGTTCCACCGTAAATGCCGCCGCCAAAAATCGAAAAGTTGTTCGTCAGGACGCAATTGGCAACAACTGAATTGGTCGAAGCACAAAAAACTCCACCGCCGCTGTCAATCGATCCGCCGACCAGACCGCCGGTGCTGGTCGCGCCATTTTCCAGCGTGAATCCGCACAGGATCGCGTTGGTGGCAAGCCAGGCGCAACGCACCGCCACGGGTCCATTGGTACTCACCGGATCCCATGAGCCTTGAATCGTCGTGGTCGAGTAACCGTTGACGCTCACGACCATGAGCGCCTTGTCCAAAATGACTCGATTGCTTGAGCTTCCCTGCACAACCCTGCCGCCGGTGGCATAAACGCCATTGGTCACCATCACGATCTCTCCGGGCGCGGCTGCGTCAATGGCGTCCTGAATATTCGTGGCAGCGGTCACCCAGTTCGTATAAGGCGGCTGCGGATTTATCCCGCCTGCATCCACATCATGAATCACCAACTGCGCGACGACACCGGTCACCACGCCAACGGCGTTGCTCGCGACCAACTGATACGAACCAGCATCCGAGAGCTTGATTCCGATGGCGATCAGATTTGTTGTTTGCGATCTGATGAAATGCCCGTCGTCCTGGAGCGGCGTGCCATCCTTCAGCCACTGGAATGCAAAAGGCGGCTGCCCATTTACAAAGACCGAACCGATGTTAAATCCGACCGGAAAGCCAGTGAGCTGAACTTGCGGCGTTGTGATCATGGGCGCCGCTTGCCATTCGGCGCAACCAATGGAAGGTGGATTGGACCAGGGCTGGCCGAAAATATCCGTGCCGGTCGTCACATTGGTTCCCACCCCGATGCAAGGCGAGGTACTGGTAAGGTGAATACCGTCCACGAAGAGTTGCGGCGGATTCGTAAAATTTCCCGAGCCGAGTGGCAAAGGCGTGGTGCAGCAATAGGAGAATGTGCCGCCGGAAAAATTGCCGGCGGAATTGTAATAGACGATGCAGTTTGTCAGGTTGCCGGCAGTGACGGCAGCGGCGCCAAAAGTGCCATTGCTTATGATCGTGCAACTGCTGAGCATTGCCGCTAACGCTGCGCTTCCGGTCGGGCTTCCAGTGTTCCCGCTCATAAAACAGTTTTTCACAGCCCCTTGAAACACACCACCACCGCCGTGAAAAGCCGTGTTTGATAGAATCATACAATTGGCCACGATGGCATTCGACGACGCGCACCAGACACCGCCTCCAATTCCAGTGTTATTCTGAGCCATTCGCGTAGCGCCCCATTTCACAGTGAACCCAACCAATGCCGCATTGTTGGTCAACCAGGCGCAGCGTATCGCCGAAACGCCATTGCTCATTCCGGCTCCTTGAATCACGGTAACAAAAGGCCCGTTCACGCTTTGCACTGTGACCGCTTTGTACAATGCGACCCGGTTGGTGATTACGCCATCCATGGATTTGCCACCTGTCGCGTAGATACCGTTAGTCACGAGGATCAAATCCCCGTTCGTTGAAGCGTCAACGGCATTCTGAATATTCGTCGCCGCGGTACTCCAACTGGCGTAGGGCGAGACAGGATTGGTGCTGTTCAAATCCACATAAAGCACGCCGGCCGGCGATGAAAAAACAAAAAGAGCCAAGGGAAACGCGACGAAACTGGCAAAATCCGCTTTCATGGTCCGCTTGAGGTTGGATCCCAGTATCATCACTATTCATTTACAAGTCAACAACATAAATAAGGCAGGTTTCTTTTTGGTTTAATATCCGTTACCGCGCCGGTGGCAAATCGTTCAGCCAAATATTTCCGATGCGCACCCGCATCAGCCACAGCGTCGGATGACCGATGGAAGTGCAATTCGCGTCAATTCAATCAACGGTGCTGCAATGTGGCCTCGCGCCATTCAATAAGTCGGGCTGCGGCAAGTTGGATTTGTTCCGGAGTGAAGGCGGGGTTGGTTTCGATCTGTTGGATGATTTTTTCAGCCCGTTTGAGATTACCGCAATGCCGGGCATGCGTCTCGGCCAGTTTCAGCCATAACTCAAAATCCTGTGGCCGTTCCCGGGTCTTTTGTTCCAGAATTTCAATGGCCGTGCCGAAATATCCCTTGGCGAGCAGCCCATCAAGGGATTCCGGTTGCGCTTCGGCGACTGCTTCCTTCGCCTTGGGGTGGCTCCATTCATGAATGGAGCGCCGGGCGAATTCGATAATAGCGCGCGCGACGTGGGGTTGCTGTTCGAGTGACCGCAGCACTTGACCGGCTTTATCACTGAGATGCATGTCCTGGGCATACAGCCGCATCAGCATGAGTGCCGCGTCTGCATCGGCCGGATTTTTCGCCAGCAGTAAATTGAGCCTGGCTTCGGCTTCACTCAACTTTCCCTGCGAACGCAGTTGACAAGCTTCAGTCAACGGCGTGGATTTGGGAATGTGGTCCGGTTTGACGCCGAGGTGTTCCAACAGGGTATCCAGGGTGGCCACGCTGACATCGCCGGATTCTTTGAGCATTTGACACAACTGAATAGCCGCTTCCTTCCGGCCGCTCTGAACCAGGCTGGACAGCATATCCAAATCACGCCGGCTTTTGCGGGGGTCAGATCGCCGGCGGTCTTCGGGATCGATCAGTCCGTGAAATATGTGGGCACACCATTCGCCGAGGCAACCGACCCAGAGGAGAGCGAGCGGCAGGACAAATATCAGATAGGCCATCCCGCTGGCCTGATCGCCATAACGCCAGTATCGCCACAAACTCAAGAAGGCCAGTTCCACCAGGAACAAAGTCAGGCCGCAGCGGAGGGCCCGACGGATAAAATCTCGCCTTTCATTTTCGCCCGTCAGCCTTGCGTCATAGCCGCTCAACCACCAGGAGGCCAGGGTGGCAAGCGCCAATGCGACAATATTCGCAACAAAAAAAAGCATAACAATCTCAATCAATCGAGACCCGGCACCTGAAATCGTGGCACCGTCAACTCACCAGGAATTGGCGTTCTTCGGCCGTGAGCGCCTTCCATTCACCTGCAGCCAGCGTGCCAAGTTTCAATCTGCCGATGCGCACCCGGATCAGCCGCAAGGTTGGATGACCGATGGCGGCGGTCATGCGGCGCACCTGACGGTTCTTGCCTTCAATCAATTCCAGGCCAATCCAGCACGTCGGCACGGTTTTACGAAAACGGATGGGCGGATGGCGCGGGGGAATTCCGGTGGGGCGAGCGTCCGCGCGAGCCGGCTCGTCAGTAGCCTCGCCCCACCGGATTTCCGGTTGCGGCTCCAGCAGCCACGCGCGGCATGGCCGCGTTTTTCGGCCTTGAACGAAAATGCCACCTTCCAATCGCTTCAATGCCTCGGGCATGGGAATGCGTTCCACTTGCGCCCAGTACTCGCGTTCGTGGGCATGACGCGGATGCAGCAGGCGCTCGTTCCATTCCGGTTCGTCACTCAGGAGCAGCAGGCCTTCCGAATCGGCATCCAGCCGGCCAATGGGATAGACGTTCCCGGGAAAGCCGAATTCCGCCAACGTGCGATTCGCCGAGCCGTCGCTGGTAAACTGCGAGACCACCCCGAATGGCTTGTGAAAGGCAATGAGCATGGAGACGAAATGCGCTGGTGTGATTAACGAAATCCAGCCACGCCGACAAGCAGTTCTTCATTGCTTGGGCCGTGTGGCGTGTTGCTGCAACCAGGCGACATCAGGGTTGTTCGGCGATGAAAACCAGTCGTTGACGGAACCTTCGGGCACCAGCGGCGGCATCGTGCGGTCGTCGCGCCAGGGATGAATTTCCGCATGACCGTCGGCGAACGAGAAGCCACCCGCCCGGCCATGATATAACCCCGGTAAATCAAAGAAGCCGTAGCTGGCCGGCTGATCGGGCCAGCCGGCCATGTCGGTGGCAAAATTCCCCATGTCAATGCTGTCCTGGCGCATATCGAGAAACACGAAAATGCGGGACGGGCCGGGATTGAACAATGCCGACTGCTTCCGGTAAATGATGAAACTGCCCCAGTTCCATCCGCCAAAGGTGCCGCCGAAGCCGCCCAGATAAACATTCATGGACATGCTGCGCACGCGCGGTTTTTGCTGTCCGTTGACCACCACGAACGAGGTATCGGCGGGGCATTTCCAAATCGCGAGATTTTTGCCGCAATAAGGCCACAGGGGACTGCGCTCGATCGTGAGCGAGGGGTCCCAATTTGATTGGTTGGCCGGATTAAAGTCGAGCTGGCCGGTAATCCATGCGTGACTGAAGGTCGGCGCATTCGTCGGGTCTTCACTGGCAAACAACAACTCGTCGTGATTGTCATCCGAATACATCCGCCAGGCCAGGCATAATTGCCGGTGGTTGCCCATGCACTGAATGCCCCGCGCCTTCAGTTTTGCCTGGCCCAATGCCGGCAACAACAGCGCCGCCAGAATCGCTATGATGGCGATCACCACCAGCAGTTCGATCAAGGTGAAGCCGCCCGGGAACGGCTGGCGGTTTGATAAAAGCCGGAAACTGGACGTCGTTCGGCTCATGCTCATTCCCATTATAACCCGGTGACGAGGTTATGCAACCTGCCGCCGTTCGGAGCGCCGAGCACCGCCTCGGCCCGTTGGGAAAATCTGTCCCTTCGTGCCGAGACGGTGCTCGGCGCTCCAGTTTTGCAGAGATTTCTGATTCTGTTGCCACAGATTTTCCCTGCGGTAAACTGTCGGGGTGATTCGCAACATCATCTTCGACTGGTCGGGCACCCTGGTGGACGATCTGCCCGCCGTCTGGAAGGCCACCAATTTCGTTCTGGCCCGGGCCGATCGCCCGGAAATGTCGCTGGAGGAATTCCGCGCGGAATTTTCCCTGCCGTTCACGAATTTTTACCATCGCCACACCCCGCACGTGCCGCTGCCGCAACTGGAAGACTGGTTCCACAGCCATTACCGCGAGATTCAGGATTCCGTTGCGGAACTGCCGTACGCGCGCGATTTCCTCGAATTTTGCCGCGCCCGCCGCCTGCGCACGTTCGTGTTGAGCACCATCCACCACGACCACTTCCTGATTCAAAGCCGCGTGACCGGGTTTGATTCCTTTCTCGACCGGCCGTACACCGATGTCCTGGATAAACGGGAAAAAATCCACGAAATCCTCGCCGAAAACCGGCTCGTGCCGGACGAAACGCTGTTCATCGGCGACATGCAGCACGACATTGAAACCGCCCGGCACGGCGGCATTCATTCCTGTGCCGTGCTGACCGGCTACAACACGCTCGAACAGTTGCGCGAGGTGAAGCCGGATGTGATTGTCGAACATCTTGGCGAATTGCGCCACATTCTGGAACAGGACGATTTGCAGCTGAAGCCGGAGACCGAACGGTTCGAGGAGATTCATCCGCCGCTGGCCACGGTCGGCGCCCTCATCTTCAATGACGCGGGCGAGGTGCTGATGATTCGCACGCACAAATGGTCCAATCTCTGGGGCATTCCCGGCGGCAAAATCAAATGGGGCGAGCCGGCGCTGAACGCGCTCCGCCGCGAAATCAACGAGGAAACCGGGCTGGACGTGACGGACATCAAGTTCGTGCTGGTGCAGGATTGCATTCACTCGAAAGAATTTTACCGCGACGCGCATTTCGTGTTGTTGAATTACACCTGCCGTTGCACCGGCCAACCGGCGGTGAAACTCAATGATGAGGCGCGCGAATTCCGCTGGGTCGCCACGACCGCGGCATTAAAGATGCCGCTGAATACGCCAACCAGAATTTTGCTGGAAGCGGTGATGGAAAAGCCTACCGGGGGGACGAGCGATGCGAGTCCCTGATCCCCAATCATCGTGGGACTCGTGCAACTCGTCCCTCCGATTGAAGCAATGAATTCCAACATTTCCATTGTTGACCTGGAAGTTTTTTACTGCGTGGGTGTGCCGGAAGCGGAGCGCGCCAAACCGCAGCGGCTGCTGCTGACAGTGGAGATGGAACAGGATTTTTCAAAAGCGGCGAAGTCTGACGGCATCGCCGACACGATTGATTATTTCGCAGTCAGCCGGCGGCTCTTGAAATTCGGCGAAGGTCGCAGTTGGAAACTGATTGAAAAACTGGCCGCCGACCTCGCCGACATGATTCTGGCCGAATTCAAACCGCAAAGCGTCGTGGTCGAAGTAAAAAAGTTTCCTGTTCCGGAGGCGCGGCACGTGTCCGTCACGGTCACCAAACAATTGTAACAGCCGACGTGAGTCGGCCCTGACTTTTCCTTTTCCTGTGCAAAGAATGAGCGGACCCATCCCGCCCTGCGGGACTGCTACGGGGATATTAGTTTTTTCCCGTCCATGGTCCGCAATTCCCAGCTTCTCGGACGGATAACAATTGTCACCGCTCCCGCTGAACGCGTGTAAATCACCGGCACGTCTCGCCCCGCCAGGCGTTCCTTCAACTCACGGCCGGCGCGCCGGGTCGCGGGGAACTCCGAATCGGCAACCACAATCACTTTTGGTTGAACTGCATCCAGCAGCGCGTCACCCAGCGGCTCGCCCGGGTTCGGCAGGCCGGCGATGACAATGTCCGCAGCCAAATCGTTGGTGTGTCCGAGCAAAGCACTTTGACCGTCTTGTCCCAGGTCGGACAGCAGCAGAATACGCGTGTCGTGAAAATTTCCGGACAACACGAGCGCACTGTCATCCGCGCGCGGGAAATGATCTCGGGCGGCCGGATGGAACACTTCCCAGGAGCCCACGGCATCACCGCAGTTGAAAATTTTGCGCCGGGCGGGCGACTTTTCAAAATCCAAAACAATGTCACGATAAGCCGTGGAACGGAACTTCGCGGCACTGGTCCAAAGTTCGCCGATGCCAAAAAGTTGGTCGAGGGTTGCCGTGCCCCCGACGTCGTTCAAGTCGCCATGCGTCAAGACCAGGCGTTGAATTTGGTTCACGCCTTGCGCCCGGAGAAAATTCTTGAGTGTGAATTCGACGGCGCGGTCACTGCCGCAATCCACCAGCCAGTCGTTCTCCCGCCCGGGCGCATCCACAAATACCGAGTGTCCGCCGTTCAGCGGCAGGACCGTCACCTTGATCTCGTGGCGCGTGGCTTGCCAGTGCCAGACATAACCGGCGATGATGAGAACCAACGCCAGCGCGGTCCAAAGCCGCCGTTTGGGCGCCAATAACCAGCCACTCAATAAGCCGAGCAGCGCCCCGTAATAAATTCCGATTTCCAGCCACGACGGTTCCGGCACGTAGAAGAAGGCGCCGGGAATTTTAGTGGACAGTTCACTCACCCAGGTCATCGCCACCATAAAAAACCACGCGCTGTGGTTGAACAAGGTCGTCACCCAGGGCAACCAGGTGCCGCAGATGAGCGCGCCCAGGTTGCTCATCAACGCCAGTGTACCCAGCGGCACGGCAATGATGTTGGCGGGCGTCGAAACCGGGCTGAACAGGTGAAAGTACTTCGCCGCGAGCGGGATGGAGCCGGCCCAGGCCGCGAACGAGAGCGCGCAATAACGTCCCAGCATCCGCAGCAGGGTGGTCAGGGTGCGCCGCCAGCGCGGAAGCAGCTCGTCCGGCAAAAGCGGATCGTGCCGCAAGCAGCGGTCAACCAGCTGATTCAATGGCGGCAACATCAGCGCGATGATGAGCACAACAAAAAACGAAAGTTGAAAACTGGCTTCAAAAAGTTGTCGCGGTTCCCAGATCAGAATGATGAACGCGGCGGCGGCAAGCGAATTGATGGTGTCGCCCGGCCGTTTCAACGCCCAGCCGCCCAGCACAATGGTCATCATCACCGAAGCGCGGATGGCGGAGGATTCCCAGCCGGTCGCCGCGGTGTAAAACCAGATGACCGGGATGGCCACGACGCCACACCAGCCGCGCGAAACCTGCAGCACGCGGAGCAGCGCGACGAGCATCCCGGAAATCAGCGCGATGCGCAGCCCGTCAATGGCAAACAAGTGCATTGTGCCGGCGCGCAGAAACGGTTCGCTGATGTCACCGGTGAATGCCGTTCGCCAACCAAGCGTCATCGCCCACAGCAACCGCAACGGCTCATCTTCCACCGGCAGCCCCAGCGCCAGCGTCTGCTTCGACCAGCTTAAAAAGCGGTCGGTCAGCGGTGGAGCGGTCAACGCCGGCACCCGCAGCTCCGCTCCGCGCGAGCGGAGTTGCCAGTCATTCGTGGAATCGGTCTTGAGCTGGTAATAAATCCCGCGCGTTTCGAGATAGTTGCGGTAATCGAAAAGACCTTCCGCCAGCGGCGATGGCGGCCGGGTGATGATGCCCGTGACTTCCACCGGCTGGCCGGCAAAGAAATTGGCGGACAACTTGCCGGGCGTGGTAACGATGATTTCGCCGGCAGCCGGTTGCCAGCTTTCTTCGCGGCGCAATCCGGCAACTTTGACCTGGGCCAGCGAGCGTTCAGTTTCCTGGCCGTCGCGTTCGACGATTTTAACGTGTGGTGTTTCCCGCAACGTCCCGCGCACCGTGGCGATGGCGGTGTCATCACCGAGCAACGCGCGCAGGTCATGCGGCGAAACCACAGCGGTGCGGCTGGCGAGATTTGTCCAGCCCGTCAGCGCGATCAGCGGCCAAACCAGCCAGGGACGGAATTTTTTGGAGAGGAAGGCGGCAACGAGAACGACAAAGGCGCTGCCGAACAGCGCGCCGAGCGGCGGCTGAAAAAGTTCGGCGAGCAGCAAACCGACAACGTAGCACGAAACGACGCTGACCAGCGGACGTTTCACAATGCGAGATTACCAACGTTTTTGCCATTAGCCAACCCGTCAAACGCAGCCAATCCGGACCACTAAATCGGATTCGGTGAACGCCGGCAATTGGAATATAATGATTTGCCAAACGAAGGTGGTTTTGGCACGAAATGCCGTCGTTTGAAATGTTAAAACTGGGTGTCAACATTGACCACGTCGCGACAATTCGCGAAGCGCGCTATCGCGGGCGCGGATTTGGCGAGCCGGATCCGGTCGAAGCGGCGCGGATTTGCGAAGCCGCCGGCGCGCACGGCATCACCGCGCATTTGCGCGAAGACCGCCGGCACATGCAGGACCGTGACATCTGGCAACTGCGCGAAACGGTCAGGACCCGGCTGAACCTCGAAATGGCCAATGTCCCGGAAATCATCGCCCTCGCGCTGAAATTGAAGCCGGACATCGTCTGCCTCGTGCCCGAACGGCGGACGGAGGTGACGACCGAAGGGGGGTTGGACGTGATTGCCGCGGAAAAATCCCTGTCCGCGACGCGCCAGATAATGAACGACGCCGGCATTGAAGTAAGTCTATTCATTGCGCCGGACGAGAAACAGATTGAAGCGAGCGCGCGGGTCGGGAGCCAGTTTGTGGAATTGCACACCGGCCAGTTCGCGGAGGAGTTTCATCGGTGGGGCGAGGCTACTGACGAGCCGGCCTCGGCGCGCCAAAGCGAAGCGACGGCGGCTCGCGAGGACGCTCGCCCCACCAACTTGCCGGAATTGCAGCGTCTAATTTCCGGCGCGAGAAAGGCGCACGCACTCGGCTTGAAAGTCAACGCCGGGCACGGATTGAATTACGCAAACCTGCCGGCGTTGCATCGCGTTCCGCATCTGATGGAACTGAACATCGGCCACAGCATCGTCAGCCGGGCGGTGATGGTTGGGTTGGAAACCGCCGTCAAGGAGATGCTGCGGTTGATGAAGAATTATCGCGGCTGAGTGTCGCATTTCGGAGGGACGAGTTACACGAGTCCCAAATATCAAAGACGGATGGGGACTCGTGGAACTCGTCCCTCCGAACAGGGTCACCGTTGAAATTGGTTGCTTGCGCGTCCATCGCAAATCGTAAATCGTAAATCACAAATGATCCTGGGCACGGGCATTGACATCATCGAAGTGAAGCGTATCGCTGCGTCTTACGAAAAATTCGGCGAGCGGTTCGTGAACCGGATTTTGCTGCCGGGCGAAATCACCTACTGTCTCTCGCATAAAATGCCCGGGCCGTTTCTGGCCGCGCGGTTCGCGGCCAAGGAAGCGATCTCCAAGGCGTTCGGCACCGGCATCGGCGCGGCGCTGGGCTGGCAGGACATGGAAATCCGGCGCAAGGAATCAGGCGAACCGTTCGTAGTGCTGCACGGCAAGGGTGAACAATTGTTCGCCGCGCGCGGCGCGAAACGGCTGCTGGTCAGTTTGAGCCATACTGCGAATTACGCGGCGGCCACGGCGGTTTTGGAAGGCTGATCGGTCCAAAACCACCTTGGGACTTTGGACTTTGGACTTCGAATGGTTTCATTTAGACTGCGCGCATGGAGCCCGCGGTGGTGACGGCGGTGGTGGTGATCTTGATTTCTGCCGGCGCGAGTTTCTTTTTCGCGCTGGCTGAGGCGGCGTTGCTTTCCCTCAGCAAATGGCAGGCGCGCCAGCTGGCCGAACGCCATCCGCGTGCCGGCACCGTCGTGGCGCGGCTGCTCGAACAGCCGCAGGATTTGCTGGCCACCATGGCGCTCGGCAACACCTTCGCCAACGCCGCCATGCTGGCCGTGGCGCTGCAACTGGTGTTTGACGGCCGGTGGCCGTTCGTGCTGACGGTGGCCCTCCTGCTGGCGCTGATTCTCATCGGTTGCGAAGTCCTGCCCAAAACCCTGGCCGTGCGCCAGCCGGAACGTTGGGCGCGCCGCATCGGCTGGCTGTTGTTGCTTTTTCAAAAGGCCACCGCGCCGGTGAGCTACGCGGCGCAGAAAATGAACGAGGTGATTTTGAAACTGGTGGCGCCCCGGTTCGTAAAGCCAACCGCGGCGCTCACCGACGGGGAATATCACGAACTGCTCGAAATGGCGTATCAGCAGGGCACGCTCGCCGAGTCAGAAAAAGAAATCATCCTGCAAATCGTCAGCCTCGACCAGCGGATGGTGCGCGACGTGATGCGGCCGCGCACCGGCATGGCGTGCATCTCGGACGATGCGACGGTCGAGGAAATGACGGCCGCCGCGAGAAAATTCAAACACCGCCGCCTGCCGATCTACGACGAGACACCGGACACCATCGTCGGCATTCTGAACACGCGCGCGTTGCTGCTGGATCCAAAGATTGACCTGGCCGACGCGATTGAATTCCCGTCGTTCGTGCCCGAGACGATGAATTTGCTGCAATTGTTCCAGAGCCTGCAGAAACAGCAGCGCGGCCTGGCGGTGGTGCTGGATGAATTCGGCAGCACGGCGGGCATTGTAACCATGGAGGACATTCTGGGCCAGATCGTCGGTAAAATCCGCGCCGAAGCGCGGCAACCGGAAGGCTTCGTGATGGAAAAACTGACGCCGGGCCGCTGGCGTGTGAACGGCACGATGCGGCTGGACGATTTCCGCCGCGAATTTCCTGCGCTGGGCGACGTGGCCGAAGCCGAAACGATGGGGGGATTGCTCGTGCATTTGCTCGGTGTCGTCGCCGCCACCGGTGAATCCGCCACGTTCAACGGCTTGAAACTGACGGCCCAGGTGGTGGATGACCGGCGGGTCCGGGAGTTGCTGGTGGAAACCGTGAAATAGAAATGGAAACTTCGATCCTAACCGGGCTGTTATTGGCGGCCTGCCTGGCGCTGTCATTTCTATTGTCGGGCATGGAGGCGGGTGTGTTTGCGTTGAACCGGTTGCGGGTGCGCCACCTGGCGCGCGCGGGCCGGCCGTCGGCCAAACTGCTCCACGATTTTCTCGAGCATCCGGAAAATTTTCTCTGGACCATTCTCGTCGGCAACACCCTCGCCAATTTCATCATCCTCGGCTGGGTCGTTGCCAAACTGCACGACCAATTCCCGGGACGTTACCTTTTCATCACCGGCCTTTTCGCCGTAATCGTGTTTTTGTTTTATGCGCTGTTCGATCTGCTGCCGAAAATGCTGTTCCGCGCGCATCCCAATCAGCTTTGTCTCTCGGCGGCCCGGGTTTTCCGGCCCGTCCATTTTGTCCTGCGCCCGCTGGTGGCGGTGGTGGAGAGCACGGCGGCCGTCGCGTTGCGCTGGACCGGCGGACACGCCTTCACCGGCCGCCCGTTCGGCAACCGCGAAGAAATGCGCGCGGTGATGCAGGAATCCGCGCAGGCCTTCACGACCGGCGAACGCGCCATGATCAATCGCGTGCTCGATCTGCAAAATTTCACCGTCCGGCAGATCGCCATGCCCCTGGCCCAGGTGGTGACGGTCGAAACCCAAATGCCCGTCGGCAACGCGCTGGTGCTGGCGCGCGAACGAAAATTCTCGCGCCTGCCGGTCTGGGAAACGCGTGCCGGACAACGACGCATCGCGGGATTGCTCATATTGGGGTCGCTGTTATTCCGCGACGATCTGGACCTGCAGAAGCCCGTCAGCGCCCACATGACGCCCGCGCTGTTTCTGGATGAAGACACGCGTCTGGAAGTCGCGTTGCGGCGGATGCAGCGTGCGGGCGAACGGCTGGCCATCGTCCTGGGCCGTGACCGGCAGGAATCGGGCGTGGTCACGTTGGAAGACATCCTCAAAGTAATGTTTGGCGAGGTAAAATTGTGAGTCCGAACCCGCTCATCCACAATGCCCTGGAACTGCTGGCGGTCGTTCTGCTCGTGCTGCTGAACGCGTTTTTCGTCGCCGCGGAACTGGCCCTGGTGCGCATCCGGGACACGCAATTGGCGGCGCTGGAAGCCAGGGGCAATCGCCGGGCGAAAATGGCGCGGCATATCGTCGCGCATATCGACACCTATATCAGCACGACCCAATTCGGCATCACGCTGGTAAGCATGGCAGTGGGCGTGGTGGTCGAGCCGGTGTTTCGGGACCTGATGGCTCCGCTTTTTGACTTGCTTAAGATCACTTCGCTGGGAGCCCAGCGCGGCATCGCCATCGGCGTCGGCTTCTTCGTGAACTGTTATCTGCTGATTGTGGCCGGTGAACTGGTGCCGAAGGCGATTGCCATCCGGCGCACGTTGCAGACGTCCTTGTGGGTGGCCAGCCCGCTGAACTGGTTTTACCGTTTCTCCTACCCGTTCATCTGGCTGCTGCATCGGTCGTCCCAGTTCGTGGTCCGGCGGCTGGGTTTTTCGGTGGAGGAATGGCGCACCGCGCCTTCGGAGGACGAATTGCGCCTGGTGCTCGCCGCCACCCGGAGTGCGGCCGGCGGGCGCAATCTCATGCTGAACGCGCTGGATTTGCGGCATCGCGTCGTGCGCGAGGTGATGCGACCACGCCACGAAATCACCGCCTTCGACACCCATGCCACGCTGGCCGACTGCCTGGCCCTGGCGGAAGAAACGCGTTACTCGCGCTTCCCGCTTTGTGAAAACGGCAATCTGGATCGGACGCTGGGCGTGGTGCACATCAAGGACCTTTATCCGGCTGCGCAGGACCCGCAGCGGCCGGCGATGGATTTGTTGCCGGTGGCGCGCAAGCTGGTTTATGTTCCGGAATCGGGACGGCTGGAGAAACTATTGCAGTTGTTCCTCGAGCGGAAATTGCATTTCGCCATGGTTGTGGATGAATACGGCGGCACGGTCGGCGTTGTGACGCTGGAAAACGTGCTGGAAGAGCTCGTCGGCCAAATCCAAGATGAATTCGACCAGGAAAAACCGGAGCTGGTGCGCATCAACGAAAATGTCTGGGAAGCCGCCGGCACCTTGCCGTTGCATGGCCTGGAAAAGGTCATTGGTGAAACCCCGCATGAGGAAGGCATCGCCACCGCCAGCGGCTGGCTGACGCGCAAACTCAGCGGCTTTCCCAAGGCCGGCGACATCGTCAGGGTCGGTCCATATGAATTGCGGGTGGAAGAAATGAACGGCCCGCGCGTGGTGCGCCTGAAGATCACCAAGCACCCGGCGGAGACGGAATTTCTGAAAAGGCCGGGAACGCCGCCGTAATCACCAGGTCCCGCCACGAATGGCGAACACCGTGACCATGGCCGCCAGAACGCCATCCGCCACGGCGGCGGACAAAAGTCCGGCTTGGGCGCAACCGGTGGCGAAAAGCAAAATCGCACCCAGCCAGATGGCGAACGGATGAAAATCGGGTGTGTTGCGCTTGCCCGGCTGTTTGTTGATCAAGGCGGGCGCAATGACCACCGAGATGAGCACCGACACCGCCGCCCAGGCCAGGAAATTCGACACCGGCGCGCCCTGCCACGTCACCGGAAATTTCGTCGGCGTCCACAGCCAGTAATGTTTCACCCGGGAAGCAAACGGTTCCAGGGCGAAATCGAAAAGCAGCGTCAGCGTCGCCGTCACGCCCATGATCCAGATCCCGTAGGCGTTGATTTTCCGCCACGGACGCAGGATGAGCCGCGCCATGCCGCGCGCGTTCAAAACGGACAAGACCCAGATTAACGGCACGGCCCACGGCAGGGTTTTGAAAACCTGCGGCCCGATGCTTTCTCCGAACTCGAACGGGCCGAACGGGATGCCGGTGATGACGCCCAGGGCATGCACCGCGCCGCCCAGCACGGCAATAAGGAAGGTCGCCAGCAAGACATTTTGCAGCGGCAACCGCTGCGCCAGCGCGGTGATGGTGCAGGCGACGCCCGACGCCAGCAGCAACAATTCCGGCCAGCCGGGGTTGCCGGGGAGTTTCAACGGCTTGAACAGCATCACCACCACGAGCACGAAGGAGGCGGCGAACACAACGGTCAACAGCCAGTGGAGGCACAGGGCGATGATTGCTTCGTTGGAAACCTTGCGTTGTTTTCTGAACGGCATGTATGTCCGGTCATTCTAGCTGAAACCGGCGAGTGCGCAATCTCAGGAATGAATGGGTCCAGCCACATTGAAAGATGAATTGGGGAAAGGATTTGTGGCGACAACCTCCCTCACCCCGGCCCTCTCCCCAGGGAGAGGGAGAAACATCGGCCGCGTTTTTGGAATGTCGTTCGACGGGATTGGCCAGACGCCCGACCGCAAAACCAAAACCGGCCCATGGCCATTTCCTCTCCCGGGGAAGAGGATACAAGGTGAGGGCGGACGTCAAAACTAAAATATCGAGCGAAGGACGCGAAGCAGGCGAAGTTTTCAGCCACAGATTGAACATGGATTTGGGATTCGTGGTGACGACCGCCCACACCACGGCCCTCTCCCCAGGGAGAGGGAGAAACATTCGTCGCGTTGTTGGAATGGCGTGCGACAGGATTGGCCAGACGGTTTTCCGCCAACCCAAGGACGAATGACAGCGACTCCTTCTCCCGGGGGAGAAGGCCGGGATGAGGGCGAGCGTTAAAACAAATTTGCATCAGAGCACGAGTCTGTGACCTGCAGCAGTTTGGTTTGCAGGCGGGCCTGCTGCGGCTCGCAGAGCCGCGTCCGTAGCGGCTTTCAGGAGAAAGCCGCCATCTAAA
>DASZAB010000073.1:0-13975 GCA_035945675.1 Verrucomicrobiia bacterium | reverse complement strand
CTCGTCGGGAGTCACTTCCAGCCCGGAATTTCCGAATGAATTATAAACGAACGTCAGAACATTCGCGATGTCCTGATCGCTGAGCGGGAACGAAGGCATGCTGTTGTTAAATTTCAGCCCATTCACCACCACTTCTCCCTGCCGGCCAAAGATCACGGTTTGGATGGCCCGGTTTTTGTCGGCATTTAAATAGTCAGATCCTGCCAGCGGCGGGAACACATTGGGGAGTCCCCGGCCGGTGGGCTGATGACAGGCGGCGCAAATCGAAGTAAAAAGCCGCTTGCCGAGGGCGATCCGTTCGGCCTTTGTTTTGGCGGCGCCGGGCGGCGGCGGCACACCCCGCAGGCCGCCGTCGTCCACCCACTTCACGATGGTTGCCCGTTCCTCCTCGGTGAGCGCCAGCGATTCCGGGCTGTTGGCCACCGGCATGGACTCCTTGTAATACGTCCCTTTCCAGCTGTCCCAGATCCGCCGTCTGATTTCCCAACGGTCGGCGTAGGCGGTTTTATAATCCAGCCAGTCATAAACAAACCGGGACTGCTGGTTGTGGCACCGGGAGCAACTGCCCATGAAGATCGGTTGGATGTCGCGGAGATAGGTGGGCGCCTGATTGGTTTGCGCTGGAGCCTGGGTGAATAGCAGACACCCGATCACGGTCGATACACCCGGCCAAAGCCATCGCACTCGCCGCGGGTTCAGGAATTGGGATATATGCATGGTCGCTGTTTGGTTGTGTTATCAGTCGAAATGTTCATCGTCGGTTCTAGAATCCCAGGGAAAGCTGGAGAATGAATTGATCGGCCTGGGTCGGGTCGTTGCTGTTCAGGAACTCGTAGTCGCCTTCGAACAGCAGCGTGTTCGTGAAATAGTAAATGAAGCCAGCGGTATATCGCCGGGTTTTGGTTCCCAGTCCGTCCCGCACGTAGTCATAGCGGCCCACCAGCTCCGTGTCGTTGATGACCGGCAGTTCCAGATCCAATCCCGCCAGTTTATAGCTGGCTTGCGCGTACCATCCGGTTTGGTTGATGAGGCCGTCGTCACTTCCGTAACGCGTCAGGATGTATTCGCCCTTGGCCTCAAAATTAGGCCCGAGGTGCATGGCCGCATCCAATACGCCCGCTGACCAGAGGTGATTTCCGGCATCGTCCCATTCACCGGATTGGCCGGAGACTCCCAGTTCCAGATCGTAATGGGGTTTATAGGGGAAGGGCAAAAAGAACCCCAACCGCGCGCCCCCGGACGGGTGGCCGTGCAGATTGGCCGCCACACCATCGGACGTGACGCCCACGTTTCCGCCCAGATCAAGCGAGCCGGAACCAGCGTTCCCGTCCGACGAACCGGGCCCGTTCACACCATACACCTGATAGTTGATGAACTCGCCGGCGTCCCCTACCGGTATCGCCCCCTGTAACTCTGCACCGACTCCGGTGCCCGGAAGAAGCGCATCCACCGCGAGCGGATTATCAGGAATTTTGTTCAACCATCCAGCGCCGCGCTCGGTATAGGTTCCGAGCGGCAGCAACAGGTCTCCGGCCGCAAAGGTCATGTAATCGTTCAACACATAATCCAACTGCGCGAAGCTCAAATTGAACGTGGTCGTGTAACCGCTGCTGTTGGGGGCATTGTTCGCAAGGGTGGTATCGAAGCCGGCCTCGAACAGAATGTTATCCCCGCCGCGGTACAGAAAAATGGGCGCAAAATCAGCCTGCACAAAGGCCCCGTGCTGTCCCGCCGTTTTGACGTATTGAAATTCTGCGTCGCCCAGCATCATGAAGTTGTGATTGACGGTGGCCTCGTCAATGGGCTGCCGCGGAGGTGGTTGCGTTTCCGCCGCCTCAGCGATTCTCTGCTCCGCATTCGTAGCCATCTGTTGCGTTTCGGTCAGCTTCTGTTGGAGCTGCTGGATCTGCTGCAGATCCTGCGCATGGGTCTGCTGCTGGATGGTGTTTGACTGTTGCAGATTTTGAACCTGCTCGCTCAGTTTTTGCACCGTGTCCTTCAAGGCATTGAAGTCGGCGTCGCTCACCTCCGCGGTTGCCCGCGGCGGCAGTGCCAGTCCGAAGACGCCGCCCGCAGCCGCCAGTCCGAACATCCAGCACCGTGTTTTCATGATTTTTTTCATTCGTGATTCAAGGGTTGGGCAGTCGCTCAACGACCGCTGTTGTCCTGGAGATATTTCAGGATCAGCCTGGCCTGGCTGTTGGGGATATTGGCGCGCACCTGCATGTGGAGCATGATGGTTTTCCATTGGGCCCCCGTCCGTTCCGTCGGGTAACGCTCGGGGTGACACCGGTTGCAATGCATCGAGTAAAGCTCGGCCCCGGTGAGTTGGTGTTTCACCACGGGCTGCTCCGGGTCCGGCGCCTTGGTTTTCACAGCCACGGAATTGGCGGGTGCCGGCGCGGGATCCGTTTTCGGAACCACGGCGACGGAATTGGTTTCGGCGGAGAAAAGGGTGGTGGACGCCAGCCCGCCAATCATCACGCTGGCAGTGACCGCGGCGAAAGTTGTTTGCACCAGCGCTTTCAACGGTTTCGATTTTTTCATTTTGCTTCCGGGTTAAGATTGCAACGTTCAGTTCCGCTTCCATTCATCGGACGACGCATATCAATCTAATTAACGGTATGGGTTTTTATTTTAATGGTCGGACAAAGACTACCCATTTCTTGTCATTGCTGAAACATTTTTTGGCATGAATAAAAAATTGGACAAGAGAAATCCGGCCGGTCCGTTTTGAGATTTTCCGGTGGGTCGGGCCTGTCGCCACGCAGACCCCGCTATCGCTTGAGGACGCGGACAGTAAAGGCGTTCACCCAACGGCAATGATTCTCGATTTGACAGCGCGGAAATTGTCCGCAAAATGTAATCCTGCCTCCGATTGCCAGGGTAGCTCAGCCCCGAGGGGATTCGGGGTCCGGGTCGAGCAGCCCCGACATGAAGCGTCGGGGTTGGTCGGGAGGTTGGAAAGAAGAGAACAATTTGCGGTTTGGAATGCCAGAGTAGCTCAGCCCCGAAAGCATTCGGGGTGCGGGTGGAGCAGCCCCGAAAGCGTTTGGGGTTGGTCGGGGAACGGGCTATAAAAGCCGGATGTAGATTCTAAATTGGTTGCCAGAGTAGCTCAGGGGTAGAGCAGAGGACTCATAAGCCTTTGGTCGGGGGTTCAATTCCCTCCTCTGGCACCAGTCTTCGCCCGAAGCGCAGCGGAGAGCGAAGACTGCCGCGTCGTAGTGCGTAGCACGAAGACGGGCCAATGTTTCCATACTGCGATGCGCTTCGAGCTTCGACCCGGCAAGCCAGCAAAATTTTCCGCAGCACCACAAACTATCGCTGATTCGGATCAAGTCTTTTGGCTCTCGCTCGAAGTTGCGTGATGCTATGATCTGCCACATCCTGCATTGTGATGCCGGTTTCCTTGCAGAGGAGGGCTACAAACCAGAGGATGTCTGATAATCTGTCCTTCACCTCTTTGGCTTGCTCCTGCGTCAGATTGAATCTTCCACCCGCAAACGCCTTCTCGTAAGCAGCGAGCCGATTTTGCCAGCCTCCTCCTGCAATCCCAAGACTGGGAGCTGCATCCGGTCACGATCATTCCGCAAAGAAAGCGGCACTTGAGTCGCAGCGGACTGGTATTCTGCAAATGTCTTCATTTTTCATTTCCCTGAATATCCCGGTGCTGATGGATTCTCAGGCAATCGCCCGATCGGGAACCGGGACGCCTGAAGCAGTGGCTTTCGATAGCAAAGCATCGAGATTTTCCAAACAAAGGCGGGACCAGGATTCGTAACCCGACAGGTCTTTCAGGGCTTCAGCCATCGGGATAAATTCGGGAGCCACGATGCCGCTGCGGCGGCCTGCGACATCTTCGTTGTCCACGCACATCACATGCACGACTCCAAAATGCACGTACCCGACTTCCGTGCTGTCGTCGTTGAGGACGGCAACAGCGGCCTCCTTCGCTCCATCAATGGCCACTTCCTCCATCAATTCCCGCCGCATGCTGTCGTGGTATCCGAGCCGCTTTGAAAAAAGTCCGTGATCTTCCTCGGAGATGTGGCCGCCAATGCCGACGGAATACAAGCCGTGCAATCGGGTTTCCCCGCCACCACGGCCCCGGCGATATCGCAATATCTTGTCATTGCAGATAATGAGCACGTAAGGAATGATTTGCTTGTAACGTTTGTCCTGGTCGGCGTCACAGCGGTTCAGATACCGGATATTTGAGAGGGACGTCACCACAGGCAGATATTTCTCAACTGCCAAATTGATGCCTTGAAACGCGCCCAATTCCTCGAAAAGTTTCCTTTCGAAACAAAGCACTCTTTCTTCCGTTGCCATTCTCTTATTCTTTTTCTGTTACCAGTTTCATCAATAATGGGGCAAGTGTGGAAATTCTCTGAGGCAAATTTATTTTTTTTGTTAACGCATTATTGAACGGATATTCACACCAGCAAAACCGTTCCTCGGGTCCGGCCTTTGTCTCAAACGCAGGTATCTCAACCGGCGTTGTCCAGTTGAGCCACTTTGCCCCAAAATTGGCCTGGAATCGCGTTTTTAACGATTTCAGTAATCCGCTTGACGTTTGGCAACCGGGCCCCTTAACCTGAGCGGCGTTAGGGCACATTCATGCTTGCGCAACTTAAAAGCCTGTTTTCCAATGATATTGGGATAGACTTGGGCACAGCAAACTCCCTGGTCTATGTGCGGGATCGCGGAATCGTCCTGCGCGAACCTTCTGTGGTGGCCATTCAGGCGGGCACAACTAATGTGCTGGCCGTCGGTGAAGAAGCCAAACGAATGCTGGGCCGCACGCCCGGCAACATCGTGGCCATCCGCCCGATGAAAGACGGCGTGATCGCCGACTTCGAAATCACCGAGGCCATGCTCCGCCATTTCATCCAGAAGGTTCACCATCGCAAACTCATTGCGCCACGCGTCGTGGTGGCGGTGCCGTCGGGCATCACCGAAGTGGAAAAACGGGCAGTCAAAGATTCCGCCACTCACGCCGGAGCGCGGGAAGTGTATTTGATCGAGCAGCCGATGGCGTCGGCCATCGGCGTCGGTTTGCCGGTGCATGAGCCGGCGGGCAACATGATCGTGGATATCGGCGGCGGGACTTGCGAAATCGCAATCATCTCGCTGGCCGGCATCGTCTTCAGCCGCAGCCTGAGGGTGGGCGGGGACGAATTTGACGAAACGATCACGGCCCACATGAAGCGTGCCTACAACATGATGATAGGTGAACGTACTGCGGAAGAAATCAAGATACGCATTGGCTCCGCGTTTCCGTTGGAACAGGAATTGACCATGGATGTCAAAGGCCGCGACCTGAGCTCCGGCCTGCCCAAGACTCTGACCATCCGTTCCGAGGAGATCCGCGAAGCCTTGCAAGAACCGCTTTCGAGCATTTTGGAGTCCATCCGCCTGACCCTGGAACGTTGTCCGCCCGAACTGGCCGCCGACCTTGTGGATCGGGGCCTGGTGATGGCGGGCGGCGGTTCGCTGTTGCGCGGCATCGACCGGCTCGTGGCCGAGGAAACCGGCTTGCCGGTGCACCTCGCGGACGATCCCATGAGCGCCGTGGCCGAAGGCACCGGTCGCGTCCTGCAGGAAATCGAATTCCTCAAGCGCGTCGCGACCAACGCCAAGTATTGAACATTGATTTCCCGCCCCGTTCACCTGCGGGCGGCTGAGTTGAATTCAGCCGCAGAGCAGGATGCTTAAGAGAAAACATTATCTGGCGCTCGGCGCGGTGGTGCTGGCGGCGTTGCTGATTTTCAGCCTGCCCCAGCGCGCAACCAGCCGTCTCAAGCTCGCGGTCAGCAGTCTTTTCCTGCCCTTGTTTGGCCTGCTCAATACCGCCCAGCAGCTGCCCGTGGCGGCCGCCGATACCGTCATGCCCCGGAGCGCCCTGCTCCGGGAAATCGGGGAACTCCGGCGACAGAATGAACAGCTGAATATCCAGATGAAGCAGGCCGCGGCCACGGCACAGGAAAATGATCAGTTGCGCGCGCTGCTCGGCTGGCAGCGGCAGACCCCGTGGAGGCTCAAACTCGCCAACGTGGTCATGCGCGACCCGGCCAACTGGTGGCGCACCGTGCAGATCGACCTGGGCAGCCGGGATGGCGTTCGGGAAAACCTGCCCGTCCTCACCACCGACGGCCTGGTGGGGCGCGTTACCTCCGTCGGCCTGACGCGTTCGCAGGTGGTTTTGATCGGTGATCCCTATTGCCGCGTCTCGGCGTTGGTGGAAAATCCGGCGCACGACGTCGGCGTCATCAGTCCCGGCGGGCCGCTCGACACTTCGCTGGTCGTATTGACTTATCTTTCCGGCAACGCCGTTTTGAAGCCGGGACAAACTGTGGTCACCAGCGGCGAAGGCGGAATTTATCCCCGGGGCATCACCATCGGCCAGATTGTGGATTCCCAGACGGTCGAATACGGTCTTTACACCGAGGCGCGCGTGAAACTGGCCGCCAATCTGGGGGCGCTGGAACAGGTGTGGGTTTTGTTTCCATAAGAAAGATGAAAATGAAGAAACATTCAACATTCAACGCTCAACGCCCAATGAAATCCCGGACGGCGCGTTCCGTTGGAGGTTCGAGGTTGAATGTTGAATGTTGAATGTTTTCCAAATGAACTGGTTCAATTCCATGCTTGTTCTGGCGACGGCGTTTCTGGCCGTGTTCGGCGAAGCGGCATTTCCCTTGCTGCGCCATTGGTTGGGCGCGCAGGTGGACTTGCTGCCGGGGCTCATGGTGTACACGGCCTTGAACGCGGACATCGTGACCGTCTCGTTGCTGGCCGCCCTGGGCGGACTGTGGTTTGACGCGTTGTCGGCGAATCCCCTGGGCGTCAGCATCCTGCCGCTCTTTGCCATTGGCTATGTGATTTATTTGGAGCGCGAACTGATTTTGCGCGAGCTGCCGTTCGCGCAATTCGTCCTTGGCGCCGCGGCCAGCGCCGTGGCGCCGGCCTTGTGTGTCCTGTTGCTGCTCACGGGCGGCCGGGAACCGTTGCTGGGCTGGGGTTCGCTCTGGCAATGGCTGGTGATGACGGCGGGCGGCGCGATCGCGACGCCGATCCTGTTTGAGTTTTTCCACCGGTGCCAGCACGCGCTCGGCTACCAGCCGCGAACCGAAACCAGTTTTCGTCCCGACCGCGAAATCCGGCGCGGACGCCAATAGCCGCATGCTGATTTTTGACGAACTGAAAAAGAATGACCCGCAGCTTCGCCTGGTGGCGATGGTGCTGGCCGCGGGTCTGTTCATTTTGCTTGCCGGTTTGTGGTGGGTGCAGATCGTCTCGGCCCGGGAATATGAAAGCCATCTGGAAACCCAGTCCTATCGCACGGTGCGCATCCCCGCGGTGCGTGGAAAAATCCTCGACCGTAACGGCCGCGTGCTGGCCGAAAATCAACCGGAATACAACCTCGGACTTTATCTGGACGACTTGCGAAAACAATTCGACGCCGCCTATGGCCAGGCGCTGGCCCGGGTGCGGGCCGTTCAAGCACAGCGCATCGCCGCGCAGGAGAAAAAACTGGGCCATTCGCTGACGAAAGTTGAACGACGGCAATTTGCGCTCACGCCGGAGGAGCGCGAACAACTCCGCGAACAGGCGCGTTTCCAGGTGGCCAGCGAGGTGGTCCGGCAGGTCAGCGAACGGCTCGGTCAACCGCTGGCGCTCAATGAAGCGACCTTCGACCGCCATTACGACACCCGGCGCGCGTTGCCTTACCCCTTGCTGGTGAATCTCAATCCGACGCAGATCGCGCGGTTTGAAGAGCTATACTCCGGAACGTTGGGGGTCAACCTGGATCTGCAAGCTGTCCGGGTTTATCCGTTCGGCACCACGGCCGGCCACCTGCTCGGATATTTGCAGCGCGATGACAGTTCCGAGCAGGGGGAAGATGCTTCGTTTTCTTATCGTCTGCCGGATTATCGCGGTGCGGTGGGTATTGAAGGCGGCTTTGACGCACAATTACGAGGGCGGGCGGGGGCGGAAGCCGTGCTGGTCAACAATATGGGTTATCGCCAGTCCACCGCAATCCTGACTCCCTCGGAACCGGGACACAATGTCGTGTTGACGTTGGATATGGATCTCGAACAGGCGGCCGTGCAATCCCTCGTTCAGCGGCGGGGTGCCGATGCCCGGGCCGCCGTGGTGGTCATGGACGTGCGCACCGGCGACCTGCTGGCGATGGTTTCGTCCCCGGTCATCAACCCGGATTATGCCGCCAACGATCCCCAATATTTAAGTGATCCCAAATTGCGCCCGCAAATCAACCGGGCCACCCAGGAAAATTACGCGCCCGGTTCCATCTTCAAACCCGTCGTCGCCCTTGCAGCGCTTGAAGCCGGCCTGGATCCAAATGCCACGGTGAATAATCCGGGTTATGTTTATGTCGGCCGCCGGCACATCGCTGATCTGGCGCCGCCCGGAGAATATAATTTGCGGCGTGCGATCATTCACTCCAGCAACACCTATTTTATCACCATCGGCATGCGCGCGGGCATCGAGAACGTTATCCGCATGGGTGAGAAATTTCATTTTGGCGAGCGCACGGGCATCCCGACCCGGCAGGAAACCGCGGGCATCTTTCCGACTTTGGAGCAGGTGCAGGGCACCGGCTGGCGGGACGGCGATTCGGCCAATATTTGTTTCGGCCAAGGTGAAATGGCCGTGACGCCGCTGCAAATGGCGGTGGCGTATGCGGCCATCGCCAATGGCGGCAAAGTGCTCTGGCCGCGGCTGGTGGAGCGGATTGGATCCCAGGACCCGGCCTCCAGCGAAGCACCGACGGTCTTCCCGTCGGGCGTGGTGCGTGATGAATTAGGCGTGCCTCCGCGCGATTTAAAAATCCTGCGCGACGACATGCTTGCGGAGACCGAAGATCCGGAAGGCACCGGCCACGCGGCCGTGGTGCCGGGGCTGCGCATTTGCGGCAAGACCGGCACGGCGCAGGTGATGAACGAGCACAACCAGGAAATTGACCGCACCACCTGGTTCGCCTCGTTCGCGCCCTATGAAAACCCGCGTTACGTCGTCGTGGTGATGGTCGAAAGCGGCACCTATGGCGGCCCGACCTGCGCTCCGATTGCGCATGACATTTACGAGGAAATTTTGAAAAAGGCCAACCCCGGCACCCCCAGGACCCTGGCCCGGACAAATTGATGCCCGCGACCCTGCTCAATCAAGAACATCATGAACGGTTCGACCGGTTGCAACTGGCCGCGCTGGTGGGGCTGATGATCATCGGCACCCTGTTCGTGTACAGCGCCACGATGGCCAACCCGGCCATGGCGGCGCTGCCGTGGTACGACCAGAGCTGGCTGCGGCAAATTGTCTGGTATGCGCTCGGGATCGGTGCCGGCGCGGCGTTGTGCCTGCTGGATTACCATATCCTCGCCCGCTGGTCGTTTGTGGTGTATTGGGCGACGATTATCTTCCTGTTCGCCGTGTTGATTCCGCATATCGGTTCGATGCGTTTCGGGGCGCGGCGGTGGATTGATTTGGGCCCATTCCAATTTCAACCGTCCGAATTCGCCAAGCTCGCGTTTATTCTCGCCCTGGCGCATTTTCTCAGCCGGCCGGCGGATGAACTGCGGCTGCCGGGGAATTTCTGGAAGGGCATCGGGCTGTTATTGCTGCCGTTTGCCCTGACCTTGAAGGAGCCGGATTTGGGTTCGGCGCTGGTGATGCTGCCGACGGGCCTGGTGATGATGTTCGTCGCCGGCACACCCAAAAGTTATCTGCTCAAACTGGTCGGGGCCGTGGGCCTGCTGGCCGCGTTGTTTCTGGTGGACGTCCTTTTTGTGCCGCCCGGCTGGTGGCAGATTTCCATGGAACCGTACCAACGCGACCGGTTGCTGGTGTATTTCGGCAGGGATTACACGGATTTTGCTGCCCCGAACGCCACCCCGGCGGATTTGCAGCGCCTCCGGCAACAGCAATTGGACGATGAATACAACGTCCGACAGGCCTTGATTTCGGTCGGCTCCGGCGGGTTGATGGGCAAAGGCTGGCGGCAGGGCACGCAGAACGCCCTGGGTTATTTGCCGCGGGCCGTGGCGCACAACGATTTTATTTTCTCCGTGTTTGCCGAGGAGGAAGGATTTGTCGGCAGCATGCTGGTGCTCGCCCTGTACGCGCTGGTTCTCTTCACCGGGTTGAGAATCGCCGGGCAGGCGCGCGACCGGCTGGGCCGGCTGGTGGCGGTGGGCGTGGTGACGCTCATCTTCAGCCACGTCTTTATCAATATCGGCATGAACATCCGCATCATGCCCGTCACGGGCGTACCACTGCCGCTGCTTTCTTACGGCGGGTCTTCAGTGCTGGGCTCGTTAATCGCCGTGGGCTTGATGCAAAACGTACACATCCATCGGAAAGGATACTGACATTCTATGAGTAATAACAACTTTTCACGGCGGCGCCGCGGCATGCGGTTCCGCCCCAAGGGCGGCCTCGGTCAATCTCCGCAGAAGACCGATCGCGAAGCCATCCAGGCGCGCGCCGAGGTGGTCAGCGAACAGGGCGGCGCCGAACGCGTGTTTGAAAAACGGCACGCGCATGAAATCGAACGCGCGGAAAATCTGGCCGCGGGGCTGCCCCCCCAGGGAACCCCGGAAACCGCCGAGCCTCCGCCGGCGCCGGACAAAAAAGACTTCCGCGCACCTCATCATGACACGCCGGCGCCGGTCGCGGAAGAAAAGCCGTTTGCGCCGGTGGCTTTGCCGGAACGGCCCCGGGGTGTCCTGGACGCCATCAAACTCGCGGCCACCAGCCTCGTAAAAAAGGTCCAGCGGCTCATCCGCCCGGAACACAAGATTCACAAGGAAGTGGTCATTAACGCCGAGACGCTCGAAACGCGCGTGGCGGTGCTGGAAGAGGGCAAGCTGGAGGAATTCAACATCGAGCGCACCACGGAGGAACGCCTCGTGGGCAGCATTTTCAAGGGCAAAGTCCGCAATCTCGAAGACGGCCTCAAGGCCGCGTTCGTGGACATCGGCTTCGAGAAGAATGCGTTTCTGCATTACTGGGACATCGTGCCGAATCAATTCGATAGCGGCGTGGAAATCGTCGAACGCGAGGGCCGCCGGCCCGCCCGGCCAAAGATCACGCAAAAGGACATCCCGCGGCTTTATCCGCCCGGCAGCGAAATCATCGTGCAGGTCACCAAGGGGCCGATTGGCACCAAGGGCCCGCGCGTCACCACCAATCTCGTGCTGCCGGGACGTTATCTCGTCCTGTTGCCGAATTCGGACCAAAGCGGCATCTCGCGCAAGATTGAAAATCAGGAGGAACGCAAGCGCCTCAAGAAAATCCTGCGGGACTTGTCCATCCCGGAAGGCATGGGCGTCATCATGCGCACCGCCGGGGAAGGCCAGCAGAAGCGTTATTTCGTGCGCGACCTCGCCCTCCTGCTCGAGGAATGGCGGGATGTGCAGGAACACATCAAGTCGCAACCGATGGCCACCTGCGTTTTCCAGGAGCCGGACCTGATCGCGCGCACCGTGCGGGACTTTTTGACCGAGGACGTCGAGCGCATCGTGGTGGACCAGCCAAAGGCCTATGAGCAGATGCGCGAGATGATTTCAAAAATTTCCACGCGCGCCGCCAACAAGGTGAAACTGTATGCCGACGCGCAGCCGGTGTTTGACCGGTTCAACATCACCAAGCAACTGGAAAACACGTTTTCGCGCCAGGTGCATTTGAAGAGCGGCGGCTACATCGTCATTGACGAGACCGAGGCGCTGGTGGCGATTGACGTGAATACGGGCCGGCACAAGGGCAGCCGCGACCAGGAATCCACCATCCTGAGGGTGAACCTGGAAGCCGCCGAGGAAATCTGCCGGCAACTGCGCCTGCGCAACATGGGCGGTCTCATCGTGCTCGATTTCATCGACATGAAGGGCCGGCGCGACCAGCAGCAGGTTTACTCGCGCATGAAGGACGGCCTGCGCCGCGACAAGGCCAAGACGCACATCCTGCCGATTTCACAGCTGGGCCTCATGGAAATGACGCGCCAGCGTCACACCGAAAGCGTGCGCTCGGCGGTGTATGACGATTGTCCGTATTGCAAAGGCCGCGGCAAGGTCAAAAGCGTCGTGACCATGAGCGTGGAAATCCAGCGCAAACTCCAGGAAATCCTGAAGAAACGCACGCGCGACGAATCGGACTTCCAGCTGCGCATTGTGGTGCACCCGACCGTGCTGGACCGGCTCCGCACCGAGGACGAAAAACATCTCATCGAGATGGAGAAACGGTATTTCGGCAAGTTATCGTTCCGCGCCGACACCGGCATGCACGCCGAACAATTCAAGATTGTGAACGTGGAAAACAACGAGGAACTGGCCAGCGTCGGGTCCTGAAGAATTCCAAAAAACAAAGCGCCCCGCCGGAAACTGCGGGGCGCTTTTTAAATTCCTGTCACAATTTTCCCTTGGTGCTGGGCAATCGGCCGGCGATCCGCGGGTCATGTTGGCGCGCGGCATCCACCGCGCGGGCGAACGCCTTGAACAGCGCCTCGACGATGTGATGCGGCTCGTCGCCATACAGCAGTTCCAGGTGCAAATTGCAGCGCGCCTCGTTGGTAAAGGCCTGAAAGAATTCCCTGGCCAGCCCGAAACGAAAGGCGCTCGAGGCATCCTGATTCTTTTCCGCCGCAGAAATGTTCTTTTGGGAAAATTTGTTCAGGCCACGCCAGACGAGGTGCGGCCGGCCGCCAAAATCAATGACACAGCGCGCGAGGCATTCGTCCATCGGCACATACGCCTCACCCGCCTGCGTGGCCGGAGCATCCGGTAATTTCTCGTGTGCGGACACTTCGGCGCGGCGAAGGCCGGTGAACGGATTTTTTGGATGAAAACCGGCGCCATAGCGGCGGATGCCGCGTTTGTCGCCGAGCGCCTGCGCGAACGCCTGCCCGAGCGCGATGCCACAATCCTCGACCGTGTGGTGCGCGTCCACTTCCAGGTCGCCGGCGCAACGAAGCTGTAAATCCACGACCGCGTGTTTCGCGAACAACGTGAGCATGTGGTCGAAGAACGGGATGCCGGTTTTGACCGAGGCTTTGCCCTGGCCGTCCAGGTTAAGACTGACGGCCAGGCGGGTTTCCTTGGTGTTCCGCGTGATTTTTGCCAGCCGAGGTTTCATCGCAACCATTAAACCAAAGCCGTCCCCGAAAAACAAAGCGCAATTGCACCCCTCCTGCCGCCGTTGAACCCCGGCTCCGTGCGACGGGCACGGATAAAACGGGTGTCACAAATCCGTAAAAACGCGCGCGCTTCACGCCGGGCGATCCGGGCTCATCCACCCTGGTTTTACGAATAAACCCGCCAGACAGCCGAGCAACGTCAGCGCCGAAATCACTGCGCCGAGGCGAAACATCCAATCTACGTAACGCAGCATGACTTCGTGCCGACCGGCGGGAACTTCCAGCGCCTGGAAAGCGTGATTGGCCCGCAGCAACGGGACAGGCCGCCCGTCCACGTAGGCGTGCCAGTCGTGATAAAAGGCCTGCGCCACGACGACCAGGGCGGGAGCCGGCGCCTCGACGGTGAGATGGATTTTTTGCGCGCCGAACTGTTGGAAAGCGATTTTCGCTTTGGAAACATTGGTCACGGTAACCTGACGGCGCGCAGACAACGGCAGATAAACGGTATGGCGCGGATTGAAGTCCGCACTTTCGAGTTTTTTCACCGTTTCCACGCCACTGGCGAAGATCGGCCGTTGTCCGGCGGTGGCCAGCGGCAGAAAGGTTTTGCGGCTTTGCCAGACAAAGATGCTGTTGGTCGGGGAAATCTGTGACACGCCGAGAAAATCCAGCAACGGTGCGGGCAGTGCGTTGGTGCCGGACTGGTCATGATACAGACCGTAAAGAATCCCATCAATGTCCCATTCGTTCTTGAGATGGAGCGAGCAGAAGCCGTCCACTTTGGGAATATTCTCGGGAATATTGCAATTTTCAAACAGC
>DASZAB010000072.1:0-14738 GCA_035945675.1 Verrucomicrobiia bacterium | reverse complement strand
GCGAGGCGGTAAAAGACCGCACCTTGATTGGGATCAGGAGTTGCCACATACGGACTGGTCGTAACGGGTAAGTCAGACCAGTTGCCACCGACTATTGAATTGGTCTGCACCTGCAAATGGCAGACGATATTGGTCGGCCAGCTTAAGGCCATGCTGCCATCCGGCTGCGGCGCCACCGAAATCGCCAGCGGCGCGGTTTGTTCATAAACCCGTACGTAATCCACCTGCAACTGAGCCGGGAATGTAGTGCCTGCCTTGATTTGGGCGATGCTGGGATTGCCGACGTAGGTGCCACCCACCGCCAGGTTCATGATAAAAAAGAACGGCGCGTTGAAAGGCGTCGACAGACCCGTGTCGTTTTCATAAAGGTTACCATCCACGTAAAACTGGATTGAACCCGGATTCCAAACCAAATCGTACGTGTGCCAGTTGGTGACGGAGTCCGGGCTGACAAAGTTGTACTTGGCCGTTCTGCTGATTTCACCGTTGAGGGGTCCCCAGTGGAGGCTGCCTTGCACCCAGGTCGGAGTTGCCCCGCTATTTTCCACAACATCAATTTCTCCGCAGACAGGCCAGCCAACCGAGGTAATATTCGTTCCCAACAGCCAGAGGGCCGGCCACATGCCAACGCCGGCGGGCAATTTGGCGCGCCATTCAAAACGCCCATAGACAGGTGTGCTGTAAAGGCCCTGGGTCTTCATGCGGGCGGAAGTAAAGCTGTAACCGGCTATGGAGTTCGTCAGTGCCACGATATGCAGCACACCGTTGCTGACATAAGCGTTCTGCGAAGTACTGGTATAATATTCCAGTTCCTGATTGCCCCAGTTGCAGTTTTGGGGACAGTTATCACCGAGATCGAAGGTCCATTTGGTCCGATCAATCGAAGTGCCGTTGAACTCGTCGCTCCAGACAATATTCCACTGGAGAGGAGGAGGGTTTGTCTGTGCTGCCACATTGAATGATAGCATGGGGGCAAGGACGGCGGAAACCGCCCACCATTTGATATTGGGCAAGGTAGAAACAAATGCTGTTTTCATAACGTGCCTGTTGATTGACCGGACTTTCATGGGGTGGTGTGGTCGTAAACCCGCACGTAATCCACCTGGATTTCGCCGGGAAAAGCCGTGTTCGGATCAGGGTTGCCGCCGTAATCGCCGCCGACAGCCAGATTCATGATGATATAAAAGGGTTGATCAAACGGAGCCGGATAGGGAGCCCTGGCCGTGGACCACCGGTCCTGCGTTTCATAAAGCTTGCCGTCCACAAACCACTGGATTGAATTCGTCGTCCAATCCAGACCGTACGTGTGAAAGTTGGTGACGCCATCGCTCGGGAGGAATGTGTAAGCCTCCGAGGAATGAAGATATCCGCCTTGCGAGTCGGCATAGTGAATGGACCCCTGCACGACCGCCGGATAATTTCCCTTGTTTTCAACAACATCAATTTCTCCGCAAGCCGGCCAGCCCCCATAAGGTGAGTGTTCCGGCATCAGCCAAAAGGCCGGCCAAAAACCCTGGCCCGCGGGAAATTTGGCGCGGAATTCGAACCGTCCGTATTTTTTGGAGAAGCATCCCGCGGTTTTCATGCGAGTCGAGGTGTAGGCAAATCCATTCGTCGATTCCTTGCGCGCCACGATGTGGAGGAGTCCGTTGCTGACATAGGCATTCTCAGGCCGTCCGGTGTAATACTCCAATTCGTGATTCCCCCAGCCGCGATGATTTCCGGTTTCAAATTTCCAATGATTCGTGTCAATCAAGGTGCCGTTGAATTCGTCGCTCCAAACGAGCTTCCAGCCGCCATAAACGGTCAGTGTTCCACAACCCAGCAATCCCAGCATAACCATTGCTATTCGAGTCGAAAAACATAACTGTTTCAACCGGGCGAACCGGATCGGAGGTCGGGTCGTTTTCATAGCGGCAGATTGGAACTACGGACAAAATTCTTAATGCAGTTGCTGGTATGAAAAGGCGTTAAATCACCAGGGTCATGATCGAGTGTGCGGGACTGCTGGTCTGCGCGGCTTTCTCTCCCATCCAGAGGTAGAAGGGCTGGTCTGTGTCTGAGGTGTTCATCACAATCACCGCGATCCTGCCATCCTTGTTCAAAAAGGCGGTGGTTAACAAGTCGTCGTCCGTGGAAGAGCTGATAATCCGGCGCGCCCCCGGGCGGACAAATTTCGAAAAATGGCCGAGGTAATAGTAGGAGCTCATGTACGTCAGATCCCCGGTCCCGGTATCGGCATGAATCGGGGCGAAGCAATAGTTGTGGACATGATTCGGTCCGCCTTTCTGGTCCAGCAGAACGTTCCAGTCCGTCCAGCCCACGGCGCCGTTGTTGAAATCGTTGATCATGGAAATTCCGTATTTTTCGCCCCATTGCCATTCCTGGATGCGGGCCGGGTCAAACGGCGCGTTGCAACCTTCGGTGAACAGCAAATGAGTTTTGGGAAAGGCCTCCTGCACCCGCTTTACGTTTTCAAAGTAATCGCCCACGTACCAATGAAACGCCACGCCCCAGACATATTGGGCGGCTTTGGGATCATCCAAAACAACTTCGGCACGGTGATACATGATGCTCCGGTTGTGGTCCCAAATCAGAATCTTCTTATCTTTGAGACCGCTTTTTACCATGATGGGGCCAAGGTAATTCTTCACAAAATCACGCTCCTCCTCGGCCGTGTAAAGGCACGATTCCCACGGCTGCACCGCCATCGGTTCATTCTGTACCGTCACGCCCCAGATCGGAACGCCGGCCCTGGCATAGGCTTTGATGAACTTCACGTAGTACCTGGCCCACGCATCGTAATATTCGGGTTTTAATTTGCCCCCATGCAACATGTCATTGTTGTCTTTCATCCAGGCCGGCGGACTCCACGGACTGGCAAAAAGGGTGAAGTCCTTGCCCGCAGCAGCCAGCGCCGCCCTGATAAAAGGAATGCGATATTTCAGATCGTGGCCGATGTTGAAGCTCGCCAAGGTTGCGTCGCCGTTGGCGACATAGGTGTAACTTTCGCTGGAGAAATCGCAGCTGTTGATGGAAGTGCGGCCCAGTGAATAACCAATGCCCTTTTGCGGATCAAAATAGGCCGTCAGGATTTCCCGCTGTCGGTCTGCCGGCAGTTTATAAAACGTTTCCGCCGCCGCGTCCGTGAGGGCACCACCAACACCCAGCACGGTCTGAAACTCCCTGGCAGGATCCACATAAATACATTCCTGCTTTTCGGTGTGCTGGGGCGAATCGGCAAAATGAAGTTCTCCAGCCATGGCCAGCCGCTGGCCTGTATCCCTGGCAGTCACGTAAACGGCAACTGGCCGGGAGGTAAAATCGGCGGCCGGGCTTCCACCCGCTCCCCCTGCCCAACCTAACACAGTTACGCCTGTAAACAGGCCCGGTAAGATGGTGGAAATCAATCGGCGTGTCATAATTGCTCAGAGGACCCATGATCGGGATTCCGCTGAAATTGCATACGTCATCAATTTTACTGTAATATGCCTATTGACAGCAAAATCAATATGCCATATTCAGTGGTTAACTCAGTTTTTTACTACTTGTCATTCAACTTGTCAACTTTTATATTACAACATCATGCTGCGCCAGTCACTTTCAATCTCAGGCCAATAACGTGAGGTTTCGTCTGGCAAGGCAACCAAATTAGCGGCAGAAGCAGAAGCAAATGCAACCCGGCGGCACAATTCTCCTATGAAACCAGGCAGACTATTCACCATTTCCGTGGCATTGATTGTGGCCGTCGGCGGGTTTGTGTGGGGATTTGATGCCACAGTCATTTCCGGAGCCGTGCCCTTTATTCAGAAGTACTTTGCCCTGAGTGGCGTTCGGGGCGATTTCCTGCTCGGCCTCGCCGTGAGCTGCCTGGGTTGGGGTGTCCTGGGGGGCACAGCGGTGGCGGGGTTATTCAGTGACCGGTTCGGGCGCAAGAAAGTTTTAATTACGACAGCGGTATTCTTTGTCGTCTCCGCTTTGCTCTCCGCGCTTACAACCGACTTCAGGATTTTTGTCGGCGCGCGGGTTCTGGGCGGCCTCGCGGTGGGCGGAGCCATTTTAATTGCGCCGGTTTACATCGCGGAAATTTCACCGCCGCGGTTGCGCGGGAGTCTGGTTTCGCTCAATCAGTTAATGATCGTACTGGGCATCTCCGCTTCCTTCTTTTCGAACTACTTTCTGCTGAACACGGGGGAAAACAACTGGCGCTGGATGCTGGGTATGGATGCCGTTCCGGCGACCCTGTATTTCTTTCTGCTTTTTGGCGTGCCGGAAAGCCCGCGCTGGCTTTTTGGCAAAGGCCAGACCGACCGGGCCAAAGCAATTTTAATCAAGGCCTGCGGGCCGGAAGAGGCGGAGCGGGAACTGCTCAACATCCGGCAAAGTTTTTCGGAAAGAGTGTTTGCCACACAAACAAGCGGGTTGTCCTGGGCCAAAACCATCCTTGCGCGTTTGATAACTTGGATGCGGAGGTTGCTGGCTTTGAGCATGGAAATGAGATTTGTTTTGTTTATTGCTCTGGCTATCGCGTTCTTTCAACAGATCACCGGAATCAACGCCATCTTTTATTATCTCCCGACGATTTTTATCCAGGCAGGCGGCGGCACCAACGCCGCGTTCTGGCAAGCGGCTTTGGTGGGAGTGGTCAATCTGGCAATGACCTTTGTAGCGATTCTATTCGTCGACCGTCTCGGCCGCAAACCGCTTCTGGTAATTGGCGCGACCGGCATGGCGGTGTCATTGCTGGCGTGCAGTTGGGCATTTCACGCCTCAAACTACCAGCTTACGGATAAATCCTTTGCCATGCTTCAAGCCGACAAGGTTCCGGATAACCTGATCAACGAATTAAAAAATGCTCCTAAACCCGTCTTTACTTCGGACCAGGCATTCATCACCGGCCTCGAGACCCAATTGGGCGCCGAACGGCTGAAACCGTACCGTGATTCATTGATTGCTGCCGGCCTGAACATCCGGGCTACGCTGGTTCTCGCCGCAATTATCGGCTTTGTGGCTTCGTTTGCCATTTCACTGGGACCGGTAATGTGGGTGCTGCTGTCGGAAATTTTCCCCAACCAGCATCGGGGCATGGCCATCTCGGTGGCCGGCTTCTGGAATTCAGCGGTGAGTGCCAGTGTCACATTTATTTTCCCCTGGGAGCTGTCGCATTTCAGGTCGGCCGGGACTTTTTTAGGTTATGGTCTGATGGCGGTGGCGGCTTTGATCTTCATTCTGGTCTTTATTCCTGAAACCAAGGGCAAATCGCTGGAGGAGCTGGAACGCCTGCTCGTGCGCCGGGAGCATTCGCCGAAGGCATGACATTTATGAACCACAAAATCATCTCGATGCTGTGGTTGCCGGCATTCCTGGCAGCCTTTTTGACGGCCGGTAATTGTTCAGCGCAAGCCAGTGTCGGACCCGCCGGCCCCGGCCCGGCCAGGGTGGAAGTCCGGTGTGTGGATGGCCGCTGGCGGCTTTACGTCAACCAGCAGCCTTTCTACATCAAGGGGGCCGGCATTGAATTTGGCCCGGTGGAAAAACTGAAGGAACATGGGGGCAATTCATTCCGCACCTGGAGCACCGACAACGGCCGCGACTCGGGAGAAACGGTTTTGAACCGGGCCTTGACCAATGGTTTGTATGTCGCGATGGGTTTGGACGTGGACCATGAACGGCGCGGTTTCGACTACGACAACACCAATGCCGTGGCCAGGCAGTTCGCGACGCTGACCTCCCAGGTCAGACAGTATAAAGACCACCCCGCCCTGCTCATCTGGGTCATTGGCAATGAACTGAATTTTGAAAAGAATCCGAAAGTCTGGGACGCCGTCAACGAGCTTTCCAGGGCGATCCACCGGATTGACCCGAACCATCCGACCACCACCACGCTGGCCGGCTTCGATCGGGACACGGTGAATCTGGTCAAAACCCGGGCGCCGGATTTGGATTTCATCTCGTTCCAAATGTATTACGACATCATCAACCTGCCGCGATATTTGAAACAAGCGGGTTGGGACAGGCCCTACCTGGTCACCGAATGGGGCGCCACCGGCCATTGGGAGTGCCCCAAAACTGCCTGGGGCGCGCCCATCGAGGATAACAGCACCGCGAAAGCCAGCCTCTACCGGATGCGTTTTGAGAAGGTGGTCGAAGCCGATCCCAAGCTGTGCCTCGGCTCCTATGTTTTCTTCTGGGGTCAGAAACAGGAACGGACTCCCACCTGGTACGGCATGTTCCTCAAAACCGGCGAGGGAACCGCGGCCGTTGACACAATGCAGTATCTCTGGACCGGCGCGTGGCCTGCCAATCGCAGCCCTGCCCTTGAAGGAATGTGGCTGGACGGCAAAACCGCTTACCAAAATGTCCGGTTGAAACCCGGCCACAGCTACTCGGCAAAAGTACAAGTCGGCGACCCCGACCATGATCCGCTTACCTATTCATGGGAAGTCATGAAAGAGAGCCGGGAGCGCAAAGTCGGCGGCGATGTTGAATCCATACCCGAGGAAGTGCCGGACGGAATTGTGGATCCAAAGAAAAGTGCAGTCACCCTGGAAGCCCCGTCCGAGCCCGGCGCTTACCGGTTGTATGCCTACGCCTTCGATGGGAAAGGCCACGCCGCCTACGCCAATATCCCATTTTATGTGAGCAGTTCCGACGAAAATACGCGCGCTGACGCCGACACCAACGCCGAATCCAAATGATACAATCTTTGAAATGAATTCCGCTGAATCCACACCCCTCACCGCATTCCGGCCCGCGGGAACCGCAACCGCGCCAGTGATGCCCGCAAATTTGTCGTTCAAAGAGAAATTGGGATATGGCCTTGGTGATACCGCATCCCATTTCGTATGGGATATGGTCGGTTTCTGGCTGTTGATTTTTTACACCGACGTTTACCGGATCCCACCCGCCGCCGCCGGCATCATCATGCTGATCGCCCGGTTCTGGGACATGGGCATCGACCCCGTCGTCGGCGTCATTTCGGACCGGACCCGGACCCGTTGGGGAAAATTCCGCCCCTACATTCTCTTTGGCGCAATTCCGTATGCGGTTCTGGCCGTCCTGACCTTTACCACGCCCCATTTGGGAGAGACCGGTAAAATCATCTACGCCGGCGCCACCTACGCACTGCTCATGACCGCTTACGCGGCGGTTAATATTCCCTATTCTTCCCTGGCGGCGGTGATGACCTCGGACACTTATGAACGCGCGGGCGTGAACCAGTATCGTTTCATCTGCGCCTTTACCGGCCAGCTGGTGGTGAGCGGGTTGGCGCTGACGCTCGCAAAATATTTTGGGGGCGGCAACGAGGCGATGGGTTATCAGCACACCTTGATCCTGTTTGGCTGCCTGAGCGTCGTTTTCTTTTTCATCACCTTCATGACGACCAAGGAACGGGTGAAACCCTCCACGACGCTGACCAGTTCGCTCAAGGAAGACCTCAAGAACCTGTTCCAGAACCGGCCGTGGATCATCCTGGCCATTGTGGGCATTGTTTCCTTCGTCATGTTTGCCATGCAGAACGCGGCGATCGCCTACTATTTCAAATATTACATCGGCAAAGAAGAGAACGTTCAGTTGTTCAACGTCGTCGGTACCATCGCCCTGATCGTTGCCTTGCCGTTTTCAAAATCCCTGGCCAGGAGATTCGGCAACCGGAATGTGTTCATCGCCAGTTCCTTGATCTCCGGCGCCTTTTTTAGCGCGCTCTATCTGCCCGGCGCGCAGAATCTCGTCACGGTCTATGCCCTGAACATCCTGGCCAAAATGGCGTATGCCCCCGCGGTTCCGCTGTTGTGGACGATGATTGCCGATGCGGCCGATTATTCGGAATGGAAGAGCGGCCGGCGGGCGACCGGGCTCTGTTTTTCGGCGGCAGTTTTTGCGCAGAAAGCCGGGTGGGGCATCGGCGCCGCGATCGCCGGCGGATTGCTCACCGCCTTCGGCTACATTGCCGGCGCTCAGCAGACTGCCACCGCGCTTACCGGCATCAAGTTGCTGGTCTCGGTGATCCCGGGATTGCTCTACATGTCCTGCGCTTTGTTCATGATTTTCTACAGCCTGGATTCCCGCACCACCGATTTGATGAAAAAGGACCTCGATGCGCGGAGGGAAAAAGAGCAATCCGCCGTTTGAATCTTCGGGAAATGAACGGCTCGCCCTGGCTTGGCATTTTGAGATGAACTCTGGCCCCGGATGGACAACCTCGGTAGATTCGCCATGACATGAAACCCAAACTGCACGTTGGTAAAAATCCGCTTAGGGCCCCATGCCGCACTTTTGCGCAATGCCGTTTTTGCGCTAAATGTGCAACGGCATGGGCAAACCAACCTTGCTAGATTCGCACGCGACATGAATTCCAAATTGCACATTGGCAAACATCCGCTTCGCCCCAATGGCGCTCCAATTCTCGGAGAGCAAGTCGCGCTGGAGGGCGAGGAGTTTTATCGAATTTCCAACTACGACCGGATGCGGCCCTTTTTCATGACCGTGGTCAGCGACGCCGACCACTGGATGTTCGTTTCCAGCAACGGCGCGCTCTCCGCCGGCCGCCGCAACGCCGACCTGGCGCTGTTCCCCTACTACACCGATGACAAAATCCGCGACATGGTGGAAGTCACGGGCAGCAAGACCATTCTGATTGTCCGGCGTGGCACGGATCAAATCTGGGAACCATTTTCCGAACGCGGCCAGGGCATTTATCGCACCCGGCGGAATCTCTACAAGAATTTCCGGGGCAACAAATTGATCTTCGAAGAAATCAATGAGGACCTTTCATTGACCTTTCGCTACGGCTGGTTCAACGGTAACCGGTTTGGCTTCATTCGCCGGGCGTGGCTGACCAATTCCGGATCGGGCGGCGCGCGAATCGAATTGCTGGACGGCCTGCAAAACCTGATGCCCTGCGGAACCGGCAGTCAATTCAATCTTGAATACAGCACCCTGCTCGACGCCTACAAGCGGAGCGAGTTGATTGCCCGAACCGGCCTCGGTTTGTTCCGGCTCAGCGCCATCCCGGTGGATCGTCCCGAACCGGCCGAGGCGCTGCGCACCACCACCGTATGGTCACTCGGCCTCAAGCGCCGGATGACCCTGCTGTCCTCCCGGCAGCTGGATCACTTTCGCCAAGGCCTGCCGCTTCGGAAAGAAACCGACGTGCGCGGCGAACGCGGGGCTTATTTCATTCAGACCACAATGAACCTCCGACGCGGCCAGACTGCGGATTGGCTGCTCGCGGCGGATGTCGGACAAGGTCCGTCGGACGTGGCTGCCATGAACCGGCACCTGCACGCGCCCGCACGCCTGAAAAAGCTGGTCCAGGCGGACATAGACCAGGGCACCCGGGAACTGGAGCGCATCGTGGGTGCCGCGGACGGGCTCCAGAAAACAGCGCGCCCGTTGAGCAACGCCCGCCATTACAGCAACACCTTGTTCAACGTGATGCGTGGGGGGATTTTTAACGACGGTTACAAACTCGATCCGGATGATTTGCGATCGTTCGTCACCCAGGCGGATAAAAAGATTGCGGCTCGGCACGCCCGTTTTTTTCGCCGGCTCCCAAAGCCAACGCGCTACAGTGAAATGGTGACCGCTGCCGCGGCCACCGGCGATCCGCAGCTTGAACGGCTGGGTCGCGAATATCTGCCCCTTACCTTCAGCCGCCGGCATGGCGACCCCACCCGGCCGTGGAACCGGTTTTCCATTGCCACCCGGAATGCTGACGGCACGCGCATCCTCAATTATGAAGGGAACTGGCGCGACATTTTTCAAAATTGGGAGGCACTGGCAGTTTCCTTCCCGGGCTTTGTTTCCGGCATGATCTGCCGTTTCGTCAACGCTTCGACCGCCGACGGTTACAATCCCTATCGCATCACGCGCCATGGCATCGATTGGGAAGTCGTGGATCCGCACGATCCCTGGTCCTATATCGGCTACTGGGGCGACCACCAGATTATTTATCTGCTGAAACTCCTGGAGATTCTGGACCGGCACGATCCCACCACCTTGCAGGGTTTCCTCACGCGCGACATCTTCGCCTACGCCAATGTCCCCTACCGCATCAAGCCCTATGATGCCCTTTTGACCAACCCGAAGGACACCGTCGTATTCGATCCGCGGATTGAAACCCTCGTCCAGCAACGGGTCCGTGCCGTGGGCACGGACGGCAAGCTGGCGTGGGACAAGCGCGGACAAGTGCGCCAGGTCAATCTGACCGAGAAGCTGCTGGTTCCGGTGTTGGCCAAACTTTCGAATTTCATCCCCGAAGCCGGCATCTGGTTGAACACGCAACGGCCGGAATGGAACGACGCCAACAATGCCCTCGTCGGCAACGGCGCTTCCATGGTCACTCTGTATTACCTGCGCCGGCACCTGACGTTCTGCCGCGAACTCTTCCGCGCGCAGGCAAATGCCAAATTCGGCCTCTCCCTCGAGGTTGCCGCATTTTTCGCCGCGTTGAACCGGATTCTCGCTCACCATCGACCGCTGTTGACGGGGACCTTTAACGACCGCCAGCGCCATCGGGTGCTCGATGACCTGGGCCGCGCCGGCAGCAATTATCGCCGGCGCATTTACCAACATGGATTGTCCGACGGGAAAAGTTTTATGGCGGGACAACAGTTGATCCGGTTCTTTGACCTGGCGTTGGAGTGGATCAATCATTCCATCCGGTCCAACCGCCGGCTCGATGGGCTTTTCCACGCTTATAATCTTGTCCGGTTCGAAAACCGGAATCGCCTTCCCATCCGCCGCCTTTACGAAATGCTGGAAGGTCAGGTTGCCGTGCTCAGTTCCGGCCATCTCCCGGCCGGGGAATCGCTGGAAGTGCTCACGGCGCTCAAGCACAGCCCGATGTATCGCCCGGATCAACACAGTTATCTGCTTTACCCCGACCGGCCGCTCCCGGCCTTTGTCGAAAAAAACATCATACCCGCCAGGGAACTCGGCCATTGTGCTCTCCTGAGGAAATTGCTGGCCGACGGCAACCGGCAACTCGTCGAACGCGACATTGCCGGACGGGTCCACTTCAACGGCACCATCGCCAACGCCCGCGACATCCTCCGAATCCTGGAACGACTCGCCGCCAGCGGTTATGCCAGACTGGTAACGCGTGACACGGCCAGCGTGCTTGATCTGTTCGAGCGGCTTTTTGACCACGAGTCCTTCACAGGCCGCTCCGGCACTTTCTTTGGCTACGAAGGATTGGGCTGCATTTACTGGCACATGGTTTCCAAACTTCGCCTCGCTGCCCAGGAAACCTGTTTCCGAGCGCTCGCAACGGGCGCGCCGCAGCGGCTCTTGAGACGACTGGCCGGATGCTATCACGACATCTGCGCCGGGATTGGCGATTACAAAACTCCGGAAGTTTATGGGGCCTTTCCGATGGATCCGTATTCGCATACCCCGGCGCAAGGTGGCGCCCGCCAGCCGGGGTTGACCGGTCAGGTGAAGGAAGATATCCTGTGCCGGTTTGGTGAACTTGGGGTGAGCGTTCGCGAGGGCTGTATCCACTTCGAACCACAGCTGTTGCACCACGAGGAATTCCTTTCTTCACCGGCTGTATTTTCCTACTTCGACTTGGTCGGCCGTGCCCAAAAGCTCCGGCTTAAAACGGGTGCGCTGGCGTTCACTTATTGCCAGGTACCGGTTGTCTATCAACTCGCGCCAAAACCGTTTCTGACGATTTTCTTTGCCGGCGGCAGAAAGCAACGCCAGGAGACCCCCGCCCTGAACCAGGAAAACAGCCGTGCCGTTTTTGAACGCACGGGTCTCATCAAATTAATCGCTGTGGGTGTGCAGCCGCCAACTTGAACATGGAGCTCCCCATCGCAGGCCAGTGGATTGACAAGCCATGCCGCCGGTTTGATTTTTGCGTCCACTTATTCCCGGTTGTCGGGAAAGGCGGAGCCTGTGCGCGATTTGTTCCGGCGCAACCCTGTATGTTGTCCTATGAGTTTGTGCAGCCTTCCGCCAGGTTGCAGTGGCCGCCGCCGGCAGCCGACGTATTCATTTTCCAGGATCCGCGGCAATGCGCGTCAATTTAATCGCCCTCAAATTCATCGGCTGCCAGCCGTCCTTGACGGGATGAACGGCAAGCACGACCTTACCGGCGACCGGAAGCTCTATGACGCCAAGTTCCACCCGCTTGAACGTCACGTAATTTTCCGTCGTCGGCGCGGTACCACGAAGGGTTTGGCCGGCCACGGACAACTCGAACGAAGCGGGGGCGGTAGCGGCCATGACAGCGGAGAGGTTGAATTTGCCGGGCTGCAGCACTTCGAATTCCCAATCGGCCCAATCGTCCGGGTCCGTCCAGTAACCAATGTTGTCGTGTCCGCTGCCGTTTTCGTATTGAATGGTTGAGCCGTGCAGGCTCGCTTCGCGGGCGGGCAGCGTGAGGGAGCCGTCGTCATTCTGGTGAATCAGCCACGCCGCGATCTCCGGCGCGGCGCTGAATTTCAAAACGACCGTGGAGGAAATTTTGTCGGGGGCGGCGGGCGGCACGAAAATCGTCGTGCCATCTCCGTTGGTTTCCACGCTCAGCAGTTTGCCCGGATCGGCCAGCAAAAAGGCGGATTCGGCCTTGCTCAACAAATTCGGCACAAACAATCTGCCATCGGCCGGCCAGTCAAAGACGTGCAAATAAAGGGTGGTGTTGCCGCTCTTAATTGTTTTTGTGCAACGCCCCCACGGCAGTTGTCGTGTGAACGGACTGGCGGTCGCGCCGTAAATCGCCGGGCCGTTTATTTTCATCCATTGGCCGATTGCCGTCAGCCGTTCCACGGAAGCCGCGGGGATCACGCCTTCGCCGGTAGGACCGACGTTTAACAGGTAATTGCCACCTTTGCTGGCGATGTCCACCAGGTTGCGGATGAGCGTCCGGGCGGATTTCCAGTGATCATCGTCCTGCTTGTATCCCCACGTGTCGTTCATCGTCATGCAGGTTTCCCAGTCGCGGCCGGGCAGGCCGTTGGGCGGGATTTGCTGTTCGGGGGTTTCGTAATCGCCCGCGCCTTTGACGCGGTCGTTGATAATCAGAGCAGGGTCCAGCGAACGCAGATAGTGATACAACGCCTGCCCGTCCCGATCCGTCCAGCCGTTCATCCATTGGCCGTCAAACCAAAGAAGGGCGGGATGATATTGGGTGATTAATTCCTTCAGCTCGGTCTTCAGGTATCGGATATAAGCCTTCTTCCTGCCCGGCACGAAACGGGTCGGATTATACGTCGGCCGCTCCGCGTTGGGATTGGCCGCCTCCTGATCGGGGCTGTGCCAGTCCATGATGGAGTAATACACACAGAATTTGACTCCCTCCCGACGGCACGCTTTGCTGAGCGCCAGGAGCGGATCCCGGTGCCAGGGCGTGTCATCCATGACGTTGTATGCCGTAGCCTGGGTGTTGAACATGCAAAAACCGTCATGATGTTTGGAGGTAATCACCAGATACTTCATGCCTGCGGCCCTGGCGGTTTTGACCCATTGATCGGCGTCGAATTTCACCGGGTTGAACCGGGACGCCAGTGTGGCGTATTGGGCGCGGGGAATGTGCATGTCATTCATGATCCATTCACCGGCGCCGCGCGAGAAGCCGGCAGGACTCGTCGATTTGCCGTCCCAGTAACCGGCGGCCTCGGAATAAAGTCCCCAATGGATGAACATGCCGAAGCGCGCGTCGCGCCACCACTCCATGCGAGCGTTGTGTTGTGCCGGGGTTTCAAGCGAGTCGCGACCTTCGGCAGTCGTGTCGGCGGCTTGGGCTGGGATCAACCAGCAGAAGATTGAAGCCAATAGCGCAGGAAGGAATCGGTTCATTTTGCCTTTTTTGGAGCAGGAGCCGTATTGTGTGGTTTGTCGTTCAAAATTGTTTGCCGTTAATTTAAGAGCCGGGGGCGCTCGGCATGGACTTTGAGGATGAATTCGCCGAACAGGGTGTTCGCCCACGCAAACCACGGACGGGTGAATTGGGCCGGATTGTCCCGGTCGAACGATTCGTGCATGAAACCCGTGCCGGCCTGCGTGCGCTGCAGCGTCTCCAGGCAGTAACGGATTTCTCCGTCGTCCGTGCTGGTCATGCCCTGCGTGATCAGACCCAGCGGCCAGATCATGTTCAGGCCGATGTGCGGTCCCCCCAATCCTTCCGCCGCCCGGCCCTTGAAATAATACGGGTTGCCGCTCGAGAGCACCCAGCGCCGCGTGTTCTCATAGAGCGGGTCGTCCCGGTTCACCGCCTCAAGATATGGCAACGACAGCAGGTCCGGAACGTTGGCGTCGTCCATGCAATTGTGGCCGCCATAGCCGTCCACTTCATAAGCGTAACCGCGGCCAAACCCGGGCAGATGGATGACGGCGTATTGGCGCAGGGCCTGTTCCACCTCGTCCGCCAGAAGGCGGCACGCGTTGGCGTTGCCGGCGTCCTGATGGACCTGTTCCAGCAGCTCGGCGGCCTGGCGCAGACTGACCACCGCGAAAAAATTCGACGGAACCAGCAGCGGGAAAATCGTCGCGTCGTCGCTGGGCCGGAACATGGAATATATCAGGCCCACCGGCCGGGCCGGATTGCCGTAGCCATTCAACATCAGGGTGTCCGACGGGGTGGTCCCGCGTCGCTGGAAATGATAAGGGCCCGGGCCGTCTTTGCGTTGCTGCTCGCGAAAGGTCTTCAAGATCAGCAACACCGCTTCCCGCCAGGCCCCGTCAAAGGGCGCAGTGTCCCCGGTGCTCTTCCAGTAGCCGTGCGCCAG
>DASZAB010000071.1:0-6994 GCA_035945675.1 Verrucomicrobiia bacterium | reverse complement strand
ATCACACAACTCGCGCCGGAAAGACCGCTCGGCTGGATTCATCGTTCGTACGCCCTCCACGAACTGAAGCGGACTCAGGAAGCATGGGACAATCTTTTGCAGGTGGCAGACCGTTTCCCCGACGAGCTGCTGGTTCGGTACAATTTAGCCTGTTACGCCTCGCGGTTGGGCAGGCTCCAGGAAGCAAAGTCATGGCTGCACAAAGCGTTCGAGGTCGGTGGCGATCCAGCAAGGGTGAAGTTGATGGCGTTGGACGACCCCGACCTTCAACCTTTGTGGAAACAAATCGGAGAAATATGAGCATAAAAAGCGAAAACGTTCCAGCGAAAGACCTGATCTGGACTATGTTTCTGTGTTCCATTTTGGGCCTTATGACCATTCTCTTTTGCTTCTGGCTTTACTGGTATTGGGGGGATTTGCAGTTGAAACCGGACGACGAGATTGTCCCTGCCTATATTTATGAACACAATCTGGCTGTAATACGCATTTTAGGATTCGGCGTTTTGCCGGTTATGGGGTTTGCCTTCTTCTGGGTGGGATACAGGGTTTGGAAATGCTACCGAGTCGCCAGGTTGGCGAATAACGCAAGAAACGGTTCGCCAGAGTGTTTGAAGCCAGCGTGAACGACGAACAGCCTCGCCACGCCGGGGCTGCGATGTCAACGCTGGCATCACTTTTCTTGTTTTCTTCTGCGACTTCCTTTGGCCGGATATAGCGCAGCGATCTCAACCTTGAGCGCATCGGCCAGAATTTCCAGCTCCGCGTCGGTGACACACCGCAACTGGGCTTCGATTTTAGAGAGGGTGCCCCGGCTCAAATCCCATCCAAGCACTCCACACCGGGCGGCCAATGCTTCCTGGGTCATCTCCTGTTGATAGCGCAGTCTCCGCACTTGCGCCCCGACGATGTTCTGTTGTTTGGCCATGCTCCAGTTTCGGAGCTTGACCCTATGAAATAGGGGGATTAAATTGCTCCAATATCGGAGCAACTGGCGCACGGCATCTCTGTGACGGCTGGTCTCCGCAAACAGAGGGACACGACCATGACCGAAAAACCAAACTGGGCTGATAAAGCCAGTCTCGCCTCAAACGTCCTCCAAAACATTCAGCTTCACGGACTTCAATCTTCGTTTAGGACCCTGGGGGAAATGGAGGCGGAAAAAATGCGTCTGGCGCTAAGCGAGCAACAGACCCAGGAGAACGAAGACCGGCTCCGCGAGCACGTCTGGCAAATGGAAAACGCCTTCATTCCGCTGGCGGCCAATCCAGAAATCACGCCGTCCGCAAAATATGTCGTTGCCAAACAGATTCAGAGCAGTTTGGCGCAATTCAATGTCACAACCGCTTCCTTCCGCCGATTTGACGACAAGGATCGGCTCGGCGGTTTCATCCGTCGATTGCAGCAAGCGATGGAGGCGGCCGACCGTCAAATATCCGCCCGCCAAAAGGCAGACATGGAAACCTATCTGCGCTACGGGGTCGAGGTTCGGGAGTTGTCAGAACTCATGGAACTCGAAACCGCCCGCCAGTCAGCCGAACAAGCGGTGCAGAAGAAATCAGTGTTGAAGCCAAAGATTGATGAACTGCGCCAAAAGAAAGAAGCAATCCAAGTTGAATGCGGAAAGACACCGGGCCAGCGGCTTGTGTATCTGGGCCTGCCTTTTGGTCTGGCCTTCGTGCTGGTCGTGCTAGCATTGACAATGATTGGAATGTCGGATGACGAAAACTTCGCGGGGATGAGTGCAGGGGATCTGGCAGGCGCTGCGTTTGGCAGCATAATGAGCACGCTTTTCTTTGGAACTTTCTTCGCTCTCGTCTTCAAGTGGATCAGGGAAGGTTTGTCGCCACAAACGAAGATCGCCAACGGCCTACAGGCTGAGATTGAACGGCTGGAAAAGGAGATGGCACAACTGGACGCCTGGGAACGAAACCTCTCGATCCCGCAACCTCGGCGACTGGAATTATTGAAAAAATTCGGGGCGAGCAATGCGCCAGACCTGTTAAAACAGAAACAGGAACGGGACGTGTTCATGGAACAATTCAGGCTGGCCAACAGCCTGCCGCGCGATGATTCACCCACGGAGTAGGCCGGATCGGTAACAACTATGAACAACGAAACAGACCCCGTTGCTGACCAGCCAACGGTGGCGGAGGAAGGAAAGGAAAAGCGTATGAACGACACCATAGATAATCCTCCCCGCGAGGTTTCCAAGCCCAAACACAAATTCAAACCACGCCACTTTTACCTGTTCGGCTCCGTGATCGCCATCGGGATTTTCGTCACGTATCTCGCGGACTATGCCAGCCGGGAAACGACGATGGTGGGTTTGAGTGCGCTCGGAACCCTCACGATGGTCATCGCGCTGGCCGCCTTTTTCAAAGCGTATTCAAAGGATTAGGACGGCACGTCGCGCCAGCCGTGGTCTGCCCATATTGATTCATGTGCTGAACAACCGGTTGTTTTTGTTGCTGGTAGGGTAAAATGGGTCGTAAACCAGGATGTAATATCAAACCACCGTTTGTGAGACAGCCTAACCCGTACGTGTGGCCAATCTGTCACTCAGTCGTGCCTAATCGCTCAAATCCGTCCCGCACCACCTTGGCGATCAGCTTCCGCCTTACGGTCAAGAACGCCGGGTATTTTAGGCTCGTCCAGTTCGGTGGCAGCGCGTGACAGTAAGCCATCTGCTCGTCGAATCGGTCGGCATACAGAGGAAAATACTCGGCGGGGGACTGACTGGAAATATCGCTGTTATCCCCCCATTCCACGAACGCGAAGTTGGCGATCTGATTGACCTCGGCTTTGTCCTTGATTTCGATGGATTCCAAGTAATCTATTGGGAAAAGGTGGTGCTTCTCAATTGCCGACCGATTGGCATTGAGCGCCGGGTCGAGCAGTTCCGACACCTTCATTTCGGAGAATAGCACACGGGCATCAAGCAGGCTCAGGGCCGCCTCGTATGCAAACAACGACGGGCTGCGGGCTGACGACGTGGCCAAATCGTTCGGGAGTGTGATGTTCCAAAAATCCTCAGTCACCGTGTCCGTGATAATACGGTTCAACAACTCGACAAATCCTCCATCATCTTTGACGACGCGCAACCGATTGAGGTCTTGCTCCATCACAGTTTCCGGCGACGACGAGTACCGCGAAGTCAGGCTGGCCATGAAGAACCATCGAGCAATGACGTTTCTCAAAGTATACGCCTCCACGTTGAAATGCTTTTTGCCGATGAGGAAAAACACGTAAGCGTATATGATGGCGGTATGTGAGGTAATCATGGCGTTGCTCCGGTAACCTGCCCGCACCAACACTTTTAGGAACTCGTGCCAGTTTTGCAGATTCAACGAATACGCCTGTGACTCCTTTAAAACGTTGAACTGTTCGACGCGTCGCTCGTCAGAAAACACGCCCGTCTCCAAATCCTTGCCGCGAAGAATTGAGTAAACGTGCTGCAACCGCGCCCGGCGAAATCCAAGCCCCACCGACGCCCGCAACAACTGGTCCGGTTCCGGGCTGATGAAGTGGTTGAACGGCGACGCCTCCCCAGTGGACGGATTTCGTGCATTCTGGCAAAAATGCTCCAAATCGCTACGGCCTTCATCCCAAAACACTGACATGAGCGTCAGGATGAAGTCGGCTTGTTTGAGTGAGACTCCTTTGCTGTTTATCCGAACGAAGACCTCGGCGACCATTTCCTCGTCCACCGTGGAAGATAATTCCAGTGCGGTAAATGGGTAGCTTTGCAGGTCGTAGAGCCGGTCTATGGATTCGGCCAGACTGTCTTCCTCCTGTTCGGTAACCTCACGCCCTTGGCGCAACCGATTGATGAAGTCCTTCACGAAACGGTTCCGCGAAAATTCCCCGGCCCACAACTGCGAGATATTGGGGATGAACTCAGGGTCGCGCTTGATGGCCGCGTCCGCGACCTCAAACATCGCGTCACGCGGGCGAAATGCGATGTGGACGTGCTGTGGTGAATAATCGTCACGCATGACGGGCTTCCCCTTCAACACCGCGTACAGTGAGGTCAAGCGTTGCTGCCCGTCTACGATGAGCAAGCGGGACACTTTCTGTTTGGCATCGGTGCCAATTTGCCGGGAACCGTTGGCCAGCCCGTTTGACCAAAACAGAAAGTAGCCGACTGGGAATCCTTTGTACATTGAGTCGAATAAATCGCGGACCTTGGCTGGCGTCCAGACAAATGGCCGCTGAATGTCCGGTAGCCCGATTTCGCCGATGTCGATGTCTTGAATCAGCTTCGACAACGAATAACCAACTTCGTTGAATAGTGTGGCTTTCATAGTTTCTCCTTCAGGATGGCACGTCAAACAAAAGCACGGTTAGTATGAGTTCCCGGTTCTTATCGTCTCGGTGGTGCAAGACGAATCGAAAGCCGGTTTCATTTTTATAGCTGGTGATCTCGTGCTTGAAATTCGAGTGTTGCTTTACCAGATCAGGAATCTGTGCCAGTACCGCTGACAGGTTTTTGTTCCGGTTGAAAATGATGATCGCGGTCTTGGTGTCGCGCCACGATGTGTAGCCGAGCAATTGGCTAATTTTTGATTTAAAGTATTCCGGACCATCCCAAATCAAGCACTCCGCGACAAAGATATGTTGCCCGCCTACTTTGATGATGATGTCAGTCTTACCATCGTAGTTGAATGTTTCGCCGGTTGCCTGTCCTTCGTAGTGGATATTCAGTGGTACAAGAAGCATGAACCGCAGGGATTCCTCGTCCATCTCTGCAAACGCCTTCGGATTGAGTTCCATCACCCGCGTCATACTACCGATTGTTTGCAGGATGTCTTCGTATGCTTTCTCTTCCAGGACGGGATCAGGCTGGACATGCTGGCCCGATGGTGAGGAGCGTGCCACTGGGACGCTCTTTCGCCGCACAGGTACGTTGTATACTTGCGGGGCGTTCGACCGCTCCCTGATCGGAAATCCAATCGCCGCAACCGCCTGTCTGTCTTTGAGGAACTTGGCCCGACGATTCTCCCAACGCCCCCTGATCAGCGAAGGAAGGTTTGCGTTGAAACCCGTAATATGGGCTTCCCCCCACTCAAGGTGTCGCTGGATGTTCGTCAGGTTGGCTTGGAAGTCCGCCTGTAACTTCTGTGGATCAATTTCGATGGCTTCGTATTTTACGTGAATCTCGTTTTGTACAACCAGCCCACAGGGTGGACTGGTGCTGTAAGTTGGAGGCTGTAATTTAAGGATGGAAGGATCACCTGTAAACGGCACAACAAATGTGAGCGCAGTTCCGTCAACGTAGTGAGGACGCGACTGGTCACGTATCATCCTAAACGGATCGTATCGCACATCGATTTTTGCCACACTGCGTTCGGTTACTATTTTGTCAGTCAAGAGCGTGATCGGCTCCAAACGCGACTTTTCTATCAGCGCGGTGGCATATTCGTCCAATTTGCCTGCGAGCAACTGAGCCTCGGTCAGTGCATCAATTTCACTACCGATGCTCACGCTGCGTTTCTGGATGAAATCAAACAACGTACCGTCAAAAAAGAGATGGCCACTGGAGCCGTTCATGATCCCATTTCCTGCTTCACGCCGGTTTCGCCGGACGGCAGTCCTGCATCACGTGCAGGATGAAGACCGTCCATCAGCCGCCGTTCGCTCCCCCTCAACCAGCGCCGATACCGGTCATAGGCCGGGCAGTATGACCGGACAATCAGCCAGAATTTCGTGGAGTGATACGGTTCCGCCAAATGAGCCAGTTCGTGGACGACGATGTAATCCAAAACTTCTGGCGGGGCCATGATCAATCGCCAGTTGAATGACAAGTTGCGACGACGGGAGCAGCCGCCCCATTTTGTTCGCTGGCCCATGATGTAAACATGACCGGGCTGCTGACGCATTTCCTTTGCGTGTATACGAAGACGTTGCGCGATTTCTGCCTTGGCTTGCCTGCGCAGCCACGCTTCCACCGCCTTGTTTACATCAACCACATGCCGGGAGGGCACACGTACTACGATGCGACGGTTTACAACTGCCACCAACGCGTGCCTGCGGTTGGTGTCTTCTTGCACAAACTCAACTCGTGTGGCGCTGCCATGGAATAAAATGGATTCCGGGCCGGTACGCGCAGGCTTCACGCGCAGGTTGCTGGCACGTTTGATGAAGTCCAATTGGGTCAACACCCACCGCGAATTCTGGCGCACGAACTGATCGGCTCGGTCTGCTTCCGCCCCGGCGGGCGTGACCACTTCCACCCCGGCAGTGGACACCTTGATCCGCATACGCTGAGCCGTGCGCGACCGCCGCACGCGGTACTGCACACGGCGTTTGCCAATGTTGATTATCTCAATGCTGTCGTTCACGGGAATCATGCCATCGTCCTTGCTAGTTCCTCGACTGCCGCTGCCAAAAACGGCGGTTCAGCCTCACCTTCCGGGCACAGGCCCAATTCGTTTAGACCGGGCATCCACGACGCCACTTGCAGCGCAAGGCTGACCTTCTGCCGACTACCGGCGGTTGTCGCCCAACCCGCAGGTAGGTGTTGCCCCCGGCGCAACTCCGCCATCAACGTCTTCGCTGCCTGCACCCACGCGGCTTCGGTGCCGGTTTTGGCCATCGAGCGGATCACTGTAAACAATGGATATTCGCCCGGCTCAATCAGACCCAACCGCTGTGGTTCGTCCTTGGCCGTGTTGACTTGCTCAACGAGGGCTTCCAACTCCTTCATCAGCCGGATGGCTGCTTCGTCGCTGGCAACCTTCTGCTCGATGATCCGTTGCAACCGATTGCCAAGCTGCTGGTACAGGAAGCCACCTTCGCCCTCAGTCAGTTCCTTGGTCAACGCCGCTTCCAATTCCGCTGCCCGGTCGGCAGGTGATTTGATGTCCGTGATCCTGGTCAGGTAATCCGCACCGATCTTGTAAACGGGGACATCCTCCGCTATGTCCATGAACGTCGTATGCTGCTGGATAAGGTCCCGCGTTTTGGCCGCCAGTTCTTCCCGCGTGGCGGGCGA
>DASZAB010000070.1:0-21439 GCA_035945675.1 Verrucomicrobiia bacterium | reverse complement strand
TTTTTTCTTCACCCCGACAACAACAGGAAAAATCAACCACAAACTAAATTATGTTCTGGCAAATCATTCAATCAATTCTCCGGCACACTTTGACCAGTGGCGGCGCGGTTCTCGTTACCAAAGGTCTTGCATCACAATCCGACACCGACACGGCCGTTGGCGCCTTGATGGTGTTGATCGGCTTTGGCCATTCGCTTTGGGTCAAGTGGAAGGCCAGCAAACCGTCCGGCGGACCCGCTTCCGGGACTCTCCCGGTCATGGCGGCTGGTTTCCTGCTCCTTTCAACCGCCATCGCCGGACGGTCCCAGGAAATAATTACGATTGACGCCGGCAACGGATTGTCCGCGGCGATTTTGCCGGGCGCCCAAAGCAATCCGGCCTCGCCTCCGGCTCTTTCAGTGAACGCTTCCACGACAAATTCAGCCTGGTCCGACTTCAAGAAATTAGGACAGGACGGCTGGTTGGCGTTCGCGGCGATGAAACCTTTTACCAGCAACAATGTTTATCAGCTTCAGTTTGGTTATGGCGCAAATCTTTCGTCCCGTGAACAGATTGAAGCGGTGCTTTTGACGGTCCCGGTCGGCAAGAACCTTGCGATTGGGTTTGGCGGTTATCATATCGGATCGGAATGGGCCGATTGTTCGGCTGCCCTGAGTTACGGGATTGATTACGCTTTGCCTTTGATTGGGACGGTGCATCAGTTTGTTGGAGACGGCCCGGCCTGGTCTTTCAAGTCAAGCCAGGTGGTTAACACGGCTTACACCGGCCTGCAAAAGACTTGGGACGTAAATTCATGGTTGGATTTGGGCATCGGCGGCGTGTTGGGAAACACGTCGGATCGTTCGGGCGTGGACCTGATTGGCGGCGGGCACGTCATTTTTCACGGCATAAAAATAAACGGCATCCCCTGGTAATATGAAATGGCACGAATTTTTTGTTTTGTTCCTGGTCATCTTTTTGGCCGGCTTGGCGGCGTTGATCGTCTGGACCTTGATCGTCAAAAATCAAATTGCCTCGACGGTTGGCAACAACTCGGGCGTGGGCACGATCTTGTCTTTGCTTGGATCGAAATGAGCAAAAAAGACGCATTGTGGATTTTGGCCGGCGTGGGCCTTCTACTTTTTGTCAAGTACGTCATTTTCGGCCTGTTAAAATGGGATGCGATTTTTCATCCGGCGCGGATCGAGCCAAGTAGCTCACCGTTTCTTAAACCTTTATTTGGACTTTTCAGCGGCAAATGAGCGAGACCGGAAAAACAGTTGAATTGGTTCTTTTGTGGGCAACGGGTTTGTTGCTCCTGTTTGCCCTGTGGCTGATTGTCAAGTTCATGCCCGATCCTCCCGCCGATCCGCCGGCCAACGGCACTGGACGAAATGAGCAACAATTTTTGGCTCAGTCCCGAAACTGATAAAAGCTGATTTCGATCCCCCAACGGAGGAACGAATCAGCTTGATTGAAACCTGGCGTCAGCTTCGCTGGTTCGACCTGCCAAACCTGTTCGCGTTTTTAGTGCTTTTCTCGATTTGGGAACTGGCGGTTGTGCACTACCGCAAAATATGGATTTTCTTGGCCTCTGCTGTGGCTTTGGGGGCGTTTTTATGGCTGTTAACCTGAATGACCGGCCTTGGCCAAAAGGTTTGCCCTGGCTCATCTGGCTCATTTTACTGACCATCCTGGCAAGCCTGCTCGCCTTGGGTGGTTTTTTGGGGGACGGTCAATTTTTGTTCTGAGAAATTTCTTCCCGCATGATCCATGCAAGGACCCAGGAAAGGCCAATTGTGGTTATGATTGACGCAAAAATCCAGGCTAGCGCCAGTCCGAGTATAGTGAGTGTGGTTGTGATCATGTTTTTTTCCAGTTTGATTTGAGTTATTTTGTTTGTCCAGAATCAATCCTTACTTTGGCGGCCATCGCTCGGCTGTGCGGGTTTAAAAGATGAAAATAGACCTTGGAAAGCAAGGCGCCTCCGTCCCGGTGTCCTAACCAGCGTGCGGCCGTCGGCACGTCAACACCTGATTCAATGCAACGGGTTGCGAACAAATGCCGGAAATCGTGATGGCTCAAATGCGGGAGGCCGGCGCAACGGCAGGCCGAATCAAGCGAACGTTTGCATTCTTTTTGCGGAAGGATAAATTCCCCGTCCCCGGTGATTGCCTTTAAACGGGACAGGATTTCAATTGTCCCGTTGACAAAAGGCACGATGCACACTTTTCCGTTCTTTTGGATGCTCCCGGGGACCTTGATCCCATCGGCCTGAACGTCGGACCATTTGAGTTGCCGGGCCGCTCCGATCCGCAAGCCGGTATGGGACAGGAAACGAACAATCAACCCGACGTGCGAACGCGGCCGCCTGTCGCATTCAGCCAGCAAGAGTGAAAATTCATCCTGGTTCAAGGTGTAACGCTCCCTGATCGTGACCGGCCGGCGCGGGATAAATCGCGCCTGCGGCAAAATCTTTTTGATTGCTCCAACTACAGCGTTAAATCGAGTCGGGCAATAGTGGGCGATCTCAAGGACAAATTCCGAAAGATCAATTTGGTTGATGGCCTCCAACGCCTTGTTTGTTCGCAGCCTGGCAAGGATAATACCGGCGATTTCGGCATGGTATTTTTGCGTTTTTGGTTTGCGGCCGATATTGGCCAGGTCGCGCCAGCGAAGTACAGCTTCCCTTAATCTCATAACCCGCAAGATTTCAAGCGCACAATTCGTGCCATGATTATTAAAATCCGTTCAACTTCTGACTGTTTACCGGCCTGCCTTTTTGTAAACCGTCGGTCGCCGGTTCAATCCCGGCAGCTGGCTCCATTTTTTGGCTCTCCCGTTAATCTTCTGGTACGGGCCCGGTTATTGTCAGGAGCGCCTCTCAAGTTGTTCGCTGGTTGTTCCACGCCAGACCCACCACCCGCAACGGACGCAGGGCCATAATCAGGCCGCCCAGCCGGGTCCCGCCCGCTTTCAACCATCCATCAGACCGGTCCGAATCCAATGCTCCCGGCAAACGGATTCATTTCAGCGGCGGTGGTTTCAATCCACGCAGGTCCATCATTTGTTGCGGTGAAAGAACATTCATTCCGACCTCGAACGAAGCGTTCATCCAACCGAAACCTTCCGTGGCGATGTAAGAAAACTTTGTTCCGACATTGCCGTATTCCACGAAGACCTCATGGGATCCGGTGACCACGTTATATTTTTCCGGGATGACGCCGTTGTAATCGTGCGCGTTCCGGGCGATGCAGTAGAGCCAGCGATAGGCGAGCCGCCCCGCCTCGGCATCCAGGCCGTAATTTTTGAAGGCCTGCCACGCGAGCATCTGGTGCGGCGCCCAGCCGTAAGGATAATCCCATTGTCGCGGATCCTGCCGGTGCGCGGACTCCACGGATTGCCTGGCCGTCGCCGAAAGACCGCCGAATTGCTCCAGTTTCTCGCAGGCAAACGCGGCGACTCGCTTCGCACGATCCATGTCCCCAGTATTTTTTGCGTCGAGCATCTTCGCCCAGAGCGGCCAGAGGCCGGTGGCGCTGATGTAAGTGGAGCGCCGGCGGTTGACGAAATCGTAGTCAAAAAAATAACCCTGCTGCCCGTCCCACATCAGGGCTGTCATCGCAGTTTTGCGTGCCGCCGCACGCTGCCGCCAGGATTTCGCATAACGGTACTTTTCGCCCAAAGCAGGCAGGTCGCCGCCGAACTCGTTGTCAATGAGCCCGGCGAAATCGGCCTCGTATTTGTAGAGCAGCGAGTTCAAATCCACCGGGACGTAATCCGCCGTGCGGTCATCGAAACGATGTGTCGTGTCGTGGCCGGATTCGCGGACGGCGCGATCATTGACGAAAAATTGGCTCAACGTCATGCCGTCGGCCTTCAAATCCGCGAACTCGCCGCAATAGAGATATTCGTTCAAGAAACGGAACGCCGTCAATGGCGCGCCCGCATGGTGGGAATTGGCGAGCGAAAGCCACGGCTGGATTTGTTCGTCATAACCGCCCGGTTGAACCTCCGGGCACGGGCCGTTGCCGCTGTCGTAGTACCGGCTCAATTCGTACGGCCCGATTTTTACCAGCCGGTCGCGACCCAGCCAGACGTTCCGATATTCGGTGAGCGCGGTTTTAAGTGCGGAAGCCAGCCACGATTTGTCCGCTGCGCCGGATTCGTAAACCGCGCGGATGATGCTGGTCAGAAACGGCGGTTGTGAGCGGGTGAGATAGTAGGTGCGGTTGGCGTTGGGGATTTTTCCGTAATATCGCACCTCGTAAAGCAGATTGTCCGCCATGCCGCGGGCGAGGTCGGTACGGCCATCCTGCAACAAGCCGAGGGTGATAAAATAGCTGTCCCAGCAATACAATTCATTGAACCGTCCCCCCGGCACGACATAAGGCACGCCGGCGAGTTTTCCGTCTGCGTTGGTTTCCAGCCCAAGCGACAAAAGGCCGTGCGCGCCGTCCAGATTGCGGACGAACGCGCCGGTGATTTTGTCCGGAGTCGGCAACAGCTCAACTTTCAACACCGGCGAACGATTCTGTTCCGCCGCGCTTTTTGCGACGGCTTCAAAGTAGCTCACTGCCGTCTGGTCCGCGCCGGGCACGTAAATGTAATCCGCTTTGGAAACGACCTTCGGGTCGTGGACCACCTGGTCGATGTGGTCCGCGTCAATCCGCCGCGTCAGCGCATCCCAATAGACCTCTTTGATGAGCCGGTGCGTGCGGTCCACGATGTTCTCGTCGAGCCGAAGCCGGCCGAATTCGATTCCGGCCTGATGCCGGTCGTCGGCCAGCTTGAGGTCCTGCAGCAGCACCGAAAGACGATAGACGTTGGTGACGGTGAGGAACGCCGCGCCGGTCGCATCGCGCACGACGAAAGGCGTGGTGTGGTCGTGAACAGTGATCTTTTGGTCCCCGTCGGTATCTTCCTGTGCCACCAGCCGCCAGAGATTGTCCGTGACCGGCACGGTTTGGGAAAATGCGGGCGCAACGTTCAGGAAGAAACAGAGCAACGCGAAGGATCGGACCGCGCCGGGGCAGGACACCCGGGTTCTGCTCGAGGTTGCAGGCGGCCTCATTGGTCGCATTTCGGCAAATGTGCCGCCGGTGGTCAACCAGAAATCGGAGAAATCCTGCGCCGTGTTTCGGCTGCAGGCCGGGTTTGACTCCTTGGTTCGCGCCGGCTCCGGCTTTTCACCGGATTCAATCCGGGGTCACGATACTTTCAACCGCGGCCTCGACGGGGTGATTTTCTGATGGCGCTGTTGTGGTCGCGAACGTTGGCTCGTGCCGATCGCGTGCATGAGTCCCAGAGCCGAATTCACCAGCGCCACGTGGCTGAAGGTCTGCGGGAAATTGCCCAGCATGCGGCGGGCGTGCGGATCGTATTCTTCCGACAGCAGGCCGACATCATTGCAGCATTTCAGTAACCGCTCGAACAACTTCACCGCTTCGGCGCGCCGGCCCATCAGCACGTAATTGTCCACGAGCCAGAAGCTGCAGGGCAGAAATGCGCCTTCGCCCGGAGGCAATCCGTCTATACCGCTGTCCGTTTCGTAACGCAGCACCAGCCCGTTATCGGGCATCAGGTGCCTTTCGATTTCGGCGACCGTGGCCCTGATGCGCGGGTCGTCCGCCGGCAGGAAGCCGACCATCGGCAACAATAAAAGCGCCGCATCCAGGTTCTGCGAGCCGTAGGCCTGCACGAAACAGCCGCGGCGCGCGTCCACGCCCCGGCGGCAGACGTCCGCATGTATTTTTGCGGCGAGTTTCCTCCAATGTTGCCGGAGACTTTTCTTCCGGGTGGCCTTGGGGTCGCGCCAGGCGCGGTCGAAGGCGACCCAGGCCATCACCTTGGAAAGCACAAAATGCTGGGGTTTTCCGCGAATTTCCCAGATCCCTTCGTCGGGCTGCCGCCAGATTTTTTCAAGATGATTCAGGAAGGCCGCACGCAACTCCTCGCGCCGGGGGCCTGCGGAAAGCCCGCCGCGCGAGGCATGTTCCAACACATCGGCGAGTTCGCCGTAGATATCGAGTTGCGTCTGGCGGGAGGCGGCATTCCCCACGCGGACCGGGCGCGAGGCTTCGAAACCGGACAACCAGTCGAGTTCCCTTTCCGCCAGATGGCGTTCGCCCGCCACGCCATACATGATTTGAAGCTGATGCGGGCTGCCGGCCACCGCGCGCAGCAGCCAATGCTGCCAGGCATCCGCCTCCTCCGTGTAGCCCGCATTGAGAAAAGCCAGCAACGTGAACGCGGCATCCCGCAGCCAGCAGTAGCGATAATCCCAATTGCGCGGGCCATCGGGCGTTTCCGGCAGCGAGGTTGTCGGCGCCGCCACAATGCCGCCGGTGGGGCGGTAGCTCAGGCCCTTCAGCGTGATGAGGGAGCGACGCACCGCGCCCGACCATTTGCCATGGAGTTTACAGCGGCCCGACCAGCCGCGCCAGAATGCATCGGTGCGCGTGAACAATTCACGGAGATCCGGCGGCGGCGGCGGCTCCAAATGGGAGGCAGAGTAAGTCAGCACAAAAGGTATCGTCTGCCCCTTTTTCACCGTGAATCGGCCCACGGTGTGCCAATCCCGCCCGCGCAAGGACACCGGAGTGCGTAAAACCAGCATCGAAGGGCCGGCCACGGCGGTCCACGTCTCCTGGTCCACACGATTCACCCACGGCACCGACATGCCGTAGTCGAAGCGGATCACGAGGTCCGTCTCCATCTCCATTCGGCCTTCGCGGCCGATGACCAGGCGCACGATGGACGATTCCGCTTCTCCCACCGGCATGAAATCCACCATCGAAACCCGGCCGTGTCGGTTCTCAAATTGCGTTTCCAGAATCAGTCCGCCGTCCTGATAATGCCGGCGCACGCGGGCAGAGAGACACGGCGCGATTTTCCAGCGGCCGTTATCATGATCGCCCAGAAGCGCCGCAAAGCAGGCGCCGGAATCGAAGCGGGGCGCGCAGAACCAGTCAATCGACCCGTCGCGCCCGACCAGCGCCGCCGTCTGCATATCGCCGATCATGGCGTAATCTTCAATCCTGCCAGGCATCAGACTTGTCCTCCGGGCGCGTTGCCTGCGCCGGTTTCGTCGCGAATGGCAGATGAGGAATCCGCCGACGTGGCGGGCACGCGGATCTGCATGATTCCCTCGATGCGACCCCATTCGCCTTTGACCATGACCACGTCGTCCAGGCGAATCGGCTGGGTCATGGCGAGTTGGAAGCCGGCGAACAGGTTGGCGATGGTCTTCTGGGCGGCAAATCCCGGGATGATGCCCACCACCGGCATGATGACTCGCAGACTTTTGCCCACGAGCGGCACAAACAGGTCGTCAAGCTTGCTCTGGGTTTTGGCGGTGAATCCGGCGGCGAATTCGCTCAAGGGCCTCATTCCATGGTTCACAATTTCTCAGGATGTTTGCGCCGGAGCGTCGGTGGCGCCGGGATGAGGGGTGGGGTTGTGCAAAGGCAGCCGCTCTTCCATCAGAAAAAGGATGGCCTGCAATGGTGCGCGGACATTGTCAGAATGTCGCCGCAATTCGCAGCCCAGCTCGTCCATCACCTGGTTGAGCAGGTAGGCCATCAGCATCACGCGCAACTTCCCCTCGTCGCGGGGAAGGATTTCGGATTTTTCGAGGCCGCGGAAATACGCCTGCAAGTACGCGCGGCTCACCGTCACGTTCCAATGCCGGACCCATGGCTCGAACCGCGTGAGGTTCTCGCGGGCGATGACGCCCAGATCCACCTGCTGGTGAAAACCGGCGTAGGCCGCGTGATGGAAAGAGCGCAGCATCCGGGCCACGTCGCGCAAGGGCGAGCGTTTGAGGCGCCGTTGGCTGATGGGCACCGTCGCATCACCCTCAAAATCCAGAAAGACAAAGTCCCGTCCCGTCCAGAGCAACTGGCCCAGGTGGAGGTCGCCGTGGATGCGGATGCGCCGGGCCTCGAAGTTTTGTTCAATGAGCCGATGGTAATGCTGAAGAACCCCGGATTCCAGGCCAGCCACCCTCTCGGCGGATGGCACAAGTTCCGGCGGCAGGGCTTTGAGTTGCTTGCGGAGCAGCCGCAGGTTCTGCACCGCCAATGAACGCATGGACTGGAACGTGCCACGCAGATAATACGGCGTCATGGGTTCCGGGAAAAACTCGCCACCCTCCTCGCCGGACGCGAGCGCCAGATGCAATTCAGCGGTCCGCTCACCCAGGAGCCGGGCGGATTCCAGATAAGTTTCGACGTGTTCCGCGGCCTCAGCGGCCGGGTGGTTGTGCCCCGGTTTTAGCGGGCCGACGGCCGGCGTGGCGGACGGGTTGTGCCCTTGCGCCGCGTCGGCAAACACGCGGTCGTAATACCGGGTGATGGCATCCAGCGTGAATTTCCAGCCGTTCTTGGCGTGCGGCACGAACGCTTTGGCCACGGCCAGCGTCATGGGTGGCTCGCCGTCAGCGTGGTATTCCAGCGCGCCCAGCAGCTTCGGGCTGTGCGGAAAATTCTTCTCCGTGAGGAAGCGGCCGAGTTCCAATTCCGGATTCACGCCCGAACCGGGCCGGCGGAAAAATTTCAGGACAATCTGCTCACCAAAAACCAGCGTGGCATTGCCTTCGTCCGTGTTCTGGACGGAAGGCTCCACGGCCGTCACGCCGTTCAGGATTTCCCGCGAAGCCGGCAGGCGCATGGCTTCCACCTCGCCCCGTTCGTTGTGCAGCCGCTCGCGGCGGCGGATTAATTCGAGCAGCGACCAGGCGAACGCCGGCGCGACAAAGGCTTCATGGACCACGCCGAAATGCGGGTCCTCCGGCAGCGTCAGCGCAGCGATGGCATTTTCGCGCACGGGCGCCAGGGCGGTGCCAGCCGCAAAGGCCAGCGGAAGCACAAACAATTCCGCGTTCGCGTCCACGTATTCAATTTGGAGCAGTGCCAGCGCGGCGGTGGTTTCACCCGGCAGCGGCACGTTGAAAACTTCCTTGAGCGTGACCAATTTGAGGGTTCCGGCTTTGGCGGCAAACCATGACCGGGACTTCAGATAATCCAGGAGGAGGGCCTCGAATTTCGCCCGCGGTTTGTCGGTGAAGATGTCCTGCCAGTGTGAGGTGACCGAAATGGCCGGCAATGGCGCCGACGCGTCCGTGGCCGGCTGCGCCGTCGGCGGTTGCACCTTCGGTTCGAGCGAAAACCAGAAGAAATTGTGCGGGCCGAGCGTCAGAAAATACGATTCCTCCGTGATGGCGGGAAATTTGGTTCGGCCGAACAGCTCGATGGGCACCAGCGTTTTGAATGCTGACAAATCCAACTCCACCGGCTGGGTGAAACGCGACAGATTGGCGACCACGAGGATGGTTCCCTGTTCGTGGCGCAGGATATAGCTCAGGATTTTGTTGTTGTCCGGCTGGAGGAATTCACACTTGCCCTCGCCGAGCGCACGCCAGCGTTTGCGCAGGGCAAGGATCCGACGCGTCCACCACAGCTGTGAATGGGGATTGGCCATTTGCGTTTCCACGTTCACGGCTTCGTAGTGGTAGCTGGGATCGAGGATGATCGGCAGGTACAGGCTCTGGGGATTGGCGCGAGAGAACCCGGCGTTCTTGTCCGAACTCCATTGCATCGGCGTGCGCACGCCGTCCCGGTCACCGAGATAAATGTTTTCACCCAGGCCGATTTCATCGCCGTAATAGAGCACGGGCGTCCCGGGCAGGGAAAACAGCAGCGCATTCAGCAGTTCGATGCTCTTGCGATCGTTGTTGAGCAGCGGCGCCAGGCGGCGGCGGATGCCAAGGTTGAGCCGCGCCTGATGCACCTGCGCATACATCCGGTACATGTAGTCGCGTTCCTCGTCGGTGACCATTTCCAGCGTCAATTCGTCGTGATTGCGCAGGAAGAGCGCCCATTGGCTGGTTTCGGGAATGGGCGGTGTTTGTTCCAGAATGTCCACGATCGGCAACCGGTCCTCCATGCGCAAGGCCATGAACAGCCGCGGCATCAACGGAAAATGATACGCCATGTGGCACTCGTCGCCACGACCTTGCCCGAAGTAGGCGACCGCGTCTTCCGGCCATTGGTTTGCCTCGGCGAGCAACATGCGGTCACGATACTTTCCGTCCACGTGCGCCCGCAGTTTCTTCAGAAAGGCATGCGTTTCCGGGAGGTTTTCGCAATTGGTGCCCTCGCGCTCGTACAGATACGGCACGGCGTCCAACCGCAGGCCGTCCACGCCCAGGTCGAGCCAGAAATCCACAACTTTGAACATGGCCTTGTGGACTTCCGGATGGTCGTAGTTCAAATCGGGCTGGTGCGAAAAGAAACGATGCCAGAAATACGCCCTGGCCTCATGGTCCCACGTCCAATTCGAAACTTCCACGTCCTTGAAGATGATGCGGGTGTCCTTGTATTTGCTGGTCGTGTCGCTCCAGACGTAAAAATTCCGCCATTGGCTGCCGGGTTTGGCGCGGCGCGCGCGCTGGAACCACGGATGCTGGTCGGAGGTATGGTTCAACACCAGTTCCGTGATGATCCGCAGGCCGCGCTTGTGCGCCTCGCGCAGAAGCATTTTGAAATCACCCAGCGTGCCGAACATCGGATGCACGTTGCAGTAATCGGCAATGTCATAGCCATCATCTTTGAGTGGCGAGGGATAAAACGGCAGCAGCCAGATGGCGGTGACACCGAGATCCTTGATGTAATCCAGCTTTTCCGTCAGTCCGCGAAAATCACCCGAGCCATCGCCGTTCGCGTCGAAAAAGGCGCGCACGTGCACTTCGTAAATGACGCCATTCTTGTACCAGAACGGGTCCCGGTCGAGGCCTTGGCGGTTTGGGCTGGCGGCGGGCATGAGCGTCAGGATGGTTTCGGGGGCGCAACCATGGTCGGCGGCGAAGGAGCCGCTTGTTCGCGGGTGACCTCGCTCAACTCGCGCAGTACGCGCCGGACCACGGTATGGCTGCTGAGATAATAGCGCGCGGCGGTGGTGGCCAGCCCGACACGGACCGACCAGGCGGTCGGCGGCAAGGCGCGAAAAAGGTCCTCATCCGTCCAGTCATCACCGATGCTCAAAATAAACTCCGGCGGGTTGCCCGTCAGCCATTCCATCGCGGCGGTGCCCTTGTTCACACCGGTGTTGCGGATTTCGATGACTTTATTTCCCTCCAGGACCTGCACGTCAATATTACGCGTGTAACCGGCCAGGTCATCGAGCAATTCCTTGGCGCGCAGCGGGGCCTGTTCCGGATCAGCGCGGCGAAAATGCCAGGCGAGGGAAAATTCTTTTTCCTCCAGCATCGCCTCCGGCAGACGATCCACGTAAAGCTGGAGAATTGGCCGTACCCGGTCCTTCCATTCGGTGGTGATGGTTTTCAACATGCGCCATTCCGCACTCTTGTGTCGCAGCCAGACGCCGTGCTCGGCGACCAGTGCGACCGGCAAATCGCCGAACCATTCTTCCAGATCGCGGCGCGGCCGGCCGCTGATAATGACCACTTCATTGGCCGGGTCCGCACCGAGGGTGGCCAGCAGCTTCAGCAATTCTTCGTCCGGCCGGGCCAATCCGGGTTCTTTCGCAAAGGGTACCAATGTGCCATCGTAGTCCAGCAACAAGGCGCGGCGGGTTGCCAACCGATACTGCTGGATGAGCGCCGCCTGAGCCTTGCCGGTCAACGCGCGCGCGCGGCGCGCCGCTTCGGTGGTCTGGGTGGACAACATGGCTTGGATAAAATCGTCGGCCCACCGGTTCACATCGTATCGCCGCAACCGTTCCTCCAGCAATTTGTTGCGATGGATTTGTTCTGCCACCGGCATGACCAGCGCCAGTTCCAGCGCCTGGGCAAAATCCTCGAGGTGAAACGGATTGATGATGAGCGCCTCGCCCATCTCCTTGGCTGCGCCGGCCATCTCGCTCAAAATCAAAACCCCGGTCTGGTCGGGGCGCGAGGCGATAAACTCTTTCGCGACCAGGTTCATCCCGTCACGCAGAGGCGTGATGAGCGCCACGTCGCAACCGCGGTAGAGCGGCACGATTTCCTCAAACGTCAGCAGGCGGAATTGATAGACCAGCGGTGTCCAATGGACGTTCCCGAAATCGCCGATGATGCGGCCAACCGTCTGCTCCAGTTCCAGTTTCATGGCCTGGTAACTTTCCACCCCGATGCGGGACGGCGCGACCGAAACGACAAACACCACCTTGCCGTGCCATTGCGGATTGTTCTTCAAAAAAAGTTCGTAGCCGCGCAACCGGTTGATCAGGCCCTTGGTGTAATCCAGACGATCCACGGAAAAAATCACCTTCTGCCCCGCGCACTTCTGCCGCAAGTCCGTCACCTGTAATTCGGTTTCCCGGGAAACCGCGGCCTGGGCAAAGCGGTCGAACTCGACGCCCATCGGAAAGGTATCCACCTTCACCACGCGATCGCGCAACGCGAGGCTGCCGAGCTGGTGTTCGTAACCGGCGGTGCGCAGCACCGACGTCAGAAAATACCGGACGTAATCGTGTGTGTGGAAACCGATCAGGCTGGCGCCGAGCAGGCCTTCAATAATTTCCTCCCGCCAGGCGCGCGGCAGCATCCGGAAGATTTCCCAGGACGGAAACGGGATGTGCAGAAAAAAGCCGATGGCCATTTCCGGGAATTTTTCGCGCACCAGTTTTGGCAGCAGCATCAGGTGATAGTCGTGAATCCACAACAGGTCATCCGGCTGCAGTGCGTTCACCACCGCCTCGCCAAAACGGCGGTTCACGCTTTGGTATTCCTGCCAATACTCCTCCTCGTAGCGGGCCAGCGTGGGAAAGTAATGGAACAGCGGCCAAAGGGTTCTATTGCAGAAACCAAGATAAAACCGGTCCATGCTCTCCTCCGGGAGAAAAACCGGACAGGATTTGAATTGCTGCGCACCGTAGGTTTGCACCGCCGCTTCATGTTCCGCAGGTATGCCGGTACCGGGCCAGCCCATCCAGAGATAATCCGGTTGATTCGGACCGGTCGGCGGCCTGCGGTTCAAATAGCTCCACAAACCCGTGGTCAACCCGCCGGCGCTGGGCTTGTACTCGGGCACCCCCTCCTTAAAGGAGACCGTAAACGGCAAACGATTTGAAACGATAACCAACCGCATAAAAAAAATTTCCGAAATTTTCAGCCGTTGTTCAAGCCATTCGTCCAAAAACTTTGCGGGTTTTAAACCGAGCGGAGGCCCGCCTGACCCGAGCTTGTCATTGCGTCGCCGGCCAAATTCGGAAACACTGCCGGAAATTTCATGCCTCGCAGTATGTCAAAACCGCCGGCCGTCGCAGCCCCGGTGATGATTCTCGGCGTCGGCTCGTTCGCGCACAGCATCGGGCGAACGTTGGCGGACGCCGGCGCGGCTGTCTCGACCTATCTCACACGCTATTACGGCCATTTCCCGCCGTCGCTGGTCGGACCCACCTTTTCCCAGGACGCATTTCCCAGCCCGGTTCCGCTCCTCAAGAAAAACGGCGTGGGGATTGTTATCCCGCAGTCCATTGACTGGGCGCTGGCGCCGTGGGCGAAGGATTTGTTGAAATCCGGCGTCGGGATTTTCAGTCCCACGGGCGAGGCGATGCGCATCGAACGCGAGCGGGATTTTGCCCGCAAACTGTGCGCGGACTTCAAAATCCCGTTCCCCCCGGCTTATGTGGCGTCGAACCGGCTGGAGGCCGAAAAAATCCTGACGCAGCATCCGCAGCCGTTTGTCATCAAAAACCCGCTCTGCTCGCCGACCAGCCCGATTCACACGATCCTGTGCGAGACAGTCGAAGACACGCGGGCGTGGCTGCGGCACATCAATTACGCGGAGGGCGTCTTCTTGCAGGAATACCTGGGCCGCGCCGAGGCCGGGCACATCGCACTGGTCAGCGGTGGCGAGATTTATTCGCTGGTCACGAATCAGGAATACAAATACGCCTTCAACGGTAATCAGGGCATTGTCGCCGGCGCGCCGCTCGGCGGAATCGTCGAACGCGACGAAAATGACAAATACGGCCTGGCGCACGAACTGATTCACCCGCTCTTGCCGTGGTTGCGCGAGTCGAAATTCAACGGGCCGCTCCAGGTCACCGCCGTGAAGCGCAACGGTCAATGGCATGTCATCGAATACAACATCCGCATCGGCGTCACCTCCGGCCCGATGATTTTGCGGATGCTCGGGAATTCCCTGGAAACGGTGGTGCAAACGGCCGGGAACGAAAAACTCAATCTGCAGTTCAAGGACAAATTCAACTTCGGCTGTTCGCTGACCCTGGCCGGCTACGGCTATCCGTTCACCCAGGTCCGCAGCCCGCAATTGCCGCTGGAAGTGGACGGCCCGTTCGACTGCGATGTATGGTGGAATGAAGTGGCGCGCGGCGCCGACGGGAAACTCGTCGCCACCGGCCATCGCATTGCCGATGTGATTGCCCTCGCGCCAACCCTGGAAGCGGCCATGACAAAAGCCTACGCGAACATGCGCAGGCTTCGCGTGGTGGGCAGCTATTTCCGCACTGATGTCGGCCAAAGCCTCTGGCCGCCTGGCCGGGTTTGACCCCGATTTAATGGCTTTTCAAAGAAGCTGGTCCGCACTTTTAACCGGGGTGAATTCGTGCCATTCGTTGTTTGATTTTTCGTGCCATTTGGCATGATTCATGGTTAAACAGCCTTTGATGTTTTATGGATTTCGATTCGACCCATTTTCCGCTGCGGCCGGCCTGGACCGAGATTGACCTCGGCCGGCTGCGAAACAACCTGCGGCTCATCCGCCGCGACCTGCCGAAGCGCGTGAAATTGCTCGCCGTGGTGAAGGACGAGGCCTACGGCCACGGCGCGCTTGACGTGGCGCGCATCGCACTCGAGGAAGGCGCATGGGGGTTTGGCCTCAGCACACTCGAGGAAGCCATGTCCCTCCGCGAAGCGGGCATTGCCGCGCCGTTGCTGTTGCTGGGCGAACGGCAGGAAGCCGAACTGCCGTGGTGTGTTGAACACGATCTGACCGTTTGCGTCAATGAACCCCATGCCGTCCGCAAACTCGCGCGCATCGCCGCCGCCCACGGCAAGCAGGTGCCGGTGCATGTGAAAATTCACACCGGCATGAGCCGTTACGGCGTGCGCTGGGACGAAGCCCTCCCCCTCATCGAACAAATCGTCGCCGAAAAATCGTTGGTGTTGGAAGGCGTAATGACGCACTTCGCGCAGTCCGACGAGACCGACAAGACCTTCGCCAATCTCCAGTTCTCGCGCTACGGCGAAGTCCTGCGCGCTCTGGAGCAGCGGAAAATTCCCGTCCAGTTGCGCCACACTTGCAACAGCGGCGGTTTCCTGGATTTGCCGCAGGCACATCTTGATATGGTCCGCGTGGGTATCCTGCTGTACGGCGTTTTCCCGTCATCGGTCTGCCGCCGGATTCCCGGCATCGAACCGGTGATGTCGGTCAAGGCGCGCATCGCGGCGATTCAAAAACTGAAGCCCGGCGACGTGGTGGGCTACGGCATGCGTTATACCGCGTCGTCGGAACGGCGCATTGCAATTCTGCCCATCGGTTATGGCGACGGTTTTCCGCGTGTGCGCAACCAGGGCGGCGCGCTCATCCACGGCCAACGCGCCCCGCTCATTGGCGGCATCGCGATGGACGCGCTCATGGTGGACATCACGGACATTCCCGAAGCGAAAATGTGGGACGAAGCCGTCATCATGGGCCGGCAAGGCAACGAGGAAATCACCGTGCACGACATGGCGAAACTGAAAAACTCGGTGAGCTACGACGTGCTGACCAACTGGCGGCTGCGGCTGCGGCGAAAATCAGTGAACGGCCAGGCCCGGGCCACGCGTGAATTCGAAACCGTGGGAGTAAAATGACTTTTCACCACGGATGAACACGGATACCGAACTATCGCCGCGGGCGGGGCGCGTCACTCCGTGCGCGCCGATTCTTACCGACGGTCACCGCCGGCAAATGCGCGGCAGGCAGAGGACTGCCCCTCTGCCAACATCCGTAATACAATGACATCCATTCGCGCATTTTTGACAAAGACGTGTGGTCACGCTCATTCTTCCTCGCCCGGCGACGCAGGAGCGGGCAGAGGATCGAGGAGAGGGGCGGCTTTGTTGACTGAATTGAAAGGCCCCTCCTCTCCCCGGCCCTATCCTCCATTTTACGGAGGCGAGGGAGTGGTTGCGGCGCAAGCCGCGTCAGCTCCATCCGGGTCCATCCGTGGTTGATTTGCCATGAAACTCCTGTTCTCCGAGCAAAATTCCGACTACGAGCATTACCAGTTTCCCTATGCCATCTGGGCGGTGCCGGAGGACAACGAAGTCCCGTCGGACATTTTTAACGCGGGTTTCCTGCCTTCTTCCCGTTATCTCGATCGTTTCTATCTCTGCCGCCAGGTGCGGGTGAACCTGGGGAAATTCAAGCCGTCCTCCGAAAACCGCCGGATCCTGCGCAAGGGCGCGGGCATCGGGGTGAAACTCGTGCCGCGCGATCAATACGATTACACGCCCGAACGCCGCCAGTTTTTCAAGACCTACGCCGACATCAAATTCGGCAAGGACGTGATGACGTTCGAGCGGCTCGACGCGCTGTTCGCCGCGCCCATCATCTCGCATCTGCTCGTGTTCACCGACGCCGAATCCGGCGACGAAGTCGGCGTGGCCACGCTGTATCTGGAAGGCAAGGCGCTGGCGTTTTACTATTATGCCTTCTACGACCTGAATTATTACGCGCGCAACCTCGGCATGTTCATGATGACCTCGGCCGTGGCGCTTTTCGCCGAGCACAGTGTAAAACATCTCTATCTCGGCACCTGCTATTCGCAGACCGCGCTGTACAAGACGCAGTTTGCCGGCGCGCAATTTTTCAACGGGTTTCGCTGGTCGGAAGATCTGGACGAGTTGAAATTCATCATCAAGCGCGACCAGAAGGAGCTGACCCAGCACCTGCTGGAAACCGAGGAATATCGGGGGAAATTCTACACCGGCGACCTCGGCAAAATCAGTGGCGCCAGCACCTTCCAGGTGAAGGTAAAGTAACCTCGCCGGCAACGGTTCGACCGCGTTTTTTTACTTCTTCGGATACCCCACCGTTTGAGCAAGAATGATTTTCTGCTCCGGACGCAGTTTCATGGCTTTTGCGAGGGTCGTCCGATCCAATGACCCGCGCACCACCGTGGCCAATCCTTCCGAAGCGCAAAACAAATAGACATTCTGCGCGATGAAGCCGGCGTCAGCGGCAGAATAAAGATTCTTTTCATCCGCGTTCACCCCGCCCGCACGCGCAAAATCCGCCACATAGACCAGATTCACCGGCGCGTCTTTCACAAACGGCTGGTTGCCAGTCGCCTCCCGGAGGTCTTTCGTGAGCATCAGCTGCAGCGCGTGTGCCTTGGCGTCATAAAGGTAAAGGCCGTTGGCGGTGGCGACGTAGATGTCAATTTCCTGCCGGTTCATCGCCGAGGGTGCGGTCCGTTGCCCGGTGTCGGGGCGGTTGATGCCGAACGCCGCCCACAGCAGGTTGCCGAGCGTTTGCATCGACAGCTTTTCCGGGCTGAAGACGCGCGCGGATTTGCGTTCCTTCAATGCCTGCATGAGCGGCTTGCCGCCGTCCATTTGTGGCAGCGGCAGATGAATCGGCTTGAGGTCCTGGGCGGCAGCAATGGTTGAAAAGGCAAGCAGTACTGCCAAACCCAAACGCACGGCCCGGGGCAATTTCGAATTCAAATTCATTTTGATCCTCCGATACATTTGTTGATGGGTCCCATTCAAAATTAATAACGCTAACTTCACAGAAATAAACCGTAAGCAGTTTAATGTTGAACGCAAGGGCAAATTTCGGCTGGCGAGCCCGGGTAAGTCCACCCGGCGCGTTCCAGGACAAAATCAAATGCCGATGGCGGGGTGTCTCCGGCGGGGTGTCGGTCACGCTTTGGGCAAAGATTTCCTGGGCGAACCCGGACCGGCGCGCTTTGACTTCGGTTTGCCGGGCCTTCGGGAAGTGGCGGCGGCGTGTTCCAACAATTCCTCCACTTTCGCCACCAGTTCCTCCGGTTGATACGGCTTGGTGAGATAAACATTGATGCCGGCCTCGAATCCCGCCACCCGGGTAAAGTAGCTGTCCATGCCCGTAAGCATGATCACGGGAATGGAGGCGGTGGCCGGATTTTCCCGCAGTGTTTTGCAAATATCGAGCCCGTTCAACTCCGGCAACATCAAATCCAGCACAATCAAGTCGGGTGAAACGGAACGGGTTTTGATGAGGGCATCCACGCCGTTGGCGGCGGTGCCGATGGCAAAACCGGCGTCTTTCAGGTTCCCGCGAATCGCTTCCAGTTGATCCGGATCATCTTCGACGACCAATATCTTTCTGCGCATAAGGATGGGTTTGATCCATACACCAACCGGCAACAGCACCGCGGTACGAATAAAACACTGCGGCTTTGGGAGCAGAAACAGTGCCGCTGTGGACGAGGCACTTTCTCGATAAATCAAGGAGAATGCTTGATTTAAACCGGCGAAGACCATGGGAAACCCGATGACGGCAATCCGGCTGATCCAGGAGGCAACTCAAAACCTGGTCGGCAAATCCAGGGGCGTTTCCGAAGCGGCTGGCGGCTCCAGCATCAATGACTGGTCGTGGTCCAGGAAGTTTTCACAGACGCGAAAGAAGTCAGCCGTCGTCGTCACACGGCGGATTTCGAAGAGGAATTTTTCGCCTATCGCTTCGCCAATGAAATTCATGAATTTTTTCATCCGCTGCACTTGCGCTGATTCTTTCACCTCGGGCCTTCGCCGCGCTGGAGTGTTGACAGGCAGAATTTGATTTCCTGCTGTCGGCGAATCGGGCAGGTACTTTGGGACACCGGCTTCGGCTCCGCAGGCGGGCATGATTTCGTTTTCCCAGAGTTCGCGGATGTAAGCCAGCAAATCGCGGCCGGTGGGCAGTGCGATTTTTTCACCGCGCAACCCGGCGCGAATTTGGTCAAACAGCCATGGATTACGAATCGCGCCACGTCCAATCATCAACCCGCGGACGCCGGTTTCTGCGAGCAGTTGTATTGCCTGCGCGGTGCCGTGGACGTTGCCGTTGGCCAGCACGGGACATTTCAATTCACGCGCCGCCCGTGAAATCAAATCGTAGCGTACGCCGGGCCGGTACATCTGCTTGACCGTGCGCGCATGAACGGTGAGCAAATCAATCGGATGCTTCGCAAATAGCGGCAGTAAGGTGTCGAACTCGTCGGGCGACTCGAAGCCGATGCGCGTTTTGACCGTGAAGGGAACCGTCACCGCGTCGCGCAACGCGCCGAGGATGGCGTCAATCTTTTGCGGTTCGCGCAGCAGGCCGCCGCCGGCGCACTTGCGGTAAACTATGGGTGCCGGGCAGCCGAGGTTAAGGTCAATCGCCGCGACGGGATATTTTTGCAGTTCCTGCGCGGTACGGACGAGCGCGACGGGATCATTGCCAATAAGTTGGGCAATGACGGGCCGGCCGGTGGGGTTTTCAGTGATGGACTGGAGAATCCATTTTTCCGGCCGTGAAACGCCGTGGACGCGGAAGTATTCCGTCCAGTACACCTCCGGCCCGCCGTAACGCGCGATGACGCGCATGAAGCTGAGCGTCGTCACGTCCTGCATCGGCGCGAGCGCGAGCAATGGTTCACTGCCGCGGAGCAGATTTGAAAATATCTCGGACGGAGCCACGCGTGAGGTTAAACGAGATTCGTGAAGAAAACCAAACGGGAATTAAACCACGAAATGACGAATCGCACGAGCATTCTTTGCGACGGCAGGGCGGGCCATCCTTGGAGCGCCACCGATACGGGAAGACCGGCGCGCACGGAGTGACGCGTTTTACTGATCGCGTTCAGGTGTTTCGTGGTTTCAATTTTGACGCGATCCTTCTTGACTGGGCCGGCGCTTAAACGCCGCTTAAATTCCTTGACGATGCCACGGGAGATGTTGCAGATTTTCTTCGGACAAATTTGTCCGGCTCGGCCAACGCGGCATCTATTACTTACTGCGCTTCAGGCGAGCCGCCCGGTTCCAGCCCGTCCAGGTGAAAACTATGTCGTCGCCAAAGATAACCGCCCCCCTTGACCCGGCGTTTCAACCCGCCGTTCTCGCCAACCGCAACTATGTCGCCGCCGCGGAGAAATCCGGTGATGCGGTGCCGCTGGTCATCGGCCTCGAGCGCGAAGGCGGCCTGGTCTCGCGCTTTGAAACCGTTGTCCGCACCGAGGCCGGCGCCGAGACGTTGCGCCACGTGGAGCGGATTGTGAAATTCCTGCTCTGGTCGCGGGGCGGCTGGAAGTTGTTCATCGGCGGGCCAAAGATCGTCGGCGAATTCATTCGCAAGACCTACTCGGCGCGCGGCGCCCGCAAGTTCGATTGCGAAATGATGGAGATCGCCTACGGCAAAAAATTCCAGGTCGTCATCACCACGCCCGCGAAGGTTCCCGGCAACCGGGAAATGCAGGTCGCAGCGGGCGGCCATCTCAAGGGCTGCCGCATCGGGTTCGATCTGGGCGCGAGCGACTACAAGGTCTCAGCGGTGATGGACGGCGAGGCGGTGTTCACCGAGGAAGCGCCGTGGGACCCGAAAAGCCAGCCCAATCCCGAATATCATTACCACCACGTTTCCGCCGCATTGCACCGGGCCGCCGCGCATCTGCCACGCGTGGACGCCATTGGCGGCAGCTCCGCCGGCATCATCGTGGACAACGAAATCCGGGTGGCATCACTGTTGCGCGCGATTCCCAGGAAGGATTTTCCGAAGGCGGCGAAAATATTCAAACGCATCCAGCGGGAATGGAACCTGCCGGTGGTGGTGATGAACGACGGCGACGTGACGGCGCTGGCGGGTGCGCTGTCGCTCCGCAAAAAAGGAATGCTCGGCATCGCGATGGGTTCGAGCGAGGCAGCGGGGTTCATGGACAAGAAAGGCCGCATCCTCGGATGGTTGAACGAACTGGCGTTCGCACCGGTGGATTACAATCCTGAAGCCGCCACCGACGAATGGTCGGGCGACCGCGGCGTGGGCGTCATGTATTTTTCACAGCAGGCGGTCAACAAACTTCTGCCCGCCGCCGGTATTTCGCTGCCGGACGGCATGGGCCTGCCGGAGCGGCTCAAGGAAGTCCAGGGGCTGATGGCCAAGGGTGACGGACGCGCGGCGAAGATTTACGAGACCATCGGGGTGTATCTCGGCTACGCGATGGCGCACTACGCAGATTTCTACGATTTCAACGACGCGCTGATTCTGGGCCGCGTGACCACCGGCATGGGCGGCGACATCGTGCTCGACAAGGCGCATGAGGTGTTAAAAACGGAATTTCCGGAAGCCGCCTCGAAAATCGTGTTGCACGTGCCGGATGAAAAATCCCGCCGCGTCGGCCAGGCCGTGGCCGCTGCAAGCTTGCCGGAAGCGGGGAAATGAGTCAGCGACCTCCGGCAAAGCCGAAGGTTTGAATAATGAACCGCCCAAGTCGGGTTAGTCTT
>DASZAB010000069.1:0-3339 GCA_035945675.1 Verrucomicrobiia bacterium | reverse complement strand
GAGTTTCAATCGAACCGGTATCTTTAGAAACTGACGGGCGGGACGCCCGTGCCACTACTTTGCCTTCGGCTCCGCCGCGCTGGGTCTTCTGTGCCTTTTTTGTGGCTACCGGCCGAGGCCAGGTTGTTGGCGCTGGAAGGCGGGTACGGGAGCAGGCGGCGTCGAAGGCAGGCGCCGGGGTCGGTCCCAGTCGCGGGCAGGCTGAACGGCACGCACGGCCCGCCGCACGCCGTTATTGAAGCTGACGCTCAGGCCAACCAGACCGGTAAACTTCATCATATCCGTCGCCAGATCGCCAAATCCAAACAGGAAGAATATGGTCTCCCCGACAAAGGCGGCCAGCAGAAATGCATTCGCCGTTTGCAGGGCCGGATCGCCGTAACGGTAGTTGCGGTAAAGCGCCCAGGTGCCGGCGGCCAGAAACCAGAGCAAGGCCAGGCAGCCCCAGATGCCAAATGGGATGATGGTTGAAATGGGCCCGCTATGAAAATCCTCCGCCAAGGCCAACGATTGGTTCTCGGCAAAGGTGGTGTGTACCGCCGCCTCCGGGCCCATGACAAAGTCAAAGTCCTGAGGAGAAATGGTGTAGCCCTTGCCCAGAAGAAGATATTGGGGAATTTGCGGCAGCAAGCCCTCCCACATATTCACCCGCCAGTCCCAGCTTGCCTGCGCGTCCATCCGCGCCGCGGTGCTGACCTTGTAAGGCAAAAAAGTCAAGGCGCGCTGAAAGGTGTACGGCAGGTGATCCGCCAGCGGAATCAAAGCCAGCGCGCCCAGGACGCCGGCAACGGTGAACATCGGCATCAATCTGGTTTTATGCAACCCTTCCAGGAAGAATTGAATGGCAAAGAGCAGTCCGCAACTGATGATATATCCGCGGAAACCCCCGAATAGCCCCAAGACAAAGAAAAAGCCGAAGATCATCCAGCGCCACGGCTTGCGGGCGAGAAACATTCCCCGGATTCCATACCGGGCCAGCATGTACGAGAAAATGACCAGGCACATCAATCGGGTGCCTTCGAGCCGGGTTGCTTCAGCATTGGGTCCCGTGTTCTGGAAAAAACTGATGGAGGGCTGGAAAACATAGAAGAGATAGTACCCCCAGTGGGGCAGCAACGGTATCAAGTCGCCCATCACGTTGGTCAAACCGCCGAGAAAATACAATCCCAGGTACAGATTGACGCGTTCCGGCGGGGTCCGCCGGGCGGACAGGGCAAAATAGCCGATAATTCCCGCCAACAGGTAGAAATATTTTCTACCGCCATAAACCGCGGCGCCGAAAACGTGCAATCCAAAACCCGTCATTTTGGCGGTGACAAGGACCACCGCCATCATAAAAAGCAGGGGCAAGATGAGTTGCGGCACGTTGATGAACTGGCTTTCCCGGCTGATCATCCGCTGGAGCACGGAAATGAACAGGCTCACCGCAATCAGGGGCAGGCACAATTGCGGGCGGCCGGGCATGAAAAGGACCACCACCGCCATGTTCCAGCCCAACAGTAACAGGGGATAATGCCAGCGAAGCAGCAAGGGAAAAACCAGGATGAACCCCAGAACGCCATAGATAAGCAGCGACGAATAGGTCAACTGCCCCGCCAGCGAAAGCCCCAACCAGATGGCCAGCACCACGCAGACCCCAAAAATGATGAGGGACCGGAAGAAAGCTGTATTCATTTCACGACAAAACCGGGCAAAGCGCTACGGGCGCTATTGCTTAACGCTACCTATTATATTCCAACTCGTAGATGGCTGGCAACAGATTCTTGTGAGGGTAGTGGTAATTTTCAGCTTTCGGTGGGGCGAGCGTCCCCGCGAGCCGGACGCGGCGCGCCGAAGCTTTGCGAAGGCGGCTCGTCAGCGGCCTCGCCCCACCAAACTTTACCTATCTTGTGATGGGTGGCCGTTGCATCCATGCACTGTACTTGGTAGGGACGGCGCGCTGCGCCGTCCGCGCCCCATGCGCAACTCGACGGGTTGGGCAGCACGCCCTTGACACTTTTCTTAATCAGCCCGGTTCCAGTGAAAAATGGCATCTGGAAGATGCCAGCACTCGCAGGCTGGAAGCCTGCGCTACGCAGCGCAGCCATCCTGGCTGCGGATTCAGGCGGCTTGGTGGGGCGAGGCTGCTGACGAGCCGGGAGGTAATGGAAAATGAACTGCGGCTCGCGAGGACGCTCGCCCCACCGCGAGGAATAGCAGTTTCCAGCCACCAGCTTTGAAGAACAATTCAACGATGCGCCCTGGCACACCCGGCGGCGGTTTGAATTTGCGGTTGGGCGGCTTTCGCGTTTAACTCCTCCGGTACGATGGCACTGCGCAAATCGAAACCACTGGCCCTGGCCGCAATGCTCGCCTGTTTATTTTGGATGGACACACCCATCAGGTCCTCCGCGCAGCCCGATCCGACCAATATCTGGGTACTCAAGTTAAAGCTCTTCGCCCACGCCAACGCGTCGCCGGCGATTGCGCCCGACGGCACGATTTATCAGGCCATTTACAACGGCGAATTGCTGGCCGTCACGCCGGAAGGGAAAGTGAAGTGGATTTTCAAGGCAGGCCGCCAGGTCATGTCCGCGCCCGCGATCGGCGATGATGGGACGATTTATTTCGGGTCGCGCGACCGGAAGTTTTACGCCGTCGCCCCGGACGGCAGGCTCAAATGGACCTTTCCCACCGGCGCGTGGGTGGATTCGTCGCCGGCCATCGGCGCGGACGGCACGATTTACTTCGGCTCGTGGGACACCAACTTTTACGCGCTGCATCAGGACGGTTCCCGGAAATGGGTCTTCCCCACCGGCCGCATCATTGATTCCTCGCCGGCCATCGGCGCGGACGGAACGATTTATTTCGGGTCGCACGACAAAAAGTTTTATGCGTTGAAACCGGACGGCACGTTGCGCTGGACGTTTGCCACCGCCGGGCAAATCATCTCGTCTCCCGCCATTGCCGCCGACGGGACCATTTATTTCACCTCAACGGACGGCAACCTATATGCGCTGCGCCCAGGCGGCACGGAACGCTGGCGCCTGCACACCGGTGGCGCAACGGAGTCCTCCCCGGTGCTGGATCCGGCGGGCAACCTTTACCTGGCGGTCAACCAGGACATCATTTCTGTCAGCCCTGACGGCAGAAATCGCTGGAAAGTGCCCACCGGCTGGATGATTGAAGCGTCGCCGGCCGTCGCGGCCAACGGCGAGATTTATTTTTCCGCGCCGTGGCGGAGATTGATGGCCGTTACCGAGGATGGCCATGAAGTCTGGCAGTTAACCACCGACAGTAATCCCGAGCACGAGAACATCATTGGCTCTCCGGCCATCGGCAAGGATGGAACCATTTACG
>DASZAB010000068.1:0-36468 GCA_035945675.1 Verrucomicrobiia bacterium | reverse complement strand
ACCAGTCGCCGTCCTCGGGCGCGGATTGCGGCCCCCAATGCGCCCAGATCCCGAACTTGGCGTCGCGGAACCAATCCGGACAACGATAAGCGCCCAGTGACACTCGGGAACCGGTGAACGGTCCGAAACCGGTTCTCGGGTTTTTCCCCGGTGGCGTTGGGTCGGCGCCCCACGAGCGGGCGTAAGCCAGGCCGGACAACGCACCGCCCAGCAGCTTGAGGGCATGGCGGCGCGTCATGGCGGCGGCTTTCATTTGTTCAGTTTAAGATTTCCATTGGTATCATTTCAAAAAATTGCCGTCCAATCATTCCGACCAACTTCGTCGTTATTTTGAACCGGCGGAAGAAACCAGGTATTGGTACAATCTGGTGGGGCGAGGCTACGAACCGGCTCGCGAGGACGCTCGCCTTACCCGGATTTGCAAATTGTACCCCTGCCAGAAACCGAACTGGTTTGCCCCGGCGGGAGCGCGCGATTACGCTGGAAGCATGTCAAGAATCCGGTTGGTCCGCAAATTTCTCGGAATTGTTTTCCTGCTCTTTCTCGTTGGACCGCATGGAGTGGGGGCTGCGACTTCGCCTCGCGAGCGGATTTCCCTCGATGGCAACTGGCATTTCATCAGAGGCGACCCCGCCGGCATCGGCGATGAATTGAGTTATACCAACCTCAAACCGTGGATCGTCGCCACCGGAGTTGAATTCACGACCCATCCGCCCGCGGCCAGACCGCCCGGGAATCCCGGCGCGGATGTCGCCTGGACCCAACCTGGATTTGACGACCACGACTGGCAGTCAGTGAACCTGCCCCACGACTGGGCGATTGAAGGGCCGTTCGAGCAGAAATACGCCGGCGAAACCGCCAAGCTGAAATACTGGGGGCCGGTCTGGTATCGGAAACATTTTGAAATCTCAAAAGCAGATTCCGGCAAGGAAATCTTCCTCGATGTCGACGGCGCGATGTCGTATTCGGAGGTCTGGTTGAACGGCCGATTCGTGGGCGGCTGGCCGTACGGCTATTCGTCATTCGAGTTGGATCTCACGCCCTTCATTAAATTTGGCGGCGCCAATGTCCTCGCGATCCGGCTCGACACGCCGCCGGAGGCCTCGCGCTGGTATCCGGGCGCCGGCCTCTACCGCAACGTCTGGCTGGTCAAGACCGGGCCGGTTCAGGTCGGTCATTGGGGCACATTTGTCACCACGCCCAAGGCCGATAAACAGATGGCAACTGTCAAAATTCAGGTCACCGTTGAAAACGATTTGCATTCCAACACCTGGGCGGTGCTGGAAAATAAGATTTATGAACTCGGCGCGGACGGCGTCAGTGGAAAAGAGGTTAAAATCCTGGCGGCCAACGCTTCAGTCGCTCGCCCGGTTTTAGACCTTGCGGCCGACCAGTCCGAAACGGTTTGGGCAGAGATGACTTTCGCCCAGCCGAAACTCTGGAGCCTCGAAACGCCCAATCGTTACGTCGCGGTCACTTCGCTGCTGCGGGATGGCAGACTCCTGGACCGGTATGAAACACCCTTTGGCATCCGAACCATCCAGTTCACCGCCACCAACGGCTTTCTGCTGAATGGGGAGCATGTCAAAATCCACGGGGTTTGCCTGCACAGCGACCTTGGCCTGCTGGGCACGGCGTTCAACCTGCGCGCGCGCCAGCGCCAGCTTCAGTTGCTGCGGGAAATGGGCTGCAACGCCATCCGCACCAGCCATAATCCGCCGGAGCCGGAACTGCTCGAGCTGTGCGATCGCATGGGTTTTCTGGTGATGGACGAGGCATTTGATTGCTGGGCGGAAGCCAAGCGGGCAGGGGACTATCATCGGCTCTTTCCCGACTGGCACGAACCAGACCTGCGCGCCTTCATCCGGCGTGATCGCGATCATCCCTGCGTCGTCCTGTGGAGCATCGGCAACGAGGTTTACGAGCAGCACGACGCCGACGGCTGGAGACTTGGCCAACAACTCGCCGGCATCGTACACGCGGAGGATCCGACTCGCCCGGTCACGATGGCGCTCCATACGGTTGCCGCCAGCACGAACGGCTTTCAAAAGGCCGTGGACGTCTTCGGCTTCAATTACAAGCCGCTCGACTACGCCGCATTCCGGACCCATAACCCGGGCCTTCCTCTGGTCGGCAGTGAAACTGTTTCCTGTGTCAGTTCGCGCGGCGAGTATTTCTTTCCCGTCAGCGATGACAAGAAGCTGGGCCGCGCCGATTTTCAGGTGACGTCCTACGACGTGGCCGCGCCGCCGTGGGGTTATGTGCCGGACGAGGAATTCAAGGCCCAGGACCGGAATCCGTTCGTGGCCGGGGAATTTGTCTGGAGCGGTTTCGATTACCTTGGCGAGCCGACGCCGTATGACCACGACACCACGAACCGGCTGGTTTTCACCGATCCCGCGATCCAGGCCAAATGGGACGCGGTGCTCCGGGCCGGCGGGAAAATCGAGGTGCCGTCGCGCAGCTCCTATTTCGGCATCTTCGACCTCTGCGGCTTCAGGAAGGACCGGTTCTATCTTTATCAATCACGCTGGCGGCCGGATTTCCCGATGGCGCACCTCGTCCCTCAGGATTGGAACTGGCCGGATCGCGCCGGCAAAATCACACCCGTGGAGGTTTATACTTCCGGTGACGCCGCCGAGCTGTTTCTGAACGGCAAATCGCTTGGCCGGAAGAAAAAAGGGCCCTATCAATACCGTCTGAGGTGGAATGAGGTCGCTTACGAGCCGGGCACGCTCAAAGTGATCGCCTATCGGAACGGCAAAAAGTGGGCAGCCGATATCGTGAAGACCACGGGTCCGGCGGTCAAACTGTTGTTGCAGGCTGACCGCCCCATCATCCGCGCCGACGGAAACGATTTGTCGTTTGTTACGTTGACCATCGAAGACAGGAACGGATTGATGGTGCCGCAGGCGGGCAATCCCATTCATTTCAGCATCGAAGGCCCGGGGGAAATTGTCGCCACCGGCAATGGCGACCCGACCAGCCATCGCTCCGTTCAATCAAAGGAGCGAAATGCCTTCAACGGACTTTGTCTGGCGATCATCCGCGGGAAAGCCGGCGAACCTGGAAAAATCACGGTTACGGCGCAGTCGGACGGCCTGAGCACCGCCACGGCAATCATTCACAGTCTGAGCCCCTAAGTTCCCTGCAAAAGCACCGCCACCGGCGTTTTGCCCGGGTGTTTGACGACACGCTGCTTCAGAAACTCCCGGGCCAAACGCCGCGCCAATCCGGAGGGCACAAACTCCTGCAATCACCGATGCCACGGCCGCCACACCCGAAGTTTTACCGGTCTGGTTCAGCGGCTTTTTTGCAGCAAGTTATCAATTATAGCAAGTTATTTGGCGCTTTTCGGATGACACGCGGAGCCGGTTAAAGGTAAGTTTTTAGACCGCTGGCGAATATGAACAGAGGCGGAATTTTGTCATCCGAAATGTGCTGCACAATTTGGTCAGCGCTGACGGCAGGTTTTTGCCTCGTCGGATTGGCGCCGGCCCATTCGGCAGCGGAACCGCTCGAGGTTCGGGCCGCGGGATTCACTCTGGCCACCAACGATGTCGTCTCCGACGGCACAAATAAGATTGCATTGTGTCTGACCCCGGAGCACGCGCTGCTGCCGTTCTGCCAATCGGCCGTAAAACAGGACGCGGCACCGGCCTTGCTGGGACCGGACCCGAAAATTCCGTATTTTACCGTGCGCTTCGCGCTGCCCATTCCCCCGGAGAACGCCACGAGCAATGTCGCGGCGCTGACGGGAATGGATCCGGCGGTTTTTACGCACAATCACTCGCCCGGCTTCGAGATTCTGCCCAACGGCGACGCCCTGGCGGTTTGGTTCAGCACACCTCCGGGCGAAAGCGAGAGCGCCACCACGACCACGTTTGTTCAAGCGCGGTTGCGTTACGGCGCCGAGGAATGGGATATGCCCGAACTGTTTCTCGATACCCGGCATGCCAATGACCAATCGGGCCTGCTCTGGCGCGATGGAAATAAAATCTGGTTTTTCGGCGGCGGGCGCGGTTTGTCGCCGTGGATTCCATTCAAGATTGCCACGTCCACCGATGACGGTGCGACCTGGACGTTGTCGCTGCCTCTGCTCGATGAACCAGCGAGAGACTTTACGCCCCAACCCATCACCAGCGCGTTCCGCGCGCCCGACGGTGCGATTTATTTCGCGATGGACGGTGACAAGGCGACCAGTTTTTTGTGGCGCAGCACCGATGGGGGGGTTCGCTGGCAGGAAATGGCCGGACGCACCGGCGGGCGGCACTCGGTGATCGTGCCTTTGGACGGCAAGGGTGATTTGCTTTCCATCGGCGGTAAAAATTCCAGCGTCAACGGCTGGTCGCCGGAAAACTTCTCGACCAATTGGGGCGCCCGCTGGAGCCAAAGCGTCGCCTCGCCGTTCCCCCCGCTGGGCAGCGGGCAACGGCCTTCGCTCATCCGGCTCGCCGATGGAAATCTGTTTTTTGTAAGCGACGCCTTTCTGAACAAGGCGGGTAAGACGCCGCCGGACGGCTGGAAATTCGGCAACGGCTGCTTCGTCGCCATTTCCACCAACAACGGCGCGTTCTGGCACATCAAGCCGCTGCCGGTCCAATTGCCGAATCACGGTCGCGGCACCAACGGGACCTTGGGATACGTCACGGCGCGACAGGCGCCCGATGGCGTGATCCATGTCTTGACGACCGAGACGCAGCCGTGTCTGGATTACGAATTAAATGAAGCCTGGATTTTTTCCGACGCGGGCGACCTGCCGCCGGAGAATTCAGGCGGCGTCATCAAACATTTTTCCGAACATTATCCGGATGGAAAGGCGCGTTCGCAATGGAGTGCGCGGATTTGTCCGCACGGGCGTTATCTGCTCAATGGTCCGGCGACGGATTATTATCCGGACGGAAACAAGGAGCACGTGGTCACTTATCGCAACGGCCTGAAGACGGGGACGGAAACTTTCTGGGCGCCGGACGGCACAAAACTTTGGAGCTGGGAGCATAACCTCGGAAGGCACACGAGCGTCTGGATTCATTACTGGCCGGATGGCCGGAAGAAAATTGAATCCACCTGGAAGACCCGATCCCGGGCGCGCGATTTGGACCGGAGTTTCTTCGGCCTGGTCGCGAACGGCCCGGTGTATCATTGGGATGAGGACGGTCAGCCGGTGTTTGCCGGTTATTTTGACGACGGAATTTACGCTGGAACCCGGCCCATGCCGCCGGCACAACCCTGAACCCTGAACAAATTCATGGAGACTCTCCGCTGGCTCGATTTGGTCGTCATCGCCATTTACATGGCGGCGATGGCGTTTATCGGCCTGTGGTTTGCCCGGCGGCAGACTTCGACGGAGCGTTATTTTGTCGCCCAACGTTCCATTCCGGGTTGGGCGATGGGGATTTCGCTCTACGCGACCGTCATCAGCAGCGTTACTTTCATCGCCTATCCCGGAGCTGCTTACGCCGGCAACTGGAATGAGCTGGTGCCGGGCCTGATGGTGATGCCCGTGCTGCTGCTCGCCGTTTTTCTCATCATCCCGTTTTACCGGCGCGTCGTGGGCATGAGCGCCTATGAATACTTTGGCAAACGGTTCGGCGGGCGGACGCGGGCGTTCAGTGCGGTGGCGTTTGCCTGCGGCCATTTCTCAAAACTGGCATTTGTCTTTTACCTCGTCGCACTGACCGTCAACAGCATGACCGGCTGGAACATCTATTGGGTCACCGCCCTCATGGGAGTGGTGACCGTCTTTTACACTTTTTACGGCGGGTTGGAGGCGGTGATTTGGACGGACGTCGTTCAGGGGTTCGTCAAGGTTTTCGGCATCATCATCTGTCTGGGCTTTCTGCTGTTTCTGCCGCCGGGCGGGCCGGCGGCGGCGTTCCACACGGCGTGGCAGGCGGGCAAGTTCAACCTCGGCTCGCTGCATTTTGATCTCACGCAGAAAGGGTTTTGGGTGATGACGCTCTACGGGTTGTTCTGGTTCTTGCAGCAATACACCGCCGACCAAACCGTGGTCCAAAGGTATCTGGTGACCACCAGCAACCGCCAGGCCGTCAAGGGCACGCTCCTGGGCGGACTGCTGTGTGTCCCGGTCTGGACGTTATTTATGCTCATCGGAACGCTGTTGTGGTCATTTTACCACCTGACGGGCGAAAAATTTCCCGGTTACATCACCAAATCCGACCAGATTTTCCCCTACTTTCTTTCGACGCACATTCCGGCCGGACTGGCGGGGCTGTTCATGGCGTCGCTCTTTGCCGCGGCCATGTCCACCATCTCCTCCACGCTCAACTGCCTGGCGGTGATTGGGACGGAGGATATTTACCGGCGGTTCGAGCCGGCGGCGAGTGATGCGCGGCGGTTACAGGTGGGGAAGGGCATTGTCGTCGGAGCCGGCCTGTTGACCACCGTGATTGCGATGGTGTTGGCCGGCTACGCCGGTCATGCCCTGTCGCTCTATTTCACCGCCACGGCCATCCTGTCCGGCGGATTGTTCGGGTTGTTCTTTCTGGCCTTTTTTTCAACCCGGGCCAACGCGCGTGGCGCATGGGTTGGCATTATTGCCTGTCTGGTTTTTACCGGCTGGGCCACGCTCAGCGCGGGCAAGGAGGGCTATTACAATTTTCCGCTCCCCGGCGTCATGATTGGTGTCATTGGCCACGTCGTGCTGCTCGCCGTCGGATATCTGGCCAGCTTCCTCTTTCCACCGCCGGAACCGGCCCTGCGTGAATTGACGTTGTGGGGCTGGCTTGAAAAACGAAGCCGGCTGCGCGCGGGACGGTTGGATTCTTCGGCAATCCTGGGATCAAATCCATGAATATCATCACCCTGCTTCAACCTCCGCGCATTGTCTTCGGCAACGGCTGTGCGCCGCAATGCGCCGACTTTTTAGCGCAACGCGGTTGCCGCCGGGTCTTGCTGGTGACAGGTTCGCCGGTTTTGCCGTTGCTCGAGACAGTGATGGGCGCGTTGAAAAAGTCCGGCATCGCGATCGTGGCGGCCCCGGCGGTGGATCGGGAGCCGACCCTTTCCCTGTTCGAGGCGGTCCGGCAATTTGCGCGTACAGAGAAGGTGGACAGCGTGCTCGGTATCGGCGGCGGCAGTGTCATTGACGTGGCCAAACTGACGGCGGCGCTCGCGGGCGGGAAACAAGCCGCGGCGGAAGTGTTTGGAATCGATTTACTGAAAGGCCGCGAATGGCCGTTGGTCTGCCTGCCCACCACCGCCGGAACGGGCGCGGAGGTCTCGCCCAACGCGATTTTGCTCGATGAGGCGGAGATGCTGAAAAAGGGTGTCGTCAGCCCGCATCTGGTTCCGGATGCCGCGTTCATTGATCCGCTGCTCACGCTTTCCGTGCCGCCGGGCATCACCGCCGCCACCGGGCTTGACGCGCTCACCCATTGCATTGAAGCGTATGCCAATAAATTTGCGCATCCGGTCGTGGATACCTGCGCATTGCAGGGAGTAAAACTGATTTCCGCCAACCTGCTCCGTGCCGTCCGCGATGGCGGCGACGTTGAAGCCCGCGCCGCGCTGGCGCTGGGCAGTCTTTACGGCGGGTTGTGTCTCGGTCCGGTGAACACGGCGGCCGTGCACGCGCTTTCCTATCCGCTGGGCGGGCGATTCCATGTCGCGCACGGCGTTTCCAACGCGGTTTTGCTGCCGCACGTTCTGCGTTTTAATTTTTCCGCCGCACCGCAACGTTACGCGGAAATTTCCCGGGCCCTGGGAATCGCCGGCAACGGCTCGAATTTGTCCACGGCCGAGCACGGCGTGGAATTCCTGAACGCCCTTTCGCGCCGTTGCGGGGTGCCGCAAAAACTTTCCGAATTGGGCATCCCGCGTGCCGCGATTCCCGCGCTGGCAAAAACCGCGATGCAGGTGACGCGTCTGTTGAACAATAACCTGCGCCCGTTGACGGAGGCGGATGCGGTCGGGATTTATGAATCAGCTTATTGAATGAAAACTGGACCGAAACATGGTGGCGTGGTGGTGCCGATGATTACCCCGGTGACGGAAGATCGCCGGCTGGATGAGACGGCCGTGGACCGGTTGGTGGACTCCCTGCTGACCGGCGGGGTGGACGGAATTTTTGTTATGGGTACGACCGGCGAAGGCACGGCCATTCCCCAGGCCTATCGGCAGCAATTTGTGGAACGGACGGTTGCCCGCGTGAACGGCCGGGCCCGGGTGTTTGCCGGCATCGGCGACGCGCATCCCGGGCAAATCGCGGCGGGCAATGACTATTTCCGCGCCGGGGTGGATGCGGTTGTGTCGCGCCCGCCGTTGGCGATTCCCGCGGAGGGATTGCTGCCATGGTTCCAGGCACTTTTGGACGGGTTGGACGGGCCCTTGCTGCTCTACAACATGCCGGTGACGACGAAAATTTCCATTCCCCTGGACGTGGTTGAAAACCTGGCGGGACATCCGCGGCTCGCCGGCATCAAGGATTCGGAGAATAACCCCCGGCGGCTGGAGGAACTGCTCCGGCGTTTTGGCGGCAAGCGGGATTTCTCGGTGTTCGTCGGCGTTGGCGCGCTGATGGAGAGCGGTCTGCGGCTCGGCGCGGATGGAATTGTTCCCAGCGTCGGCAATCTGATTCCTGACGTGTGCCGAAAACTTTGTGACGCCGCTCGAAACGGCGACTGGTCCGGAGCCGGAGCGGCGGCTTCGCGGATGAACGCCGTGGCCGCGCTTTATCAGAATGGCCGGAGCCTGAACGAATCGCTTTCCGTTTTGAAAGGCGCGCTGCACCTGCGCGGACTGTGCGCGCCGCACGTTTTGCCGCCGTTGAAGCCGTTGACGGAAGCGCAACTGGAAAAACTCCGGAACGAAATGGACCGGATGCATTTGTTGAACGGACAAACATGAACACCAAACCTGTCCTCGGCCTGACGTCGGGCGATCCGGCGGGTATCGGACCGGAACTCTGCCTGCGGGCCTTGCGCGAACCCGCGGTGCTGAAACGCAGCGCACCGGTCTTGTTTGGTGATGCGGCGGTTTTGGAGCGGGTGCGGCAAACCGCCGGCATCCCGTTCGCAAAATGCCGGACGATTTCAATCTCCGAACTGGCCAGCCTCCCCCGCATCACCCGGCCGCTCATTGTGGATTGTGCGGCGGTGGACGCGGCGGAAGTCGTACCGGGAGAAATTTCCGCGGTCTGCGGGCAGGCCGGTTACGGTTATATCCAAAAGGCGATTCGAGCCGCCCAGGCCGGCATAATTGACGGGATCGTTACCGCGCCGATCCACAAGGAATCCTTGAATCTGGCCGGAGTGCCTTTCCCCGGTCATACCGAAATATTCACCGCGCTCACAAAGTCGAAACGCAGCTGCATGATGCTTTACTCGGACGAGTTGACGGTGAGCATGGCCACCACCCATATCGGTTATGCCGACGTTCCCCATCAGCTCTCCACCCGGCGCCTCCTGGACGTTATCGAACTGACGGCGGAAGCCATGCGGCGGATGCGGCGGCGCGCGCCACGTCTGGGCGTCTGCGGCCTGAATCCGCACGCGGGCGAACACGGACTGTTCGGCAATCGTGAGGAGGAAAATGTTGTCGCGCCGGCGGTGGCGCAGGCCCGTGAACGGGGCATTGACGCGACCGGACCGCTCGTCCCGGACGCGGCCTTCAGCAAAGGTCAGCGCCGGAAATATGATGCCATTGTCACGTTGTATCATGACCAGGGCCACATCCCGTTCAAGATGCTGGCCTTTGACACGGGAGTGAATATCACGCTCGGTTTGCCGATCCTCCGGACCTCGGTGGACCACGGAACGGCCTTTGACATCGCCTGGCAGGGAAAGGCCGACCCGGGCAGTTTGTTTTCGGCCATTCGGGTGGCGGCCGATTTGGCGCGGAATTGCACCGGAGATGTGCCACCGGCCCATGACGCGCGGAATGGGGGGCGTCGCGTAACCCGCGACTCGAAAATCGCAATTTAAAATGATTGGTGTAATTGCAGACGATCTGACCGGCGCTGCCGAAATCGGGGCCGTGGGTTTGCGCCACGGGTTGGGCGCGGAGATTGTCCGGCGCGGCAAACCGAGCGGCCGGGCGGATGTGGTTTGCGTGGACACCGATTCACGGTCCTGCAAACCGGACGAGGCGGGGAAACGCGCCGCCACGGCGGCAAGACTGTTGCATGCGGCGGGGGCGCAATGGATTTACAAGAAAGTGGATTCCGTCCTGCGGGGGCAGGTGACCGCCGAGGTGGAGGCGGTAATGACCCAGCTGCAGTTAAACCGCGCCCTGCTGTTACCGGCCAATCCCTCCCTGGGCCGGGTCATCCGCGATGGTCAGTACGTGGTGCGCGGCAAATTGATTCACCGGACGGAGTTTGCGCACGACCCGGAATATCCCCGGCGTACGTCACACGTCTTGCGATTGCTGAAGCTGCCGGAGAAATTTTTGATCCGCGTGTCCAACGGCGACCGCACGCTGTCGGACAACACCATCGTCGTCGCCGAGGCGGCCACGTCCGAGGAGGTGCGGGATTGGGCCGCGCATCGCGAAGCGGGGATATTGGCGGCGGGCGGGTCGGAATTTTTCAGCGCCTTGCTGGACGCGGAACAGCTTCCGATGCCGATGGGGAAGGACGTGTTGCCGCAAGTGGTGCCGGGGCGCGAGTTGTTTGTCTGCGGCACGTCCACGGAATCAGCCCGCAAATTCATAAACGCGGCGCGGCAGGACCGAACGCCGGTGTTTTCGTTGCCGCAGGAAATGATGTGGGGCGCGGAACTTTCCGATGCCGCCGCGGAGGCCATTACCCGGCGGATAACGGCCGCATTTGATGTGTATCCGCGGGTCATCTTGAATGTGGGCTTGCCCCTGGTGCGCAATGCCGCCATTGCCCGGCAGCTGTCGCACTTCGTGGTCCGGATTGCCGAGTCGGTATTGCGGCAGGTCCGGATTGCCAACGTCTTTGCCGAAGGCGGGGCCACCGCGGCGGAATTGGTGAGCTGTATGGGTTGGGCGCGGCTGGCGGTTCAACGGGAACTCGCGCCCGGGGTGGCGGTACTCGCAATTGGCGGCAGTGAATCCACTATCCTAACCATCAAACCGGGAACTTATGCCTGGCCTGCAAGGTGGACATGACAATGGTGAGTCTGGTAAAAATGAGCTTGTGCCCGCGCTATCCGGCTCATCGGACAACCTAGTTTTTGTCGACCCGTCACCCGTCGCCCGGCGGTTGTTATGGCACATTTTTTCCATCGGTTCACGCCGCATGCTGCAGCCGGATCACCATGAACGATTCGAAAAGCCCGGAGCTCATTTGTTCTGGGTGCAATCCGGGGCGGGGGAACTGGAATACCGTTCGAGCCGGTTTGAGCTGAACCGGGGCAAAAAGGTCTGGCTGGTGGACATGGCCAAACCGCGCACCTACATTCCGGCGCCGGGGCGGCATTTGACGATCACCGGCTTTCGTTTTGGCGGGCCGGGTCTGGAGTTTTGGCATGAAGAATTCCACGGCGAGGAAAACCCCGAATTTCCGGTGGACGATTTTCGGGTGGTGACCCGGATGCAAAGTGAATTGCTCCGGCTCGCCCGCCGCCGTCCCACCGGCTGGGAGTGGCAGGTTCACCTGCGGATTACTGAAATGCTGGGGCGGTTGCTCATGTCGCGGGATTTGCTGGCTTCACCGCAGTCGGAGCTGTCGCCGCCGGTGGTGCGCGTGCTCAACGCCATCTCGGCCAACCCGCTGCGCGACTGGAAGGCGAAGGAACTCGCCTTCATCGGCAAGGTCAGTTACTCCGGACTGCGCGCGCTGTTCCAGCACGACGGGCAGGGAACCATCCATCAACACATCCAGAAGGCACGGCTGGACCAGGCACGCCTTTTACTGGCGGACAAGCGTTTGTCGGTCAAGGACGTGGCGGCTCAATTGAGTTTTTCGAGCGAGTTTTATTTCAGCCATTTCTTCCGCCGTCATACCGGCATGTCGCCGACGCAATTTCGGCAGCATTTGAAAGGGTAGGCAGAGAAAGCCGCCGCGTCAGTTCAACCGCGCTTTGACGTAACGGTCCATGGCGGCCAAAATGTCCGGCGCCAACGGGACTTTGTGGCCGCGCGGCTGGGGGTCCTGCATGAAGATTTCATCATTGCCGAGTTCCGCGAGCCGTTGGCGCAACACGGTCATTTGGTAAAGTGCGTCGGCGCCTTCGGCACAATTGATGGTCAAAAAAAGCGGAATGGTGGTGTGGTCAAGATAATCAAGCGCGCCCTCGCGGCGCCAGGCCTCGCGATGGGCCGCCCGATCGCCCCAGGCCCTGGCGTAACGCGGCAGCATGTGGTCCGTGGGCAACAGGTCGAGATAAGTGAAACGTCCCGACAGGATGACGGCCCCCTGTACGGCACTGCTGGCCCCCTGGTTTTCACCGTGGCCCTCAAACTCCTTCATGGCCTCGGTGGTGACGAGCATCAGCGCCATCCCGCTCCCGCGCGAAAAACCGGCGACGGCGATGTTTCCGTTCATTCCCAGCCTGGCGCCTTCAACCCGCAGGGTGCGGACCGCGGATTTGATCTTCCAGGCGCAGTCAGGCATCGGATCGAGCCCCTGGTACGGCGGCGCCACCGGGTGATCCGCCATGGCGACGGCAAAGCCCTCCGTGGCTTCGGCGTCGAGAATCGTATCGCTGCAAATGGCCAGCGAGGCATTGCCCATGCGGTTCGCATTGTCGCAGGAAAATTCGATGACGGCGCCGACCCGTTTTGCCGGATGCGACGGATAAATGATGTCCATCCCCAGCGCCCGGGCCGGGTCACGGTAGAACACTACGTCGCGCAATAAACGGCTGCCGGAGGGAACAATAAAAACGTGCGCCGGATCAATTTTGAATCGGGTCAGGAACCGGCCGCGAAACAACTCATCGCGCAACTGATACAAATCGCGGTTGAGAAACGGCACGCGAGCGAGCGGATTCCGGGCGTAATCCAGAACTGCGACGAGATATCCCCGGGTGCGGAAATCACGAATAATCGCCCGGTCACTGTCCGTACCGATGCGCGGCACGGCCAGATTTTCAAGGTAGATGATCATCGGCCAGGGCTGGTTGCTCTGAGATCCTTCCGGTTTGAGGAGGGTTAGCTTAAGGGCTTTCCCGGTGACCGGGCTTTGCCATTGGGCGTATTCCGGGGCGGGAAGTCCTGTCTGAGCGCCAACCGGCACGGTGGCCAGACCCAGCCACATTGCCGGCAGAAACCAAAGTTTTCCGCACTGGCTGCGCGCCGGGTTATGCTCAGTCATGGTGTTATTTCGGCTGGAAGATGGATTTCAAGTACGCGGTATTGGCGCCGAAGTTCCATTTCACATTATGTGGATCCCGGGCGTTGCGCGAGCGTTCGATGACCAGCCAGCCGCGCCAGCCCATCGCATCGAGCGCTTCCTTCACCCGGGCCATGTCAATCCTGGGATCGTCCTGGAGCCAGACGCCGTCCTGGTCCGTGCCATGGATCTGGCAAATACGGTCAGGGCCGAGCGTGTGCAATTCCGCAATCAGGTCGCGCCGGTTCTGGATCGCGTTGGCGAAGTTGAAATAACTGCGGATGGCCGGCGAGCCGACTTCCTCCAGCAACTTCACCTCTCCGGCAGCGTCCAACGCGGTTTCGATGCCGATAACGACGCCGGCCGCTTCGGCTTTCGGTACGATGGCCTGTAGCCGTGCCACGACCGCGGGGCGCAATTCGGGGTGCTTGACCAGGTCGCACGGCACGCCGAGCGGCAGGAACGCGACCTTCACGTTCAGCGCGGTCATCGTGTCAATGCAATCCTGGACCATCCGCAGCACCGTAGGGCGCTCGGCGAAGGATTGGGCGTAAAAACCGGACATGGCCAGCGAGCAGATTTCGAGGCCGAGCTGGCGCGCGGTGTCCAGAAACTGTCGGCGTAACCGGGGATCGGCCAGGTGGTTTTCGAAGGTTTCACGCTTGCCCAGGCTGCCCATGTCCACTTCAACCCCGTCGGCGCCGATTTCCCTGGCCAGCGGAAATGCGCCGAGCTTCTGGCGCTTGAACAACATCCAGTCACAGACGCCGATTTTGTAGCGGTAATCGGGAATGACGGGCGTTACCGGAGCGTGGTCGGGCGCTGTGGCTTTCGCGGCTTCGGCGGCTTGCGACCAGGCACTGGAAGAAAACCATCCCGTCGCGGCCACGGCGGCAGCGGTTTTGAAAAACTGGCGGCGATTCATGGAGCGATCGATTCTAATTGCCCGTCGAACGCATAGGTTTTGCCGGCTTCGGTCTGGAGCATGATTTCATGCCCGCCGTAGCGCAACAGGCAGGGTCGGCCAAGTTTCGAGTGAATCACTGCGCGGGTCAGCTGGCCGTTGTCCCAGGCGAGATCCACCACGAATCCGTCGCGAGCGCAGATGCCGGAAATCGAGCCGGAGGGCCATTCGGCCGGCAACGCAGGCAGCAGTTGGACGATGCGCACCGGGCGCCCCTCGCGTCTTTCCGTCCATTGGCTTTGCAGCAGCATTTCGACCATGCCGGCGGTGGCGCCAAAGTTGCCGTCAATTTGAAACGGTCCGCACAGGTCAAAAAGATTGGGCAGGGTTCGACGTTGGAACAGCAGGTTCAGTTGTCGCCAGGCGAACTCACCGTCACCCACCCGGGCCCAAAGCGGGATGCGCCACGCGTAACTCCAGCCGGTGCTGCCGTCGCCGCGCCATTTGAGCAGAAGTTTGGCGGCGTTCCAGATTTTGGGATCGGCGGGTGAGATGTCCGCACCCGGATACATTGCCCAGAGCGGTGACATGTGGCGGTGGTTGTTGTTCGGCCTGTCAATGTCGTCGATCCACTCCTGCAACTGGCCGTACTTGCCGACTTGATTGGGCGGCAGTTGATCTCGCACTGCGGCCAGCTTCGCCGCGAACTCCTTGTCCACTCCCAAAATGTTCGCGGCGGCAACGGTGCTGTTAAACAAGGCGCGGATGAGCTGGTTGTCCATCGTCGGGCCATAACACAGGGTTCCTTGTTCGGGCGAATAGGACGGAGAGGTGACCCACCAGCCGGTTTTGGGGTCCTTGATCAGGTCATCCACAAAAAATTGCGACGCCGATTTCATGTCCGGGTAGGCACGCGCGAGGAACGCTTTGTCGCCAGTGAAGAGATAATGTTCCCACAGATGATAACAGAGCCACGCGCCGCCGGTCGGCCAGACGCCGTCAATGTTGTTGATGGGCGCCGTGCCGCGCCAAAGGTCGGTGTTGTGATGCACCACCCAGCCGCCGCAGCCGTATTGTTCGCGCGCGGTGCGACCGCCGCTGATGACCAGATCGTCAATCATGTCAAAGAGCGGTCCGGTGCATTCGCTCAGGTTGGCCAGCTCGGCGGGCCAGTAATTCATTTCGCAATTGATGTTGAGCGTCCACTTGGACTCCCAGGGCGGATTGAGATCCTCGTTCCAAAGACCCTGCAAATTGGCCGGCTGGCCGCCCGGCCGGCTGCTGGAAATGAGCAGATAGCGGCCGTATTGAAAATACAGCGCCGCCAGCGCCGGGTCGCCCTCCAGGCCGTAGGTCTTCACCGACTTCAAACGCTGATCCGTCGGCAGCCTGGCGCGGTCGGTGTGACCGAGGTTAAAAGTTACCCGCTGGAAAAGATGGCGATAATCGGCGAGATGATTAGCCAAAAGAGATTCATAGCTTTTATGGCTGAGTTTGGCCAGATCGCTCACGCATCGTGCGTCGGGGTTTCCGCTGATGTCCTGAAAAGTTTTGAAGCTGGTGGCTGCCGCCAAAAGCACCGTGGCGGAATCGGCGTTGCTCACGACGAGGGTATTTCCGTTGGTGCGGATTTGGCCGCCGTCCGCGACCACGCGCACTTGTGATTCGAAATTCAGCCCGCCGGTTTCAACCTGCCCGATCAACGCGAGTGTGTCCGGTGAAATGGCCCGGGTCCGGGAATTGGTTTGCGGGCTGTCCATCTCGAGCGTGAAGCTGATATGGCCGGGTTTGTCGGCGGTGAACCGCAGAACGATGACCTGGTCCGGGTGGCTGGCGAAGGCGTCACGTTGGTAACTGACTCCGTCGGCGCGGTACGTGACCCGGGCGATGGCGGAATCGAGGTCCAATTCACGGCGATAGCCGGTGACGTTGGTGCAGCCGATGAAATGGAAATGCAAATCGCCGAAGGGCTGATAGGCTTTTTGCCGCACCGGATCGCTCAGAAAGTGTTTCCGGACAATGTCCGCGACCTCTTTGGTGTTACCCTCGAACAAAAGCTGCCGGATTTCGGCCAGATGGTCATGAGCCCCGGCGCGGACGTAATCATGCGGGTGCCCCTTCCAGAGAGTGTCCTCGTTGAACTGGATGCGTTCATCCGGGACTCCGCCAAAAACCATCGCTCCCATCCGGCCATTCCCGATGGGCAGGGCATCGGTCCATTGCGCCGCCGGCTGCTCAAACCACAGCACCGGCGGCAGAATCTTCTCGCCCCGGGCATTGACAACCGCAGCCAGCGTCAACAGCAAAGAAACCGGCAACAAGCCGGGCAAGCGCCTTATGGTCATGCGTCATGATTGCGTTCGGATGAATTCAAAACAAGGACATCTGAAGGATGGGAGATATAAAAACTGGCAATTCATTTACAAAAAACGCCAACGCGCCAGGAATCCAGTGCGGCGCATTACAGTATCCGCCTCACCGCCGCGAGCCAGCCGTCGTGGAGTCGTTTGGCCCGGGCGGGATCCATCTGTGGCCGGTACGTCCGCACTTCACGTGGCAGTCCCGCGAGGTCGTCCAGTGAACCGCAGATTCCCAGCCCCAATAATCCGCTCATCGCCGCGCCCCAGGCGGAAGATTCGGGGACTTCTGAAACGGTCAATTCGAGTTCCGCCAGATCCGCTGTGAATTGCATGAGAAAACGGTCGCGCGTTGGTCCGCCATCGGCGTACAGGTTCTGCATCTTGACTGGTGCGTCCGCGCGCATCATTTCCAGGACATCGCGGATTTGATAGGCGATCGCCTCTTCCGCCGCACGGGCGACGTGCTCCCGGCGCGTATGGGCAGTCATGCCGATGAGGGCGGCGCGCGCCTCTGGTTTCCAATACGGCGCGCTCAAACCCGAAAAGGCGGGTACGAGATACACCCCGCCGTTGTCCGGCACGGCGGTCGCCAGCTGCTCCACCTCGGACGAGCTTTGAATCAGGCCAAGCTGGTCTTTTAACCAGGAAATCGTCGCCGCCGAAAAATTGATGATGCCCTCGAAGGCGTAAGTCGGTTGCCCGCGCCAGACCCAGGCCAGCGCCGAGACCGCGCCGCGCTCCGACAGGCGGAATTGGTCGCCGATGTTCATTAGCACGGACGTGCCGGTGCCGAATGTCGCCTTGACCATGCCTGGCTGGTAACAGCGTTGAGCAAACAGCGAAGCCTGCGAATCGCCCATGACGCCGCAAATGGGCACCCGGCGTGGCAGGAGGCCGTTCAGGTCGGTCTCGCCAAATTGCGCTGCACTTTCGCGAACTTCCGGCAGTGCCTCCAACGGCACGTCGAAGAGTTCGCACAACTGCTCATCCCAGCGCAGCCGGTTGATGTCGAACAATAGCGTACGACTGGCGTTGGTATGGTCGGTGGCAAAAATGTTCCCGCCAGTGAGGCGATGAACCAGCCAGGCGTCAAGGGTCCCTGCGACGGCCTGGCCGTTCTTAAGTTTGGCGGCGATACCCGTCTTTTCCTGGACCAGCCACTTGATTTTTGACGCCGAGAAATAGGTGTCAATTTTCAACCCGGTTTTCCCGCGAACCGTTTCGTCGAGTCCCTGGTCGCGGAGTTTTTGACAAATGGGTTCGCCGCGGCGGCACAACCAGACGATGGCATGGTGCAGTGGTTTGCCGGTGGCGCGGTCGAACACTAGAATGGTCTCGCGCTGGTTAGTGATGCTCAGCCCGGCAAGTTGCGCGAGCCGGTCCTGATTCCGCCCGACGATCTCCCGAACTACCGTCAAAACGTTCTGCCAGATTTCCTCGGCATCGTGTTCGACCCAGCCGGGTTGCGGATAAATCTGCCGGTGTTCCCGTGACGCCCGATCCAGCACCGTGCCTTGCGCAGCGAACAGCACCGCCTTGGTGGCGGAGGTGCTTTGGTCAATGGCAAGCACCAGGCTCATTTTCTCTTCACCAGATTCAGCGCTTTCTCGGCCAGGCCTTCCATCGAAATGCCGTAGTGCCGGAAAATATCCGCCTGCGCGCCAGTCACCGTATCTTCGTCGGGGATGCCCACGATGCGGAAGGGAATGGACAACCCGGCCTGCAGCAACACGGCGGCGCAGCCTTCACCCAGACCGCCGTGGACGCTGTGTTCCTCGACCGTTACGAGGGCGCGACATTCGCGTCCGGCACGAAGCACGGCCCCGGTGTCGAGCGGTTTGACGGTATGCACGCTCAGAACGCGACAGCTGAATCCCTGTTCCGCCAGTTTCACCGCGGCGAGCAGGCAATGCACCACCGCCTCGCCGGTGCCGATAAACGCCACGTCTGCGCCGTCACGCAACGTGATCGCTTTGCCGACCTCGTACCGGGTTTCCGGTTTGTGCAGGCCATACATCGCGGCCTTGCCGAACCGAAGGTACATCGGCTGCACGCTTTGCGCGGCGGCACGGATGGCTTCGCGGGTTTCAAAATTATCCGCCGGAACGATGATGGAGATATTGTGAATGGCCCGCAACGCCGCCAGGTCGTGGAGTGAATGGTGCGTGCTGCCGAGCGCCCCGTAACTGACACCGGCGCTGATGCCGACGAGCACCGCCGGAACGTCCGAGTAGCAAACGTCGTTCTTGATCTGTTCCAGCGAGCGTGCGGTCAGGAAACACGCCGGCGAAACGCCAAAGGCCTTTTTGCCCGCGGCGGCCAGGCCGGCGGTAATGCCGACGAGATTTTGTTCGGCAATGCCAATCTCAATCAACTGCCCGGGCAGCGTCTCGCCAAACGGACCCAGTTTGCCCGAACCGCGCGAGTCACTGGTGACGGCCACAAGATTGCGGTTGGCTTTCGCCAGCTCGAGCAACGTGGCGGCGAACTCGTCGAGGTTGGCCCGGCCCATTTTCAAGCCGAGTTTTTCCGCCATGGCCTTTGCCGCAGGTGAAAACAGGGAAGGGGCGGGCGCGCTCATGCCGCCACCCCCCTCAGCCGGTTCTCGGCCGCTGCCAATTCCTTCATGGCGCGTTCGAAATCCGCGTCGCTCGGGACACCGTGATGCCATTTGACCGCGTCCTCCATGAAACTCACGCCCCGGCCTTTGACGGTGTTGGCAATGACACACGTCGGCTTGCCGGTTTCAGCCGGTTGGCTCAATGCTTCGGTGAGTTCGGCGAAATTATGGCCGTTCACGATGCGGACCGCCCAGCCGAAGGCGTTGAATTTCTCGTCCAACGGTTCGTTGCTGCACACATCACGCGTGCGGCCGGTGATCTGGAGCGTGTTGTGGTCAATGATGGCCGTCAGATTGTCGAGATCGTAATGCGCGGCCGCCATGGCGGCTTCCCAGTTTGAACCTTCGGCCAGCTCGCCATCGCCGAGGAGTGTAAACACGCGGCCAGGCGCGGCGTCCAGTTTCGCGGCCAGGGCCATCCCGACCGAGATGGACAAGCCGTGACCCAGCGCGCCGGTGTTCATCTCAATGCCCGGGACTTTGCGCGTCGGATGACCGACAAAATGTGATTGGTAGCGGCAGAGCGTTTCCAATTCCGATTCCGGGAAAAAGCCGCGATCGGCGAGCACGGCATAAAGCGCCTCGACGGAGTGACCCTTGCTCTGGACGTAACGGTCGCGGTGCGGGTCGCCAAAGGTCTCCGGTGAAACGCGGAGGATGCGGTGGTACAGGACGTTCAGGATGTCCACGCAGGAAAGGCTGCCGCCCGTGTGGCCCGCCCCGGCATGATAAATGTGCCGGAGCAAACTGCGCCGGAGCTGAATGGATTTGAGTTCGAGTTCGCGGTCGGTCATGCGCGATGCGGATCTAGCGCTCATGCTCATACACTTCCCAACCGAGATAATTCCCAAACGCCTCGGCCAGAACCGCGGCGGACTTGGATTGGGTCATCACGACGTGGTGCTCGAAGCCTTGCTGGCAGACATAGCGCATCAGCTTCTGCAATTCGGGCACGCGGGCGACGGCGCGCGTGCCGAAGGTGTCGAGGGGATCGTTGGTCAGTTCGCCTTCGCCGACATAGGTGCGGATTTTTCCCTCGGCATCCGCCGTGGTGATCCGGCCAAACGTGAGCGGGCCGGCCAGGGTGCGGCCCGCGAGGGCGCCGTAAGTGTTTTGTTCGCCGACGATCGTACCCAGGATCGGTGCGGTCGCGATTTTGATGTCCGGCAGGAACGCTTTTGCCCAATTACCGCAATGGAATAGGACGCACTTGTCGTCATCGTCCGCATAATTGTTGTTCCAATCCACCAGGGCGGCCGGCGTGTGGCCGGCCAACTGCATGGCATACATCGTGAGGGCGCCGGTCACGTCCACCTCGCAGGCGCTGGGCATAAACCGCTCGCTCATCATGCTCATCAGGGTGCAGGTGTTGCAGCCATAATTCTGCTGCACCGAGGTCCAGCACTGAATCGCGGTCGCGTCGAGGGCGTTGGCGGTCATCCAGTCGCTCAGCACCACCCCCATCCTGGCCATCTGCACGAGCGGCTTTTCCGGAACACCCTGGCTCGGCGCATAGGATTTGATTTCGTCAAGCTTGGCGACCACCGCCTGATCGCCGGCATTTAACTTTTCCGCTTTGCCCAGAATTTCCGACAGGTCCACCGTGGTGACGCTGATGCCGTGGCGTTCGAGGATTTTTTCGCTGTAACGGACGGTATTGAAGGCGCCGGGCCGCGCCCCGACGGCGCCCAACCGCAATCCGCGCAAGCCGTTCACCACGCGGCAGACCGCCAGGAACTTGTCGAGGTCTGCGATGAACGAATCATCGGCCGGCCGCACGACGTGTTTGTGTGTGACGGAAAACCTGATGCCTGCCTGGACGAGGTTGTTGCACACGGAAATTTTTCCGCAGTAAGCATCGCGCCGGCGCGCAACGTCGAGCTTTTTCAGGTCATCGGGATAACCCTGAACCAAAACCGGCACGTTCAAACCGGACATTTTGAGCGTATCGGCGACGCCCTTTTCGTCCCCGAAATTCGGCAGCACCACGAGCACGCCGTCGATCTCGTCGCGGTGGCGTTTAAACAGGCCGGCGCACTGACGCGCGTCGGCGTGCGTTTCGATGCCGCCGAGTTTGGTTTCCTCCGGGGAAACCCAGATGGGCTTGATGCCACGTTGCTGAAAAAGACCGGCGATGTCGTTCCGTGCTTCGGTGACGAGCTGGTCGGGAAAGAAATCGCGATTGCCAATAATGACGCCAAGCGTGGGGGTGGATGTTTTCATAAAATGGTCCGCTCGACGGGCCGCACTCGCAGGCCCGCATGCGGTCTGTCAGTTGAATCAATTATCGGACAAAGCCCGGCGGCGTCCATGCTTTATTCGCCAACAGACTTGACTTTGATGCCAAGCAAGGCGCCGAGCTTGATTAACTTGCGGGCGAGGTGTCCTGTCCCGATGGCGCAGTGGTGGGCCGGGCCGGCGTTCGACCATTCGTTGATGAACCGGGCTGCGCCGAGGCCAAACTGATACCGGCTGTTGGTGTTGCCGATTTCCAGAATCGGGCCGGGCACGGATTTGCCTTCAGCGACAAGCAAAGAAGGGTTGCCTTCGCGGTCTTGCACCACGCTCAACAGCGTTACGGGTCCGTGTTTGACGGTCATTTGAATTGAAAGCCCCTTGCCTGGCTTGCCATGGTAGATGGGCAAGGGAACGAGCCTGACCCGGCCTTCTGCAATCGCAAAATGCGCCGGGCCGTCATGGCCGAGGTACACGACGTCGTCCTTGAAATCGGCGAGATAAAATTCACTGAACGAACCGCCGGCGCCGAACAAGTCCGTGATTTTCATGGCTTGGACGTTTTTGACTTCACATTCGCCGGCCACCGGAACGTGGTGGCCCGTCAACAGCGTGCTGCCGGCGATGACGGACGTGGCGATGTCGCGGTACGGACCGCCTGCTTCGCCCTCGTAGTAATACGCCAGCGAACCCAGGTCGTGATTTTTTACCAGTGCGTCCAAAGCGCAGGCGGTTTTCGCGGCCCGAACGAGTTCCTTCGGTTCACATGCGGGCGAAACCTCAAACTCGCGCCGGAATTGCGCGATTTTTCCCGCGACTTGTCGTGGCGATACGGCCTGGCGCAATTTGTGCAACTCGCACATTTCCACCAGTTCGAAATGATTGCCGAACACCGCCGACTGCCGGGTCAGGTCGGTATAAACGTCCAGCATCCCGCCATAATAATGGCCAAGCACACCCACACGATTCAGGCGCATGCGGGCGGCCACCCGGGCTGCGTCCACCCAATCCTGAATGTGTTGCCACGCCGCCGCATCCTGCAGATGGCCGGTGACGAGATGACAAGGAATCCCGGCGCGGTTAAAGACGCAGGCGATCTCCGGCGCGGCGCACGCCTGACAATGTTCGAGCCACACCCCGGTCATCAAACCCCGGTCGCCGAGGGCATTGAACCTTTTGTAATCCAATTGTGCGACGGGCTGCAGATTCAGGACGACCACCGGCGTTTTGGTGTTTTGCGCCACCGGTAAAACCGTTGACGAAAGCGCATAAGTTGAAACGTAGAGGAAAATCAAATCCACTTCCTCGCGGCAGAACAATGAGGCGGCGGCGCGGGCTTTGGCCGGATTGTCCACCATTCCGGCGTCCACCAGATCGGCGCCAAACTCGCGCAACCGGCCGCTGATCTGTTTTTGATGGCCGGTCAACCGCTGCCGCAGGCCCGGAAATTGCGGCCAATACGTTTCCAGCCCGATGCCAAACAGTCCAACGCGAACAGAATGGGCTTTGTTCATCTTCGATCGGTTCCGGTTTGCATCACCATCCACGCCACGCCCCTGTGACTCGCCGGCTGCGCTGTTTGATCTTTCAATTGCGTGGGAAAAGAGTGGGCAAGCTGTGCCGGGAAATCAAAGCTGAAATTTCAATTCCGTTATCATCTTTGAAGTCATGAAGTAAAATTAGCCTTGGCAAATGGATGGGGATGAACCAGTTTTCAAAACAATTACGTGAGTTCGATATGAAGCTATCCAGAATCATCCACCAAACCTGTTTGACCGGGCTGCTCACCCTGGCTTCCTTGGCCAGTGCCCTCGCCGCGCCGGTCCGCGTCGCCTGCGTGGGAGACAGCATCACCTGGGGCTATGGCATTTCCAATCGCCAATCCAATTCCTATCCGGCGCAACTGGCCGTCCGGTTGGGGACAAACTGGGACGTGCGCAATTTTGGCGTTAACGCCACCACCCTGCTGCATCAGGGAGACCGGCCCTATGTAAAACAAGCCGCTTACACCCGGGCGCTGGCATTCAAACCGGACGTGGTCGTCATTGATTTCGGCGCGAATGACAGCAAGCATCCGGGCGATGGCAGCCTGGAGGCGGACAGGGCCATCAACAACTGGCAGTACAAAACCAATTTCGTCCATGACTACGAGGAGATGATTGCCGCCTTCCGCCAGGCCAATCCCCAGGCAAGGATTTTCATCTGCCTGCCGACGCCGGATTATCCGGGTCGCTGGGGGATCAACGACAAAACCATCCGCGTCGAAATGATTCCCATGATTCGGCAGGCAGCGAAAGAATCGAAGGTTTCGGTGATTGACCTGTACACGGCGTTGAGCGGCCGGAAGGAATTGTTTCCCGACACGGTGCATCCCAATGCCACCGGGGCCGGATTGATGGCGGCGGCAGTGGATCGCGCGTTGACCGGTCCCGCCGCGCCGGCCGGTGCGAAGTGAAACGGGACCGGACGGGTCATGGCCAACAGTCTCAGGGGATGTCGAATTGGATTCCAGGCCGGTCAAACGGCCTCGATGATTTCATTGATCATTGGATCATTAAGGAGGATGGTTATTGGGCAGAATGGCAAACGGCGCGCCTGCCGGCACCGGTCGAAGACTCAGGTCGTTCTATGAACAATAAAAGTGATGACAAATGGTCCGGTCGCTCCGTCCAAACGCCGCGTCCGGCTTTTCTCCTGCTGCTATGCCTGGTGCTGGGGATGGGGACGGGCGTGATCTTCGACCGATGGGTGTTGCTGGCTTACATGCCGTCCGATGCCGTTTCCGATTTCCGGCTCATGGCGCAGGCGTGGAACACCATTCAGCGGTATTACGTGGATCGGGCGGCGGTGAAACCGAAAGTCCTTACCTACGGCGCCATCAGCGGGATGGTGGACGCGTTGGGCGATACCGGGCACAGTGTTTTTCTAAGTCCCGAAATGGTCAAGCAACTGCGCGCGGCCGAGAGCGGGCAGCTCAAAGGCATCGGGGTGCAAGTTCAAATGAAGAACCGGCAGGTGGTGGTCGTCGCGCCCCTGGACGACTCGCCCGCCCAACGCGCCGGCTTGCGCAGCGGAGACATCATCATGAGCGTTGACGGCCGGGAGATTGCCGGACTGCCATTGAGCCAGGTGGTTGCGCGGATTACCGGACCGGTCGGCACCCCGGTCGTGTTGTCGGTTTTGAATCCGCAAACTCATCGCCTCCGCAATGTCACCATCGTTCGGGCGACGATCAAAATTGACAATGTCACCTGGCAGCAACTGCCGGGAACGGACATCGCCGACGTCCGCATCGCCAGTTTTGACGACGGCGTGGTTAAGGATTTGAACGGCGCTTTGCGCGAAATCCGGCAGCAGCGGTTGCAGGGATTGATTTTGGATTTGCGAGACAATCCCGGTGGTGTGCTGGACGAAGCGGTGGCCGCAGCCAGTGAGTTCCTGGCCGGCGGGAACGTGCTGCTCGTCAAGGACGCCCGGGGAAAGATCACCCCGGTCCCGGCCAAGCCCGGCGGGCTGGCAACAAATATCCCCATGGCGGTGTTGATTAATGGCGGCTCGGCCAGCGCCTCGGAGATTGTCGCGGGCGCGCTCCACGACGCGCATCGGGCCGAACTGATTGGCGAAACCACCTTTGGCACCGGCACGGTGCTGAACGAGTTCCCGCTCATTGGCGGCTCGGCGCTCATGCTGGCGATCCAGGAATGGCTGACGCCGGACGGGCATTCCTTCTGGCACAAAGGAATCCCTCCCCAGATTAAAGTGGCGCTGCCACCGGACGTCAGCCCGCTGATACCCGCCGCCGAACGGGGCATGACGGCCATTGAATTGCAATCCTCGGACGATAAACAATTGTTGCGCGCGTTGGAATGGCTCCAGGAACAGGCTAAAAACAAAGGTGCCGGTCAGAGCAAAACCACCGATTGAATCTCCGTCCGGCATCAACTCAAGCTCGTGCTTATGGTTCAGCCCTGCTTCGGCAGCCTGACCGTGAATTCGGAACCCTGGCCGACGGCGCTCACGACGGTGATCTTTCCCTGATGCATTTCCACCACGGCCTTGACGAGGCTTAAGCCCAGGCCCAGACCGCGCTCGGACCGGCTCTTGTCGCCGCGATAAAGACGCGTCCAGATTTTCCCCTGTTCTGCCGGAGGAATGCCGATGCCGGTGTCGCGGAATTGCACCACGGCCCCGGCCGGTTCATCGGTGACCGAAATCGTGACCCGGCCATTTTCCGGGGTGTATTTGAGCGCATTGTCGAGCAGGTTGGCGAATACCTGGCGCATCCGGTTGCGGTCCACCGGCGTCTCGCAGGCGGCCGGCAACTCCGTCCGCACCGTCACCTTCCGCTCGTCCGCGACGTATTCGTAAAGTTCGACGACCTCGCGGACCATCGCGCAAAGGTCAACCGGCTCGCGCTGAAGTTTCATCATGCCGGCCTCGGCCTCGGTGATGTCCAAAAGCGTGTTGAGCATGTTCAGCACGCGTTCGGATTCCTCGACGCAATCGGCCAGCGCCTCGTGTGCGGCGTCCGGCGCGGCCTGGGGCTGGAGCGCCAGTTCCGCCGTGCCGCGCAGACGGGTCAACGGCGTGCGCAGGTCGTGCGCCACGTTGTCGAGGGATTCCCGCATCGCGCGGATCAACGCCTGGTTTTTATCGAGCAGGTTGTTGAACAGGCGGACCATCTCATCCAGTTCATCATTCGACTTGCGCACCGGCACGCGGGCGTCGAGGCGGCCGGTTTGAATGATGGAGCGGGCGGTGGCGACCACCTGACGGATGGGCCGCATGGCGCGATGGGCGAAAAAGGCGCCGGCCAGGAAACCCAGAAGAATCGTCGCGCTGCCGAAAACGATGAAATCCTGGCGCAACGGCAGCAGCAACGCAGCGCGACTGTCCGTGCTGCGTCCGACCTGCAACAGCGAATTGTCCGGCAGGATCATCGAGGCGATGAGAAAATCCTTTTCGGCGTCTTTAGGTATGCGGATGAAGCCGACCCGTCGGCGATAGCCCGCCGGGCGGCCGGGAATGTCCCGGAAGGCGATCCAATCCGCAGGAACATTAATGATGGCCGCTTCGTTCCACGGGTTGACCAGGCGGACGAAGAAGGCCTTGGGATTGCCGGTTTCGTGTTGCATGGCACTGCGGAGCGCCGGCAATCCGCCGGTGTTATAGAAGGCCGCATACTCCTGCAACCGCGCCTCCAGCACCTCCCGGTCCTTGCGGCCGACGTCCGCCGCCAGCAGGTAGTAAGCGACCATCAGCAACGCGATGCTGCTGATCGCAAACACAAACGCATACCAGAGCCCGAGCCGGATGCCGATGTTCCGGCGCGCCGCTTTAAGCAGGTCGAAGGACATAGCCCACTCCACGGAGAGTATGGATCATCTGCTTGTCAGGATCGGCCTTGCTGCGCAACCGGTGCACGAGCACGTCCACGACGTTGGTTTGCGGGTCAAAACTGAAATCAAAAATATGCTCCAGGATCATGGTCTTGGTCACGACCCGGTCGGGATGGCGCATCAAATATTCCAGCAACGCAAACTCGCGCGGCTGCAATTCGATTAATTGGCCGCCGCGCCGCACTTCGCGCCTGAGCAAATCCAGGGTCAGATCACCGGCCGTCAGGCGGGTCGGCTCGAGGGTTTGCGTCGCCCGCCGGATGAGCGCCTGAACGCGCGCCAGCAGTTCGGAGAAGGCAAACGGTTTGGTCAGGTAATCGTCCCCGCCGGCCTGCAAACCCTTCACGCGGTCATCCACGGAAGCCTTGGCGCTCAGAATGAGCACCGGCGTGCGGACGCCGCTGGCGCGGAGCTGCTCGATGAGTTTTATCCCGTCCAGTTTGGGCAGCATCAGGTCCACCACCGCCGCGTCGTAAGCAACGGTCTTGGCCAAGGCGAACGCCTGCTCGCCTTCGGGGCTGTGATCCACGGCATAGCCGTTTTGTTTCAAGCCTTTGACGATAAACGAGGCGATTTTTTCGTCGTCTTCAACAACCAGGATGCGCACGTTTTCACACATGATGGCGGGAGGATTGAAAGGTTACAATGTTGAATCGCCGGCAGCCGGGACAAAGTGGGGCATTCCCGCCGTGCCACAGGACCTGACGGACAGGAACCCTCCCGCACGGCCCGTGCGAGTGCGGGAGGGCTTTTGAATTCGGGGAATGGACTCAACCCACTTTATCGTGCTCGTCCACTACCACGTAATGACTGCCGCCATCGTTCCAAACCCGGACGAGCGTCTGTTTGCTCTTTGGGTGCTCGGTCAACTGCACGGCCTCGTCGGCATCTTTCACCGGATGCCGGTTGATGGATTCAATCACGTCGCCCGGCTGAAGACCGGCCTGGGCCGAAGCCGAAGTGGGATCAACCTGCGTGATCAAGGCGCCGGTTACCTCCTTCGGTATGTGGTATTGTTGGCGGACCTGCGGGTCCAGGTCGCTGACGGTCACGCCATTGAGCGTGCCGGTGTCAGGGTTGTTTTGTGAGCCGGCGGCGGCCAGTTGTTTCGTGCCCGGCAGGGGTTGGATGGTGACTTCGAGGGTCTTTTCATTTCCCTCACGCATGATTTCCACCGGCACTTTCGAGCCGGGTTTGGTCGCCGCGACTTCGAGTTGCAGGCTCTCGCTGTCGGTGACGTTCCGGCCGTTAAACTTCACAATCACGTCACCGTCTTCGAATCCGGCCGCGTGGGCGGGCCCATTCGGCTCAACCTCGCTGACGAGCGCGCCCTGGTCGTTTTTGAGGTCAAACTCCGGCGCCAGCGCCGGCGTGACATTTTGAATCATAACGCCCAGATAACCGCGGGTCACGTGGCCGTATTTGATCAAACTTTCCATCACATTCCGGGCGAGGTCCGAAGGAATGGCAAAGCCGACGCCCTGGCTGCCCCCCGAACGAGTCATGATGGCGGTGTTGACGCCGATCAAACGGCCGTCAATGTCCACCAGCGCGCCGCCGGAATTGCCCGGGTTGATGGCCGCATCGGTCTGGATGAAATCCTCATAGTGTTCAATGCCCATGCCGCTGCGGTTCTTGGCGCTGACTATGCCTTCGGTGACCGTCTGGCCGACACCAAAGGGATTGCCGATCGCCAGCACGACATCGCCGACCTTCACGTTGCTGCTATCGGCCATGGGGACGACCGGCAGATGGTCCGCGTTAATTTTTACGACCGCGATGTCGGTTTTCGGGTCGCGCCCGACGACCCTGGCAGTGAATTCCCGCCCGTCCGGCAGCGTGACCTTCACCTCCCGGGCGCCGTCCACGACGTGATTGTTGGTGAGGATGTAACCGTCCCTGGTGACGATGACACCGGAGCCGAGGCCGTGTTCAACTTGCGGGCCGATAGCGTGAGGCGGGATAGCCCGGCCAAGCTGATTGCCGAAAAACTGTTGCCAGAAAGGATCGTTGAAACCGGGGAACTGTTCCATCCCGGTAGTCTTGATGGTGGACGTTGTCTCGATTTTGACCACCGCCGGCGCAACTTTTTCCACTATTGGCGCGTAGCTGCCTCGCGGCAGGCCATCCCGCGGCACCGAGGTTTCCTGCAAAGGCACATTCAAGTCCGCCGATTTGACGGCGCTTTGTGACGACTGGGCTAAGGCAAAGGCGGCGCCGGCCACCACGGCGGCCCCCGCCAGGCCGAAGGCGGCCAGGCGGAGGCGGAACGAATTAAAGATCGTTTTCATATTTGTTTCGTTTGTTTGAATTTTGTTTTTTTAAGTTTAGAGCGGTTCAAGATGACGGGAAGCTGTCTGCCGGATTACAAATTTGTAAGCCTGCAGCTCGAATCAAAGCGGTTTTGCCTGGTCCAGCCAAACAGCAAGGACCGGCCTTCCGGGCTTCATTAAAAAAGCCCGGGCCAGCGCTCCACCAAGGAAGCCGCAACCGGAGGACACCAGCCGCTCGTCCCTGGCCCATTTATGGGGCATATGCCTGCTATCGCTCCGGGTGGATATTACCGTTGTGCCGACGATTAACTCGACCGTGGCAATCCACCTTGACCAGACGATGGAAGCCTTGCCCAGCAGGTGATGAACAAGCTGGACATCCAGGACATCGCCGGCCTGACCCGCTACGCGATTTCCCGGGGCATCATTGAGAGCGGCGCCCGATGGGAGACGTGAAACCGGTTCACCCGGAGCAACCGGCGCCGGCTTCAATGTTCGCGGCCTGCCTTCAGCTTCGTTTGAGTTCGAAAATCTGAATCCGGATACGATGGCGGATGTGGAATTGCGGGGGGGCAATTCGCTCCAGCAAAGCCTGGTGTTCGCGGTCAAATCCTTCCGTCTGTTCCGGAGACAACGCCGCGCCGATCCACTTGCTGGCGCGGATACGTCCACGCCATGATTCGCGGGTAAACGGGAGATCCATTTTGAAATCGTGGTACGTTTTCAACCGGAACCTGGCCCGCGACCAGGCGGGGATGATCTCGGCATTGCCACCCCGGTCCGACTGTCCCGCCGCTGCATTGTGCCGGGCAAGCAGTTTATCAGTCTGGCTGGCAATCGGATCCCCGGCCGCAATCCAGATCAGGGAGCTCACCAGAAGCAACCCTTCCGAACGGAGCAGGCGCGGCACCTCCACTTCCATGCGGGTCATGTCAAAATAACCCCAACACATGCTGGCGGAGATGACGTCGAAGGCCTGGTCGGGCAACCCGGTCGCTTCGGCCGGAGCCAGCTTAAAGGTGATTTTGACTCCGTGTTGGCGGGCGGTCTGCCGTCCCGCCTGGATTTGCCCTGTCGAGAGATCCACGGCCGTAACGCGCGCGCCTTGCCTGGCGAAAGGAACGGCCAGCGCCCCGGTGCCCGAACCGAGGTCGAGAATGTCCTGCCCGGCCAGCCCGATGCCCAGAAGCTGCAGGAGAACAAAAAACTCGCCGGGATATCCCGGCCGGTGTTGGAGATAATCCTGTGAGGTGGCATCCCAATGCAACCGTTTTACATCTTCGGTTCGTGCCTGAGCCATGTGATATTTTTGCCAAAGTGGCGGGAAAGTACAATGGAAAGGGAGTTTTTGGGAATTCGGCGTTGAGCAGCCGGCGGGAGCGGAGTGTCATATGCTCCAATGAAGACTCCAGCCACGCCGAAAAACATTATCGGCACCGACGGCCGCCTGTTCGGGGAAACCCATCCCGGGGCGGATGAAACCGCGTTCCAGGTCGACAACACGAGCGAGGCTTACTACAACTCGCCGTATTATCTGCGGCATAAAAATCAACTGCAACCGGTGCCGCGGCCGCGAAATCAGCCGCCGCGGATCAATCTAACCGACGTGGCGGACGCGGCATTTGTGAAGAATATCATCCAGGCTGGAACAATTGTCTTTCATGCCGTCGGTGATACCGGCGCGGCCAAATTCACCGGGCCGGTTACGGAAGCCCGCGTGGCGGATTTGATGGCGGCAGACGTGGCCGCCGGCGGTCCGCGCGTGCCGGCCTTTTTTTTTCATCTCGGCGACGTGGTTTATCATTTCGGCGAAGGCCAATTTTACTACGACCAGTTTTACGAACCTTTCCGCGCCTATGACCGGCCCATCTTTGCCATTCCCGGCAACCATGATGGCATGGTGTTCGGTATGAATGTGGACGTGCCGAAGATTCCCACCTTGCAGGCGTTTCTGCGAAACTTTTGCGCTGCCACACCCGGTCCGTCGCCGGATGCCGGAGGGTTGATGCGCAGCGTGATGACGCAGCCCGGCGCGTATTTCACTTTGGACGCGCCATTCATCTCCATCATCGGACTTTACAGCAATGTGCTGGAAGGACCGGGCGCGATTTCCTCCGAAGGCGGCAAATATCCACTAGCGGATGATCAGCTGAATTTCCTGGCGGCGGAATTGACTCGATTAAAACCGTTGCGGCAGGCCGGCGAACGCGCGGTGGTCCTGGCGGTGCATCACCCACCGCTGTCGGTGGACAGCAAGAGCGGCGGCACGAAAGGTTTATCCAATGACATTGATGCCGCCTGCCAAAAAGCCGGCTTGTGGCCCGACGCCGTGCTGTCCGGCCATGCGCACCTTTACCAGCGGTTTACGCGCCGGGTGAATGGGCGGCAGATTCCGTATGTGGTTTCGGGCAGCGGCGGATTTGCCGCCACCCCGCCACGACCGGGTCTTCCACCGGCGCCCGTGACCGTGGGTGATGTGACGCTGGTTAAAGACCCCGTTGTCGCTTTCGGCTATCTCACTGTGACAACGGATGCGAAAATCCTGACGATCACTTTTCGTTCCTCCAACCCAGACATTGCGCCGGACAGCGTCGCGGTGGATTTGAAAACAAGCGTGCTGGTTTGAGATGACAAATTTCCCGGGCCAGTTTACTTACTCAAGGCCTTGAGCAGTTCCATTCCCTTCGGGCTGCCCCAGCCGGTGCAGGCGTCCCAGCCGGGGCCGGCGGAGTAAAAATGTTTGTCGCCGGAAAAGGAGCCGTTGTTGCCATCTACGATGTCGTGAAAACCTTTAGTGTTCGCCGGCGGTTGATAGAGCAGGGGATTGACGAAACCCACCGGTTTGCCAAACGCCTGATTGAGCCGCGCAATCAAGGCCGACCATAATGGTGCGACGGCGCTGGTGCCGCCGGAAGCGCCCTGACTGCCGTCCACCGAAACGATGTAACCGGTGTTGGCATCCGCGTCGCCGGCCACATCGGGCACGCCGCGGCCCTTGATGCTGCCGGGATTTACGGAAGGCGGCACGTTGGCGTTGGCCTGCCAGTCGGGCAGGGGAAACACCGCGCTCACGCCGCCGCCGGTGCCCCAGCCGTCACGCGTGTTCCAGACGGCTTCCGAGGAAATGGAGCCGTTGTTTGCTTCCAGATGCGTCCCGCCGCACGCCAGCACATGCGGACTGGACGCAGGAAAGTCCACGATCGCCTGCCGGGAAGCTGTCTCCGTGTCATCCGCGCCATGATCGCCGGCCGCCACGCAAATTGTGACACCCAGCGCCGCGGCTTCCTGACAGGCGGCGTCGAAGTCCTGCAAACTCTGCTGCGTGGCGTCGGATTCCGGCCCGCCCCAACTGATGGAAATGACCGATGGTTTGCGGGTGGAATCGTGGACGGCGGCGCGCAACGCATCCAGAAAACCGGCGTCGGTGTTCGGGGCGAAATAAACCGCGATGACCGCCTTCGGCGCGATGGCGCCGGCCACTTCGAGGTCGAGCATTACTTCACCGTCGGCGCTTTGCGGATTACCGGTCGGGCTGTTTTGTCCGCCATCCACGGAAACCATGACGACTTGCGGCGGTGTGAAGCCGAGTTGTGTGAAATAACTGTTGAGTTCCGTTGGATCAAAGCCGCCGCCAAATTCCAGGATGCCGATACATTGGCCGCTCCCGTCGAGGTTGGCCGGGAAATCATACAATTTGGCCACCTCGAGCGGGGTGAACGGCTGCGGACCGCCGGCGGCGCGCGGCCTTTTTCCTTCGGGGAACGGTTTAAATTGAAAATGCGGCCGCACCGCCGGCCGGTTGTCCAGGCCGAAGACGCCATCGATCAACGGCGCAATGTCCGGTGGCAATTGAACTGGTCCCGTGCGCTGACGGAATTTCAAACCGCCGTGCTCGGCGGCTTCCAGTTTGACGCCAAAGGCCGTCTGCATTGCCTGGATCGTTCCCGCCAGGCGCATCGTGCGTTGTCCGGCGTGGCGGTCCACGACTTCCAGGTTGAAATCCCGGGCAAATTGTTCGAGCCGCTGGAAATCCGCCGGACTGGCGCCATAACGCAAGGCGAATTCCTCGCGGGTGAGATACAGGCGGCGGGCCAGCGGCGCGGCGCAAATCCCGGCGCATTCCGGCGTGCCGGCCCATTTTTGCCGTGCACGCACGCGAACAGAGACTTCCAGCCGTTCGTTGAGGTCAAGTTTGCCTTTGACCTTTGCGCCAGCGTGCGGCGCCTTATGGCTGCCTTTCAGGATGACGCGTCCGGTTTCCGGTTTCATCATGCAATCAATTATGAATTACGTGTTGGACCTGCGCGCCGGCCGTAATGATGCTTGCCATAAATGTCGTCAAAGCTGAGCGGCTTTTATCCCCCAACCATGTCCTTCCCAGGTGGCACCCCTCCTTGAGACAGAATATAAATCACCTGCCGGACACAAATTCTTGGTAAACCTGACCACGGTTGAGCAGGGCCGGTGAAATCTTCGTTTCGCATTCAGGACAAAGCTCGTGCGCCAGCGCGGCATCGGAGTGGGTCTGGAGATAAGCCTCCATGGGCTGCCAGCCGTGTTGATAGTCCCGGATTCGCTTGCAAACCGCACAGACCGGCAACAATCCGGTCAGGGGTTTGATCATGGCGAGCGTCTCTTTCAGTTCCCGGATGAGCTGGTCGCGGTCCCGTTCCAGTTGTTTGCGGGCCGCACGATCATCGACTTCGCGCAGTGCGCGTTCGACGGCATGGGGCAGTTGAGTCAAGCGGCTTTTCAGGACGTAATCCGTCGCGCCATTTTTGAACGAGGCGATGGCGACATCTTCTCCCAGTGCGCCGGTAACAAAGATCAAGGGCACTTCCGGGTGATGCGTCCGCGCCAGTTCCAACGCCTTGAACCCATCGAACGCGGGAAAGCCGTGATCGCAAAGAATCACGTCCATCGAATGCTCCTGCAATTCGTGCATGAAATCCGTCTCGTTGGCAGCATGACGCAGGATGAACGACAGCCCGCCTTGTCGCAGCGATTCGCGGATCATCTCGAAATCGGCATCATTATCTTCAACCAGTAAAACCCGAATTATTCTTTTCATTACCAAGAACCGACAGTGACCACCGTCCGCCGATTCAAATATTTTGCCGAATGTGAACAAGGTGAATAACTTACCGGCTGGCTTTATAAAGTTCCGGAACGTGAAGTCACCGGATTCTTTCATGAAAACAGGGGTGGTATAGTCGAAAGGCGGCGTGCCGATTCCTGATTTTAACGGCGATGCTGGAGCACCGGTCGGGTGAAAAGGAGTCTTGCTCCGGATTGCCAAACCGCGCGGTCATGGGGTGAAGACCCCGGTTCGAGGGTGGGATTCACCTCATTGCTGCCGGGAGGGTCTGAAAGTAACGTATGGCCATTAACGACCCGTTAATGACCAATCGCCAAGGGGGTGGAACGCTGACATTGCCGATTTCACGAGTTGAAGCACGTGGTTGCGGGACCCAGCCAACTTACACCGCGCGGAGGCCCGTGAATCCTGTTGGTCGGGTGGACCCGGAAAGGCGGGACACGGTGGACTGCAAACGCGCGCGGGTACATTGGTATTCACCCGGTTTCACTCCAGCGTGCCACGTCACCGCCGATGCTCACCCACGGACACGGCTCTGCGCGACGGCGCGCATGCACCTTCATTAATCGCACCGTGCTGAGCAAGGTATTGCCGGCTCAGCTGGTTGACAATGATTGATTGAGTCTTGCGGCGGCTTTAGCGACAAGATATTTTGAAGTGTCTCCGCAACGTGTTGTGCCTAACCGTAAATCAGCTCTTTTGAATTCCGACAGGAGAGCCAATTGTCGTCCAACCTGGCCTAAACGGCTGGCGCGAACCCTCTGGTGGATGTGTTTTGCCTCGTTGGTTTCAAATGGCTCGTTGATCGTCGTCAACGCGTCACCCGATCAACCGGACCAGGCTGAAGTTGAAGGCGCCGTCGAATTTATTCAGCCGTCGGCGTCCGGTCCGTTGGAATTGCAGTTGAACTCCGGAACGAACCGGATTGCATTAACCATCGAACACGCCGGGAACAGTTCTCCGGAGCGATTCAGCTGGATTCGCGCGACCGGGAGGTGGATCAGCCACGCGCCCGTATCCGGCCAACCGCCGGCCGCTTCCCGGCTGCTGGTTTCCGGATTAGGGCAGATTCAATTGCTGACCGGCTCGCTGGTGCCGGTGGCGACCAACGTGGCGCAGTTGAACCGGCTGGGCGCCGATGGGCAGCTGACCTATTGTGTGGCTGCCTTGGAGGGGTTGGTTCTGGCGGCCAGTCCGGACAACCGCTGGGTGCTGTTTGAGGATGATTCCGGGACGGCGATGTTGGAGATGGAATCGCCGCATCAGGCTGTTCGCACCGGGCAGCGGGTCATTCTGGCAGGCAACGCCGCGGTACAAGGAACCCGGATTCAACTGTGCAATCCGCCATTAGTGAACAATGACGGCCTGCATATGATGGCAGAACGATCAGGCTCCATGTTTCTCGCCGCCGGCAGGCATGCCATTCGCCTCTCCTGGTTCAACCTCGCCGAACCCCATGGCTTGAAAGTCTTTTACCAGGGACCGGATTTACCGCGGCAACAAATTCCAGATGCGGCGCTGTTTCACCTGGAAACCAACGCGGCAAACGGCGTCAGCCGATGGGTCCAGGGATTGAATTACAAGTGCTGTGAAGGCAACTGGTTCAGAGTGCCTGATTTCACTTCGCTCATTCCGCTGAAACAGGGAATCATTGCCAATTTTGAGACGGGCGTCATTCCCCGAAACCCCGATGTCGGACTGGAATTCAGCGGATACCTGGAGGTGCCGCGCGGCGGCATTTATACTTTTTCCACCGTGTCTGATGACGGCAGCCTGTTGTTTATAGACGGACGACCACCGCGGGTTGAAGTCACCGGCACCGGTGTGTTGCCGGCACCGGAGATCATCGCACCGGGTCAGATCCTGCGCGCGGACCAGCCGGACCAATGGGCGCAGGTCGAAGGAACGGTCACCTTTGCCAGCCGTCAGGCAGGAACGTTGGAACTGGTGTTGAATTCTGACACCGGAAAAATGATCGTCAAAATAATGGACGGCGCGGGCGGCGCTTCCCAATTATTTTTGCACAGCCGTGTTCGGGTGACGGGGATTTGTCCGGGTAGCTACACCGCCGACGGGCAAATTGTGGCTGGGACATTGCTGGCGCCCGGTTTGAGGCAAATCGAATGGTTGAATGTGGCTCCGGAACGCTGGAGTGATCACCCCGTCGTTCCGGTTCGTGACCTTGCCCGCCTGGACGATCCCGGGAGTGCCGAAACAATCGTGCATGTCCGGGGGAAGGTTGCTGCCGCCCAACCCGACGGGACGTTGCTCGTCGCGGATGCGACCGGGCAGGTGGCAGTGGAGGCGCTCCAACC
>DASZAB010000067.1:0-15276 GCA_035945675.1 Verrucomicrobiia bacterium | reverse complement strand
CCACGGCCTGCGCCAGATCAGGCCGCTTCAGGTGGTATCGCTTCGGCATGTCCTTCTTTGCCTGCATCTTCAGAATAGTGCAATCTCAAACTGTAATTGGTATGAAATCCCGGCGCTTTCGCAACGCTCAGTGCCCGGAGGTGAAACTTTCATTCCAACTGCCTGCCGAAGGGAATGCCACAATGACTGCTTATCAGAGTATATTGTAAACATTGACAAACGTAATGAAGTTTGGTATATAAAAAGCCTGCTGTGGACGCGTGACGCTGACTCAGTTCAGCCAACGCCCCCCGCCCGCAGTTCATTCAAGGCTCACACGAGAACGAACCTTCCCTTTAAGGGAAAGGAAAGCGGTTATGAGATTTTTTAAAGTTCATTGAAAACCCGGACGCACGGGCATTTAAAGCAGCAAGAACACCGTTCTCATGCGACCGACTGGACAAAAATATTTGATTTTATGAATGCAAATATCACGCGTCACACCTTCGCCTCAGCCCTTGCCGTTATTTTCCTGTTTACAGTGGCAACGGGCTGGGGACAGAACACCATTTATGTATGGTCTTCACTTGATGGTTACCCGGGCGGTATTTCCGGCACCATCGTTTTGAGTTCGCCCTCTTATTCCGGCAACTTCGATCCATCGCGCATTGTGTCCGTCACCTTGTCGAGCACCGTTAGCGGCGCCTATGATGTCAGTTTACCTGCTGACATCTACGGCTGGGGTTCCATCATGACGTGGGGGCCGACTGGCATCTCCGAAATGGCGCTTGGGTTAAGCAAGGGCCAGCCGAACCCGTCCTGGTTCCTTATAGCCGACCAGAATAATATCTACGGATTCAATCCTTATTGTCCGGCTAACATCCGTGAATATTCTCAAGGTTCTTTGATCGCTGGCGACGATTTGGGGGCCTGGGTGGCCTACATTCCTGAGCCTGCTTCGATCTGGCTGTTTGTGTCTGCCGTGACCCTCGGAATTCTGTGCCGTGTCTGCCGAACTGGTTCCAAGTGGCTCCGGTGGAGATGTTGACCAAGCCGGTCTCGTTCCAGCAGGGTTTTAAGTAAATACGCGGCCGTTCGCTATCGTGGCAGGGACGCGTCCTGCCCGAACTCCGAAAGCTCTCGCGAGCAAGCGCTTTCGGGGTGAACCGCCCGTCCACGGCACAGGAAAACAGGCAACGAAAGGCCTCACGCGACTACAGCGCGTCCGGTCGATCAGTGTTTTTCCTCGGAGTACGCGATGCCTTCTTTGACTTCCACGATTGCCTGGTCCACGGCTTTAAGCGCCGCCACGCGGTGGCCGCCGAAGGCTTTTCGGGCGTGGATCAATGTCTCTCGGGCATGTTGTAAATCCTTGAGTGCGGCGTGCATGGCCGGCGTCGCCTCCATAACCGGGGGTTTGGGTGTGGGGTTGTTCGCTGGCTGGGCATGAAGGAAGGGAACTGTGAGGGTCACGGCGCCAGCGATGACCAGGCTTGCGAGCAGGAGCGATAGGTTCTTTTTCATAAGTTTCAGTTTGTTTTTGTTGTGTGCCGTCAATTCGTTTCTGGAAATTTGAGAAGCATCCTGGCAAAGGCTTCTTTTAAAGCAATATATCTACTGCCGCAACTGCGGCGGGCGGGGGGTGAAGAATTCGAAGGTCAGGCCGTTCGCGCTGGTCCGGCCGCTGTACACGGTAAAGTAGAAGTACTTGGCCACCCGGTCGTATTCGGGCAGGAGCGAGAAATCCAGCCAGTCGCCCAGGCTGCCGCCCCACATGCGCATGAGCACGCTGTTCATGCCGGTCGCCGAGTTGGGGTCGTTTTTCAAAGCGGCAAAGAATGAGCGCATCACCTCGCGCTGGTTTTCATAACCGAACAAGCCGTTGCCGGTGCCGCCGACGTGTTGGATGGCCTCGGTCAGGCCGTCCGTCTCGCGCAGGGGTTTGACGTGGCTCTGGGCGCTGCGCAAATAGTCTTCAACCATCGACTCGGTCCCCGAAATGGCGACGTAACCGCCGCTGGTGGTGCAGTAAAGCGAGCGCGGTGCGGCCGGTGCCGTACCCGCAGTAGGACGGGGCCGCTGGGGAATGGTGTAAATTTTCCGGCCCAAAAAATCCCGCGTCGGCGCCGGAGTGTCCCCGGGCGCGCCCATTCCCAGGACGCTCTTGAGCGCCAGGGCGGTCTGTTCCGGATGCGGCGAGGCGAAGATGAAAATGGACGGCGGCTGGTTCAGGTCGGCCAGGGTCGTGCCCGTGGGTTTCTTCTGGTAACTGATCCAGTCGTCGCCAAGGTTGGCGATGAGATTCTTGCGAATGTCGAAGTTCGGGTCCTTCTGTTGGGCGCTGGAATTGGCGATGTCAATGAATGAGTTCAGGCTGGCGACCGCCATGGGCGAGATTTCGCCGAGCATTTTTTGAAGCGTGGCCCAGGCTTGCTGGCCGTCCACGCGCCAGCGGAAGAATTTCACGGCGTCGGCGGGCACAAAGGAGGGCGGGTTCGCCTCCTTCTGGTTCGCGCTGATGATTTTAATCAACCCTTGCCGGGTGGACTCCGGCGCGGAGATGGAAAATTCAGCACTGGCCCCCTCGCGCGTCTGGTGGCAGGCGAAGCTGATGCTCTTCAGCCCGGTCAGTCCCGACGCCTCGAGAATTTTTGCCCAGGGAATGGCCGGGAAGGGGCTGGGGGCGTCGGGGTTCGGCTCCGCCTGCGGAATGTGGGCCAGTACGTTGAAAAAATCTTTGGCGTTGAACCAGCCGTAGTACAGCGGCGAGCCGTGAAATTGCGAAATCCGGTCCGCGGCAAAAACCGGGTTGTCGCTCAAAGCAGGGTTGGACCCGCCGGTCAGCCGGGCGGATACGGTTTCGATCACCGATTGCGAATTACCGGCGATCAGCAATGATTCAAACTGGCCGACATACAGTTTGCCCGGCGGCGGCGGCGGCTTGGTTGCCTTGCCCAGTTCCTGAACGGGCTGGGGCGTGGGAAAGATTTTGGCGAGGACGCCGGGCGTGTCATTGCTGGAAAGAGTCACGACCGAGAATGGAATGCCGTGCAAGGTTTCCGTCTGGAGCGATTTGCCCGCCTGCACCCATTTTTGGCGGAGATTGGCCAGATTGGTTTTGAGCAGATTGCTCTTGTTTTTGGAGTCGAGCAGCAGCACCAGGCCGGGGTTGGCGTCGTTGGTGCCGTTCCAGCCGTTCTGCGTGAGGGCGAACGCCAACTGGCCCTGCGGCAGATCGGCAAAATCGTCCAGCTTTACTCCCAAATCACGTTCCAGCGGGGCGATGAATTCCGCCTCCCATTTGGCGACAAACTTGTCGTGAAACGGTTTCATCGCCGGGTCGTTCCAAAAAAGCCATTGGGGTGATTGATGGCTGGCGGTCCGCAACGCCGCGCAATCGGGTGCGTCCAGCAGAAACAGGGTGTCCGCCGGCAGCAGATTTTCCACGGGCGGGATCGCGGCGTGACCGGGGGTGGCCAGCGTCAACAGAAGGGCGAACAGCGCCGGGAAAAGCCCGGCCGTCCATGCGTGGGTTAAGGACATCGGGTGGCGACACAATTTGAAAATTTCGGTGGGGCGAGCGCCTGTCGCGCCGCAGCCCGGCGAAGGCTGATCCTCGCGAGCCGGCGTTAGCGCACCAAAGCTTCCCGAAGACGGCTCGTCAGTAGCCTCGCCCCACCAAACAGCACCACTATCAGAAATCGGCTTTGTTTTCATATGAGATTCTGGATTTTAAAACTTAACAAATTAAAACCGGACACGCCCCGCCATGCGGGGAGAGGGCGTCCGCAGGACGGGGGAGGGGTAAAATGGAATCATTATTCTGCCGGCTTGTGGCTGGTGGGCCCGGGCGGTTCAAGGTAACGATAGGGCGTGTTTGGATTATCGGTGGAATACGCAAACGCATCGCGATGATCCAGAAAATTCTTCACCAGTTCCACCGGAATGGCAAAACCCAGTCCTTCGCCAAACATGATTTTCATGTTGGTCACGCCGATGACATTGCCGGCCATGTCAAACAGCGGGCCGCCGCTGTTGCCGGGATTGATTTGCGCGGTGGTTTGCAGATAGAGATCGCCTTCCAGTTCGCGCGTTTTGGTGCTCAGGATGCCCTCCGTCACCGTGCGTTCCAGTCCCATCGGGCTGCCGATGGCGAAGACAGGCTCGCCCACGCTCAGCGCGTCCGAATTGCCCAGCGTGACGTACTTGAATTTGGGCGCGTTCTTGTCTTCGATTTTCAACAGCGCCAGGTCCTGAAATTTATTGATGGCCACGATGCGCACCTTTTTATACGACTCGCGATCCAGTTGGCCGTCCACCCGCCGGTAAACCTCGACGGTGATTTCCGTTTCGCCCTCGATGACGTGAAAGTTGGTGATCAGATAACCGTCCGCGTTGATAAAAAATCCCGAACCCAGACCGCTGGGGGTGCGCACCTGCACGACGGCCTCGCCGATTTGATTGACGAGGTCACGGACATCGCTGACGGTGGCCGTGTGGCCGGCGTCGGTGTTATAGAATTGCGCCGGCGCGTTGGCGCCAAGGAGCGGGCTCGCGGTTGCGGTCAGCCGCGTCAATGCGGTGTTGGCCTGGGAAATTTTGACAATGGCACTCCGGGGCACCACCAGCACCGTGTAACCCACGTCCACCACCACGGCATCCGGCTTTTCAACGAGGATTTTGCCGGTGACAGCGTCGTTGCCCTTGAGCTGGATGGTATCGGCGGACGCGCCGCTCAGGCCGCAGAAAATCAGGGCCGACAGGACTAGAGACTTATTAAACGACATTTGTGAAGAGTAATGCAACTGCGGGGTTTTGACAAGCGGAGGAAACAAAAGGGAGTGTCCTAATTTGAGGAATTATATTCAAGATTACGCTGATGCTGCCAAAATGCTGAAATAGGTTATCCCGAAGAGGATCAATAGTCCCAGAATTCCAACTCCGATTTCCATAACGACACGGTGTTTCGGTGTTCGCTTCCAGCGTTCATTGGTTTTGTCACGAAATGATGGCGAGAAAAAATAAGCCAACAGTGTCAAACCTCTCAAAATATAAACAATAGCGTACACTTTCTTAGGGCTGTTGCGGCTTGGGCTGCTCCTGATTTTGATGATTGTGTTTTTGTTTCAAGCACGGCCACGAACCGCGTGCGTCCATCGTGTTTCATTGCGATGATTTTATCGCTAAAATAATGGTTGTCACAGCCCATTTCCCTGATATTCTGCATCTCCCTTTCGCCGTCAGCGGCGGAAGGAAACCGGCCTTGAATTTCCGCCTTTAAGTGAAGGCGGAGGCCGAACAACATCAAACATAATCCCGTGTTCCGCGGGATGCTGTGTCGGAAACTTCGGTAGGGCGCGCCACTCCGTGCGCGCCGCGGCGGGCAGAGGATTGCCCGCCCTACCAGGATTTTCGCATGGTCTTAACCAAAGGAAAACTGTGCTTAGCATTGGCATCAAAGAATTATTGGAATCGGGCGTCCATTTTGGACACCAGACCCGGCGTTGGAACCCCAAGATGAAGCCATTCATCTTCGACGCGCGCAATGGCATTCACATCATTGACCTCAGCAAAACGCTCACCCAGCTCGAGGCGGCGTGCGACTTCCTGTCCGAGACGGTCCGCAAGGGCGGCAAGGTGGTTTTTGTCGGCACCAAAAAGCAGGCGCAGCAATGCGTCAAGGAAATGGCGCGCGACTGCGGCCAGTTCTACGTGACCGAGCGCTGGCTCGGCGGCACGTTGACAAATTTCAACACCATCAAACGTTCCATCGCGCGCCTCAAGGAAATCGAGAAGATGGACGCCGACGGCACGCTGGCCCATTACGGCAAGCAGGAACAGGCGGTCATCCGTCGCGAAGCCGGCCGGCTGCAAAAGTATTTTGACGGCATCCGCGCGATGGATCGGATTCCCGCGGCCATGTTCGTGGTGGACATCAAGCGCGAGCACAACGCCGTCGCCGAGGCACGCAAGCTCAAGGTGCCGATTGTCGCGCTCGTGGACACCAATTGTGATCCCGACCTGGTGGATTTTCCCATTGCGGCGAACGATGACGCCATCCGTTCCGTGCGCATGGTTCTGGCGACTGTTGGCCAGATCATCACGCAGGCCAGTGCCGAGTTTGAGGCCAAACACGCGCGCCGGCCCGCGCCGGAAGAGGTTGCCCCGGCCGGAACGCCGGCCGCTGAAACCGCGCTGGCGGGAGCCGCTCCGGCTGCCATTGAGGCCGCGCCGCCGCCGGCGTAATTCCGGTTGCTCTCAACTTTCAACTCCCGACTGATTTTTATATGGCTGAAATTACTGCTGCTAACGTTGCCAGGCTCCGCGAAATGACCGGGGCCGGCATGATGGACTGCAAAAAAGCGCTCGTCGAAGCCAAAGGCGGCCTCGAGGGCGCCGTGGAAATTCTGCGAAAAAAGGGCCAGGCGACGGCTGCCGTGAAATCGGCGCGCGACGCGAAAGAAGGTGCCATTGCCCAATACATTGCGCCGGCCGGAAAGCAGGGCGTGCTGGTGGAGGTGAACAGCGAAACGGATTTCGTGGCGCGCAACGACACCTTCCGCGCGTTTTGCGACGAGGTCGCCAAACGTTACGCGACCGAGGCCAGTCCGAATCTCGAAGCGGAACGCGAGGCGATAGTCGCCAAAATCCGCGAGAACATCAAAATTGCCCGGCACGCGAAAATGGAAGTGAACGGCAACGGGCTGATTGCGGCCTACATTCACACCGGCGCGAAAGTGGGTGTGCTGGTGGAAGTGGGCGCCGGCAAGGCCGAAACCGCCGCCAGTGAAGAATTCAAACAACTGGTCAAGGACATCACGCTGCAAATTGCGGCGGGACATCCGCACGCGGTTTCGCGCGAACAGGTTCCGGCCGACGTCATCGCCAAGGAACGCGAGATTGCCGCGCAATCCGACCGATTGAAAGGCAAACCGGCGCACGCGCTGGAGAAAATTCTGCAAGGGGTCCTGGAAAAATTCTATCAAACCTACTGTTTGGTGGACCAGGGGTTCGTGAAGCGGAATTCCGAAGTGAGCGTGAAGGAACACGTGGCGCAAATCGCCAAACAGCTCGGCGACGAAATCACCATCCGCCGGTTCGTCCGGTTCCAGGTGGGCGAAAGTCTGGCGAACTGACAATTACCAACTGGAAACGGAGTCTTCCTCCGGATAGCAGGTCGGTTTGCCTCTTCCGGTGGGGCGAGAGTCCTCGCGAGCCGTCGTCGCTAAGCTTTGGCGTGCCCAAGCCGGCTCGTCCGCAGCCTCGTCCCACCAAACTGTGCTATTGCCCGCCGCTTTATACGCTCGACAAGCTTTTTGTTATTCCACTACCGATTTCCGCTTTGGTTTGACGATTCGTGGGCGGGCTGCTAAAAGTTTCGCGATGCTGCGAGCGTTCAAATCTGCATGAGCACCAACAAACCGCCTAAATTTTCCCGTATTCTCCTCAAGCTCAGCGGCGAGGCGCTGGGCGGCAAAGATGGTGTCGGCATCTGTCCGGAGGGGGTGCATCACATGGCGCAGCAAATCCGCGAGGTGCGCGAGCTGGGCGTGCAGGTGGTGGTGGTCGTGGGGGGCGGAAACATTTTCCGCGGCCTGCCGGGCAGCGAACGCGGCATCGAGCGCGCCACGGGTGATTACATGGGCATGCTGGCGACGGTCATCAATGCGCTGGCGTTGCAGGACGCGCTGGAAAAACTCGGCGCCCCCACGCGGATGCAAAGCGCCATCGCCATGTCGCAGGTCGCCGAACCGTTCATCCGCCGCCGCGCGGTGCGGCATCTGGAAAAGGGCAGGGTGGTCATCTTCGGCGGCGGCACCGGCAACCCCTATTTTTCGACCGACACCGCCGCCGCGTTGCGCGCCAATGAAATCGGGGCGGAGGTCATTTTAAAAGCGACCAAGGTGGACGGCGTTTTTGACAGCGACCCCAAGAAAAACTCCAAGGCAAAACGGTTTGAGCAAATCACGTATCTCGAGGCGTTGCAAAGGCAGCTCAAGGTGATGGATTCCACGGCCTTCTCGCTTTGCATGGACAACAAAATGCCCATCATCATTTTCGACTTTTCCCAGCCGCACAACCTTCGCCGCGTGGTCATGGGTGAAAAAGTAGGCACGCTGGTGACGGGATGACGCGATTGGGCAATTCCAGCTTTGCCGGAGACCTCAATAGTTTAGCGGCTATGGCTGTGAAGGCGGAAAGGTGAGATTGGCGGGCCGTGGCCGAATCGTCTCCCTCTCTTCCCGACGCTGGAGGGAGGAGAGGGCCGGGGGGAGGAGGTTATGAGTTTTCAGGCCCCCCCTCTCTCCGGCTCTCTCCCTGCTCGTTCCTCGCGGGGAGAGAGAGCAGGGCAGCGTTGTCGGAATTCCTTTTGGAGTTAAGGCCGCTCCCCGTTTCAGACCTCCGGCTTTGCTGGGGGTTGCTGGTTCGGGGGCAGGTAAGAGAAACTCTCAAGGCGGTAGGTATTTCCCGGATTGCAATTTCTCTGAAATGGGGGGATTGATGTCTTATGAGATTCATCTCCCGCCAGGACGCGGGCCGGCAACTAGGGCAATACCTGTGCAAACAGGGTGTGGAGGTTGACCTGGTGCTGGGGTTGCCGCGGGGCGGTGTGGTGGTCGCGGCCGAGGTGGCGCGCCGGTTGCAGAGGCCGCTGGATGTGCTGGTGGTCCGCAAAATCGGGCACCCATGGCACCGCGAGTTTGCCGTGGGCGCTTTGGCGGAACCGGACGTGGTCATTTTTGACCGGGCGACCCTGGCCGAGGTTCCGGCGCCGCGCGGTCAATTGGACAAAGTGGTGGCCGAGGAGATTGCGCGATTGCGCGAGTATTGCTTTCAATTTCACGGTGCCCATTCACCCGTGCTCCAGGACAAAAGCGTGTTGCTGGTGGACGATGGCCTGGCCACGGGCGCGACGGCCGAAGCCGCCGTGCTTTCGGCCAAGCGGCAGGGTGCGCGCCGGACGACGATGGCCGCGCCGGTCGCCTCCACCGGCGCCGTCGAACGGTTGCGGCGGGTGGCGGATGAAGTGTTGACCCTGCTCACGGACTCCGGCTTTGAAGCGGTTGGCCAGTATTATGACGAATTTTTTCAAACCAACGACGAAGAGGTCCTCGCGTTGCTGCACGCTGCGGCGCCGCGCGGGTCATGAACCGGCCACCGATTTTCTTCAAAATCCACATGCCTGAACTTCCCGAAGTTGAAGTGCTCACGCGTCATCTGCGCCCGTTGTTGCGCGGCAAAACCATCCGCGGCGTCATCGTGAAGCGCACCAAGGTCCTGCGGCCGACCACGCCGGGAAAGTTCCGCCGGACTTTGCTCGGCGCCAAATTCACCGGCTTGTCGCGGCGGGGAAAGTACCTGGTGTTTCAGCTGGAAGGCAGGACTGCCGGCGAACGGGTAACATTGCTCGGTCATTTGGGCATGACGGGGCGGATGTTTATTACCCCCAAAGAGGGGCGTCTGCCGGTACACGCGGCCGTGATTTTTGATTTGGGCCGGGAAAACTTTGTTTACGAAGACACGCGCTATTTTGGACGCCTGACGCTGGACGGCTCGGCGACGGAGAAATTGGGACCGGAACCTTTGAACGGGGATATTCAAGCGGCCACGTTTGCGCAGGCCTTAAGACGTTCCCAACAGGCAATCAAGGTCAAATTGCTGGATCAAACGCTGGTGGCCGGGGTGGGAAATATCTATGCCAGTGAAGCGCTTTTTCGCGCGCGACTTTCGCCAAAACGGGCGGCGAACAAGCTGACTCCCGGGGAAATCGGACGGTTGTGGCGCGCCATTCGCAAGGTCCTGGCCGAAGCCATTCGCTGGGGCAGCACCGTGCCGTTGAATTTCGGTGGCACTAAAGCCGATGGGCTTTTTTATTTCGGCCGTGCACCGGGAACGCCGGATTTTTACGAGGAACGGTTGCGCGTTTATGACCGGGAAGGGCAGCCCTGTCTGAATTGCCGTCGTCCGATCCGGCGCATCACCCAGGCGGCGCGGAGCACGTTTTACTGTCCGCATTGCCAGCGTGACTGACCGTTGACCCGGAACAACGTGGAATCCGTTTGACGCAACGTTCTCCGGTTTGTAAATTCAGCGTCCGTTTGGGTTCCAGAGTAGCTCAATGGTAGAGCAATCGGCTGTTAACCGATGGGTTGCAGGTTCGAGCCCTGCCTCTGGAGCCAACTTATCGGCCTATTGAAAATCAATAGGTTGCATCTTCGAAAGAGGCCAAAAACGCCAAAGTGTGTAAGAAACTGTGTGAGAAATGGTGACTCCGCCACTATCCGGCGGTTACTTGCCTGTTACTCTCCCACTACTCGCTAACGGGATCCGGCTCGCATCGCCTACGTTACAAAAAACGAAAGGCGAATATGAAAAAGCAGCGATACTGGCTGTACTGTCGAGCGGGAATTTATTACCTGCACGATTCGGAAACAGGCGTGCGCGAGAGTTTGAAAACTCGTCGCAAAACGGAGGCCGAACAAATCCGCACGATGCGCAATATGACGGCCGAACACCCCGTCATCGGCATCTCCCTGGCCAAAGCCTGCCTCACCTCCCAGGACCCGAAATTGCTATCACGCACCTGGCAGGACGTGATAAACGAGTTTTGCAGTCGCGGCAAACCGCAGACCCAAGCGCATCGCCGCCGCGTCGCCAGCCGCAAACCGCAGCACTGGTTGAAAAACATGAAGCTTATCGAAACTACCGCGGACGACCTTGTCAAAATCCTCAAGGCGGGAGGCGTGATGACCAATGGCTTTGTGCGCTGTTTGCAGAATCTCGCCGTTGGTCTGGGTTGGTTGCCGTGGCCAATCCTACCGCCAAGGTTGTGGCCGAAAGTGGAATTCAAAAAGAAGCGCTCCATCACCCGCGAGGAACACGAGCGCATCGTCGATGCCGAGACTAACGTCGAGCGTCGTCGGTATTACGAAATGCTTTGGGAGACGGGCGCGGCGCAGACCGACGCCGCGCTGTTGCGCGCTGAATGCGTTGACTGGCAGCGGCGCACCCTTTCCTACCAACGCCAGAAAACCGGTGAATGGGCGCACCTACAGGTCGGCAGACGGCTTGAAGAACTGCTCCGACTGTTGCCGTCGGAAGGATTGCTTTTCCCGGCGATGGCCCACAGCAGCAACTCGGCCCGTTCATCTGAATTTTGCCGCCGCTGCCGGTTGCTGCACATCCAAGGCGTATCCCTGCACTCCTATCGTTACGCTTGGGCGCAGCGCGCATGCACCGCGGGCTATCCTGAACGATTCGCCCAAGAAGCCTTGGGCCACAACAGTAGCGCGGTCCATCGCGCCTATGCGCGGGATGCCCGAGTGGTCGTGCCCAGTCTCGAAGATTATGAAAGGCGAAACCGTGGCGTAATGGAAATTCCCTTGTCGGAAACGAATGGCAGGCAGCTGGCTGGCATGGCTTGACACGGCAAATAGTCGGAGCAAGGGCTCGATCCATCCGTCAAAGCCGACTTAATATCCGTTCGTATTCGGCATCGTCGACTTCGAGTTGGCGCGGATCCGTGCTCAACTGGCCTTCGAAATTGCTTATACAGCCGGCGCTGACCGCCACCGCATACAAGCCTTTTTCCTCCCCGCCAATGATGACGACGATGGTCAATTTCTGCGGCACGGCACTGGAATACGGCACGAGAGATTTGAGTTTCAATTTTCCGCCCTTGACTGCCAGCCGGGTACGATTCAATTGCAGTTCTGAGTCAGCATGGCCGATGACGACATTGTCCAGTTTGAGCGCCAGCGAAAATTCGACGGTGGTGCTGGGCGCGGGAATGCCAATTTCAATGCCGACGGACACGCTGATCGTCTCGTGTTCGTTGAGCCTTAAAACATCAGGATTGGTTCTGCGCCTGTCCGTCTTGGTTTGTGCCTCAAGGTTTATGGACATGACCTTGATCTGCTCCAGCACCTTTTCCTCCGAGGCCATCTCGAATGGCAACACCAGCAATTCCTTATCCGCAATCACAAAGACCAGTCTGCAAATGCCTGTTACTGATGCCAAATGTGTGCCGCGCACTGGTATCGCCAGATTGTGAAGCGTAAACGGCCGGGGTGACAAATCGACCGGCATACATGCCACCTCTATACGCCTGTCACCGCTTTGGACAACAAAAACATGCAAGTCCGTTTGCATCTGCGGCAGATGGGAATTGTAACCGTCACTATGAATCGCGAGTTCCGGAACAATCACGTCGCTTGTGTCCGGCACATACGAGTTTTGGTAGCGCGTTCCTGCGGCCTGAATGAACAACTGCCCTTCGGCACGCATACTTTGCTGAATGACGTTCCTGGTGTAAGGAACTATCTCCCCCAATGCGAGGATGCAAAATCTGTAATCCGTCAACAACTTTTGGCGTTTGCGAAGCTGAAGAACGTAATCGCCGGGTCCAAGTTTGCTCGTATCGGTGCACAGCGGCAGCTCCAAGTCGTTGTGAATGTTCTGGCCTTCTCTGGCGAGGAGGAACTGGTTTTCCTGAATGCTTTTGCCTGTTTCCAAGTTCACCAATTTGAGCCCCAGCCGCCATTGCAACACCGGCGCGTCCTCGTCGAATCCCCGGCCTTCAATGCAGAAAGCCGGGGCCATGGCCCGGTCACTCTCGAAAAAGTGGTCGGTCTCGACGCGCTTGCCATCCCGCACGGCAAACAAGCGCGGGTCACTGAGCGCGAGGCTGCCCAGAATTTCCTCAGCCTTTGCCGCTTTAATTTGCGCCCGCGTTTTGTGGACGAATTCCAGTCGCTTTAAGGACCGGTCGTCCAGCAGAATTTCAAGGGAGTAGTGGCCTGGCCCTCGTTCGAACATTTCCGGGACCAGTTCGAGCGAGTCCTCAAAATGATGACGACCCGGTTTCACGGTGATGTTCCGGCTTTGCCTGCCCACTTCGATCGCCGCGCGGCGGAGGATGATTCCCAGTGTCAACTCAACTTCGGCTAGAAGCGGATCGAGTTGTGGTGCTTCGAGCATTAGGTTGACCTTTATCTGCCGGAAGTCCTCCGCTACCACGTTCAAAGATACGGTCACGAGCCGATGATTGACCGCCCTGACCGCGCAGTCCCACAAGCCGGCGTTTTGCTTTACTGTGTTTCTGGACTCGGCGATGCACGCTTCCAACGTGATCACTGGGAATGGTTTTGAAGCTAGAATGGCATTCGCAAAACGAAGGCAAAGCCGGTGACCCCCCAACGCGTTTGAAAAGAGCTCTTTGGCCTTCCCCATCTGCTGTTCCCAAAGAAATGAAGAACTGTCGAATTGGACGGCTTTCCGCCATGATCCGACGCTGCGTGATGTACCGGTCACGTTGACCAGTTCTACCTGAAATTCCGCCCCCATCTGGTTCAGAAAGCTGCGATGTTCCGGGTTGTCGAGCGTGAGTTTCAAATTGAAACCGAGATCCTCGACTTCATTATGCGTTCGCTGGCAGACAATACGTTGGCCCGCTTGCTGTGCAAATAAGTCCAAACATTCCACGCGCAGTTCGCGGGCGACCTTGTCGACATCCAACAAGTGAAAGGCAATTGTTTGCACCGGCTGACCGCTCCGCCGCCGAACCAGCTCCAGATAAAACAATTCCTGTCCGGCCGGCGCCGTGCCGGGGATGACCAGACTGATTCGGGTGGTCCGGGCGCTTCTGGCCATGACACAACGGCACGGCTCGCCGAGTTCTCGCTGGTGGGGTCCCATCAGCCGGATTGCCGTGGCCGGCGGCAGCAACGCGGGCAGCAACAGCGGCCACTTAATATGGCATTCTACTTGGACTTGCACGGCACCACGGATGAATTCGCGCGTGAGCGTGATGGCCTTCCCCTCCACCTGGGAGAGACAGCGCACTTTGACCAGTCGTAGCCGAGAAAAACGTCTGATCAATCGCGACCAGATTGCTTGCAAGGAGAAAGCCATTTCCGGTGAGTTATTAAGTTTTGGGCGACGGGTTAGGCCGGGCCTGGTTGAACCGGTAGTGAAGCCAGGATGCGTTCCGCCTCCGCGTTCACGTTTTGGGCTGGCAATCCGCACACCAGACAGTCCGGATGACTTTTTATATGGAAGAAGTCGCCATGCAACGGACGTTCAAAATGACCTGGAACACGCCGGTTGGCGAAAACGATCAAGTTCACCTCCGGTGGCAATCCAAGCAGGTCCACTTCGCCCGACAGCAGAATGTTCAGGGCGACCCGGGCATGGATCAGGGCGATTTGTGCAATGTCCAGGTTCAACGCCGACGTTGAGCGCGTTTCGGCCAGATCAAGGTTGTTGTAATCGATATTCAGCGGCTTCTTCAGCCCGGAATCTTTCAATTGCGACTCCGCTGCGATGCAGCCGTAACAGGCTGCGCCGGGGCGCGTGACGTATACTTCACCGGCAATCCCGCCGTCATATACGCCCGCACCTACCATCGGAATGCCAAGACGCACAGCAATTTCGTTGATGGCGTGTTTGCTGGCTTGATTATCGGTGCAGGCCAGCAGCAAGTCGGGGCGCACCCTTTCAACCAGCCGCCTGAAGCCGGCTTGATTGGCCGTTACATCCCGTTCAACGCATTCAATAATTATGTTGAGATTGAGGTTGCGAATATACCGCGCCAATTCGGTGGTTTTGGCTTTGCCCAAGGAATCATAGCCAAGAACATGGCGGACGATGTTGTGCTCCTCCAATAATTCGCCAGGAAGATCCACCAGCGTGAGGGAGACGCCCAAGCGGCCTAAATCTGATGCCACGCGGCTGCCGCCTGAACCAAGACCCACAACCATCACCTTTTTGGTTCGCAACTGTTCCGGGCGAAAAATCTGATCCACACGTTTGAAATATTCGGCTTCGTTCATGACGCATTCCTTTGCTGCATGAATTTATAAATTTGAAAGGGAGGGCACCCTTGCGGATGCCCTCCTGTCACGGTCACCAATACTTTTCTTGGCAACCGTGCTTGGTCCTCACCAATAGTGACGGCCATAGCGAACCAGGCCGTTCGTGCTGGCGTTGGGCGAAATAAGGCTTACGGGTTGCGCCCCCCTCACGCCCTGATCCGGGTCAATCACAACGGCCTGCTTGCTCCTGGCAGCATTGTCGATGATGAATTCCAATTCCTGCGCCCGTTCCGGTTCGAGCGGGGCGAACTTTTGGTTAGTTTGATATGTTTTACCCATACGTTTTTCCTTTTTTGGTTTTGTTGGCTTTGCATTGGAATGTCCGATTCCAAGATCAGTTTTAGTGGTCTGCTCCTTGTGGCCAGCTGCCGGTGGTCAGATAGATGAGCAGGCAGGCAAACCAGCGGTGGGCGGCATGGAT
>DASZAB010000066.1:0-17276 GCA_035945675.1 Verrucomicrobiia bacterium | reverse complement strand
TCAACGCGCAGGGCAGCAGCGTATCCTTTTCGGGTTGGCAGGCGTTGGGGCGGGACACGCATAGTTTGACGGTCAATCCGCAGCTGGTGAACGGGGCGGCAGGCAACTTGATGCTGCAAACCAACAGCCCGGCGGCAGGGGCGGGCGTCAATCTGAGCAGCTATTTCACTTATGACATGGCCGGCAACACCCGGCCGGGTTTCGGCGCCTGGGACTTGGGCGCCTACAAATATGCGGGTGGTGCAACAACAAACAGTATCCCCATCATCCAGGTGACGCCCGGAAACATCTCGTACGGGACGATTTTGAGCGGGACGAGCGCGACGAACAGTTTCACGGTACGGAACGTGGGGACTGGGACATTGAGTGGAAGCGCGAGTGTGAGCGCGCCGTTCAGTGTGGTGGGGGGTGGGAGTTACAGCCTGGGAGCCAATGGGAGCCAGACGGTATTGGTGGCCTTCAGCCCGTTGGTGGCGAGCAATTACAGTCAGAGTGTGAGTTTTAGCGGAGCCGGCGGGACGAACACGACGGTGAGCGGGAGCGCGACCAATGCGCCGGTGCTCGCCCCGATTATTCAGGTGACGCCTGGAAACATCTCGTACGGGACAATTTTGAGCGGGACGAGCGCGACGAACAGTTTCACGGTACGGAACGTGGGGACTGGGACATTGAGTGGAAGCGCGAGTGTGAGCGCGCCGTTCAGCGTGGTGGGGGGTGGGAGTTACAGCCTGGGAGCCAATGGGAGCCAGACGGTATTGGTGGCCTTCAGCCCGTTGGTGGCGAGCAATTACAGTCAGAGTGTCAGTTTTAGCGGAGCCGGCGGGACGAACACGACGGTGAGCGGGATTGCGACCAATGCACCTCCTGTTTTGCCTGCGGTGTCGGCGATCAGTGTGGATGCAACGGATGTGGATCTGAGCGTAGCCGGACTGCAGATATATTCTGGTACAACAGTGCAATTCTCTGCGACAGCGACCAACGCGCAGACCTGGCAATGGAGTTACTCCCTTAATGGAGGGGCGCCGGTGATTTATACGAACAGCACCAGTCCGATAACGAATTTAAGCTGCTATTTCGACACGAACACGGTGGGCAACAGCTACGTGTGGACGCTGGTGGTGAGCAACGGTCAGGCTTGGGCAGAATCGCAAACAAACCTGACGATAGAGGCGCTGCCAAATTCTGGTGGAACGGTGACGACCAATGTGGGGCTTACTTTCACAGCAATCTCTGCGTCTGTCCCTTTGAATGGCTTATTGACGGCCAATACCATGATAAACGGTGTTCGCACCAGTTATATTTATCAGCCTTTGCCGTCAATCGGAGATGTAAGTGGTGGAATGGCTGTTTACAATTTCACGATCACAAATGCTGGAAACTATGAAGTTCAAGCGCTGGTGAATGCGCCCAATGCGAACGCGAATTCATTTTACGTCAACATTGACGGCCGGCCGCAAGATTCAACGATGATCTGGGACATAATGCCAATCACTTCCGGATTCGAGCAGCGCATCGTCAGTTGGCGTGGCAACGGCAGTGAGAATAACGATCAAATTGTTCCAAAGATCTTCAGCCTTGGCGCTGGCCCGCACCAGATTATTTTCCTGGGGCGGGAACCGGGGACGGCGATGGCAAGTTTCACTCTGTTGCAAGTGGTGCCGGCAATCCCAATCCCGAGTGCGCTGCGGCCAGCCATGGTTCAACCACCCGCCACGCCACAAAACTTGAGGGTAATCAGCCCTTAACGGACGTTGATATTGTCGGGGTTGCTCGGCTGATAAAATGGAATGCGGCACGGGGCCTGCCGCCGATACCTATGGCAACTTTTACGTCACGATTGACAATGGCACTTTTAACGCACAACCAGGCGGCACAAATTACGGGATGTGCCTTCTGAAGTTCAGCACGACCAACAACCAACCTGGCTTCGCCGCTGACAAACCCGACGGTAGTGGCAACCAACACCATTGACACCAACGGCGATTTTATCTTTACCAAAGGAATAGGTGTGAATTCCCTGCAACAATTTATGATGCTCCCGTTGCATTGACCAAAACGTTGCCAGATGGACAGCCCCCAAAATCCCATGCAATACCCTTTGGTTTCCGCCATCGTGCTATGCTACAACCACGCCCGGTTTGTTATCGAATGCCTGGAAAGCGTGAAGGCACAGCAATATCCGAACCTGGAGCTCATCGTCCACGACGATGCCTCGGGCGATGAATCCGCGGCCCTCATCCAGGCGTGGCTGGCCCGGTGCGATATTCCCGGCCGTTTCCTGGGGCGAACGACCAATCAAGGTTTGTGCCGCAGCTTAAACTATGCGCTGTCTTATTCTGCCGGAAAATATATTTCTGGAATCGCGGCGGATGATGTCTGGCTTCCTGGCAAACTCTTGCGACAAGTCGAACTTATGGAACGGCTTCCTGGCAGGGTTGGGGTTGTCTATAGCGATGCATTTCAAATGGACGAGGAGGGGAAACCTCTTTCCGACAAATTTATTGAGGCCCATCGGCGGTTTAAGACGATGCCCGAAGGCAATATCCAGAACATTCTGTGGGAAGGCAATTTCATCCCGGCGATGACGACCTTGATCAGAAGCGACTGTTACCGCCAGGCGGGGCCGTTTGATGAGACGCTTTTTTATGAGGATTGGGACATGTGGCTCCGCATTTCACGATCGTTTGATTTTGTCTATTCACCTGAAATTTCCGCCAGGTATCGTTTTGTGCCGACTTCCATGGCGCGTTCCCAGAGGGCCCGCATGCTGGATGCGAGCTGCCAAATATGCCTGAAACACCTGAACCAAGGCGAACTGTCCCGGGACGCAAGGCGTTTGGCCATGCGCAAGTTGTTTGAATTTACAGTGACTTCCGTTCGTGAGCGAACACCGGGCCGCCAGCGGAACTTCCTAAAGACCATGCGATTGGTTCTGGCAGATACCCTGGCCTTCGCTCTCCTATGGCGTTTCCTGAATCAAAAAATAGCGAGAAATGTTTTCCGCCGGCAGACTAAACCTGTTTGAGTTCGTCCGCTGTTTGCCCAAGGCAGGCCATTTTCACCTGGAGTCCAACAACCCTTTATGCCAAGAGCGGAAATTCCGGGTCCCGTTGACGTATTTATTAGCATAATCTATATTAGACATTAACCTTTGGAAAAAAGTAACAGTCCCTTATGTATCAATACAGCAACGCTCCAAGATCTTGCCGCTGGAAGTCTTTGTTCGAAACCTTCCTCCTTTTAGCAGGGGTTAGCGTCATCGTCCGGGTTCAAGGATTCCAGCCAGTCGTGGCCATTCACGATTCCGAACTGACGCGGGCTTTGGAGACCACGCCCGCCTCGGGTGCAACCCCGACGGGGTACGGAACCACCGGCAACCAATGGTGGCCAACCAACTGGCATTACTTCGTGATGCCTGATTCTATCAAGGAGGCTCTTCGTTCTGATGGAACCGCGTTCACCGTGATCGGCGATTCAAATATTGCGGCCGGAATCCTGACCAATGCCGATGGCTCGCCCAAATATCCCATCGTCATCAGTCTGGCGTCCGAAGCGATTCAGATCGGTGAAATCGCGCAATTAACCAACTACGTCGCCGCCGGCGGTTTCTTGTTCGTTGGTTCGTCCTCTTTTACGCGTAATACCAACGGGACATCGCTTGGAGATTTTGCCATTGCCAACGCCATGGGGATACACATGGTCACGCCGGGTCTTACAAATTGGACGCCCAACTTTACCTTTTCCAAGCTCATTGATCACCCCCTGATCGCCCACATTCCCGATGGAAGTCTTTTTTGGCACATGCCGCTTTCGGCCGAGCTTACCCCCGATCCATACCCCACCCATCCGCCGGGTGTGCCCGATAACCCCCATCTGATTTGGCAGGTGCAGCCGAGCGATGCGGTGGCGATCGCGTGGGGGGATGCGAATCCCTACATCCTGATAAAAAAATACGGCAACGGATACTTTATCTACGACGCGGCGATGGATCCGCTGTTGTGCGCCGGCGGCTTTGGGCCAGCGATGTACTCTTATGCGATATTTCGACACGCCATCGAATGGGCATTCCAAACCGATCGCCTGCCCATCCCCAAGCTGAGTTCATGGCCCTATCAATATAATGCGGCGGTCATCTTCCGCCATGACATGGAGGCACAACCTTATCTGATTGAATCCATTTTGCCTTCCGCCCAGTTTGAACATGCCAACGGAGCGACCGGGGATTATTACTTTTGCACCGGTGAACTGCGCGAGGACATGCCCACGGTGCAGAGCCAGGTCATATCGAATCTGCAACTGGCGGTTTCGCTCGGTGCGACCGTTGAGGCGCATAATGGGGGATTGACCAACATCAATCCGTATGTCCCGCCATTGACCACCAACGATTACGATTACTGGCATTGGGGGCCGGACGATATCCTGGATGTGACCAACGAGGGGTTTAACGGTCCGGTGATGCTTCCTGCCGGCTACACCAATAACGCGGAATACGCTTTCTTCTCGATGTCGAACGCATTCGAGGACATTGAAGGATGGGGTTTGGCCAACAGCAATCTGCGAACCACGACGGCGCCATACTTTAATGCTGGTCGCGAACCGTCTCTCCAAATGGAACAAGCATTGGGGGTCAAGACCGCGGGTGAACAAAAGATCTGCCCCTTCCCCCATTGGACGCTGTCAAAACAGACGCCGGATTTGCGCTACTCATTTATTTCCCTGCCTACGAGCGATTGGTATGTGGGCACCTCGATTGCGCAGGCCATGGAGAATGGACATACCGTTTCGACCATGGAAGCATTGGTGGACTATTATTATTCCCTCGGGGCTTTTATTGACCTCTACTCGCACAGTTCGTCGGATGGCACTGGCTTTGCCGGGCCGCTGGCGTCAGCTTATGTCACTTATAGTGTGAGCAAGCCGGGGATGTGGTCTGCCAATGCGGAGAGCATCTACAATTGGTGGGTGCAGCGATCCAACGCGCAGATCTCCGCCAGCTTTGCCACCAACGGCAACCAGTCGGTTGCCACGATTGCGGTCACGGGGGCGAGCAGCACGAACACGTCGGTTGAAATTGAGGTTCCCGGTGTTCCGTTTACCAACTTGCAGGTTCTCACCAACGGCGTGGCGGCTGGTACAAACAGCTACCGGATCTTCGGTCAGACCGTCAAGGTTCTGGTTGGCAACTCCGTGACCAATGCCGTCGTGAGCTACCAGCTTCTCCCCGTCGCACAGAATGATTTTTACACAACCGCAGCGGGTGCGGCGTTAAATGTTTCGGCGCCGGGCGTTTTAGCCAACGACACGGCTGGTGCAGGTGGCGGAGTCATGACGGCCAGTTTGGCCGGCAATCCCCTGCATGGGACGCTGGCTTTCAATGCGAACGGTTCCTTCACGTACACACCCACCAATAATTTTGCTGGGATGGACAGCTTTACCTATCAGGCTGTCAACGGTGCGCTGACCTCCGCTGTCGCCACAGCGACCATCACGGTCAGCCCATCGGGCGATCTCTTTTATGATGGTTTTTCCCGGCCGACCAATTCCTCCTCCATTTATCCCTGGGTACCGGCGCTGGGCGCCTGGAGCATCACCAATCAACAATTGATTGGAACCAGCACGACCTATAGCCACGGCTTCGCTTATATCGATAACACCAACTGGGCCGATTATACCGTACAGGCTCAGATCCAGTTTACGGCCACCAACGCCTGGGGTGGCGGCATTGGAGGACGATTGAATGCGACGTCGGGAGCCCACTATGCGGCGTGGGTATTCCCTGAGAAATCCGGAGGGCCGGCAGTATTGCAACTGATCAAGTTTGCCGGCTGGTGGACCCCTTGGAATGTTGACCCGCTGGTCCAGGTCACTTTACCCGCGGTTGGCACCAGTTGGCATACGTTGGCGCTGACCTTCCAAGGCACAAACATCAGCGTGAATTTCGACGGTGTGCCGGAAATCAGCACAAGCGATTCGTCCGCGCCATATGCCAATGGTGGAATCACGGTGGATTTATATTCGGATACAACCGCCTACGCGCTGGCGGTCAGCAATGTCATTGTGACTACCAGCGCGCCGGTGACGGCCAACAACGACGCTTACAACCTGCTTTCCGGTACCACTCTCACAGTGGCACCGCCGGGAGTACTGGCCAACGATTCAGTGGCCGACGGAGGAAGCCTGACGGCGGTGCTCGTCAACGGGCCAAGCAATGGCATGCTCCTTTTCCCGGGAGACGGTTCCTTCAGTTACACGCCGGCAACCAATTTTGTCGGGACGGATAGTTTTACTTATGAGGCCGTCTCCGGCCAATCCACCTCCGCGGTGGCCACTGTGACGATCGAGGTTATGGGGCCATCCGGTTGCGTGCAACCTCCATCCGGATTGATCGGTTGGTGGCCGGGCGATGGAAACGCGAATGATTATGCCGGCACAAACGACGGCATCCTGGAAGGAGGCGCTACCGCAACGGCTCCCGGCATGGTGGGGACAGCTTTCAGTTTCGACGGTACCAACGGTTTCGTGCAGGTTCCGGATTCACCCGTTTTCAGGCCGACCAATCTGACCGTCGAAGCGTGGGTCCTTTTCTATTCACTGGATTCCTCAAGCGATTCCCGTCCCGGCCACCAATACATGGTATTCAAGCAGAACACCCAGAGCGGCAATTTCGAAGGCTTTGGCCTGGGTAAAGACCGCATTGCCGACATTAATCCCAATGGCGACTTTTTCTACTTTAACGTCAGTTCCTCCAATGGCGTTACCGCCGAAGTGGATTCATTCACCACGGTGACAACCAACGTGTGGTATCATGTTGCCGGGGTACGCGGACCGGATTACATCCAGCTCTATGTCAACGGGCAATTGGAGGGCCAGGCACCGGTTGCTTATCCGCAAGACTACGGGGACTTGCCGCTCTATTTTGGAACCACCGGACAGAGTTATTGGGATGGCAAGTTGAACGGTGAACTGGATGAAGTCTCCCTCTACAACCGTCCCCTGTCTTCCAACGAAATCAGCGCTATTTATCTGGCCGGGAGCGCTGGCAAATGCAAGGAACCCACCATCAGCACCCAGCCACAGGACCAGACCGGTGTCTTTGGCGGGACCGTAACTTTCGGCGTCGTGGCGGAGGGGAATGCACCGTTGAGCTATCAATGGCTGAAGAACAACCTCCCCGTTACCGGGGCGACAAACGCCGCGCTGGTTCTAACCAATCTGCAATCGTCAGATGCTGCCGGTTACAGCGTAGTCGTCAGCAATAGCTTTGGCTTTACGCCCAGCCAGGTGGCAACCTTGACGGTGAATGATGTGGCGATTGTCACCCAACCGTCGGACGTGGCGACCAATGCCGGAAGCACCGTCACCTTTACTGTGACTACCAGCGGAACAACATTATTAACCTACCAGTGGTATGAAAATGGAACCAATGCCCTGAGTGATAACGGTCACATCCAAGGGTCGCAAACTGCGACCTTGACCATCAACAACTCGCTGGGAAGTGACGATGGTCAATACTCAGTGACGATCGCCAGCACAAACACCAGTGTGACCAGTTCCAACGCGTCCCTGGTGGTGGCCGACCCGGTGATTACGAATCAGCCGGTGGGCCTGGTAAAGGCGCCGGGAGCCGCGGCGGTGTTCACCGTGGGTGCCTATGGCACGCAACCGTTGAGCTATCAATGGTTCAAGGGGGCCGCACCCCTCACGGATGGCGGCAACGTCAGCGGTAGTGGCACGGCCACTTTGAGTCTGAGCAGTGTATCGAACTCGGATGCGGCCGGTTACAGCGCGGTCGTGGGCAATTCATTCGGCAGTGTCACCAGCAGCATCGCGATGCTGCAAGTAACCACACTGAACACGAATTCCGGCGCAGTGCTGTTTTCTGACAACTTCGTGCGATCAACCGATCCCGGTCCCATCGCGCCCTGGGTGGCCGCGCTGGGCGGGTGGACAGTGACCGGGCAGAAACTGGAAGTGACCAGCCTGACCTCAGGCGGTCTGGCGGAGGCGTATGTGCCCGGAAGCTGGAGCAATTATACGGTACAGGGACAGGTGGAATTTCCGGCCGGTTCCTACGGCGGAGGCCTGGGAGGGTATGTGAATTCGTCCACGGGTGCACGTTATGCGGCATGGATTTATCCGGAAGGATCGCCGGGCGGGTCGGATGTGCTGAGCTTGATCAAGTTCTTTGATTGGACGACTTGGAGCTATACGCCAATGCAAGAAGTGGTATTGACCAACGGTGTGGGGACGAGCTGGCATTCCTTGCAACTGGCCTTCCAGGGAAATCAAATCCTGGTGAACTACGACGGGAATCAAGTGATGAATGTGACCGATAATGGCAACAGTGGCATACCGCCCTATACGAGCGGAGGAATCAGTGCGGATGTCTGGGCGAGTTCACCTTCCCTGGCCATGCTCGTCAGCAACGTGATTGTGACCCCGCTCATTGCACCCGACGCTTACTCGGTAAACGCGAATACAACCCTGGCGGTCACGAACCCGGGTGTTCTGTCCAATGATATCGATATCGTGGGAACGACTATGACCGCCACTGTGGTGAGCGGCCCTTCCTATGGGATTTTGAATTTGAATCCTTCCGGTGGATTTACCTACCTGCCAACGAACAACTTTGTTGGAACGGACAGCTTTGTTTACCAGGCCAATGACGGATCAAATAACCTGGGCACGGCGACGGTGACTATCACCGTTGTTTCGGGAACACCGGTTTTGACGGTGACAGTCAATAACCAGGCTCGGGCATATGGGACCACTAATCCGGTGTTCACGGTTGGTTACAGCGGTTTCGTCAATGGTGATACCACAAATGTGTTGACGGGCGCGCCAATCATCACAACCACTGCCACAAACAATAGTCCGATTGGTAATTATGCAATTACCATCAGTCAAGGCACATTGAGCGCCAGCAACTACAATCTGGCATTTGTGAACGGGACGCTGTCGGTGACTCAGGCCGTGGTGAGCGTCAGCAGCGGGCTGAGTGCGAACAACAAAGTGTATGACGGGACCACGGCGGCAAGTCTGACGACGAACAATGTGGTATTGAACGGGGTGCTTGCAGGGGATGCGGCCAATGTGGTGCTGGTGACGAACGGGTACGTGGCAAACTTTACCAGCGCCAACGTGAGCAACAACGTGCCGGTGACGGTGAGCGGATTGACGCTGACGGGAAGTGCGTCGGGGAATTATACATTGACGCAGCCGACGAATCTGACGGCGAATATAACCGGGCTTGGGGTGACGATCAGTTCAGGACTGAGTGCGAACAGCAAGGTGTATGACGGAACGACGGCGGCAAGTCTGACGACGAACAATGTGGTATTGAACGGGGTGCTGGCGGGGGATGCGGCCAATGTGGTGCTGGTGACGAACGGGTACGTGGCAAACTTTACCAGTGCCAACGCAAGCAACAACGTGCCGGTGACGGTGAGCAGATTGACGCTGACGGGAAGTGCGTCGGGGAATTATACATTGACGCAGCCGACGAATCTGGGTGCGAACATTACGCCTAAGGTTCTTACAATTGTAGGAGTGCCTTCACCGGTCATTACATCAATACGAGTGACCAACGGCATTGTCACGATTACATGGACCTCGGTTACCAACGGGCTTTACCGGCTGCAGTACTGCAACGGCTTGAGCGGTAGTGTGTGGAGCAATTTGTCTCCGGACGTCATCGCTACCGGTTTAAGTGCCACGCAAACTGAGAATTTAATTGGAGGGTCACCGCGATTTTACCGAATCATGGTGCCGAACCCGAGCTTTGCGGCCAACAACAAGGTATATGACGGGACCACGACCGCCACCATCTCGTCAAACAGCGTGTTGTTGAACGGGGTGCTGACGGGCGACGTGGGCAATGTGAACGTGACGACCAACGGATATGTCGCGAACTTTGCCGGCGCCAATGTTGGCACGGGCATTCCGGTTATGGTGAATGGGCTGGCGTTGACGGGACCCGCGGCAGTGAACTACACATTAAGTCAACCGGTGGTACTGTCGGCGAACATCACGCCCATCACGCTGACCGTAAGTGCTGTCAACCAGAGCAAGACCTACGGATTGCCGAATCCGGCGCTAACAGTCAGTTACAGTGGTTTTGTTAATGGTGAAGGGACAAATGTGCTGGCGGGCGCTCCCGGTGTAAGCACCACGGCCACCACCAGCAGTCCGCCGGGAACCTATCCGGTCATGGTCAGCGCCGGGACCCTGAATGCCGCCAATTACCTCTTCACCTTTGTTAACGGGACATTGACCGTGGTGGCCGTGCCGCAGTTGAGCGGAACGGTAGTGAATGGGAATCAATTCATCATAACTTGGGCGACGATTGTCGGGACTTATCAACTCGAGTATAAGGATAATCTCGCGGCGACTAACTGGACGCTTTTGGGCAGCCCCATCGCCGGCACAGGCAATTCCATCATTGTCACCAATCTTATTGGGGCTTCACCCCAACGTTTCTTCAGGCTGGTCGTCAGTCCCTGAAGCGGGTGTTTGGATTTGGCTGGATAGAAGGGGGAGATAATCATCTTATGCAAATTAACGTTCTTGAGTATTTGGAAAGGGGTCCGCTGCTCAAATGGAGGGACAAGCTGGCGATCGTAGACCGTGATCACCGGCTTACCTTTGGAGAAATCGAACGGTTCGCCAAGAATTGCGCCAGTCTGATTCTCCGGCAGACCTCGACGAGGAACCGGCCGATTGCCGTGTTTCTGCCCAAGAGCGCCGAAGCCATCATCGCCAATCTGGGCATCCTGTACACCGGCAATTGCTACGCCAACCTCGACATCAAATCACCACCTCAGCGGCTCAGGAGCATGCTGCAAAATCTCCAGGCAAGCCTGGTTATCACGTCCGCATCTCTTGTCGCCGCCCTGCGCGCCGCGGGTGTGCCCGGGAATCAATTGTTGCTGGTCGAACAGGCGTTGACGCCCGAGGCGATTTACGACAACCCGCGGTTGCTGTCCCGGCTCGAATCGGTGATCGACACGGACCCGGTTTATATCATTTACACTTCCGGTTCCACCGGCATCCCCAAGGGCGTCGTGATTCCGCATCGTGGGGTAATTGATTACATAGATTGGGCGCGGGCGTGTTATCAAATTTCCGAAAGCGAAGTGATCGGCAATCAAGCGCCATTTTTCTTCGATAATTCGATTTTGGATATATATCTGTGCCTGTCCTGCGGCGCCACCCTGGTGTTGATTCCGGAGGAGATTTTTGGTTATCCTCTCAAACTGATGCAGTTTGTGGAACAGGCGTGCGTCACCACTTTCTTTTGGGTGCCGTCCGTGATGACCAGTGTGGCCAATTACAAAATCCTGGATTCCCTGGCCCCGCCGTCACTTCGGAAAATCCTTTTTGCCGGCGAAGTCATGCCAACTAAAACGCTCAACTACTGGCGCCGTAAATATCCCCGCGCACTGTTTTCCAATCTTTACGGCCCGACCGAGATCACCGTGGATTGCACTTATTACACGGTGGATCGCGATTTCAGTGATGATGAGGCTTTGCCCATCGGATTTCCCTGCCGCAACACCGATATTTTGATTTTGAATGAAAAGAACGAAGCCGCTCAGCCGAACGAGGCGGGTGAGCTTTGTGTGCGCGGGAGTTCCCTGGCACTGGGTTACTGGAACAATCCGGAAAAAACCGCCATGGTCTTGGTCCAGAATCCCCTCAATCCGCACTATCCCGAATTGATCTATCGGACGGGTGACTTGGTTTCCCGGAATGCCCGCGGGGAGATCATGTTCATCGGGCGCAAGGATTTTCAAATTAAACACTTGGGCTATCGGATTGAGTTGGGTGAGATTGAGCACGCGGTCTTTCAGGTGGACGGCATTCGTAACGGTTGTGTCGTTTATAATCAAAGCAAAAAGGAAATAGCTTTGTTTTTTGAGTCGGAGCAGGAATTAAAGCCTGGATTTATTCGTGATCAACTGCTGGCCCATGTCCCCAAGTACATGTTGCCGACCTCGTTTCATCGCCTTGACCGAATCCCACTCACGGCGAACGGGAAAATCGACCGTCAAAAATTGGTGTCCAGCCTCGATTTGGATGGCCATGCAGCCCGTTGATACAGTCCACCAGGTTTTTGCTGCCATCCAGCGGGTGAAATCAAATGCCCCAGCCTATTGCACCAATTTCTTCCCGGGTCCTCAGAAGCTGCAGGGCTGGATTGAGCATGGCGAACTGTTTTGTGAGCCTCAGCCTGAGGCGGCATTTTTTTTCAGAAGGGACCACGATTTCTGGCGCATCTATTTTTGCGCCGCGAGCCGCGAGGCTTTGGAGCGGGAATTAACCGGCTTGCCGGATGCGAATACCAAACCTTTGGTTATGGACGTGATTGAACCCGAAACGGCTGTCGAAAGTCTGTTGCCTGTCCTGGAGACAACCGGCTTCCGGCTTCACAGCCGGCTTTGTCGCCTGGCGCGGCAAGGTTCGCCCGGGCCAGGGCTGTCTGCCTCCGGCGATCCGCAACCGGTTTATGCCGGCAATGAAGATGTCCAGGCGGTGGCCGACCTGCTCGACGATTCTTTTGACTACTATGCCGAACAACTGCCCGCGATCCATGAAATTGAGGCGGCCATCAACCACCGTCAGATTCTGGTAATGAAACAACTTCAGACGCTGGCGGGGCTGCTTTTTTTTGAGACCCAGGGAGTCGCCTCCACCATCCGCTACTGGACGGTGGCGGAGGAGTTCCGGGCACGGCGTTATGGTTCGGCCCTGATGCGCGCTTACCTTGCTGCCCACGCCGCGGTTCGGCGCTTTAATCTGTGGGTGAAGGCTGATAATCAACCCGCGATCCTGAGATACCAACATTACGGTTACGCTCCGGACAAGCTGGTTGATTGGGTTTTGGTGAATGGGACGATCTCCAAATGAAGACGATTGCCGAAATACTGAAAGGAATCCGGCCCGAATTTGATTTTACGGTATCCAGCGATTTTATTGCGGATGGAATGCTGGATTCGTTCGACGTGGTTACACTGGTGTCAGCGCTGGACAGGCAGTACGGTATTTCCATCAACGGCACGGATATTGTGCCGGAACATTTCAGAAATTTGCAGACCATTGAAGCGCTGCTCCGCAAAAGCGGGGCCAATTTATGAATTTTGTCTTTCATCGCAAACGCATTTCGGGATTGCTCGCCATGGTGCCCGCCAACGAGCGGTCGTTTGTCGAAGAAATGAAGAATTTCAATTTCCCCGAGTCGCGTTCGCTCAAACTCAAGGAAGTGATGGGGTATGACAAACACCGGATTGTCGAACCGGGCGTGTGCGTTTCCGATCTGGCCGTGTTTGGCTTGGAACACCTGTTCAGGAACGGGTTGCTCCGGCGTGAGGACATTGACGTGCTTATCCTGATTACCCAGTCGCCGGATTATTTCATGCCGCCAACCAGCAACGTCATCCAGGGCCGCCTCGGCCTTAAGCACGATATGTTTTGTCTGGACATCAACCAGGGCTGCGCGGGCTTTATCATCGGTTTGATCCAGGCATTTATGTTTTTGGAACAGGGCAGCGTCAAAAAAGCGGTCTTGATCAATGCCGATGTGCTGAGCCGAAAAACCTCGCCCAGAGACCGCAACAGTTATCCACTCGTCGGTGATGCCGCTTCCATCACCATCGTGGAGCGTGACGAGGACGACTCTCTCATCCATGCCAATCTCAAAATGGACGGTTCGCGCAACGAAGCGTTGATGATTCCGGCGGGCGGTTTTCACTTGCCATCCACAGCGGAAACCGCCGTTCTGGAGGATGTGGGTGACAATAATTTGCGGGCCAAGGACCACTTGCGCATGGACGGTTCGGCCGTCTTCAATTTTGTACAAGTGGACGTGCCGCCATTAATCGAAAGTCTTCTCGGCCGGGCCGGCGTTTCCATGGATTCGGTGGATTACTTTCTGTTTCATCAGCCTAACCGGTTCATGCTGCAAAAACTGGCCGACAAGATGAAGGTGCCTTACAGCAGGATGCCGATGAATGTCGTGGAGCATTTTGGCAACAGCAGCGGAGTGACCATTCCGATCGCGATTACCTCTAATCTGGCTGACCCGTTAAGGCGCGGCACTTATCAGGTATGCCTGGCGGGTTATGGCGTCGGCCTTACGTGGAGTTCCATGCTGATGCGGCTGGGGAACCTCAATTTTTGTGAAATGATCAATTACCCATAACCACACTACTTAGGCCAGGAATCATGGAAGAATTCTTTAAAAAAATTGCGGAGATATTGGAGGAAAACGAAATCACGGAAACGGACCAGTTGAAATCCTACAGCCAGTGGGATTCACTTTCCGTTCTCTCGGTCATCGCCATGTTGGATGCCAATTACGGGGTGAATCTCCGCGCCGCAGATTTTGAAAATATCACCACCGCTGGAGATCTCTGGAACCTGGTGCAAGCCAGAAAACGTTCGTGAACCTGTCCCTGTCTTCAAAAGCCCCGAAGGAATGTCGTGAAGCCCTGGAAAATTTATTGTTCTTTAACCCGCGACAGCATCTCGTGCGGGAGGGGATTCTCCAATCGTTGGAGGAATTTGGACATCCGCAGATAGTGGAACTGGCCGACGGACTGTCCGTCCAGATCAAGGATTATGAGATTCAAACGCTGTTTGCCTTTGACCGGGAGCGCCGCGACGGCAACCTGGTCGGTGTGGTGCTTTTCCTCCGAACGTCACCGGCGGAAGTGGCCGTCTTGCACGTCGCCGTGCATCCGGATTATGCTTTGCAGGGTGAACACGTCGGCGCAGGATTGGGCGTCATCCTGGTGGAAAAAGTCAAGGAAATCTGCTCTCGCATTGTCGGCGTGGAACGAATCGTTTTCTTCTATCGGCGGCAAGTGGTAATACGGGTCAACACCTGAATGCAACATACATTACAGACGGAAGTTTTTGGCGTGCGCCTCCGTCCCGTTCGGATGGAGGACGCGGCGTTTATCGTCTGGCTGCGTAACCAGGATTATGTCAAAGGCCGGGTGGGCGATTCAGCCACGGATGTTTCCAGTCAACAAGCCTGGCTCGAGACGTATTTTATGCGCGAAGGGGATTACTATTTCATCGTCGAAACGCCCGGTGGGGTTCCGGTGGGTACTTACGGGATTTATGATGTGGCGAACGGCACTGCCGAATCCGGACGGTGGATCATCCGGCCGGGAGTGCCCGCGGCCGTTGCGAGCGGAATGGCGATGTTCGACACCGCGTTCAACACGCTTGCCTTGCGTGAAGTGCGCGGCCGGACGGTGGCCAGCAACCAGGCGGTTCTCTCCATCAATCGTAAATTCGGATTCCGGCAGGTTCGTGTCGAACCGGCGGGCCAGATCATCGGCGGCCAGGCGATTGACATGGTGCACTTTATTTTGACCGCGGCGGCATGGCCCAACACACGTGAACGATTGGTGCCGCTGGCCCGCTTGGCCGCAAACCAGGTCCTGGAGTGGGAACGCGAGCACTCCAAATCCAATTTTTTTCCCGGCGCAGGATAAACCCAACCGATTGTTTTTATGGAATTAAGCCAATGCCAAATCATTCAACTGTCCAAGATCGCGGACCCGCGCGGCAACCTGACCTTTATCGAAGGAGACCGCCACGTCCCGTTTGCGATCAAACGCGTATTTTACCTGTATGATGTCCCTGGGGGCGCGGATCGCGCAGGTCACGCCCTGAAAAAGTGCCACCAATTTATCATCGCCATGTCCGGCAGCTTCGACGTGGTTGTCTATAACGGCAAAGACAAGGAGCGCTTTCATCTGAACCGGTCCTATTATGGCCTGCACCTGCCGCCGATGTACTGGCGCGAAATTGACAACTTTTCTTCCGGTTCGGTTTGCCTGGCCCTGGCCTCTGAGGTCTACGATGAAAAGGATTATTTTCGCGATTACCGGGAATACCTGCGGGCGATGGGAGGAGTGGAAGCGTGAAGGTGCCGTTTCTGGATTTCGTCGGACCCTATACAGAATTGAAGGAGGAACTCGATGAGGCTTACTTTCGGTTCATGCGCTCGGCCTCGTACATACTGGGCAAAGAGGTTGAGGCATTTGAAGCCGAATACGCAAATTTTTGCGGAGTCAAACATTGCGTCGGCGTCGGCAACGGTTTGGAGGCACTGCATTTGGCGCTCCGGGCCTATGGCATTGGCAAAGGTGACGAGGTGATCGTGCCTTCCAATACCTACATCGCCACCTGGCTGGCGGTTTCTTACGCAGACGCGCAGCCCGTGCCGGTGGAGCCCGATGCGGGTACGTGCAACCTGGACCCTGCGCGAATTGAAGCGGCCATCACGCGTCATACCAAGGCCATCATGCCGGTGCATCTTTACGGGCAGCCGGCGGACATGGATCCCATCATGCAAATTGCGGGCAAACATGGGTTAAAGGTGATCGAGGACAACGCGCAGGCGCATGGCGCCTGTTACCGCGGCAGGCGCACCGGCTCGCTCGGCGACGCCGCCGGCAACAGCTTTTACCCCAGCAAGAACCTGGGCGCCTTCGGTGACGCGGGCGCGGTGACGACCAATGACGCACAATTCGCCGACCGCGTGCGCACTTTGCGCAATTACGGATCGAAGAAAAAATATTACAATGAAGTGAAGGGATACAACTCGCGCCTCGACGAACTCCAGGCTGCATTTTTGCGTGTGAAATTGAAAAAATTGGAGGAGTGGAACGGACGACGCCGTGTCATCGCCTCCTGTTATACCGCCGCGCTTCGTCAGTCGCCGGACTTGATCCTGCCCTGCGTACCGGAGTGGGCGGAGCCAGCCTGGCATTTCTTCATCATCCGCCATTCACAGCGGGACACGCTGCAACGGAAATTGACCGACGCGGGCATCGGCACCCTGATTCATTATCCCGTCCCGCCGCATCTTTCCGGCGCTTATGCCGGTGAAAAATGGAAACCGGGGACCTTTCCCATTGCGGAAAATCTGGCGAATTCCGTGCTGAGTCTGCCGATGGGGCCGCATCTTACAGTCAAAGAGGCCGATTATGTTGCGGAGAGGACAAACCAGGTCATAAAAGACCTTCATCAATGATGCCTGCCATTACGGCTCAATTGAGAACCAGCGCCGGGACTTTGAACAAGGGCGAAAAGTCTTACGGCCAGATAGTAAAATCGTCGGTGCTGATTGGCGGTTCGTCCGTGCTGAACATTGCCTTTGGCATCGTTCGCACCAAGGTGATGGCCGTGTTATTGGGGCCGTCCGGTTATGGCTTGCTCGGCATCTACGATTCCATTTGCAGCCTCACCCGCACTGT
>DASZAB010000065.1:0-8331 GCA_035945675.1 Verrucomicrobiia bacterium | reverse complement strand
ATGGCGTTGAACGCGTCCTGCCATGTCCGTTTTGAAACTCCCGAATCCGTCCCGGCGAGATATGCTTTGGCAATCTGAAGGTTCAGTTGCGGCTGGCGGACGGATTCATTGCGGGCTTGGAGCAGAGACATGGCCTCGGCGCGATCTTTCGTGCCCAAGCTCTCCTGTTTTCGAGTTTCGGTGTCTTCAATGTAGAACATACCGCCGAGCTTGCGGCGGTAGAGGATGAAGCGACGTTTCATAAACTCGGATTCTTTGTCCGAAAGTTATGAAGTCGTTCGTGGCTTGGGGTGTGTCAGCCACACCAAACGGGCAGCGAATCCCGTCTTCGCGAGTGATGGCCGGTTAATACGGGGGTGGTAATTGTGTTTTACCCCAGTACTGATTTCACTGGCACTTTCACTGGCACTTGCCTCCTCTGGTTTTGCCATCCTATTGAAAACAAACACCTTAAGGATGGCGGAAGGGGTGGGATTCGAACCCACGGTACGGTTACCCGTACGCCTGATTTCGAGTCAGGTGCCTTTAACCACTCAGCCACCCTTCCAGGGGCGTGACAAAGAAACATTCTGCGGAGGTTTGAATCGCGGGCAAGCTCATTCGGCGCCCGGACAAATCAACGGTCCGGTTGCCGGCCGGCAAAAGAGGAAGGCGCTGGCGGTCAGAATTCGCCAGCGCCCATGCTTGGCGTCGGTAGGACTTCTTTCTTCTCTCTCGTGGAAAGCCAACCACCTTTCCGGAATTTCGTCAAAGACGGTTCGGCAACAAGCCGGTGACATTTTGGAAAAAGCGGACCGGGAAGGATTTTCCGGGCGCGCATTTCACGCTTTTTTCGCTCCCGCCCGTCGTTTAGAGTTGTGGCATGTTTTGGGTGGGCCGTTGGTTGTTGATCGCTCTTGCGCTGTTGCTGGGTGGCGGACAGTTGCTGGCTACCAACGCGCGCGAAGAGCGCGCTTACGCCGCCGCCGCCCGCGCGTTTCAGGATGGCATGTGGAGCCGCGCCGAAGTGGAATTCGCCGAGTTTTCCGATAAATACCCCAAATCCGAACGCGTTCCCGAAGCCGTGTTGATGCAGGCCGAGGCGGACATCAAACAGGCGAAATATTTGCAGGCCATCGAGCTCCTGACCACGCATGAATCACCGGCGGGCCAGCTGGCCGACCAGTACGTCTTCTGGCTCGGCGAGGCGCAATTTCAAAACGAGGACTATGCGGCGGCGGCCGTAACCTTCTCCCGGCTGGTACGGGATTTTACGGAATCCAACCGGCGCCTGGATGCGGTGGTGAACGAAGCGGCCGCCTACGCCAAATTGGATCAATGGTCTCAGGTGAGCAGCTTGCTGCAAACCCCGGACGCGGTGTTTCAGGCAAATGCGAAAAAAACCCCCGCCGACGACCGGGTGGTGCGCGGTCAATTGCTGCTGGCCGATGCGCTGCTCCGACAGAACAAATTGGGTGAGGCGGCGGAAGTGTTGCATTCACTAGCGACGCAGAAGCTCGCGCCGGAATTGAATTGGCAACAGGTCCAACTGCTTTGCCATGTCGAGCTGGCGAGAGACGATACCAACGCCGCGTTGGCTTCGACGACAAATTTGATCCGGCTGGCGAATCTCACCGGCCAGCCCGGCTTGCGCGCCGAAAGCGTGGTCGAACAAGGCGGCATCCTGGAACGGTTGGGCCGGACCGAAGCCGCACAGGAAGTGTATCAGCAAAATCTTTCGACGAATGTCCCGGAGACATGGCAGCGGCAGGCCATTTTGAAGATCGCGGCGCTGGCCGCCGCGCAGACAAATTTTTCCGGCGCCGAGCAATCGCTGGAAAAATTCCTGGCTCAGTTTCCGAATTCAGCCTCGGCGGACGTGGCGCGACTGTCGCTGGGTGAAATGTATTTGAAACAGGCTGTGGTCCACGCGCCGCCGGACACGAATAAGCTGGCTCAGGCGCAGGCGGAGTTCGAGCAATTCGTTGTCACGTATAAGGACAGCCCCCTCCTGGGCAAGGCATATTTGGACCGCGGTTGGTGCTTTTGGACCAACGGTGACTTCTCCGCCAGCCTTGACGCCTTCCGAACCGCGACGGAAAAACTTCCTATCTCGCCGGACCTGGCCGTGGCGCACTTCAAACTTGGCGACGCATTGTTCAAACAGGGCGATTATGCCGGGGCGCGGGACAATTACGAGGCGGTGGCGAACGATTTCACGAATTTTCCCGCTGTGAACGAGACCCTCGGTGCGCAGGCGCTTTACCAGACGTTGCGTGTGTGCCTGGTGTTGAAAGATGTGGCGGGTGCCAGCAACGCGCTGGCGCGGATTTTGAAAATTTACCCGACCAGCAACGTCGCCGATAACAGCGTGTTGCTGGTGGGGGAAGGGCTGTCGGATTTGCAGCAGCCGACGGCAGCGCGCGCGTTGTTTGAAAAGTTTGAGGAGCTTTATCCCAAATCGCCGTTGCGGCCGGAAGTGGAGCTGGCGCTGGCCCGCACCTACGAGCAGGAGGACAATTGGTCCGATGCCATCGACCTCTACGACCGGTGGGTGAAACAGTACACCAACAATCTGCGGTTGCCGCAGGTGGAATATGCCCGGGCGATGGCCAATTACCGGGCCGGTAACGGAACGGCTGCCTTTGCGATACTGACGAATTTCGTGGCACAATTCCCCACCAACGGCTGGGCGCCCGTCGCGCAATGGTGGATTGGCGATTATTTCTACAACACGGGCACCAATTACGTTGATGCTGAAAGAAATTACGAACTGCTCTTTCATAACTGGCCGAACTCAGGTCGGCTCGCCTACGAGGCCAAGCTGATGGCCGGGCGCGCGGCCATGGGCCGCCAGGGCTATTCGGATGCGATTCAGTATTTCACCAGCCTGACGAGTGACACGAACTGCCCGCCGGAGGTGCTGGTGCAAGCGCTGTTCGCCTACGGCGGGGCGTTGATGCAGGGGCCGTCGCAAGACACCAATGATCCCCTGGACAATTTCGGACAGGCCATCCAGGTGTTCAAAGCCATCGGTCAAACGTATCCGCAGACCGAGCAGGCGGCGCTGGCCTGGGGTATGATCGGTGACTGTTATTTGCAGCTCGCCGGGCAGCCGCAGGGCGCGCACTTTTACGGCGACGCGACCAACGCCTACGCTCAGGTCATCAATTCATCACTGGCGGGTGCCGCCGCGCGCAGCCAGGCACAAGTCGGCATCGGGCAGGTCCAGGAAAAACTCGCCGCGCAAGCGACAGGTCAGGCTAAGACCGACCTGCTGCAACAGGCCTTGCAGAATTATCTCGACGTGCTTTATGAAAAAAATCTGCATGACGGCGAATCGGCGGATCCATTCTGGGTGAAAAAAGCCGGACTTCAGGCGGCGAGCGTGGTCGAGGAACTGGGCGAATGGCTACAGGCGGTGAATGTCTATCGGCGTCTGGAAGAGCTGCTGCCTCCCTTGCGCGACTCGCTGGAAAAGAAAATCGCCGATGCCCAGGCACACATCGGAGCCGGGCAAAATTAACCCGACACAAAATTAACGCGCCATTTGACACCTGCCCGCGCCAGGATTAGAGTCAAATGGAAACAATGAGTGAAATCGTTACAGCTGAAGGAGTAATCTCGCTCACCCAAAGCGCGGCCGAGGAGGCCAAATTGCTACTCCTCAAGCCGGAAAATACCGGCAAGTCGCTGCGTATTTTTGTGGAACAAGGCGGTTGTTCCGGCATGCAGTACAGCATGGTCTTCGACGAAAAACGCGACGGTGATTGGGTGTCCGAACAGTACGGGGTGGCGGTTCTGGTGGATACTTTCAGCGCACAATATCTGCGCGGCACCGTGGTGGATTTCAGCGCCGCGCTGACCAGCGGCGGCTTCAAAATCTCCAATCCCAACGCGAAACAAAGTTGCGGCTGCGGAAAATCCTTTGAGGTTTGAACGGACACGATCAACCCGCTTAAACCTGACAACGCCGTCCCGTGTGATGCGGGACGGCTTTTTTATTAAAAGCCCGCAAAACAAGGGTGTTTTGAAGGGAGCTAAGAAATAGTGCCAGTTTAGTGCCAGTAACGGACGAGCAACTTAGAAAATCGGTTCTTTGTTGCATGAAGAAAGACAAAATTGAAGTCCGTTACCTGGGCGTCACCATTGGGATCACCCGTGAATCGGCCAGTCGTTTCGTCATTGCCGATTATTCGTCGGGCAAAAGGGTCCGCCATGTCCGCACTGACGAACATTCGGCACGGGAAAAGGCCAGGGAGGTTTGTGAAATGCTCGCCAAGGGAAAGCAGCAGGAGCGTGCGCTGATCGCCAATGATGAATTAAAATACGAAGTGCGCCGCTCTTTGGAAGTTTTAGAGCCAACGGGAAAACGATTGCTGCCAGCCGCCACGCTTTTTGCCCAGGCGGTTTCAATCTTGGGGAATACCGACGAACTGTTACGGGCGTGCGAGTTCTGGCGGCAAAACCGCCCGAACAGACCGGTTAAGCCCAAGCGGGCCGCCGCCGCCGTGCGTGAATTTCTTGTTGCTAAGAATAGCGTGAGCGCACGCCGCCGCCGCAATTTGGCGTGTTATCTGCGCCAATTTGAGACACAACTTGGAGCAAAGATGCTGGATGAAGTCAGGTCTGCCGATGTTGAGGCGTTGATTGAGGAAAAGGGATGGTCTCCCAAAACTCACAACGAATTTCTCGGCGCGGTCGGTTTACTTTTCAAATTTGCCCAAAGCGGTAACCGAGACTGGGTTCCGGCTGGATTCAACCCGGTGAAGGCTGTGGAACGGCGTGAGGTCAGGGGCAGTGACATTCTTATTTTTGAGCCGTGGGAGGTACGGCAGATGTTGGACCGGGTCGAACCGGAGTTAATTCCGTTTTTGGCGCTCTGGAATTTTAGCGGATGTCGGAAGGAGGAACTAAGCCGAATAACTTGGCAGCAAATCAACACCGCACTGAAAACAAACAAAATTGAACTTCTGGCCAGCCAAACCAAGACCGGTTACGCACGGACAGTGCCGTTATTGGAAAACGCCAAGTCGTGGTTGATATGGTGGCTAAGCAAGCATGGTCCAAAAGGAAGTGGTTTGATATTACCAGCTCGATGGAACAGTCTGACGGGCCTTGATGATTTGTCAAAGTTTATCGCTCGTAACGCGGGAATCGTTTGGAAAAGGAATGGATGCCGACACTCCTACATTAGTTATCGATCCCAGATTCTGGGCAACACAGTTCTGGTTGCTGATGAATGTGGCAATTCACCGCACAAAATCGAAAAACATTACCGGGCAAAATCCGTGCTGTTGGAAACGGCCAAGGCGTGGTTCAACGTGATACCGCCCACGGACGAAAATATCATACCGATGCCGCAGCCGGAAGCGGCGGTCGAACCAGTCACCGCCTCACCGGTAATGGCAGATGCCGTCGCGTCAATAGTGGAACATTGAAATTTCCGAAAAATGAAACGAACATCACCACCTCAATTTGAGGTCGCTGCCCTCAACACCACGCCGGGTTTTGACGATGATGGTTTCAAAGATGTTTTCTTCCCAATCTTTGAGGTCATGCCCGGTGAGACGCCAATTGCGTTCAAATTAAGGTTCATTTTCGCTTGCGGCGGCTACAGGGTTATAAAGGTTGAAGAAGTGGCAACGCACCCGGTCGTGGTCATTCGGGCTGTTCGCAAAGACGCCCGGCGTGTAGCCGATCATCGGCTGTTTTTTCGGCATATTCGGCACATATTGTCCCAGGCAGGGTTTAGGATTAGACAGGGCGAGTTAATAATTGACCAGACTGGCGACCGGGTTCTGGTTTCGTTTTTGTGGCGGAATTCGCTGGCACAATTCAACGAAGCAATGCCTGTGCTGGAAGGCGAATTCGACCCAATCCCCTGACAAGGAAATATGACCATGACATCACCAGCCGCAACAGCCACAATGTACCTGTCGAAAACGGATTTTCTTCGCGATCTTCAATGCCCGAAACTGATCTGGCACACCCGTAATGCGCCGCATCTGATTCCAGCGCCGGACCCGCAAATGCTTTCTGTATTCGCGGAAGGCAAGAAAGTCGGTCAACTGGCTTGGCAGTTATTCCCAGGTGGTATTGAAATCCGTAGCAGGGACTTTGAAGAAGCGGTTGCGATTACAGACCAGATGCTTCAGCAGCGTTGTCCGCTTTACGAACCGGCCTTTGTTTTCAATGGCTGCTGCGCTCGTGCGGACGTTTTGGTTCCGGCTGACTATGACAGTTGGGATTTGATCGAAACAAAATCCACGACCAGGGTGGAAGAAATTCACCGTCACGACTTGGCGTTTCAGGCGTATGTGCTCGGTGGCGCAGGATTGAAGATCAGGCGTTGTATTCTTGCCCATATCAACTCCTCTTTTGTGAGGCATGGTCCCATTGATCCTCGCCGGTTTTTCGTTCTGGAAGACGTAGCGGACCAAGTTTCAGCGTTGAGCCGAAACATCGAGGATAACGTTGACGAAATGTTTCGCACCATTCGCCTGCCACAAGCCCCAACAATCCAGATCGGACGACACTGCGATCATCCGCACCGCTGTCCACTCCAGAGCGCATGTTGGGGGCATTTACCCGATGGAAACGTGACTGAACTGTACAGAGGCGGTGCGAAACGTTTCCGATTGCTGGCTACGGGAATCACAAAGATTGCCGACATCCCTGACGATTTCAAACTCACGACCAATCAGAGAATTCAACGGCAGGTAGCGATAAGAGGGGAGCCGCACGTGAACAAACCAGCGATCCGGGCGTTTCTGCGTCAGATCAAATATCCGGCCAGTTTTCTGGATTTTGAACCTTTCGCCACGGCCATCCCGTTGTTCGACAACACGGTACCATTTGCACCGGTGCCGTTTCAGTTCAGCTTGCACGCTGTCAGGAAACCCGACAACCAGCCGGAACACCGGATGTTTCTGGCCGATGGTCGGGCTGACCCACGGCTCGAATTCCTCCAAAAGTTACGTGATTGGCTGCCGGAAACCGGATCAATTCTCGTTTACAATCAACAATTTGAGCAGCGCCGCTTGAAGGAGTGTTGTCAGTTATACCCGCAATTTCAAAGGTGGCTAAGCGGTGTCGAAACCCGGTTTGTTGACCTTCTGAAGCCTTTCAGGGCGTTCCAGTATTACGGCCTGGGCCAAAATGGGTCAGCGAGCATGAAAAGCGTGCTACCAGCGCTGACGGGCTGTGGCTACGACCATTTGGCGATCCAAGCGGGCGACATGGCGTCCAGGGAATACCTGCGGGTAACGTTTGGCGATGTGTCGGCAGAAGAACGCAAGCGCGTGCGGCGGGAACTGGAAACATATTGCGGTTTGGACACGGCAGGAATGTTTCACATTATCACCGCGCTGCAAAAACTCGTTTCTGAATAGGTTGGCATAATTGGCCGGACTGCGGTCTTGTTGGATTGACTTGCCCTCCCGTACAGGTTCTACTCTGGCCTGTCATTTGGCCGAACGCCGTCCCGTTGCATGGCCGCACGGGGCGGCGTTTCCTTTTTCAACTTCAGGATGTCTTTCGACTTCGCGTGTTTCAACTCTTGACGCCGCATCGGGAGCGGCCCCAATGCACGCATTTTCGGTGAGCTGGTGCTGCCGGATTCGTGCAAACTCACGTATTGATCAGATTGTCAGAAAGGGGCTGCTCTTACTGGTCGGCCATTGCGCCATTTTGGCGGGTAACTCTGGTGTTTGGACGTTGAAGGTTGAAGAACCACTGAGTTGGAGAGAATTTGTTGACAAAAATTACCTGGTCGTCAATAAACGATTCTCCAATTCGCTAAAAAATATCTCCCGGCGGTTCTACTGCGCCAAATCACGTCGATAGTGGTGGAATGCGCCGTCTTTTCCGGGCGGAAAACTGCCTGAGCACACTTGCCACGAAATGATGGTAGTTATTCCGTTCTATGGAACAGCGGCCTGAGAAACCGCTCAAGAGTGAAAATGATAACGACATTCTGGTTTTGTGCGTCGTGGCCTTCGGGCCGCAGGTTTCTTCCGGCTGCATCCGCAGCTTCATTTTCCACCTGTTTTCTCAGGCGGCGCACAAAACCTGCTCTACTATGAAAAACATCATCAAAGGGGTCGAGCTGGAAGAGGTAAAGAACGTTATCCTCGCCATGCAGGCCAACCCACTTGTCGGCGACATCATCCCACCAGCTTGGCACACGAATTTTCCTGTTTGTGGCGATATACGCCACGGACCAAAAGCGCGTGCTAAGCGAAAGGGACCGCCAAGGAGGAGCGTCCAGCACTACCTGAACATGCTTTTGCTGGCTCATATCCTCAGTTGGTACCGGCCAATTCTATGGAAAGGCGATTGCGGGCCGGA
>DASZAB010000064.1:0-59621 GCA_035945675.1 Verrucomicrobiia bacterium | reverse complement strand
GAGCCGCCGCTGGGGCAGTAGTTGTGTCGGCTGCCGTAGTGAGGGACGCGGCAGGCTGTGCCGCCACAGTCGCGGAATTTGTATCCGTTGACGGCTGGGCTTGAGAGTGGTCCAACTGGTACATTTCCCGTTCCATGGCGGTACGGGCGGCGGCCATATCTGAAGCAGTGGTGACCGGAGCGGCCGTTGGAGTTGCTGTCGCTGTGGCTTCAGAAGCAGAGACGGGGTTGGTCGAAGTTTCAGCAATCGGAGCTTCAGTTGCAGGAGTGGCAGCCGCAGAAGTTTCAGTGGTGGAAGCAACCCCAGCCGGAACCTCCGCAGTGGATATGGAGCTGGTCGGGGCTTCAGCACTGGCGGCAGCAGGAGCTTCCGTGGCCGGAGTGGCCGCCGGGTTTGTCGCCGCCGAAACCGTTGGCTGAGTCACCTCATTGGCCGTGGCCGTGGCCGTGGCATTGGAGGCGGACTCGGCGGGTTGGGCCGCCACCGTCGCCTCGGAATTTACGTCCGCGGATGGCTGGGAGTCCGGGTGGTCCAGCTCGTACATTTTTTGTTCCAATGCCGCCCGCGCGGCAGCCTGTTCCGGGGTGTCGTCCGCCCGGACGGAACTGAAACCTGTGATCAGAACGACGCACAAACCCAATAGAATTCCGTTTTTCATAAAATTTCCTGTCTTAACTCGCTTGTGCCAGCATCTCCGGGGCCAATCTGCGAATCCCCACCGGTAAAACTGATTTTCCCTCTGGCCAACGACTTTTGGAGATGCCGAAAGCGATTGGAAATTATGTTATGCAAAAAATATTTCATCGTTTGAATCACAAATCTGGTGTATGTCCAAATATTTGACGGTTTGGTGAGAACTGCGAAGATGAGATGGTTATGGCGACCGACCCGATCTGCGGCATGATGGTGGACGAAAAGTCCGCGTTACGCGCCGAGCGCGATGGACAGACCTATTACTTTTGCAGCGACCATTGCCGGCAGAAATTCCTCGCGTCCGAAACCCCGCCCTCCGCCCTCCGCCCTCCGCCCTCCGATCATTCCCACATGCATCACGGTGAGATGGCGGTTCAGCCGGCGTCGAACGCGAAGTATTTTTGTCCGATGTGTCCCGGCGTGGAATCGGACCAACCGGGGGATTGTCCAAAATGCGGCATGGCACTGGAGCGGAACCCGCTCTGGACCGCCCCGGCGGGCAAAACCATTTACACCTGTCCGATGCACCCGGAAATCGAGCAGGACCATCCGGGCGATTGCCCGAAGTGCGGGATGCCCCTGGAACCCAAAACCGTTTCCGCCGAGCCGGAGGACGACAGTGAAATCCGCGCGCTCGCCCGCAAATTCCGGATCGGCCTGGCCCTGACCATTCCCGTTCTATTTCTGGCGATGGGCGAATGGATTCCCGGTTTGCGAATTGAGCAGTGGATTCCCAAGGCTATTTCCAAGTGGCTGGAATTTCTGTTGAGCACGCCCGTGGTACTGTGGGCGGGCGGGATGTTTTTTGGCCGGGCCTGGCGCTCGGTAAAGACGTGGCAATTGAACATGTTCACGCTCATCGCCACCGGCATCGGCGCGGCATACATCTATAGTGCTGTCGCCGTCGTCGCTCCCGGTATTTTCCCGCCATCGTTCCGGCAGCACGGCGAAGTAGGACTTTATTTCGAAGCCGCGGCGGTCATCACGGTGCTGGTGTTGCTGGGACAAATGCTCGAAGCCAAAGCGCGCAGTCGCACCGGCCAGGCCATCAAAGCATTGCTCGGGCTGGCGGCCAAGACCGCGCATCGCGTCCGTGACGGCCAGGAACAGGATGTGCCGGTGGACGAGATCCACAAAGGCGACCTGCTGCGCGTCCGGCCCGGTGAGAAAATCCCCATTGACGGCGTGATTATCGAAGGCCGAAGCAACGTGGACGAATCCATGGTTACCGGCGAACCGATGCCGGTGACCAAAGGAAAGAATGACGCCGTCGTCGGCGCGACCGTCAATCAGACGGGCGCCTTTCTGATGCGGGCCGAGAAGGTCGGCTCCGAAACGTTGCTCGCGCAAATTGTGCACATGGTGGCGGAAGCCCAACGCAGCCGCGCGCCCATCCAGAAACTGGCGGACAACGTGGCGGGCTATTTCGTGCCGGCGGTTATCGGTACAGCCGCCATCACTTTTGTGGTCTGGGCCGTTTGGGGGCCGGCTCCGGCAATGGCTTATGCGCTGGTTAATGCGGTGTCGGTCCTGATTATTGCCTGCCCTTGCGCTTTGGGTCTGGCGACGCCCATGTCCATCATGGTCGGCGTGGGCCGCGGCGCGCAATCGGGTATTCTCATCCGCAACGCCGAAGCGATTGAGATGACGGAAAAGGTCACGCATCTCTTGACCGACAAGACCGGAACCCTGACCGCCGGGAAACCCAAGGTGGTGAGTATTTTTTCTCTCCGTAGCAGCCGAGGTAAGGAGGCTCAAACTGACGAATCGTCAATTGATCAGAGCCTCCTCACGTCGGCTGCTACAAATTCAGGAGAGGACGCACAAATCCTCAGCTTCGCCGCCTCCGTCGAACAACTCAGTGAACATCCGCTCGCACGGGCAATTGTGGAGGAGGCGAAGGAAAAGCAAATCGCCCTGCTACCCGCGAGTGATTTTGAATCAACAACCGGCGGCGGCGTGTCGGGAAAAATCGGCGACCAAATGGTTCGCGTCGGGAAGGAGAAATTTCTAAGCGAATCCGGCGTGGCGATTCCCGATGACTTGAAGCAGTCATCAGAGCACCTTCAGGGAAAGGCGCAGACGGTGGTCTGGGTCGCAGTGGGTGACGAGGCCGTTGGCATTATTGGCATTGCCGATCCGATCAAGGAAACCACGCCCGCCGCCATCCGGGCGCTGCACGGCATGGGATTGAAGGTCATCATGTGCACCGGCGACAACCGGAAGACCGCCGAGGCCGTGGCAAAGGAACTGGGCATTGACGAAGTCCGAGCGGAGCTGACGCCGCAAGGCAAACATGAACTGGTCAGGCAACTGAAGGCCGAAGGCAAGGTCGTGGCGATGGCCGGCGACGGCATCAATGACGCGCCGGCGCTGGCCGAGGCGCACGTGGGTATTGCGATGGGCACCGGCACAGACGTGGCCATCCAAAGCGCCGGCATCACTTTGGTAAAGGGCGACCTGCAAGGCATCGTCAAGGCGCTGGCTCTGAGCCGGGGCGTGATGAAGAACATCCGGCAAAATCTGTTCTTTGCCTTCGTCTATAACGCGCTGGGCGTGCCGATTGCAGCGGGAATTTTATATCCGGTGGTAGGCCTCCTGCTAAGTCCGATGATTGCCGGCGCGGCGATGAGTTTCAGTTCCCTCTCGGTCGTCAGCAACGCGCTCCGGCTGCGCACGGTGAAGTTGTAAGTGCTCCTGAGTTTGGGTGTGTCCCCCATTCGTTCCAAAGCTGAATTTTAACTGTGGAAATTCAGGCAATGAGGATTTATTGTTGACCACGAATGTTTTCAAAAGTGAACGGTGGAAGATATGTTGGGCGGGCTTTTCAATTTTGGCGCGGCGAGAAATAAAACGACCGACGAAAAAATCCACGCCTTGTCTGAGAAGGGTTATGACGTCTTGTCCAAGGGCAACTATGATAAAGCCAAACGTTGCCGCAGTTTATGTCAACCGTGCCCTTGCTTATCGGCACAAGGGCGATTTCGCCAAGGCAATTCATGATTACGAACAGGCTACCTTGCTTGATTCGAAACATTCGGTGGCGCACAACAATCTTGCATGGCTTCTTGCGACATGCGCGAACCCGGCTTTTCGAAATGGCAAAAGAGCTGTACAATTGTCTCGGCAAGCATGTGAATTGCTCCAATGGAGCAAATGGAACTATATCGGAACCTTGGCGGCGGCTTATGCGGATATTGGCAATTTCCAAGAAGCCATAAAATGGCAGAGAAAGTCGCTGGAAATGAATCTGCCGGAGGCGGCGGTGGCACCTGCTCAACAAAGGCTTTCTCTTTACGAGCAAAACAAGCCATATCACGAGCAAGAATGACTGAACGCTTTTGTTGAAGCGTTGACAAGCATCGGGCTTCCGCAACAATAACCGCGTTACATGCGGTTATTAACAGCCTTTTCCAATCGCTTCCTTCTCGTAGCAGCCGGCGTCAGCCGGCTCAAATCTCCTTGGCAAATTCCGAAATCAGAGCCGACTCACGTCGGCTGCTACTCTCGCTTTTTCCTCCGGTCTGTTTCGCTGGCCGTGGTCGCGCTTTTGTGCGGCTGCCAGACGACGACCCAAAGTTTGTTCATGGCTTCCGGTCCGGACTGGCATGTTCAACAAGGCCAGGCGCTCTGGCGGCCGAAACAGGGCCTGCCGGAATTCGGCGGCGACCTCGTGCTGGCCAGCAACCCGGATGGCCGCGCCCTCATTCAGTTCGATAAGACACCGTTGTCCATGGTGTTCGCGCAGACCACCACCAACCGTTGGCTCATCCGGTTTCCACAACAGCAGTACAGTTTCTCCGGGCACGGGCTGGCACCCGTCCGGTTTGCCTGGCTCTATCTACCCGCGGCGCTGGCCGGAAAACCACTTCCCCCGCCCTTGCTTTTTGGACGCAAACCGGACGGCGGTTGGCGGCTGGAAAATACCCGCACCGGCGAAATCCTGGAAGGTTACCTTTCACCGTGAGTTCATTCCTCAAACGCTGGTGGTGGGCATTGCTCCTGGTCGCGGTCGGGCTCGGGCTCTGGCGGCTGCGCTTCGACGTGGATATCCTCGACCTGTTGCCGCCGGACGAGCCGACGGTCCAAGGCCTGAAACTTTACCAGGGGCATTTCGCGAACGCGCGCGAACTGATTATCACCCTCCGCGCGCCGGATGCCGAGCAGGCGGAACGGTTAGCGGGCGCGCTGGCGGACCGTTTACGACAGCAAACCAATCTGGTTTCGGAGGTCGCCTGGCAGGCGCCGTGGAATGAACATCCGGAGCAACTGGGCGAATTGCTCGGCTGGCTGTGGTTCAATCAATCGCCGAATGATTTTTCTGCACTAACCAATCGTCTGGCGCCGGACCAACTTAGGTCCGCGCTGGAGCAGACCAAGGAAGCACTCGCCACGTCCATGTCGCCGATGGACCTGGCCCGGCGCGAGTACGATCCATTCAATTTGCTGACCGTGCCGGCGCTGACCAATCTCGCCGGCTTTTCCAGCGGCCAGAACCAGCAGATGTTTGCGTCGCCTGACGGAAAATTCCGTTTGTTATACGTCGAATCCGCCGTGGATCTGGGCAGTTACCGTTCCTGCGCAAGCTGGTTGAAAGCGATTCATGCAATTGTAGCGCAGGCGTCCTCGCCTGCGGGTTCTGGCGGCGTCTCGCCGCCATTGTCCAATTCACGCACCGAGACGGTGCGTGAACCCGCCGTCGGGACGACTGCGCTACAAGCCGGTTCATGGAATAATGTCGTGGTGCGTTACACCGGGCGGCCGGTGTTCGTGGAGGAGATCGCCGCGAGCATGCAACGCGACATGAGCCATTCGGTGGGCATCACTTCCACTGTCATCGCCCTGCTCTTCTGGCTGACGCACCGGCGCTGGCGGCCGATGTTGTGGCTGCTGGCGCTGCTGATGCTGATATTGGGCGCGACGCTGGCGCTGGGCGGATTGGTTCTGGGGACGGTCAGCGTGGTGAGCCTGGGGTTCGCCGCCGTGTTGCTGGGTCTGGCCGTCGATTACGCCGTGGTGCATTACCAGGAAGCGCTCGCGCATCCGCAAATGACGGTGCCGGAAATCCGACGCGCAATTGCCCCGAGCATTTTGTGGGCGGCCATCACCACGATGAGCGCGTTCCTGGTGCTCAACCTGGGTGGGTTGCCCGGCCTGGGACAGCTCGGCACGCTGGTGGCCATCGGTATCGCCTTGTCGGCCCTCGTCATGGTGATGATCTACCTGCCGCCGCTGTTTCCCGAACGCAGGAAACCGCGTCCGGACCAACCCGTATTCCGCTGGTGGAATTATTTCGTCGCACCACAACAACCAACCGGGAGCGCGGGCGGCTCGCCCGCGAGCTCCGTAGCGCGGACGAGCCGTCCGCGCCCCGTGCTGTTGCTGACCGGTCTGATTCTGCTCGGCGCGGGTGTGGTGTTATATTTTCGCCAGCCCGGCCTGGACCGGACCGGCAATGCCTTGCAACCGCAACACGGCGAGGCGCAGACCACGCTCGACGAAATCACGTCGGAACTGGGACTGCCGCCGCAGCCATTGTGGGTCATCATTTCCGGCAAGGACGAATCCAAAGTTTATCAGCGCCTCACCAACGCCGACGAATTGCTGAACGGCGCGGTTTCAAACCATGTCATTGGCCAATTTCTTTTGCCGACGGCGCTATGGCCAAGGGTTGAATTTCAGAAAGCCAACCGGGCAACGGCAACGGTTCTGGGAACTAAAGGCCCATTGCTGCAGAATGCGGCACTGGCGGAAGGTTTCAACTCAAACGCGCTGGTCCTGACGGAGGAATTGGTGCATTCATGGGCGCGTGCCGGTGCCGGCACGAACGTGTTCTGGCCGACCAATCACCTGAGCCAATGGCTGCTGAAACGGTTCATCACTCGAACACCAGACGAATGGTTGGTGATGGGTCTGGTTTATCCCGCCACGAATCGAGTCGAGCCGGCGGCATTGGCCGGCTTGTCCAGGCAGTTGGCCGGGAATGGCGCGTTGCTTTCCAGTTGGGAACTGCTGGGCGGTGCGACATTGAAGCGCGTGCAATCCAGGATGTGGGAGGTGGTAACACCGATGGTCGCGCTGGTGTTGCTCTCGCTCTGGTTCGCCTTTCGCCGGGCGACGGAAATCCTGCTGGGCGTGGCGGTGTTGTGCCTGAGCGGACTGTGCCTGTTGGCCATCATGACGGTGAGCGGCTGGACCTGGAACCTGATGAACCTCATGGCGCTGCCGCTGATGCTCGGCACCGGCGTGGACTACACCATCTTTATCCAGCTTGCGTTGCGCCGGCACGGCGGTGATCTCAATTTGGTCCGGCGTTCCGTCGGACGCGCGTTGATGTTGTGCGGTGGAACGGCTGTGGCCGGGTTCGGGTCGCTGGGATTTTCCAGTAATCCAGGCATGGCCAGCCTGGGCAGGGTGTGCGCGGTGGGCATCGGCGCGAACATGCTGATTTCGGTTTTCCTGCTGCCGACGTGGTGGAGGTTGTTCAGTCCACAGTCTAAAGTCCACAGTCCACAGTCTAAAAACCAACGCGGTGGCGAAGGTTTACTCGTCACTCGTCACCCGTCACCCGTCACTCAACCTGCTTTTTATCGCGCCGGTTTGTGGCGGCTGGGACTGGTCATCGTCCGCATCCTGCCGCTGGGGTTGGTGAAAGGATTCGCCGTGATGGTGGCCGAACTCTATTGGCGGTTTCAACGCCATCGCTGCGAAGTGGTCGTGCAAAATTTTCTGCCGCTCTTTGCCGGCGACCACGCAACGGCCGAACAAACCGCCCACCGGCTTCATCGGAAATTCGCGGCGAAGATGGTGGATTTGTGGCGCGTGGAGAGCGGTGTGCCGGTGCAGAACTGGCTCACCAATCCGGGTGAACTGGAAATAATCCGCGCCGCGCGGAGCCGCGGGCACGGCACGCTCTTCATCACGTTGCACCTCGGCAATTGGGAGCACGGCGGCCTGTTACTGACGCAACTGGGCATCCGGCTGACGATTCTCACGCAGGCCGAGCCGGACGACGGTCTGACCGATCTGCGCATCGAGGCGCGGCGGCGGTGCGGCGTCGAGACGCTGGTCATCGGCCAGGATGATTTCGCCTTTGTGGAGGTCATCAAACAACTGCAGGCCGGAGCGGACCTGGCCATCTCGCTGGACCGGCCGCCGGAACGCGGCAGTGTCCCGACTGAATTTTTCGGCCACCCGTTTGAAGCGTCACTGGCGGCGGCGGAACTGGCGCGGGCCTCAGGCTGCGCGTTGATTGGCGTGACGATTGTCCGCCGGCCGAATGGTTACGCCGTAAAAGTGCTGCCGGAATTCACGTACGACCGCCGGGCGCTGGGCCAGCGCGAGGCGCGTCGGCAACTGACGCAGCAAATCCTGCGTGCATTCGAGCCGGAAATTCGCAAGGATGTTGACCAATGGTATCAATTCACTCCCATCTGGCCGAAACAAGTCTGACCTGGTTTCCCCGGAAACATTCAACGCTCAACATTCAACGCCCAAGGTTGAAGGAACGCACGCAGCGTGAAGCGTTGGGTGTTGAATGTTGGAGGTTGGATGTTGAATGTTTTCAAATTCTGAAATTGCTATTGTTTTGTTTCTTTTTTTTGCCGGCAACAACCGTCTTGCACGCCGAAGATTACGACGCGCAATTCGACAAATGGTTTGAAGTGCAAACCAACACGCACAGTTGGTCCGCCGACTTTATTCAGACGCGCCAGCTCAAAGTGTTGAACCAGCCCTTGGTGTCCACCGGCAAGGTCTGGGTAACGCCGGGCGAGTTCCGCTGGGAACTGGGCCAGCCGGTGCAGACCATTGTGCTCCGCCAGCCGGACCAGTTGCTTATCATCTATCCCCGGCTCAAGCAGGTGGAAAAATATGCGCTTGGCGCGGTTCCGACCGGCCCAATCAAAGACGCGCTGGCCTTGCTCGACGCCACCCTGCCCCGCGACCGCGCCACCATGGAAAAAAGTTTCCGGTTGCTGTCGGCGGCGGAAACGAATGCGATGCTGGAAATGACGCTCCAACCCAAAAGCGATTCCGCCCGCAAATTCATCAGCGAAATTGTGATCGGTTTTCATACAAACGATTTCACGATTGCCGCGACGGAAATGAAATTCGCCGACGGCTCCAGTCTGCGGAACGATTTCACCAACGTGGTACTCAACCAGCCGATTGATCCCACCCAATTCGAAGCCAAACTGCCGCCGGATTACACTGTGGTTGAGCCGCTGAAGCAATGAACGTGGGCCGAATATATTCCCGGGAGCGCCGACACCTGTCGCGCCGTAGTCTGACGAAGGCTGATCTTGCCGGCCTGTCGCAGCGTGAACCCGCCGGCAAGGATGCCGGCGCTCCCGGAGTAAAATCATGAGCGCGTCGCCCGAAATCCTGCAACTGGCCATGAAATCGCTGCCGCACGGGCCGGAATTCCGGTTCGTGGACCGGATGGTAAGCCTGACGCCGGGCAAGGAAGGCGTGGGTGAATATCGCGTGCGCGGCGACGAATATTATCTGCGAGGCCATCTGCCGGGCGAACCGATTATGCCGGGCGTGCTGCTGGTGGAAGCCGGCGCCCAGGTGGCCGGCATGGTGGCGCAGGAAGACCCGGCCAATCCCACCTGGCCGCGGATGAAACTGTCCGCGCTCCGCGCCGTTAAAATCCTTGGCTCGGCCAAACCCGGCGACACCCTGCGCATTGAGGCCGCCATCACCGGCCGATTGGATTATTTGATTCAAGCCGCGGTTTCGGCCTTTATCGCGGACAATAAGGTGTTGTCCGCCGAACTCACCCTGGCGGGTATGAGATAACAGGGCAACCGGCGTTTGAATTTTCGGCCACGGATGGCCACGGATGAACATGGATTTTTCAAAGCCCGTAGAGCTGGCACCTTTGTAAAAATGGCAACACAAATGAATCAAGCTCCATCAGGAGCGATATCGTCGGGACAAAGTAGGGCGGGCAGTCCTCTGCCCGCCGCTCGCACTCGACAGAATCGGCGCGCACGGAGTGACGCGCCCCACCCACCCAAACTTGAAGTTCCAATTTGGAACTTCAAGTTTCCAAATTCTCCAGATGCAAGCCGAACTCGCTTTTCAATATGTAGATGCTGGCCATTTGGTTAAAATGATGGCGCCGACCGAGCAATCCTTCCGTACTTTCCAGTTTGAACGCGACACCTTTGCGTATCCTCACGAACTGGTGTGGCAATATCATTTCGACCCGATAACCGGCGCGATGACCACCTTCAACACCGACCCGCCGCCGACTTATTATCATCGTTGTTTCGTTATGGTGCGCTCCACGCGGCAGTTCTTTTATCACGCCCGTTTCGCACCGGAACAGCCCGCGGTGGAACCGGAAGCTTACCGGCGGCTCATCCGCCAGATTGTCGCCCGCGATCCGCGCCGGGCGGGCGCGGAATCCAAGTGCGTGGCGGTTCCCGGCTACGATGGCCTGCGTTCGTTCAGCCGGGCTCATGAATCGCTGCTCAAGGCGGAATTGGGCGGTCCCTGGCAATCCTATTTTTTGCGCAGTCATTGGCGCATGATTTTTCCCATGATGCCTTGGCATCGCGAAATGATGGCGAAAAAGCTGAAAGCATCACTGCCCAAACGCGGCCTGAGCCTCGTGCATCTGTTCCGCTTTCCGCGCATCACCATCAACCACGGCATCGTGCTGTATAGGTTGAAGGAATCGGAACAGACCATGGAATTTGAGGCGTACGACCCGAACATCCCCGAACACCCCGTCAAGCTCGTGTACGAGCGGAAGCGGCGGGTGTTTACCTTCGGTCCGAGCCGCTATTGGGGCGGCGGCGTGGTGAGCGTGGTGGAGATTTTTTGCGACTGGCCGTACTGAATGTATTTATGATTTATGATTGCGAGCGGTGGTGCGAGTGGCGTTGAAAACTTTTGTCAATTCTTCTGCTTCGGCAAGGAGTTTCGCCAATCGTCCTGGCGGCAGCAGACCCGCCAACGCGGTCAGCTCGATCCAAAACGAAGTTACATCGGCTTCCTCCAGCACCGTCGTGATCTTGTTGATGAAGTCAGCGCGCGATTTGCCGCGTAACGCAGCGCGATAATTCGATGCGACCGAGCAACCGCTCCTGGCCACCTGGTTGGCTATCGTTCTTCCCGACGGTTTGTTCGGCAATGCGTCCGCAAGTTTAAGCACGCGAACGGCAAATTGCATGGTTCCCGCTTTGAGTTCGGCAGGGTTCACACACCAAAGAATCTGCCTACTGGAAAAAATCATCAATCATAAATCGTAAATCATAAATGGTCAGGAGCGTCTGCGTCGTGGTTGCCAGAAGGCGATGCCAAAAAAAATCGTGCCGCAGGTGTTGATGCCAAAAATATAGCCGATGTTGTAGGGACGCCCCGAATTGTTTGGCGCGTAAATCGGCAGGTCCTGTCCCATCAGCAGGCCCGGCAACGCGGCCGGCATCAGCATTCCGTGCAGCAGGCCCATGTGGAAACCGGCGACGTGGTCGGGTTTGTAACACCGGGAGGATGCCCAGCCCTGGGCAAAACCCAGCACCAGCGTCAGCGCCGTCAAGGCGATGATTTTAATGGTAATAAACTTGGCCTTGGAAAGGCCGGCGGGGGCGGCGACTTGCGGAATTGCCATTGGCTCGGGAACAGATTCTGCCATCGGGCATAGCATGTTCCGGCGCCGAGACGCCGGGCAAGCACATAATGCTGAAAATCACTTCAAGCTTCCATGCTTGACGCTATTTTAAGCTGCGCCATACTTATGCAAAATGAGCATTGACCCTAATCACTGCTTCTTCGCTTGTGCAAAGGCCGGGTTCGAACGCCGACCGGTTTTTTCACCGGCAATCTCTGTGGTTGCGGCCACCCCTGGCCGCTGCTTCGTCACCGACCCAATCGAGCAATGACTCCCGAGAAGGACCCCAAGACCATCGCCGCGCAGCTCTGCCAGTTCGCGCGGACCAATTTCGTCGCCGAAGGAACGGCTTTTGACGAAAACAGCCCGCTGGCCCAGGCCGGCATTGATTCCTTTGCGCTGGTCGAGTTGCTGCTCTTTTGCGAACGCGTCATCGGCGTCCGGGTGCCGGATTCGCACCTGACGGGCAATAATCTGACCTCGATGGCCACACTGGCCAATTGCATTTCCGAACTGGCGCGCAATGGTCACTCGTCAACCTGAGCGCCAACCGTCCGTTTTCTATGCCTGACCTGCCCCGTCAGATTCGATCGGCTGCCGGAGATTATTTCATGCACGGCCAGGACCACCGGATGCGGCAGTTTGGCCTGCCGGGCAACGTTTGCTGCGCCATTTTCCAACTGGACCGGGGCTTTGACGCGGACCGGCTGCGCCGGCGCGTCGCCGAATCGCCCATGATGGACTGGCTGGCGCGAGCGCGTCTGGTCCGGCCGCTGCCGTTGCTACCGCCGGTCTGGCGAACGGCATCCAAACCCAAAGATATTTTCTTCGAACACACCGATCAAAATGGCGGCGGGGAAACGTCCTGGTCGCTGCCCAAGGCGGTGGCAGAACGCGAATTGCGCGCGGAACACGGGCCCGGGCTGACCTTTGATGTGGTCCGGCACGTGGATGGAACCAGTCATTTGTATCTTTCCTGGAACCACACGCTCCTGGATGCGCGCGGATTGGATTTTTTATTGGGTCATCTCAATGCCAACAGTGCGGCGAACGGAGCGCCGACCCTCCAGGATTTTGTCAGCCCGCGGCAAACGGCTCGCGGCGGTGGGATTGCCGGTTGGTGGTCAAACGCCAAACAGGCGCATGGTTCGTTAAAGTGGCTGCATGAATCCGGCAAGGAGCCGCTCTTCAGCCTCCTGCCGCCCGGCGTCCAGTCCGGCCCGCGCCGCAATCATCGCCGCGTCCTGCGCTTCACCGAAACGGAAACCGCCGGCATCGATGCCCGCAGTCAACAGATCACCGCCGGTTTCCGGCGCAGCCACTTTTATCTGGCGGCTTCGATCCGGGCCTTGCATGCCCTCGCAGTCCAACGCGGCAACCGGGACGGGGCGTATCTGGTTCCGGTGCCTCATGACACGCGCCGGCACGGCGCGAAAGGCCCGATTTTTTCCAATCATCTTTCCATTCTGTTTTACCGCATCGAACCGCGACTCGCCGGACGGATCACGGACATCGTCGGCGAACTCAGCCGGCAGATGATGGACCAGATCCGCGACCGTTTCCCGGAATGCTGCATGGCCGCACTGGAAATGTTCAAACCGCTGCCGCTGGGATATTATGCGCATCATCTGGGGAAACCGACCCGCGGCAAGGTCGCTTCCCTGAGTTTTTCGGATTCGGGTGAAATCTGCACCGGCATGATGGAATTGTGTGGCGGCCGGATTCTGGATGCCACTCATCTCATCCCCTGTTGGCGGGCACCCGGCTTGACCGTATTGTTCTTAAGATTTGGCAACCGGCTGTCCACCATTCTGTCGTGGGTGGACGATTGTCTGACTCCGGCCGAAGTGGACGGGCTGGAACGGAACGTGCGCAAGGCGTTGCTGCAGGAGGCATTATCATGAAAGTGCTCCTGGTGGCGACCAATCGGGAGCGCTCGCCTTATCCCGTCGCGCCGCTGGGGGCGTTGTGCGTTGCCGCCGCCGCGCAAGCCGCCGGCCACGAGGTAACATTTCTGGATTTGGGAACCGAATGGAGTCCGCAAAAGGCGCTGCGCAAGGCGCTGGCAACGGATAATTTCCAGGCCGTCGCGTTCGGCATCCGGAACCTGGACAACTGCTGGTCGTTTGCGCCGCGTCTGTATTTCGACGAGGTGCGGGAACTGGCGGAAATGGTGCGGCAGCATTTCGCCGGGCCGTTGATCCTGGGCGGCACCGGTTTTTCCGTTTCACCGCAAGGCTGGATGCGGCGGTTGATGCCCGACTGCGGAGTGATCGGCGAAGGTGAGCGCGCGTTTCCGGAAGTGCTGGCGCGATTGGAAGCCGGGCGTTCTTTGGAAGGAATTGAAGGGGTCGTCACTCGCGGCGGAAACGATGGCCTGAACGCCATGCCCGCGAGAGCGATTGAACCGCTCGCTCAGCTGCCGATGCCGGCGCATGAGCTCTGCCGTTACCAACGTTACCTCCGGCGTGGTGGGTTTGTGGGCGTGCAGACCAAACGCGGGTGCCCGTTCAAGTGTGCCTACTGCATTTATCCCCAACTGGAGGGACGCCGGTACCGGTTGCGCCCGCCGGAGGCCGTGGTGGACGAGGTTGCCGCCGTGGCCTCCCGCGGGAAATCGCGCCACTTCTTTTTCGTGGACAGCGTATTCAACGATCCCCGCCGCCACGCGCTGGCCATCTGCCGCGAACTCGCGCGGCGGCGGTTGCCGGTCCAATGGTCGGCCTTCTGTAATCCGACCGGATTTGACGCGGAACTCGCGCACGCGATGAAGGCGGGTGGCTGCAACGGCGTCGAGTTCGGACTGGACGTGGCGTCGGACAAAATGCTGTTGGCGTTGAACAAACCGTTCGGACAAGAGGAAACCCGGACTGCCCTGCAGGCGGCGCATGACGCCGGGCTGCCGATGGCCATCTACCTGCTGTTCGGCGGTCCCGGTGAAACCTGGGCGGACGTAGAGGACACCCAGAATTTTTTGAACAGTTGCGCGCGCGCCAATGCCGTGTTTGCCACCGTCGGCATCCGCGTTTACGAAGGCACGTCCATGGCCGACGTGGCCGTGCGGGAAGGCCAGGTGAAGCCGGATCAGGACCTCTTCGAACCGGCTTATTATCTTTCGCCCGGGCTGGCTGACGACACCGAAATGAAACTGGACCGGATTGCGCGGCGGCGCGCGGAGTGGACTTCGCCGGCGGACTGGCGCAAAACCGTGGTTCGTTTGGGGCAAAAAATCACGGTCCTGCTCAACGTGCGGCCGCAGTGGAAGAACATCAGCAGCTACGGCGAGCACATGCGACGGAGCAGGCCGTGAGCAGTACCGCACGTATCGGTTCCACGACCAGTGCCTGTGATGTGCTGGTCATTGGCGGCGGTGCAGCCGGCGTGGCGGCGGCCACCGCAGCCGGACGCGCCGGCGCACAGGTGGTTTTGTTGGAACGATATGGATTTCTGGGCGGGCTGGCCACCACCGCGCAAGTCGGCACCATTTGTGGACTCTATTTGCGCGACAAAACCGGCAGCGGGGCCACGCTGGTGAGTGGTGGTTTCGCACAGGAATTCGCCGACCGCTTGCAGCGCGCCGCCGATACCAGGCCCATCCGGGTCATGGACACCGGCCTCTGGGTCCTGCCTTATCCCCCGCATGCTTTCGCCGGTGTCGCGGACGCAATGGTCAGCGAATCCAAACACGTGACGGTAATATTGCACGCCACCGTTGCGGAGGTGCAGGCGGAAGGTGCCCGGCTAAGCCAGGTCAGCGCCCTGGCCTGGAACGAGCCGTTGCATTTTCGCCCACACACCGTGGTGGATTGCACCGGTGAAGCGACCGCCGCCGCGCTGGCCGGCGCCAACGCGGAAAATGGCGGCGCCGACCAGGCACCCGCCCTGGTGTTCGTTTTGGAGAATGCGGACCCGGGACTGGCCCAGCGCGGCCTGCTGGAAGTTCGGCGCGAATTGCATTGGGCCGTCGAAAATGGAACTTTGCCCGCACTCTGTGAACGGCTCTCGCTCGTGCCCGGCACCGGCGCCAATGGCCGTCTCGCCTTCAAATTGAGCCTGTTGCCCGCAAACCCCGACCGCGCGCTCTGGCAACAGGTCACGGATTGGGAACGCGAGGCGCGCGCCCTGCTCGAACCGCTCCGGCAATTTTTGGTTAAAAACATCACTGCCTGCCGGAACGCGCGCCTGGATTCCGTTGCCCCGCAACTCGGCGTTCGCTCGGGCCGCCGCATTCTGGGACGCGCCCGGTTGACGGATGAGGACGCGTTGGGCGCACGAAAATTTCCCTCGGGAATTGCCCGGGGCTGCTGGCCGATGGAGCGTTGGACAAAAAGCCCAAGGCCGGAAATGACTTACTTTGCCGAGCGGGATTACTACGAAATTCCCTTCGATTGTCTGCGTCCGGTGGAACTGGACAATGTTTTCGTGGCGGGCCGGTGTTTCTCCGCGACGACGGGCGCGATGACTTCGGCCCGCGTCATCGGCACGGCGCTGGCCACCGGCTGGGCCGCCGGAACCGCTGCCGCCTTCCAAGCGATGGGGCGTCCGATTGAGGACGCGGTGACGGCCATTCGGCGACAGATGGATACGTGATTACGATTCAGAATAAGATTAAGATTAAGAGAATGATTAAGATTAAGAATTTAACCGGTGACAATGAACGTTTTTGAAACGCTTTCACGCTCTGCAAAGCAATGGCCGGATCGCATCGCCATGATTGATGCCGGCGGGGCGCTGGATTACCAATCGCTCTGGCGCGAAGTCGAGGCGCTGCGGGTCCAACTCGACCGGCTGGGAGTGAGCCCCGGCCAAGGCGTCGGGGTCCGGGCGCGGAACGGACGCTCGTTTGTCATCGGCGCACTGGCGGCGCTCGGCTGCGGCGCGGTCATCATGCCCATCCATCACCAGATGAAGCCGGCGGAACTGGCGGACATGCTGGCGCGCGCGCCTTTGTGCGTCATTCTCGACGACGGCAGCAACCCGGCCCAGCCCGGCAAGACCATCACGCTGGAAAATCCGGGCGGCAACGGCTTGCGCTTCACGCGGCAGGACGGCCCGCCGACGCCGCTGGCGCCGGCCATCAAGGACGCCGCGTTTGTACGATTCACTTCAGGAACGACCGGCCGGTCCAAGGGCGTGGTCCTGACCCATCGCGACGTGCTGGAACGCACCCGGGCCGCCAATTCCGGGCTGGGCCTGACCGGCGAGGACAAAATCCTCTGGGTGCTCCCGATGGCTTACCATTTTTACGTGTCCATCATTCTTTACTTCGAGGTCGGCGCCACCGTCATTGTCAACACGGATTATCTGGCGGAGAATATTCTGGACGCGGCGACGAAACATCAGGCGACGTTTCTCTACGTCACGCCGATGCACATCCGCATGTTGACCAGCGAAAGATCGGGGCGGGCGTTGCCAGCTTCGCTGAAGCGGGTGATGTCCGTCTCCAGCCGCCTGGATCCGCAGGCGGCGCGGGATTTTCATGCGCGGTACCGCGTGCCGGTCTCCCAGGGATTTGGCATCATCGAAGTGGGATTGCCGATCATGAACCTCACGGAGGCGGCGGAACATCCCGAGGCCATCGGCCGGCCGGTGCCCGGTTTTGCAGCGATGATTGTGGACGAAGCCATGAACCCATTGCCGGAAGGGGAAACCGGCCAGCTCGTGCTGCGCGGGCCCGGCATGTTTTCCGGTTACCTGAATCCGCCGCGATTGCGGGAGGAAGTGCTGCATGATGGCTGGTTCCTGACCGGCGACCTGGCACATCGCGATCTCAGCGGCCGGTTTGTGCTCGATGGCCGGACTTCGTCTGTCATCCAGATCGCCGGGCACAAGGTTTTTCCGGAGGAAATCGCCGGCGTGCTGGACCAGCATCCGGCGGTGCTGCGCTCGCGGGTATTCTCCCGCCCGCATCCCCAGTTTGGCGAGGCGATTTGCGCCGAGGTGCAATTGCGCCATGGCAGTTCGCCGAACACCAGCGAAGACATTCTGGCGTTCTGCCGGCGCCAGCTTTCGAGTCACAAGGTGCCGACCTCGCTCGAATTCGTCGCCGAAATCAGCATGACGACGAGCGGCAAGGTCCGCCACGGCGCAAGGGCCCCGCAGCCCGCTCAAAAGTAGCAGCCGACGAGAGTCGGCTCTGACTTAAAAACCCGCGAATTAACGCGAATTTCCCTTTGGTGGGGCGAGCGTCCTCGCGAGCCGAACACAAAAGACTTTTGACACGAATTTCACGAATTAACACTGATCGAATTCCCCTCCGTGAAAATCCGTGCAATCTGTGTCTCAATAAACCAGCACCAGCACCGCCGCATCCTGCGCCGACTTTACCACATCGTCAAACTTCTCCTCCTTCGTGTTCGCCGGTTTGAGCTTATTGGCCACGTCCGGCACCGATTCCAGGAAGCTCAACAGAAAACTGCTCTTGACCTCGTAATTCACATTCTCCGGCAACGCCCCGCTCGCCGCCAGCGCCGTAGCCGCGTCCAGTTTGGCCGACACGATGCCAGGGATGTGACGAGTGACACGCGACAAGTGACGGGAAATCCTGTCACACGCCACACGTCACCTGTCACATTCCTGGGCGCGAACCCCTGCAGGCTTCGTGCGAAGAGCCGGCGCGACCTGTTGCCCCTGCGGAATCCGGAATGCCGTAGCAGCCAACGTGAGTCGGCTCAAACTTGAACCGGAGCCTCGTTGCCTCGGCTGCGACAAGGGAAAAATGGAGATGGTTACTAACCCTTGAGGCCGGGTTTCGCGCGATTTTTGAGAAAATCCTTCCGCCACTGGGCGCGCGCGATTTTCTTTCCGTGCCCGTTGATCTGGAGCGACCCCACAAACCACCACTCGCGCGGCACCTGCCAGCTGGGCAGCTTTTGCAGCAGGAATTGTTTTAATTCCTCCTTGATGCCGTGCCGGTCTGACGTGACGCAGGCCACGATGTGGTCAATCCGGTCCGCGTTCCCGCTCGGCACGCCAAAGACGAGGCACTCGTCAACCGCTTCGTGTTCCCGCAACGCCCGTTCAATAATGTCCGGGCAGACTTTTCTGCCGGCCACATTGATGTGGTCGCCGGTGCGGCCGTGCAGGTAAATCATCCCGTCCTTGAGCTCGGCGAGATCACAGGTCTGAAAGACGCCCCCGTTGAGCGTGTCCTCCGGCTCCGGCCAATACGTTTTCCCCACCGCCAGGCTCCGCACGGTCAGCACTCCATTCCGCTTAAGCGTAACCTTGACGCCGTGGATGGGTTGGCCCACAGAGGCTTCGTCCGTCCGCGGCTTGTCGGTGGCGTCGTAGGCGATGCCGCCGCATTCGGTGGAACCGTAGAAGTTGTGGATTTTGACGCCGTGCTCGGCCAGCACCGCCTGCTCCAGTGACAACGGCAGGGTCGCCCCGGCTGAGATGGCCAGACGCACATTGTTAAGAATCACACCGGCCTTGTGCCAGGCGTGCCAGAGCGCCGGCACACCGGCCACCGTCAGGTCCCAATGGGCTTTGGCCGCGCCTCGCAAAATTTCCGGCAACGGCGCGGGGGCCAGGAACAGCGGGATGCCGTGAAGCAGCAGCGGCAGCACCAGATTGGAAAAGCCGTAGGAATAGGCCATGGAAATCACACCAAGGTTGGGCCAGTCCGGACGCATGCCCATGGCGGTCACGATGTTCCCGGCATCCGCCATCAGTTGTTCCCCGGTAAAGGCAACAGCGCGCGGCACACCGGTGCTCGCGGGCGTGATTTTAAGATGACAACACGGCGGTGGCGGAGGCGGGACCGCGAGCGGCTGATGATGCGCTTCGAGCGGGCAAATCATCCTGCCCCAACGCCAGGCCCGCAACACGGTAAAAATAAACTCGGGCGAATGACCCTGGGGAAAAACCATCGCCTGGCCATCCGGCAGGGGGGTCTCGGATTCGCGGTCCATCTGCGCGAAGGTCCAACTCCGTCCGGAAGCCAGATCGCGCAAAGCCACTTCGTCACCCTGATCTCGAATCACCTTCTGCCAGGCATCGTAAAGCATCTGCTTTTGTTGTATGCGAACTGTCATTTCTCTGGCAAGCCTGAACTTACCCGCGCCATCGGGGTTTGTCCGGCCTCGGGCATTGACCCGGCCAACCGGCTGAAAACGGAGTTTTCACAAAAGACCCGACCAACATCAGGAAATTTCAGTGGATCGCCAGCGTCGCGGGATCAGTTTTCCAGGCAGCCGGGCGCGACATGATTTGCAGCATGCCGTGGCCAAACCTCGAGGTGGTGGTCAACCCCGAGGCCATGCAGGCGATCTTGCGGTTGAAAAAATCGTGCATTGTCTCGGAAATCCTGCCGGGGAATTTCTGTTCGAAGAACATGCCGGTCTTGTACATGGCAAAGATGCGGCCGTCATAGAAATACTGAATGAGCCCCATCCAGGCCTTGATGAGCCGGCGCATCTCGCGCGTGTACGCCGGCAGATCATGCAGCCGCCCGGCCAGCAATTCGGCGGAATGCAACGCCAGCCACATGCCCGGCGACAGCATCGGATCCACAAAACCCAACGCGTCGCCCGTCATCACCCAGCCCGGTCCGTGGCCAAGCCGGGACACGAGCTGGTAGTTGGTATAGGTGGCAACCTCGGTGACGCGGCGGCGGTCGCGACCCGCGGCAGCGAGCAAGGGGTCGTGATTGATAATGCCCTCGAGCCGTTCTTCGGGCGTGGCGCCGAAGGGCACCGCGTCATCCTTGTTCAGCACCACACCTACGGAAAGGCAGTCGCGCAATGGAATACGCCAGCACCAGCCACGGGCCAGCCGGCCGATGATCACCTGTCCGCGCGGCACGGGATCGGCAAAGCCCTCATAGTGGGCGAAGTAGGCCACATCCTTCCGCGGGCCGATTTCCGCTGGAATTTCCAGCGTGCGCGCGAAGAGCCGGCCGCGGCCGGTGGAATCCACCAGCAAATCCGGTTGCCGGCCGTGAAACCACGGAGCCTGTTCCAGCGTTTCGGCAGCCAGTTGCAATCCATTGCCATTCACCCGTTCAATCTTCGCCCGCACCCGGGCGCGCTTGACGCCCAGCTCCGTGGCCCGTTGGTCCAAAAGGTTATCGAAGGCGGGTCGCGGCGCGTTGTAGGCATAGGTCGGCATGGGCGAACCCGACAGCGATTCAAAGCAGAACGCAACCTGCTCCTCCGGGCTGAAGGTGAACGTGACGCCCGGTTTGTGCTGGCAAATCGCCGCGGCACGTTCCTCCAGACCCAGTTTGCGCAGCACGGGTACAATGGCCGGAATCAGCGACTCGCCGACGATCAAATCGGGCCGGCGGCCATCGTCGAAAAGCGTCACGTCCACACCCTGCATCGTGAGCAGCGACGCGAGCGTCGCGCCGGCCGGGCCGCTGCCGATAATACCGACGGTTCGAATTGAATTCAAGCGAGCCACTCAGCAAAAACCCTCCGTTTCCGTTGGAAATTGGACCTCATCATTTTCTAATACAAAGTATTAAACCCGTATCCCCGTCAGGTCAAGCCTGGAGATGGGCGGCTGGCGTTTGGATTGGAAATCCGATGACCGGCTGGCTGAGGTGAGGCCTGATTCGACACTTGACTCGTATTCCGTGCAAAATAAACTCGCCGTCAACGATGGGGAACGGGATGGTCTTTTATCCCTGTCCGCAACCATAAAAAAGACGCTCCAAAAACTATGAAAAAAATCCTGTTCTCACTGTTGTTCGCGGCGGCAATCCTGGACACGGCGCCGGTATGTATCGGTGCGCAGACGTTATATCCGGTGGTCGTCAACGGTCGCTGGGGTTTCGTGAACAAATCCGGCGAAACGGTCATCAACCCGCAATTTGACCGTGCCGGAGGATTTGTGGCAGGTCTGGCGCCGGTGCGTATGGGCAAGTGGGGTTACGTGGGGGCCTCGGGGCAGATGGAGATCAATCCGCAATTCGACAGCGCCGATGTTTTCAGCGAAGGCCTGGCGGCGGTCAAGCTGGGCGGCGGGGCCGGTCCTTTCCCCTACGATCCCAGACCCTTCAGTCCGTTCCATGGCGGCGGCGGCCGCTATGGCTACATCAGCACGGACGGCAAATACGCCATCAATCCGCAGTTTGAAGATGCCGGAATGTTTGGCGAAGGACTCGCTCCGGTCAAGATGGGTCGGTGGGGCTATGTCGACAAGGCCGGGAAAATTGTGGTTAACCCGCAGTTTGAAAGGGCGCAATCGTTTTCCGAGGGGCTTGCGGGTGTCCGGTTGGGCGGCAAATGGGGGTTTGTTGACAAGGCCGGGAAATTTGTGATCAACGCGCAGTTCGACGACGTCGGGCCCTTTGTCAAGGGCCTGGCGCCGGCTCGGCAGGGCAAACATTGGGGCTACATCAACCCCAAAGGAACATTTGTGATCAATCCGCAATTCGAGGCTGCCGCCGTGTTTTCCGACGGCCTGGCACCGGTGCGCCAGTCGAAACACTGGGGATTCATTGATTCCACCGGAAAATTCGCAATCAATCCTCAGTTTGAGGAAGCGGATCCATTTGTTGACGGCCTGGCGCGCGTCAAGGCCGGCGGCAAGTTTGGTTACATCAACACGGCTGGAAAGTACGTCTGGAATCCCAGCAAGTAACCGGCCCGCTTTTTGTTTGAAGGCGCCTGATTACGGTGACCCCTGAGCGCGAGCCGCGGCGGGCCGGGGGATATGCGCTTCTGATTCTCCTGGCGCACCCGCTCCGGCCGGTCGCTTGAGCTGGCGCCACCATTTCCACCATCGCAGCGAGTCGGTTACCGGGTGGATGCGGCTTCGGCGGCCGCGGCCGATGACCCGGATGGGAACGAACCCAACCGGACACCCCGCCGCCAGGAAAGCCATCAGCATCTCGGATTCGATTTCGAACCGCTCCGTATTCAACGGCAAAGTCGCCCACGTTTCCAGATGGACCAGACGAAAACCGCATTGCGTATCGGGCAGACGGCGGCCCGCATGGCGCGACAGTCGGCGGCTCATCCAGCGGTTCACCTGCCGGCGCAGCCAGGGAATGGCCTCCGCGTTATGCATCCGGTTGCCCACCACGAGTAATGCCCCGGTCTGTTCGGCACATCGCCAAAAGGCCGGCCCATCCCCGGGCGCGTGCTGGCCATCGCCATCCAGCACCAGAGCCCATTCGAAACCCCGCTCCCGCGCCCGCGACAATCCGGTTTTGAGTGCAGTCCCTTTGCCAAGATTTCGCCGGTGCGCAACCACTTCTGCGCCCACCCCACTGGCCAGGCTGGAGCTGCCATCCGTCGAGCCGTCGTCCACCACGATGACCGAGGGAAGATATCGGCTCACGGCGGCGACCAGAGGCGCGATGGTTCTCGCCTCGTTGAAACAGGGGATGACTGCGACACATTTCGTAATTCCCGGCACGCGCCCAGCTTGACCATGATGCACCCTGGAATCGAGTCTAAACTCGCACGCCGGAGCCAATCGAACACGGTTTTCCATTGCCTGATAACGACGCGGGATTATACTTTGGAATCGAACTGAACGATGCGAGTTATCCTGTAAGCGCAAGACCCGACCGGTGCGTGGCATGTCGCAACGTATCCGCACCCTAGCGAAGTAAAACCCCACTGCCATCGATTGTCATGCTCTTCCCGACAACGTCTCCGCCTGAAACGCCACCGCGCGTCGTCATCACCGGCGCGGGAATCATCACGGCTTTGGGCCTGGGTTGGAAACCCAACGCGGCAGGTTTTCGGACCGGGCGCACGGCGTTCCGGCCCGTGTCACTGTTTGGCGTCGGCCGCCAACGGGCAAAAATTGCAGCGGAGGTGGAGTTGCCGACGGCGTTGCCGCCCACCCGGCTCAACGCAAAACAAATTGCCCGACTCGACCGGGCTGCGGCCATGTTGCTGCTGGCCACCCACGAAGCGTGGCAACAATCCGGCTGGGAACCCGCGGACAATTTGCCGCTGGTTTTGGGCACCACCGCCGGCGGCATGTCCTTCGGCGAAGCGTATTTTCAACAGGCAGTGCAAACGCCGCACAATCATCGCCGTCAATCCACCCGGGCCGTTCATTACCAACCGCAGGTTCAGGCCCTGACGGTGCTGGAGGCGTTCGGCTCCAACGGCCCGGTCACGATTGTTTCCAACGCCTGCGCTTCCGGCAGCAATGCAATCGGCCACGCCTGGGAACTGATTCGTTACGGCCAGGCGGAACGCGTTCTCACCGGCGGCTATGACGCGCTGACCCAACTTGTGTTTTCGGGTTTCGACGCTTTGCAGGCACTTTCGACAACCGTCTGCCGTCCCTTCGATGCCCGGCGCGATGGTTTGGCACTGGGGGAAGGCGCGGCCATCCTGGCCCTTGAAACCCTTGAAAGCGCGCGCCGGCGGGATGCGACGATTTTGGGGGAACTCATCGGCTACGGCACGTCCATTGACCATCATCATCTCACCCAACCGCATCCGCAAGGCGACACGACGCTGGCCGTCATGAAGCAGGCCTGTGCTATCGCAGGTGTCACGCCCGAAGACATTGACTATCTCAACGCTCACGGCACCGGCACGGTGCTGAATGACAGTTCGGAAGCGGTCGCCATCAGTCATTGGGGCGGACCCCGGGCCGCGACCCTGCCGGTCAGTTCCACCAAAGCCAATATCGGACATCTGCTCGGCGCCGCCGGCGCGGTCGAGGCGGTGATTTGCCTGATGACCTTGCGCGAGCAATGGCTGCCGCCGGAGACAATGTTTGAAACCCCCGACCCGGCTTGCCACTTTCCCATCGTGCACAAACCCCAGGACGCGCGGGCGAATGTCGTTTTGTCCAACTCTTTTGGCTTTGGCGGCGTCAACGCGAGTTTGATTTTGCGGAGGTGGACATGAGCCGGATTTTCGTCACAGGATTGGGCGCCGTATCGCCCGCCGGCTGGCAGGTGGCCGCTTTGCGGGAAGCGCTCCGGAAAGATGAACCCCTGCCCGTTCAAACCCTGGAACGGCCCGGCTGGGAAAAACCACTCCGGACACGGCTGATACCGAATCCCACCCCGCGTCCGGAATTTCTGGCGCATCCCCGATTGCGCCGCACGAGTCCGATTACGCATTATGTCGTGGCCGCCGCGCTCGAGGCCACCGCCGCCTTGCGGGCGAACCGGGAGGCCGCGTTTCGTCTCGGCCTGGTGGTCTGTCTGCAATCCGGTTGTGTGAATTATTCCTGCCGGTTTTTTGAAGAAACCCTGAAGGATCCGGCGACCGCCAGTCCGCTCCTTTTCCCGGAAACCGTTTACGCCGCACCCGCCAGTCATCTCGCGGCGGTGCTGGGAAATATTTCGCTCGCCAGCTCGTTGGTGGGTGATCCGGCGGCGTTTCTCCAGGGAGTTTCCCTGGGCGCCCAATGGCTCGAAGAGAACCGTGTGGATGCGTGCCTGGTCATCGGCGCCGAAGAAATCAACTGGATCTTGGCCGATGCCCTTTGGCAGCTCGAACGCCCGGCCATCCTCACCGCCGGTGCCGGAGCCTTGTGTTTAGGCCGTGAGCTGGAACGGTCAGTGGGAGTTGAACTGGCCGCCATTACTGACGCGCACACCTACTCCTCGCGGAAGAATCGGACGCAAGCCGCCCGCGCCATGCGCGAACAACTGAGAGCGCCGGCATCCTGCCGGCCAGTCGCTTCGCAAAGCAATAAGGAAATGGCCGGCAGGAGGCCGGCGCTCCCGGAACTGCTTTGTGACGGCATCGGAAACAGTCCGCACGCCGACGCGGCGGAATTGTCTGCGTGGCGTGATTGGACCGGCCCGCGGCTCAGCCCGAAACGCATTCTCGGTGAAGGTTTGATGGCCGCTGCCGCCTGGCAATGCGTGGCCGCCTGCGATGCCTTGGCCGGCAGCCGATTTACCGCCGCCAACGTCAGCCTCGTCGGCTCCAATCAGCAGGCGATCGGCGCCCGATTTGTGTGCGCCGATTCCAACATTTCTCATTTGTCCAGCGGCTAGTCGCCGGGCAACATCCGGTCATGAGCTTGCGGGTCATCTTGATTACAGGAGCCAATGGCGGCCTGGGCCAGGCCATCACCCGGACTTTCCTCCACGATTCACCCCACAACATCGTCTGGCTGGGAATCCATTCCCGCCGCGAGCACACCGACCAACTGGTGCAGGAGAACCCGGGACGTTGTTTCGGTATAACCCTGGACGTCGCCGCTCCCGGATCCTGGAAACAGGCGGTCAAAGAAATCCTGACGCGGCACAACCGCATGGATGTGTTGGTCAACAACGCGGGTCGCCACGAAGATTCCCTGCTGGCGACCATGCCGCCGGAGTCGTGGGATCGCGTCCTGGCGACAAACCTCAACGGCGTTTTTCACGGTTGCCAGGCGGTGCTGCCGACGATGATCAGCCAGCGCGCCGGGCGGATTGTGAATCTGTCTTCCCTCAGCGCGCTCCTGGCACCAGCCGGGCAGGCCAATTACGCCGCCGCCAAGGCGGGCGTGGTGGCGTTGACCCAATCGTTGGCCAAGGAAGTGGCGCGCATTGGCATTACGGTGAACGCCGTCTGCCCCGGTTATGTGGAAACCGAGGCGCTGACCCACCTGGCCGAGGAGGAACGCAAGGCGGCGCAGATGCGGGTTCCCATGCGCCGATTTGGCCGGCCCGAGGAAGTGGCGGCGGCGGTGCGTTTTCTGGCGAGCGCCGAGGCGGGCTACATTACCGGCTCCGTCCTCAAAGTTGACGGCGGGATTTTATAGGAGGTAAAATGATGTTGATGAAACATCCAACCGGAAGAGGATGCATCAGTCTCCTGTTTTCCATAAGCCGTTCGATTTGCCGCCAGGTTTTGGACTGCGCCGGCCCTCTGGCGCTTGGGACGGCAGGAGATCCAGTGGCAAAAGCGGTGGAGGGCCACCGCAGTCCAAGTCGCGGTCGCGACCACGGGGAGACCCTTCCGGTTCATGGCCTGATGACACGTCTGTGAAATCAATATGGCGAACCGGCTTTTAATCATTCAACCATCGTATTACCGTTCGAAGACAGACCGGACGGTATTCAAGGTTCGCCGCCGGCAGGTGGTCCCATTGACGTCGCCTTACCTGGCAGCCTTGACCCCGCCCGACTGGAAAATCAAACTCCTCGACGAGCAACTCGAACCGATTGATTTTGATTGCCGCGCCGATCTGGTCGCCATCACCACCTGGACGCTCCACTCCCTCCGCGCCTACGATATCGCCGACGAATTCCGCCGTCGCGGCGTGCCGGTCATCATGGGCGGCCCGCACACATTTTTCCACGCCGACGAGGCGGCAGAACATTGCGACGCCGTCGGCATGGGCGAGGCCGAAGGCATCTGGACCCAAATGTTGGAGGATGCCCTTCACGGGCGGCTGAAGAAGATTTACCAGGCTGATTTGCTTCCAGACCTGGCCGGTCTGCCCCTGCCCCGTTACGAGCTGTTAAACCTGCGCCGCTATGGTCCGTTCAAGACCTTCACGGTTTCGTCGTCGCGCGGCTGTCCGTTCCGGTGCGAATTCTGTTCCGAACGTTTTCTGCTGGGTGAAAGTTACCGGTGCCGGCCAGTGCCTGAGGTCGTCGAAGAAATCAAGCGTTGGCGCCTGCGAAATATTCTCTTTGGCGACAGCAATTTTGGCGGCAAGCGGAGTCATGCCATGGAACTCATGGAAGCGCTGATCCCGCTCAAGGTGCGCTGGTCGGCATTGTGGTCCTCCTATCTGTGCAATGACGGTGAGTTTTTGGACCGGGCGCAGCGCAGCGGTCTGTTGCACGTCAACATCGGCATTGAAAGCATCAATCCCGGCACGCTGAACGACATGAACAAGCGGTTCAACAAAACCTCCCGCTACGACGAAATGCTGGCCAATCTGCGCCGGCGCGGCATCAGTTATTCGTTGAATTTCATTTTCGGCTGGGACGGTGAAACCGAAGGCGCGTTTCGCGCCACCTTGGATTTTCTCCGGGACCATGAAGTCCCGGTGGCTTACTTCAACATCCTTACGCCGGTCAAGGGCACACCGCTCTATGACCGGTTGCAAGGTGAAGGGCGGATTACGAACAGCCACGACATTGACCGCTGGCCGGGCCAGAGTTGTTACATCCAGCCACTGTGCGGTTCGCCGGCGGAGCTGGAGCATAACGTACGGAAAATGTATCGGGATTTTTACAGCCTGCCTTCCATCTTTTCCCGCATGCCGCTGCCGGTTACCAAGGCGAACATCGCCTCGTGGGTCATTAACCTCTCCCAACGCCGGATGGTCCACGCCGGACCGGCCAATAATAATTTCGATGGCTACTGAAACGCCACATATCGCTGACCAGCCACACGACGCGATGAACGCACCTGAACAAATATCCGGGAGCGCCGGTCTCAGACCCGGCGCGATCGGAGAAGATTTCCAACGAGCCGGGTCGGAGACCGGTGCTCCGGCTTCGGGAAATGAAAAAGTCATTATCATCGGCGCCGGCGTTGCCGGGCTTGCCTGCGGCTGTTACCTGCAAATGAACGGAATTCAGACTGAAATTCTGGAAGCAAGCCTGCTCCCAGGCGGATTATGCACGGCGTGGCACCGGGGACCGTATGTTTTTGACGGTTGCCTGCGCTGGCTCATCGGCACCGGGCCGCCTTCGGCCTTCCATCAGGTCTGGCAGGAATTGGGCGCCATCGCCGGGCGAAAGGTTCTCCTCCACGACGATATCATCCGGATCGAAGGCGCCGACGGCCGAAGCCTCTCGGTGCCCGCGGACCTGGAGGCCATCGCGCGCGAGTTCAAACGCATTGCGCCCGAGGACAGCACCCTGATTGACAAACTGGTGCGGGCGGCACGCCGCTGTGCTCCGCTGGAACCGCCCTTGGATCCTTTGGAATTAATGACGCACCGTCAGAAAATGAGATTGGGACTTCGTTACCTGCCGATGCTGCCCGTCATCTTGCGATGGAAAAACCTGTCCATCACCGCCTACCTGGCCCGTTACAAAAACGACTGGCTCCGCGAAGTCCTGCAACTCATCGTCGGCAGCAAAGACATGTCGGCCCTGGTGCTCGTGATGCTGCTGGCGTTCCGGACCCGGAATAACACCGGCTTCGTCGCCGGCGGCTCGTGGGACTTTGCAATGGCGATTGCCAACCGGTACAACCGCCTGGGCGGCACCATCCGGTATAAAGCCCGGGTGGCCTCGGTCATCGTCGGGAACAATCGCGCCACCGGCGTGCGCTGCGACGACGGGACCGTCGTCCCCGCCGCGACCGTCGTTTCCTGCGCGGACGGGCATACGACAATTTTCAAGATGCTGGACGGCCGCTTCGTGGATAAAAAAATCCGTTATTTGTACGAGCATTGCCAACTTTTCCCCGCCATCATCCAGGTCTCGCTGGGGATTAAAAAAATATTTCCGGATGCGCCGCACACGCTCAACCTGCCCCTGTCCCAGCCGCTGCGGGTGGACGATCAATTCCAGGACGACCGTTTGGAAGTGGAGACGTTTGGCTCCGAGACGGCACTTTGCCCGGAAGGCGCCACCGTCATGACCGTCAGAATGTCGGCCAGCTACGAGTACTGGACCGGCTTGAAGAAAAGCGATCCGCAGCGTTACCGGGCCGAGAAAAAACGGGTCGTTCAGGAAATCATCACCCACCTCGACAGACGGTTCCCGGGTCTGGCCCAAAATCTGGACCGGTCCGACATTGCGACGCCGGCGACGTTTGTGCGGTACACCGGCAACTGGCAGGGCAGTTACGAAGGCTGGCTGCCGACGCCGCGGATTCTGGGCCGGCGCATTCCCTACACGCTGCCGGGGCTCAAGGATTTCTACATGGCTGGCCACTGGGTGGTTGCCGGCGGCGGATTGCCTTCCGCCGCATTATCAGGCCGGTACGTGGCGCAGATGATCTGTGCCGGCAGAGCAAAAGCTTTTGCAGCCTCTGAACCGCAGTAATGTCCAATTTGTAGCAGCCGATGTGAACCGGCTCATTCTTCCGGCGGGAGGATTTTCAGATGGAGCGAACTGACGTTCGCTGGTACGATGAGGATTCAATTGCCACAAAGCTGCGGAACAGGCGCAAAAGATTTTTTACTTTGTGCCTTTTGCGCTCTTTTGCGGTCACCAAACCGCTTGCTTGTCGGTCCCGGCGATTGCACCTTTGCTCCATGATTATCGGTCTTCCCAGGGAAATCAAAGAGCAGGAATTTCGTGTGGCGTTGCTGCCCTCCGGCGTGTATCAGCTTACCAAACGCGGCCATCAGGTGGTCGTCGAACGCGGCGCGGGCGCCGGCACGGGCTTTCCCGACGCCGAATACGAACACGCCGGAGCCGTTCTGGTGGATTCACATGAGGCGGTGTTTTCGAAGGCAGACTTGATTGTGAAGGTCAAGGAACCGTTGCCCTCCGAGTTCAGCCTGTTGCGACCGGGCCGGATTCTTTTCACCTACCTGCATCTCGCGGCCAATAAGCCGGTCATGGACGCGTTGATGCGGTCCGGGGTCACCGCGCTCGCGTACGAAACCGTCGAGGTCAACCGCCGCTTGCCCCTGCTCGAGCCGATGAGCGAAATTGCGGGCCGCATGTCCGTACTGGTGGGCGGTTATTTTCTGGCCAAGCATTTTGGCGGCAGCGGCGTGCTGCTGGGCGGCGTGCCGGGGGTTTTGCCCGGCAAGATCGTCGTGCTGGGCGGCGGCACTTCCGGCATCAACGCCGCGCGCATGGGCCAGGGACTCGGCGCGGACGTGACCATTCTGGAAGTGGACCTGGAAAGGATGCGGTTTCTCGATATCACGCTGCACACGGCGCACACGCTGTATTCGAACGAAATGCACTTGCACGAACTGTTGCCGGAGGTGGACCTGCTCATCGGGGCGGTGCTCGTGCCCGGCGCCCGCGCGCCCCGGCTGATTACCCGGGAAATGCTCCGTTGCATGAGGCCGGGCAGCGTGTTTGTGGACATTGCGATTGACCAGGGCGGCTGCGCCGAAACCTCGCGCCCGACGACGCATCACGAGCCGGTGTTTGTCGAGGAAGGCGTGACGCACTATTGCGTGACGAACATGCCCGGCGCCTATGCCCGCACGGCCACCCAGGCGCTCACCAACGTGACGCACCGTTACATTGAAGCGCTGGCCGACCACGGACTGGCCGAAGCCTGTCGTCTGCATCCCGGACTGGCCGGCGGCATCAATGTCATGAAAGGCAAGCTGACCCACCCAGCCATCGCCGAGGCGCATGGGATGAAATGGGAAAAACCGAAGCTGAATTGAGGAATATCACCGGGATGATGACGAAAAATCCTTATACCCACTGACCCGCAAACCTACAAATCCATCCATCTGCAGGAGTACTCCCTTTAAGGGCTGACGCAGTGAACTTTTTTAGATCACTCGAGCCCAGCACCCTACTGGCTGATACGGAATGGCTGGATGATGCGACGAAAACCATCGGCCAGGATTGGCGGCGAAAGAATGCGGCGGCAATGGTTTGAGCACGATGAACGGGTGGCTGCGGTCGTCGTGGTTCGTTGACCTGCTATCCAATCTTCCATAACAGGAAGATGGTGCCTAGCTCGGCAAAACTCAGCAGTGCAGGTATGAGCAACGCCGCAATTCCCGGAATGGTGACTTTTCCAAAGCGGAGGATGCCCAGCAACGCCAGCCCCGCCATAAACGGAGCGACGCCAAGCAGCATTAAGACACTCATGGGAAAGTGGGGGCCGGATACGCTCCAGCCCGCACCCATAAAAGCAAAAACATAAATCGGCAATGCGACGACAGGCGCAAGCCACACCACGAGCCACGCGATGAGCGGAAGAATTGCTTGGTGACTGCTTTTCATTGTGAACATTTTTCTTTCCCAGCCAGGCCGCGGTAATGATTGTCAGAATGTATACTGCGTGTATAACATGATTTTTGCCTCATACCGGCTTTCGATATGGCGCTGGCTTAATTCGAAATTGCCCCGGCCGGCACTGCTCGTGAGGTAGACACCGTGCTTGCCGTGAACATAGGCGAGGGTTGCGCCAACCGTGGGGAAGGACCAGCTATTCACTTTCCAGTCGGGATATTCCACCGCCAGCGCGGTGATCAAAGTCTTTCCGTCAATATAGATGGGATTTCGCAGGATGAATGACGGGCCATTGACCGCCACGTCGAGTTCGGCCTTATCATTGCAAGTGACAAAGGCTCTGGGGTTGGTGCTCAATAGATCTCGCAACCCGACGTGGATGTCGTCTTTTCTGGTATTGGCCACTCCTGGATTCCCCGCAATAGCCGGGGACAGCGGAGAGACAATTCTCTTGTCAAAGGTATCATTCAGAAACGTTTCTCGAACGAATCCGACGATGCCGTTCGGATGATAGTTTGCACCCAGATAATCCCCGAGGGATTGAAGGGCTGTCCTTCTAAAGACAAATACGCCACGACTGGTGGCCAGTTCGTTCGGATTTCTCAGGACCGCAGGGTCGCGATTCATGTAGAGCAGGGAATCCTCGGTGAACACCCTCGCCGACATGAGGGCTGATTCCGCTTTTCTGGTTCCCACTTTATCAAGAATAAACGAAAGGTTCTTCTCATCTTTCTGCTTCAGTTCCAGTGTTAGCTCCGCGTTTGTCCCGTCCCACGGGGGTCTGATCCATATCAAGACTGCGTGCAGGGAATTGGTGCTATTATAATGCTGCGGATTTGGGCCGACTGGAATTCCTGGTTCGGCTGTGATTTTGAGCAGGGAGGCATATTGTTGTGCCCGGGATTGCGTGGTGGAGACTCCCAGGAACGCGGTTAAGGTCAATATCCACAGAGGTCTGAAATCTTGAAGATCCATAGCCCTCCCTTCATGGAAGTGTCGGTGCCAAGGTTTTCATGATGGAAAATACGGTCGACGGGTGCATGGCGCTATTAGGTGTTCTACCCCCCATGCCACGCAGTAATCTGATGCTATCGGCTGCCGAAAAACAAGGGGATGATTCGTCGGCGAATGGTTCCAATCCGGTCAAAGAAACTTCAACGAATTCTTCAATAACCGGGTAGTAGGCGGGCTGAGTCTGGTAGCTGGCGCGTTGCGCTAAAAAGCGACCAAACCTTTGGGAAACCAGTTTTAAGAATCACCCTGTAAATTGAGGCCGGTAATCGGTGCAGACCTTGTCCGATTCCGACCCTCACCGCCAAACCTCACCGCGAATCCGCCAGAATGTGCCGAGATCTGAAGAATCGGTTCGATGCGTCAGGCCGGGCGGTGGTCTTTTGATTTTTCCACCAGGGCCGCAAGCTTTTTGTCGGCGGCATCCATGTCCGTCGTCCCTTTGGGCGAAGCGGACGTGGTGGCGGGCACTGCCTCTTCTCTTTGTGCGGGTGCAGCATCGGAACTCGCCGATGTCTCCGGGTAGGCCCGGCGTATCAATACTCCGCCACCCAGCAGCCACCAGGCCACGACCAGATTGAAGACGATGGGCAGAATCGCGGTGATGAGGTCGCTTTTGGCGGCGGTTTCAAGGGCGCCGAAATCCAGCAGTGGCGTTACCGCGCTCAGGCCCAGATAGAGGAAGACGAGCCCTAAAAGCCGCACCGCCAGGGCGAAGATGTCCTTGAATAGGTCTTTTGATTTCATCGCGCCGATTTTGAACCTGCGGGGGTTGAATCTAAAAGGCGCCCTTGACTTGTTCAAGCGTCATTCGTTCCGGAATGACCGGCGGAAATCAGTTTTGATTTTTTTGATTGATTTGGTTTAGACACATCCGGTCGGATCAGCTAAATGTTGGCCCCATGTTTTTTGGCTCGAGCTCCGGCTGGTCAGTTCATCCTGGCAGAAGTGTGCGCCGGTGTGTCTTCCTTGTTGTGCTGGCTCTCCCGGCCTCCCCTCTCACGGGCCTGGCGCTTCCCAAACGGCTGGTCCTGGGTCTGGATGGCATCGCCTATCGCGACATGAAGGCCCTGCAACAAGGGGTCGTATGCACCAATATCTGGGGAAGCCCATCCCGCCGGCAGGCGTTCAGTTCCAGCGAAGGATACTTTCCGGTCAGTCGCATGGTCTCGACGTTTCCGTCCACGAGCGACGTCGCGTGGACCGACGTCTTCGGCGACCGGCCGTTGCCCGGTTATCAACGCACGTATTTCAGCGTGGCGGCAAACTCGCAAATCGTCATCAACGGCATCTCCACAACCATGGAGCACGAAAGCCAGATGGATTGGCAGTTGGAAAATAATATGTTTCGCACCATGGGTTACGTCTATCCGGTTCACACGTATGAACTCGAGATCCACGAAGCGCTGCGAAACTTTTGGAACGACACCGGCAACGATGGCAGCTATTACGTCTATATCCGCGCCACGGACGACGCCCAGCACCTCGACCGCGATGTCTTTGACATGCTCTGCGGACTGGATCACCAGCTTCAAACCATGCGTGCGCGCTATCGGAAGCAGGAGGGGCGCGACCTGCAAATCCTGATTCTCTCCGACCACGGACACAACCATGCCGGGTCGTTCAAGCGCGTGGAGGTCCGGTCCCTTCTGGAAAAGGCCGGATATCAGATCACTGAATCCATTAAGCATCCCAAGGACGTGGTCCTGCCCACCACCGGCATTGAAGACTGGGTGGAAATCCACAACGCCCCTGCCGAAACCGAAACGCTGATGCCATTGCTGACACATCTGCCAGGCGCGGACCTCGTGACCGGGCGGGATCCGAATCACCCCCGCCGTTTTCTGGTCATGAATTCCCGGGGGGACCGGGCCGAGATTGACTGGAACCCAACCAACAACACCTACCGCTATACCACCAGGCAAGGTGATCCGCTCAATTATCAACCCGTCATCAAGACGCTGGCCCGCGAGCAACAGCTGGACCCCGGCGGTTTTGCCACCGCCGACGCGTGGATGGCGGCGACCCTGACCAATCACTATCCGCTGGCGCTGGAGCGGATTGCCCGCGGCCTCACGCGGGTCACGCTCAATCCGGCGACCATTCTCATCAGCCTGAGCAACGGTTATGTTCACTGTGGCTTCCTGATGCAAAAGGGCGCGGACTTGTCCACTTTCAGCAGCACCCACGGCGCGCTGGACAACCTCAATTCGGACGGCATTGTGTTGAGCAATTTCACCCCCACCCGGGACACTTCCAGCAGCCGGGTGGCCGGGCTATTTGACGATTTTTCCGACGTGCGTAATTTTCGCGCGGAAGAGAACGGCGCCGAATTGGTCACCAGAAATGAACAAGCTCTGGCACGGATTGTTCACGACCCGTTTGATTCAAATTACCGGGAGCTGTCGAACAATCAGGTTTATCTCCGCGTCTGGTCGCCGCAATTGACGCACCTGGATATCAACACTCCGATAAATGTGACCATCGAGAAGGTAAAACATTTTCCAAATCCGCAGAATCAACGCTGCGGTCCCAGGCCGGCGGCGGCGCTTGGACGCCACCTCACCTTCAATCAGCCGGTTTCTTTTCGGGACCCGGCGGCCTACGAACGAGTCTATGCCCTTCCCTCGGACTTGATTCTGAAACCCCTGACCGAGTACCGGATTTCAGGATGGGTGCGCGGCCAAAACAAAAGTCTCAACCTTTTTGAATTCAATTTTTATACCGACCGCCAGGGCCGGCCGGTGGCGTACTGAGGCGCCGCGGTGCCGGCAGCTGACCCGAAGCGAGGCCGCGCAGTTCGCGTATATTTATTTCCTTCGCTTTCCCCGCCCGGAATTTTTACACTTCGGCAATGGTTCACGTTGGCATCGGCTACGACGTTCACGCGCTGGTCGCGGGGCGCAAGCTCATCCTCGGCGGCGTCGAAATTCCGCATCCGAAGGGTCTGGATGGCCACTCGGACGCCGACGCCCTCATGCACGCCATCTGTGACGCCATCCTCGGCGCGCTCGGCGAGCCGGACATCGGCCATTTTTTTCCGAACTCGGATCTCCGCTGGAAAAACGCGCCCAGCCGGGTTTTTCTGGAGGAGGCCGCGCGCCTCCTTGCGTTGCGGCAGGGAAAAATTGTGAATGTGGACGCAACCCTGGTCGCGCAGCAACCGAAGCTTTACCCGCACATCGCCGAAATGAAACGGCATATCGCCAGTGCCCTCCGCATCCCTGAAAAAAATATTGGCATCAAGGCCACGACCAATGAACACATGGGTTTTATTGGCCGCGAAGAAGGCATTGCCGCCATGGCCGTGGCGAGTATCAACCTGGATTAATGGATGGATGGATTTTGGGATGAATGAATTCCAAGCTACCATCTCCTGGCACCAATCCATAAATCCAACAATCCACCCATCCATTAAAATCCCATGCCCAAAGCCGAAATCAGTTGGAAACGGGTCACCGCCGACGGCGTAAAGCTGCAAATTTATGCGCAACGCGTCGGTCGGGAATGGATTTTCTTCCAGCGTGAACGGCGTTACGACCAATGGCAACCGGTGGCCGAGCCGCCGCTGGAAGATTGGCTGGAACTGCTGGATGCCCTGCAACGCTTCATTCCGCGCCGCCGTTATCAGCCGGCGGACGAGCAACATCTGCGTCGGCGCATCCGGGAACGGTTTCCGGAAGCGGGAATTTGACCGGGTCGTGTCATCCGTGTCCTGGGTGAGTGTCCAGAAATCAGTGCGTACAATTTAAAATCACCCGGACCAAACACACCATCCCGATAATCAATCCAACGATAATCACAATCCCCAACGCGTCGCACTCAGCTTTCACTTTATGATTGCAGGGAATGATGGTGTTCAACAAGTGGTAGATGTTGCTCCGATGGATGTTACGTACGTCAAACTTCACGTCACCTTTTGAGCACAAATCAGGCCAAGTAAAACCGGTCAAAGGATGCGCTTTTAAACGAATTGCAAAAACGGAAACCAGGTTTACCACTGACAATTTAAGTGGGTATCTTTACACTGCGCCCGATGGCCCGAATGCCGTTGATTCTCATCTCGCCCAGCATCGAAAAACGCGGCGTGGAATTCCACGACCTTTCCGTCAGCCTGTCGGTCAAATACGAAAACGCCGTGCTCCAGGCCGGCGGCATTCCGGTGACCGCGCCCACCACCACCGATCGCCGGGCACTGGCCGAAATGGTGGGACGCGCCAGTGGCGTGTTATTGACCGGCGGCGACGACATCAATCCGGATCTCTATGCCCAAAGCCTGCCGCGCGCCATCCGTCAGACGGTCGGCACCACACCGGATGGCGGTGGACGCGACGTGCGCGAACTGATGTTGATTGACGAGACGTTCCGCCAGCACAAACCGTTGCTGGCCATCTGCCGCGGACACCAACTGTTGAACATCGCCCTCGGCGGCGGATTGATCGCCGACATTCGGCGGCAGGTGCCCGGCGCGCTCAACCATCAGCGCCTGGACAGGGCGAACGAATTAGTGCATGAAGTGGCGTTGACAAACGGTTCACTGCTTGCCAGAATCGTTAGCAAGCGGATTTTGGGCGTCAACAGCTCGCATCATCAGGCCGTTCTGCAACCGGCAGAACCGCTGACGGCCGTGGCGCGAGCGCGTGATGGAATTGTGGAAGCGATGGAATTAAAATCAGATGTATCGCAGCGAATGCCGTTTTTGTTAAGCGTGCAGTTCCACCCCGAAAGGCTGACAGAAAGGCACGCCGAACACCGGGCGATTTTTTCACGGTTTGTCCGGGCGTGCGCGCGAAAAGCCAAAACATGAAATCAAAAGTTCTCATCGTGGATGACCAGGCCGATGTGCGGGACCTGCTCCGGTCGGTGTTGGAGGACAACTACGACGTCAATCAGGCCGCCAGTGGCGCGGCCCTGCAAAAATGCTTCCCGCAGGACCCCCCCGACGTGGTGCTGCTGGACGTGAAATTGCCCGACGCGGATGGCCTTGACCTCCTGCCGCAAATCAAAAAACGCTGGCCCGAGACGGAAGTCATCGTGCTCACCGGCCACGGTACCATCACCATGGCCGTCGAAGCCGGGCGCCGCGGCGCGTACAACTTTTTGTCGAAGCCGTTTGAAAATGAAAAGCTGCTGGCCGATGTGAAATGCGCCATCGAGCGCAAGGAACAGAGCGAGGAAAACAACACCTTGCGCCGCGCCCTCGAAACCATGAGCGGCGTGGCCTCGCCCATTTATCGCAGCTCCCTCATGCGCGAAGTCGTGCGTACCGCCGAACGCATCGCCCCAAGCGACGTGACCGTGCTCATCACTGGCGAAAGCGGTTCCGGCAAGGAAGTCATCGCCGACCTCATCCACGCGCGCAGCACGCGCAACAAAGCCCGGATCATCAAAATCAATTGCGCCGCCCTCCCCCGCGAGTTGATCGAAAGTGAATTGTTCGGCTCGGTCAAGGGCGCGTTCACCGGCGCGCATTCCGACCGCGAAGGCCTTTTCCGCCAGGCCGAAGGCGGCTCCCTGTTCCTCGACGAAATCTCCGAAATGCCGATTGATACGCAAAGCAAACTGCTGCGCGTGTTGCAGGACCAGGAAGTCCGGCCCGTTGGCGGCAAGACGAGCTACAAGACCAATTGCCGGATTATTGCCGCCACCAATCGCATCCCCGAGGACGCCATCAAGGACGGCAAATTGCGCGAAGACCTTTATTACCGCATCAGCGCCATTTCCATCCATCTGCCGCCGCTGCGCGAACGGCGCGAGGACATCATGCCGCTGGCCAACGCCTTTCTGAAACGGTTCGCCGCGCAGGCCAACCGCGATATTCGCGGCTTCAGCCTGGAAGCCACCGAGCGGTTTACCTCGTTTGACTGGCCGGGCAATGTCCGCCAGCTGCAGAACGAGGTTCAGCGCGCCGTGCTCTTGAGCGAAGGCAATCAAGTGGAAGCCTCCGACCTTTCCATCACCACCGTCCGGACCGGCCCGACCGACGGAGTGGATACGAACTTCACCCTGCTGGAAGGTGTCGAGCGCAACGCCATCATCCAGATGCTCAAGGAAACCGACGGCAACAAACTCGAAGCCGCCAAACGCCTTGGCATCGGCCGCCAGACCCTCTACAACAAGATCAAGGCCTACGGCATCGAGACGTGACGTGAGTTGTGCAGGTAGGGCGCGTCACTCCGTGCGCGCCGCCATTCGCAAATAAAAAGGGGCCCAGAAGACTGACGCGCCCGGCCTTTCACGGTTGCCAGGTTATAGTGGCCTCCGTTGCATTTCACCTATGGACTTGCCGGTCCGCAAAAAGCTGCCACACACAATTCCGCAGTGGGCGGCTGAGGGCAGCTGGTTCTTCATCACTATCATATGCGTGCCGCCGCGAAGAAATCACTTATGCCAGACCGGAACCGGTGATGCCGTGTTGGCCGCAATGAAATACAACCACGATAAACTCATCTGGCATTATCGGCTGTGCCTCCTCATGCCGGATCATTTGCATGCCATCCTCATGTTCCGGCGCGAACCAGGAATGAAAACGGCGATTAAAAACTGGAAGAAATACGTGGCTGGAAAAAACGATGTGGATTGGCAACGCGACTTTTTTGATCACCGTTTGCGCGACCATCATGAATTGGAGGAGAAGATCAGTTACATTTTGATGAATCCTGTCCGTAAAGGGTTGTGCGAACGCGCGGAAGATTGGGTGTGGGTCTATCGCCCGAATGACCGGTCGTCACCTACGTTTGGGTAGGGCGGGCAGCCTGCTCGCGATTCGTCGGAGTCCTCTGCCCGCCGCACGAACATCGACGGCGCGCACGGAGTGACGCGCCCTACCACCACCCGGCACATAGACCCCCCCCGCCATCACCGTATTTGCTAAAATGCTGGACAGAAAGTCACCCCGGAAATAGTGTTGCAACATGAAACTGGAAAGGCTGCAAAACGAAGCCGTCTATTTCTATTAGGCTGCAATTCCTTCAAAAGCAGGTTCACAGTTTTCCCAATTCTTTCCGCAGCATTTTGGCCAGCGGCTGGATGGTTTTTTCGCTGAATTCAAAATGACAGCCGGCGGCGGAAAACAGTTCGGGCAACGGCCTGGAACCGCCCAGCGCCAAAGCTTTCTTGTATTCGTTCAATGCCTTCGCCTTGTCGCATTTGGAATTGGCCCAGACCTGCAACGCGCCAAGTTGGGCAATACCATATTCGATGTAATAAAACGGGTGCAGGAAAATGTGAAGCTGCCGGTGCCAGAGATTGGCGCGTGCAGATTCGTAGCCGGTCCAATCCACGTCGCCACCAAAACGGTCCATCAAGACCAGCCACGCCTGTCTTCGCTCAGCCCGCGTATGATCCGGATGCGTGTAGATCCAGTGCTGGAACGCGTCCACCGTCGCAATCCACGGAAATACCCCGACGACACCTTCCAGGTGAACGCGCCGCGCGCGGGTCGCGTCGCCGTCGGAATAGAATTCCTCGATGAACTCGTTGCCGAGCAGTTCCATGCTCATCGAGGCGACTTCGCAAAATTCAATCGGCGCGTGACGATACGCCCGCAAATCCTCGTCGCGGGTCGCCAGCGCATGAAAGGCGTGGCCGGCCTCGTGCAGGATCGTTTCCACGTCGCGCTGCAGCCCGACGGCGTTCATGAATATGAACGGCAGCCGCGCCTCATTGAGCGTATCCTGATACCCCCCCGGCGCCTTGCCTTTGCGATTGTCGAGGTCGAGCAGCCGCAGCTCCTGCATTGTCTGAAAACCGCCGCCCAGTTCGCCATCCAGCCGGTCGAAAATGCGTTGCGTGCGCAAAACCATTTCGTCCACCCGGACGAACGGCTTGAGCGGCGGACGGTTCAGCGGATCAACGGCCAGATCCCATGGACGCAGTTCGTCCAGTTTCAACTGCGTGCGCCGTTCGGCCTGCAATTCGCGCAGGACCGGCATGACGTGCTGTGCCACCGCGTCGTGGAATTTCCCGCAGTCTGCCGGCGTGTAATCGAACCGGCCGAGCCGGCGGAACGCATAATCGCGGTAATTTTTAAACCCGGCGTGGTGTGCGATTTGCTGGCGCAATTTGATTTGCTCATCCAGGATGTCGTCGAACTTTTCCACTTCCTGCATACGCCGTTTGGTAACCAGTTCCCAGGCTTCCTGCCGCAAGGCGCGGTCCGGTTCCTCAAGGAAACGTCCCATCTGGACGAGCGTCTTTTCCTCCCCACGAAAATTCAAGGTGAGCGAGCCGCTCAACTTCTGGTATTGCTGGCAAAGTTTGGCCTCCTCGGTTTCCAGCGGAACGTTTTCGGGCCGGAACAGTTCGACGTGGTTCTTCATGTCACGATCAAAAACCTCGTAACGCCGCAGCGCCGGTTTCCGACCCGGCGAATCGGATTTCCCGCGCTGGATATGCGCCGGGTCGGAGACCGGCGCTTGGATGGCGAGCAATTCCGCGCGCAGCGGATGGGCGACATACATTTTTTCGAGCGCGAACTGGCGCGGTTTGAGTTCCGGCTCGACCTGCTCGACAAAATGCAGATAAGCCTTCTCCGCCTTGGCACTGTCCGTATGGCAAGTCATCGCGATGTAACGGCGGGAGGATTCCTCGTCGAGCGCGGCATTGAGTTCACTCCAGTCCAGCAGCCAGCGTTCAAGGTCGGCGGCAGTCCGACATTGCGCAGCGCGTTTTTCCAGTTGGTCGAACAACGGCGCGATTTGCGGCCAGTCGCCGAGGTCAATGGTTTGCGGGACAAACCTCCGCGGTCTGCGCACAGGCAATTTTCCGAACGGCAACAAATTCATCCGGAGAATTTACGATTTACGATTTACGATTTACGAGTTCTTTTTCACGGTGGCCGCGGAAATCGTGAATCGTGAACTTATCAGAATTTCGTTTTGATGCCGCAGGCGCGGACAACGCACCATTTGGAAATGGCTTCGACAATGGCAAATAACCCCGCCCCCACCAAAACCAGCCCCCATAATGTGAAGTCGCCCGCCACAATGATGCCGGCGATGAGGCACAGCGCGCCAATCACCCCGCGCGCCATGCGTCCGCGGTGATTCAGATTGGGATGAAAAAAACGACTCACGCAAAAAATCTAGCACGTTACGTGCCTAAAACAAGTTCATTGAAAGTGACACTGGCCAGCTATGGTAAACTGCGCCATAATTTAAAGATTGTGAATTGGCTTAATGAAAATTTCCTTTGGGCTTCATTCTTTTGGGGTTCCATCGCGACCGGCTACCTGATTTACGGCTGGAAACAAAGAGCGCTGATGCCGTTTCTCGGCGGCCTGGCGATGACGGCAGCGTCATTCCTCATCGGCAGCGTGCTGTGGATGTCAGCAGCGTGCATCGCCGTGATGGCGATGGTTTACTGGCTGGCCAAACAGGGTTATTAATTCGCCAGTGAAGATTAAAAATAGCATTTGCTTTTATTGCATTTTCGCGCTGTTGGCGCTCACTGCCGGCACTGCCAGGCCAGGCCAGACCACGACCCAGGCTGCCACGCACAAGCCGGCCGCGCCGGCGTTTCACACCAACCTTACAACACTGCAGGTTCCGGCGGCGGATGCGCGCTTTCGTTATGAAGGCCGGATTGATTTCTCGGACACCAATGCTCCGGTGCTCATCTGGCAGGCGAGCCGGGTCAGCATTGATTTTGAAGGAAACGCCCTCCGGTTGCGGTTCGACGGCGCGAAGGGCCAGAATTACTTCAATGCGCAGGTGGACGACACCAATAATACAATGGTTGAAGCCAATGCGGGGACGCCGGTCCGTCCGGCGATACTCTCCGGTTTTGGTCCAGGTCGGCATCATCTGGAACTTTTCAAACGCAGCGAAGCCAATGCCGGGACGGTGCATTTCCGGGGAGTTGAAATTACGCCACCGGCAAAAGTGTGGGCACCCACCCCACCCCATTACAAACTCGCAATGGAATTCATCGGCGATTCCATCACCGTCGGCGCGTGCAACGAGGATGGTGCCACCGACCAATGGGACAATCGCCGCACCCACAACTGCGCCCTGAGTTATGCCACTTTGACTGCGGAGGCGTTTGACGCCGATGACCGCAACATTGCCGTCAGCGGGATGGGTATCGCCATCGGCTGGGTGCCGATGGAAGCCGGTGAAATCTGGGACCGGCTTTATCCGGACACCAAATCGCCGCCCGCCGACCTGCACGCCTGGACACCCAACGTTGTCCTTGTGAACTTTGGCGAAAATGACGATTCCTATCCGAGGGCCCATGGACAGTCATTCCCCGCCAATTTCACCGACGGTTATGTCGCGCTCATCCGCGCCATCCGGGCCGCCTATCCGGACGCCCATATCGTGTTATTGCGTGGCGGCATGTTCGGCGGAGCGCGGAGTGAGCCGTTGCACAAAGCCTGGGAATCCGCCGTCACGCAATTGGAAGCGGCGGACCGGGGCGTCAGCCATTTCGTCTTCAAACATTGGACGTCAACCCATCCGCGGGTGGCCGATGACCGCATCATGGCGAACGAATTAATTGTCTGGCTGAGACAGCAGGATTTCATGCAGGCTTATCGTTAGCCGATTTGGCGAAAAATTAATTTCAACAAGCAGGAAAAACCCCGGAAACCGGTGACTCGGTTCCGGGTTTGAATTCGCAGCCGCCACCGGCAGACGGCGGCCATCTCTCCGTTCAGCGGCGCTAAGCCGAGTCGCGCTACGCTGATTACCTGCCCTTGGGCAGCTCACCGGTGCCGGCATAAATGGCGTTTTTGCCCGGCAATTGCTCGATGCGCCCGAGCCGTAGCCGCCGAGGTAAGGAGGCGGACGGTCATGAATTGCTTGTCAAATCCACTGCGCTGCCCTGCGGCCACAAAATTTTTCTCGAACAGTTTCAAGTTCGTGACAAACAGATCGCCACCGTGAGGCAGCCAATCGGCGATTAATTTTCAAAAGCAGCAGGACTGAAATCGCGTTTTGTTCCAGAGTTTAACCTTGTTCCGGCGTTTGCGCGGATGTAAAAGATAATCAAGTGCTTGGAAAGGCCGGCGAAAAACTGCGATCAAAGGCCAGCAATTGCGCTTGTATTCTTGTTGCTCCCCTGATCGGTTGTCAGCTGTTGTCTCTTCCGGCCTTCCGATGCCGCGATACGTTTCAAGCAAAGGAAGACGCTCCTTCCTGGCTGGCGGATGTGCCCATCCCGTTAGCGAAAGGATTCGCGATTCTCCCGGTCGGCGGCAGCGGCATAGAAAGGAAACAAAACCATGAACACCAAACTTAACCTACTCACCCTGGCGGCCGCAGGTCTGGCATTGCTGGGCGCAACGTCCGTCAATCTCCGGTCAGCAACCCTTTACGTTTCGAGCACCGACGACAGCGGCTCCGGTTCACTGCGCGCCGCGTTGGCCAGCGCAACCAACGGCGACATCATTGACGCGACCGCGGTCGCCGGCACGATCACCTTGACCAGCGGCGAATTGCCCATTTCCCAGAGCGCGACCCTGCTCGGCCCCGGTTCCGCCACGTTGACGGTCAGTGGCAACCACGCCTCCCGCGTGTTCAATGTCACCGGCACCAATGTAACGATCAGCGGGCTGAAGATTGCCGATGGCCAGACCGCCGGCATCGACTCCGGCATGGGGATCAACGCCGCGGGCGGCGCCGGCAGCGTGATCACCGTCCGCGACTGCGTTATCACGAACAACAGCACCACGTATAACGGGGGCGGCATTTACAACAACCCCGGTGTGACGATGACCATCAGTAATTGCACCGTGTCAGGCAATAGCGCGGGCGCGTCGGGTGGCGGCATCGACAACGAACGCGCCACGCTGATCGTCGTCAACAGCACCCTCAGCGGCAACTCGGCCGGTTCCAGCTCCTACGGCCAAGGCGGCGGCATCTACAACGACGGCAGCTATGGCAGCGCGACACTGACGATCAACGCCAGCACCCTGAATAACAACACATGCCCCTACGGTGGCGGCGGCATCAACAACAACGGCGGCTCTGGCAGTGCGGCGCTCACGCTCAACGCCAGCACCCTGAACAACAACTCGGCTCCCGGCAGCTACGGCGGCGGCATCGACAATGAAGCTTACCCCTCCGGCAGCGCGTCGGTGACGGTCAACACCTGCACCTTCAGCGGCAACTCAGCCTCCGGTGGCGGCGGCATCGAGAATGGTTTCATGGGCAATGCCGCGCTCAAGGTCAACGCCTGCACGTTCAGCGGCAATTCCGCCAACGTCGGCAGCGCCATTTTCAACTACAATTCCTCCGGCAAAACCGTCACGCTGGAGATCGGTGACACTATCCTCAACCAACCGAGCGGCACTGGCCAGAGCATCAACAACACCTCGGGAACGGTGACCTCGCGCGGCTACAATCTCAGCAGCGACGACGGTGGCAACGTGTTGAACGCGGCCACCGACCAGCACTACCTCGACCCGAAGCTCGGTCCGCTGCAAAACAACGGCGGCCCAACCTTTACCCACGCGTTCTCACCAGGCAGCCCGGCCATAGACAAGGGTAAAACCAACGCCGTCACGGGGTTGGTGAGCAGCACCGACCAGCGCGGCCTGCCACGTCCGGTGGACTTCGCCTCCGTGGTCAACGCTTCGGGTGGCGACGGCAGTGACATCGGGGCGTTTGAGATGCAAGATTGGATCATGACCGTGACCAACACCGCCGACAACGGCCCAGGGACGCTGCGCAACGCCCTGGCTGGAGCCATTAACGGCGCCATCATTGACGCGACCGGCATTGCCGGCACCATCACTTTGACCGGTGGCGAATTGGCCGTACCCCAGAGCGTGACAATCCTCGGCCCCGGCCCCGCTGTGCTGACGGTGAATGGCAACCACACCTCCCGTGTGTTCAACCTCACCGGCTCGAACGTGACAATCGACGGGCTGACGATCGCCAATGGCCAAAGCGCACTGAACGGCGCCGGAATTAGCGCCGCGGGCAGCCCCGGCAGCGTCGTCAACGTCCGTAATTGCGTCGTCACCAACAACAGCACCACGGTGGACGGCGGCGGCATCTACAACAACGCGAGCGTGATAATGGCCATCACTAATTGCATTATTTCCGGCAATCACGCCGGCGCGTGGGGCGGTGGCATCTACAACCACGGCGAATCGGGTCGAACGGCAGTGATGATGATCAGCGCCAGCACGCTCAGCGGCAACTCGGCTGGTTCCGGCGGGGGTATCATCAACTTCGGTTGGAGCGCCGGCGCGACGTTAACGGTCAACGCCTGCACCATCAGCAGCAACTCCGCCAGTTCGGAGCAGGGCGGCGGTGGCATCTACAATGTGGGTGATTATTCGGGCAACGCGAACCTCACGGTCAACGCCTGCACCTTTAGCGGCAACTCGGCCATGTTTGGCGGGGGCATCCTCAACGAGGGTTACGCCGGGACCGCGATAGTGCAGATCGGTGACACGATTCTCAGCCGTGGCGTTCCGGGTGAAAACATTTACAGCTATTACGGCACGATCGTATCCGCGGGCTACAACCTGAGCAGTGATAGCGGGAGCGGCTTCCTGATCGCGACCAGCGATCAGATCAACACCAATCCGAAGCTCGGCCCGTTGCAGGGCAACGGCGGGCTGACGCCCACCCACGCGCTGCAGGTGAGTAGCCCGGCGATTGACAAAGGCAAGCGCGACGCTATCCCGGCATTGGCCCGTGATACTGATCAGCGTGGCCTCGGACGGCCGGTGGACAATCCCTATCTCGTCAATGCCACAGGCGGTGATGGCAGCGATATCGGGGCATTTGAAGCCCCGGGGAGCGGCGGCTACGACACCGATGCCGACGGGCTGCCCGATTTTTGGGAGCTGGCCTGTTTCGGCAACCTCAGTCAGTCCGCCACCGACGATCCTGATCGCGACGGCCAGAACAACTGGCTGGAATGGCAAGCGGACACCAGCCCGGCGGATGGCAATGACTACCTGCACATCACCAGCTTCACTCGCAACGGCACTCATAACACGCTCGCCTGGACGAGCAAACCCACACGCCTTTACCAGGTGGAACGCTGCGCCTCGCTCGGTGCTCCATCGCCGTGGGAAACCGTCTTCACCAGTACTATGCCGGGTTGGAACAATGTCGGGTTCGACGACCCCGGTCCGCGGTATTTCTACCGCATCCGGGCGATTCAGCCCCAGTAGTCCGGAAGGTCGCTAAAAACAGACAACCCGAAAGCCAACCCTGATGGCTTTCGAGGCCAGTCGGCTGACTTCCGGGTTTGAATTTTGCGGTAGGGACGCGCTGCTGCGCGTCCGGCTGACCGGCAGGTCAGCCCTACCAATTAATGCCCCTTCGGCAATGCGCTGGTGCCGGCATAGACGGCGTTTTTGCCGAGCAATTGCTCGATGCGCAGGAGCTGGTTGTATTTGGCCAGGCGGTCGCTGCGGCTCAACGAGCCGGTCTTGATCTGGCCGGCATTGGTCGCTACCACAATGTCGGCAATCGTCGCATCTTCCGTTTCACCGGAGCGATGGCTGATCACGGCGGTGTAGGCGTGGGTTTTGGCCAGTTCGACGCAATCGAGCGTTTCGGTGAGCGAGCCGATCTGGTTCACTTTCACGAGAATCGAATTCGCTGTGCCCGTTTCAATTCCTTTCTGAAGGAACTTCGGGTTGGTCACAAAGATGTCGTCCCCGACGAGCTGGACCTTGTCGCCGAGTTTGTCGGTGAGCTTCTTCCACGTCGCCCAGTCGCTCTCTGCGCAGCCGTCTTCGATGCTGACAATCGGATATTTATTTACCAGCTTGACGTAAAAAGCGACCAGATCATCGCCGCTGATGGTTTCGCCGGTGCTTTTCTTGAAGGTGTATTTGGCGTTGCCGGCATAAAACTCGGACGATGCCGGATCGAGCGTGAGGTAAACGTCCTTGCCCGGTTTGTAACCCGCGTCCTTGATGCCCTGGATGATGGTTTCCAGTGCTTCTTCGACGCTGCCAAGTTTGGGCGCAAAGCCGCCTTCGTCGCCCACGGCGGTGCTGCAGCCCTTCTTCTTCAAAACCGATTCCAGCGCATGAAACGTTTCCACAATCGCCCTCAAGCCTTCACTGAACGTCGGCAGACCCAACGGCATGATCATGAATTCCTGAAAATCAATCGGGGCGTCCGAGTGCGCTCCACCGTTGATAACGTTGGCCATCGGCACGGGCAGGACTTTTGCGTTCGGCCCGCCGAGGTATTTGAACAGGGGCAAATTCAATGAAGCGGCCGCCGCCTTGGCATTCGCCAGCGAAACCGCCAGAATGGCATTGGCGCCAAGCTTGGATTTGGTTTCCGTACCGTCCAGTTTGAGCATCGTGCTGTCCACTGTCAGTTGATCACAGGCGTCCTGACCGATCAATTTGGGCGCAATGAGGTCGGCCACATTTTTGACTGCCTTCTGCACGCCCTTGCCCAGAAAACGTTTCTTGTCACCATCGCGGAGTTCAATCGCCTCGTTTTCGCCGGTGCTGGCACCGCTGGGCACGGCTGCCCGGCCAAATGCGCCACAACACAGCGTTACGTCCACCTCCACCGTTGGATTACCGCGCGAATCGAGAATCTCACGCGCCTGAATACCATGGATTTTGCTCATTTTTCCTTATTTCCTTTGTGTTTTAGTTATTAAGAGAAATCAAACTTGGGCCGGATAATAGAGCCTGGCACTGATAAGTCAAGGAGAGCACGTTGAGGCAATTCGCACTTCATGTTCAACGAAAAGAGCTTGACAAGTGCCTGAATTTAGTACAGTTTTGTCCTGAAGCTAGTCATAGCCACAGCAGCCGTAAATACGTTGAAAGGTAACTATATGTCCTTAAGCCGTACCTCAATTCAATCTCCAAAAATGTTTAAGCTCACTGCACTTACCGGGGGATTCGGCCTGGCACTGGCGGCATTACTTTCCTCTCTTGTTAACAGTCAGGCGCAACTGACCTTCAATTTTGCCAGCACACCGGGGGCGACCATTCAGTTCAACGGCACCAGTTCAACGTTCCAATTCAACAATTCGGCCACACCCCTTTACGTGGGCACGCAGTGGCAAATTGGCAGCGAGAATGGCGGAACCGGCTCGGCGATAGGCTTGTTTGGCGTGGTTAATAACAGTCCGTTCAGCTATGGCCCCATCACAACCATCCTGTTGCCTGGGCTCGATTATGAATACGCCAATGTCACCGGACCGTTGGGCGGATTGAGCATCAATGATGGTGCGGGCGGTTTTCTGACGGGGAATGTAGATTGGATTCAAGTGGCAACTTACAATTACGTAGGGGCCATAAATGGTCAACTGACTGTCAATGTTACCGGTTTAAGCTATGCTGGAAGCAATCCCGATCTTCTTACTCTGGCTGCGAACGCACCGGCAGCAATGAGTTTGAGTTTTCAATTTGCCCCAGGACAAACCCTGTCTTCGCTCAGTTCGGGCACCGGGCCATACATGACGTCGTTCTCCGGGAGTCTCTCAGTTGTCCCGGAACCATCCGCGTTGCCTATGGCGATGCTTGGCCTGGTGGTTTGTGGCCTGGCCACTGTCTCCAGGCGGCATGCCCGCAAGACTGCTCCTGTAAGGCAAGAAATAACCAGCCACCGGAGAGATTGAGCTTAAACCTCATGGCCGTTCATCAAAGCATGGCCTGATTTTTGTCTGCTGATCCCTTCCTCACCTTCGATTTTTGCATTGTAGTTTTGGATTGCGGGCCGGATTCCGATTCTATAAAAATCGGATATTCAGTTTATGCCCATTGGCCCCGTCACCCATCCACCGCGGGACATCAACGTGGCCGAGCCGGTCAGTCCGGCGCTGGAACGGGTCAAACACGTCCTCTTCCGGCCTTTCGACCTGGGCAAGTGGTTCGTCATCGGCTTTTGCGCGTGGCTCGCCCAATTAGGCGAAGGCGGAAGTGGCGGGAACTTCAACTTCAATAATTTTGGCCAGCATCATGGTTACGAGGACAACTTGCGCCGCGAGTTTGCACGTGCCAGGGATTACGTCCTGGACAATCTCAACTGGATCGTACCGCTGGCGGCCGTGCTGGTGGTGGTTGGCCTGGCGTTGTGGCTGGTTTTTCTATGGCTCAACAGCCGCGGCAAATTCATGTTCCTGCACTGCGTGGTCCTGAACCAAGCCGAGGTGGCGGAACCCTGGCATCAATTTGCCAACGAGGCCAACAGCCTCTTTCTGTTCCGGCTGGTCCTGGGGCTGGTCGCGATGATTTGTACGTTGCCGCTGCTCGTCATCGCCATTGTCATCGTCGCCAGGATGTTTCTCGCCGGCCAATTTATTCCGAATGCCATCATCAGCGCGATCGGTTTTGGACTCCTGTTTTTCGGCATGGCCATCGTGTTTGCCGTCATTCAAAAGCTCACCCTGGATTTCGTGGTGCCCATCATGTTCCTGCGCCGCAATCGCTGCCTGCCGGCGTGGAAGGAATTGGGAACTCTGATTTCGAGCCACGTGGGAACGTTCATCCTGTATTTCCTGTTCCAGATCGTGTTGGCCATCGCCATCCTCGCCATCATCTTCGTTGTGGTCATTATCACGTGTTGCCTCGCCGGCTGCCTGATGATGCTTCCCTATCTGGGCACGGTCCTGTTGTTGCCGGTTTTGGTGTTTAAACGTTGCTATTCCCTCTATTTCCTGGCCCAGTTTGGCCGCGACTACGATGTTTTCCCGCCGGAACCGCCGCTGCAGCCAGGGGTACCGCCGGCCATGTGACCGGCACGAGCATTGAGCAGCTGAACTCACGTGCCAAATCCAACAAACCTCCGGCGCCAATTTGCGACTGCGATGTGAACAAACTGAATGAACAAATCGTCTCGCTCTTGAAAAGTGGCGGCCCACGCGAGGCTGTCTTGGAGGAAGTGTTGCGGAAGGTGCTCAAACATTTTCGTTCCGAGACGGGCACGATCCATCGGCTCGACGCGGAAAAGCAATGGCTTCACCTGGTGGCCCAGGTGGGTTTGCCGGCCCAGATGCTTGAAGTCGTAAAAATGATTCCCGTCGGCAAGGGAATTGCCGGACAGGTCGTCGCACGCAGCGCCCCCGTTACCATCTGCAATCTGCAAACCGACACCAGCGGTGTCGCCAGACCGGGCGCGCGACAGACCGGTGTCGGCGGCGCACTCTGTGTCCCGGCGCGCGACGGCGACAACATCACCGGCACCCTCGGCATCGGCACCCTCCGCCAATACGAATACACACGGGACGAGACGCGCGAATTGGAAGAAATGGGTCGCGCCATCGGCCACCTTCTGAAACCCTGAGGCATGGATTTTTCCGCATCGCCAACCGATAAAAAGCCCAAGGTGACGTTGCTGCCAATGGAGGCGGCAAAGAAGCCGGCACCGGCCGACGTTTCGCCCATCGCGCGGCAGCTCATGGCCAATGTGGAAAAAGTCATCGTCGGCAAGCACGAACAGGTGGTGTTGGCGACGGCGGTCTGGCTGGCGGAAGGACATTTGCTGATTGAAGACGTTCCCGGCGTCGCCAAAACGATGCTCGCCCGCGCGCTGGCGCAGAGTGCCGGCTGCAGCTTCAGGCGCATTCAATGCACGCCGGACCTGCAGCCGGCGGACGTTCTCGGTGAACCGCATCTTGACCCGAAGACCGGGCGCGCGGAATTTAATTTCGGCCCGCTCTTTTCACAGTTCGTCCTGGTGGACGAAATCAACCGCGCCAGTCCGCGCACCCAGGCGGCATTGCTGGAAGCGATGGGCGAAGCGATGGTCACGGAGGGAAATGTCTCCTACCGCCTGCAAAAACCGTTCATGGTCGTCGCCACCCAAAATCCCATCGAGCAGGAAGGCACATTCCTGCTGCCGGAGGCGCAAAAGGACCGTTTCCTGATGCGGCTGCAGCTGGGCTACCCGTCCTTCGCCGACGAGAAGCAGATGATCGAGCGGTTCCAATTGCGACATCCGATTGACACGCTCCAGCCGGTGACGACGCCCGACCAAATCCTGAAAAGCCAGGCGGCCGTGCGTGAGGTGAAGGTGGCGTCGGACGTGAACGATTATATTTTGAAAATCGTCCGCGGCACGCGCGAGCATCCCGCCTTGCTGCTCGGCGCCAGCCCGCGCGGTTCACTCGGATTATTCCGCGTCGCCCAGGCCATGGCGGCAATCGAAGGAAAAGATTTTGCCTCCGCCGAGCTGGTAAAATCGCTCGCGCCAAAAGTCCTCGCCCACCGTCTTATCGTCCGGCGGGAGGAAAAATTCCGGGGGACCCGGGTGGAAGAGGCCGTCGCGGAAATTCTCGCCAAAACGCCGCTGCCGTCGTAAGGTCCGGGCCGAAAATGGAGCCGGGAAATTCCGCCGTCAAGAAGCTCGCGCTGCGCTTTGTGCTCATCATCGGCGTCGTTCAGTTGTTCGCCGACATGACCTACGAAGGTGCCCGCGGCATCATCGGGCCGTTTCTGGGCACGCTTGGCGCCAGCGCCACGGTCGTTGGATTTACCGCCGGGTTTGGCGAATTGATAGGTTACGCCTTCCGCTCGGTCACCGGCTATTTCGCCGACAAAACGCACAAATACTGGGTCTTCATTTTTGCAGGTTACCTCGTCAATATGCTGGCCGTCCCCGCGCTGGCCCTGGCCGGCAACTGGCCGCTGGCCGCGGTCCTGGTCGTGGCCGAACGCACCGGGCGCGCCATCCGCAAACCTTCCACGGACGCCCTGCTGTCGCATGCCGGCAGCCAAATCGGCCACGGCTGGGCGTTCGGACTGAATGAATTCCTGGACCAGACCGGCGCGACCATCGGCCCGCTGATCATGGCCTTGATTTTGTATTTTCACGGCGGCTATCACAATGCATTCGCCCTGCTTTTGATCCCCGCGCTGCTGTGTCTGGGCGCAGTGGCTGTCGCGAGGATGCGGTACCCGCGCCCGCATGAGCTGGAGGCGCGCCAGCCGGTGAAACTCAAAACCAAAGGTTTTTCAAAAACCTATTGGCTTTACGTCGTGGCCGGGGCATTGATTGCGGCGGGCTTCGCCGACTTTTCACTGGTCGCGTTTCATTTCCAAAAAACCGGCTCGGTCGCGCAGAGCCTGGTGCCGGTTTTTTATGCCGCGGCGATGGTCACGAGCGCCTTGTCGGCGCTGGTATTCGGAAAATTGCTGGACAAGCTCGGGTTGCCGGCCGTGATGCTGGCGTTCCTTCTGGGCGCCTTCTTCGCGCCCTGTGTGTTCCTCGGTGGATTCGCCCTGGCGCTGGTCGGAATGATTCTGTGGGGCATCGGCATGGGCGCCCAGGACTCGCTGCTCAAGGCCATCGTCAGCGGCGTGGTTCCGCCGGGCAAACGCAGCACGGCCTTCGGCGTGTTCGATACTGCCTTCGGCGTCGCGTGGTTTGCCGGCAGCGCCGGGATGGGATGGCTGTACGACCAATCCATCACCGCTTTGATTGTTTTCTCAGTCCTGCTCCAACTGGCGGCGCTGCCATTCTTCGTTTTAGCGCAACGTGCGGCCAAATAATGCCACCGGCCTCTGATTTGACGGATTGACACTTCAAGGATTTGAGGCCTGGAACGTTCCACACGGGCTCGCCCGGCGCGTTTTTTCTTGAATTTTAAAAATAGAAACGCGTGGAGGTGCAGTAGAATTAAAGCTACGGGTGCGGCCGAAGTAATGGCAAAATCTACGGCTGCCCCAGCACCGCCTCGCGCCGCTTCAGCCATTCGTCGCCCAGGCTGAAAAGCGTCCTGGTCTTCATCACCCGTTCGGCCAGCGGGAAAACGATGCGCTCTTCCTTGTCAAAATGTTCGCGCGAACGCAGAACCGCCCGCAGCAACAGCTCGCGCGCTTGTTTGGCGCCGCGCGCCTTATGCACCTCCGCCAGCCGGGCGTCAATTTCGTCGTGCTCCTCGTGAAAGGTCTCGCTCTGCCCGATCTGCGCCAGACAATGCTCCAGCGGTTCCACCAGCAACTCGTCCTCGGTCCGGGCGTGCGCCCGCATGAGCACCTCCAGCGTGGCGGACAGCAACTTGACCTCCGCCAGCGACTTGAGGTGCGGCGTGGTCTGCTCGATATGATCGAACAAGTTGTGGAACACCACGTGTTCCGCCACCAGAATTTTCGTGATTTTCATGGTTCTGACGGACTTTTAATTCGCCTCCTACCATTACACCGGCACCGCTGGAGCACCAACCCTTTCTTGGCTTTCTTTTAACCAACAAACTACCAGACGACAAAGAAGGCCGCGCCCCCCAACTGTGCCGGTACTGCCCCGAAATCTTCCTTGGCGAAACAATCCTCAACGGCATAAACTGAAATTGGAGCGTATGATAGCCAGGTTCAATCTCTACGATTTCCTCGCCGATCTGATTCCAGGTCTGGTTTTACTTTGGTGTATCAATTTAATGCTGCCGTTGCTGGGCTGGCATCTGCCGTTCGACTCAGCCGGCGGCCTGGCGGGGGCCGCGGTGGTGATTGCCATGGGTTACCTGGCCGGCCTGATGCTTCAGGCGGCCAGCGAGCAATACGTCCAGAAGCTCCTTCTGCTCCCCGCCTGGGGCGGTTTTCCCTCCGCGCGCTGGCTGTTGCCCGAGGACCCGCACTTCTCGAAATCCTACAAGGTCCGGCTGCTGGCGCTCATGGCCGAGCGTTTCCAGATTTCCACCGAACCGGAAATTCCAGCTGCCGGCTCCCCGGAACAGGAACGCGCCCTGCGGTTGAAAAAGAACGATGAACTCTTCTTCCTTTGCTACCGGTACGTTGACAGTCTCAACCCGCGTCCGCAGATTTTCAATGCGTTGTACGGATTGTTCCGGAGTCTGATTGGCCTGTTCGGAATGTTCTGCGTCCTGGCGCTCGCGGGGACCGTGGTCACCTTGATTTGCGGCCTGTTCTATCCGGCGGCGATGTTCCTGTTGCTCATGGGCATTTTTGGCTTCTGCGCCTGGCTTTCCTATGGACGCTGCAAACGGCGTTCGGAGGATTTCGCCCGGTCCGTTTACGACCTCTTCCTCGTCGGCGGCATGGACCAATGAACCAATGAGTGATTGCCTTGTCCTTTTTCATGTCCGCCGGGTACTGTCCCGGTTCGTGTAGTGTCGAGCCTGTGGCCCGAATGAATCGACGCGCCGCGCCGACACGACCATCCCAATCAGACACTGCCGTCCACCGAGCAAGCTTGAAAGGCGGCGGCGCGGCCTCTATGCTCCCCTTCTGCCGATCATGAAGAAAACATCACCTGCCCCATCGGGCGTCCGGCCGTGAAAATTCGTAAAGCTGTCATTACCGCCGCGGGCCGCAACCAGCGGAATCTGCCGCTGCAAACGCTGGTGGACCGCGATGGCCAGTCCAAATCCGCCCTCACCGTCCTGCTGGAAGAAGTGTTGCAGGCCGGCATCGAGGAAATCGCCGTGGTCATTTGCCCCGGCGACCAGGGCGCCTTTGCCGCGGCCGCCGGCCCGCACGCCAGCCGCGTGCAATTTATCGAGCAACCCGCGCCGCTCGGCTACGGCCACGCCGTGGCCTGCGCGCGCCCATTTACCGGCAACGAATCTTTCATGCTCCTGGTCGGCGACCATCTTTACGTCAGCCGAAACAAAAATTCCTGCGCCCGGCAATTGCTGGAGATCGCGTCCGCCGAATCCTGCGTGGTCTCCGCGGTGCAGGCCACGCATGAGAGCAAACTGCCCTACTATGGCTCGGTCGGAGCGCGGCGACTGCCGGGCCGCGCCGGCCTGTATCAGGTGGACCGTGTGCTGGAGAAACCCACTCCCACGGTGGCCGAACAAAAACTCATCGTGCCCGGTTTGCGGGCCGGCCATTACCTCTGTTTTTTCGGCATGCACGTGCTGACGCCCGGTGTCATGGATATTTTGCAGCAACGGGTGACGGAGGCGGGAAACACCGGCGGCGTCCATCTTGCCGATGCGCTGGCCCGGGTGGCGGAAAGCGAACGTTACCTCGCCTGTGAATTGCAGGGCCGCCGTTACGACATCGGCGTCCAATACGGTTTGCTCACAGCCCAACTCGCCCTGGCCCTCCACGGTAAGGACCGGGACGAGGTCCTTACACTGCTCATCGAACTGCTGGCACAAACCTAAGGAACAACTTCAAACGGCTGGTGAACACCCAACATCGAACATCGAACACCGAACATCCAATGACACCCGCACTATCGGCGTTGGGCGTTGGATGTTGGATGTTGAATGTTGGATGTTCCCAACCCTTCATTTAGGCCATGCCCGGCAAACTTGTTCAAATCATCACCTCGCCCGACCCGGCGGCGCGCAACCAACCCCTGGATGCGTATTGCCAGGCCGCGGCCTTGCCGGACTTGCTCGCCGAATGCGCCGACCTTGAAGCCTTCCGCCATCGCAGTGAAAATCTTTACGAGCGCGTCCGGGCGTTGTTGTTTCTTTACGCCATCCAGCGGTTTCATCTGCCGCTCAAGCCCGGCATTGGCACGCGGACTTTGATTCCCTTCCACGGTTACACGCATCTTCTGGAGCGCCGCTTTGAGGAAGCCATTGCCGCGTTTCTCAAGGTGCAAAACCACGACGGCCCGTCCGATCCCATCTCCAGTGCCCTGGCGGTCGCGTATTACCGGCTGGCGATGCAAACGCTCGCCAATCAGGTCCGCAGCAGCGTGCGGTCGGTGCGCGGCAACCAATGGATGTTCCGCATGGGCCATCCCGCCGATCATCCCTTGCGCATGCGCCGGGAACTGTTGCGCCCGGGCGACGACGGCACCTATCCCATTCTCCGCGAACAAACCCCGGTGCGCATGGACCTCACGCATTGCGGGTGGAGCGATATTTTCTTCCTGGGCATGGACTATCCCGAGGGGGCCAAGGTCCTGAACGTCTCGATTGACCTCGGTGTGCATGGACGTGATGCCGGCGCCCGACCGCCGGTGGAAACCTATTTGCGCGTGATCGACGAACCATTGCTGCGGTTGACCAGCGTGGACCTCGGGGCCACCGCAGACATCACCAGCCTCGCCGACGTTTTTGATTTTGCGAAGGATTATCTCGGCCTGCTCAAAGCCGCCATCATTGCCAGCGGCATTGTGCCGCCGGGTGTTGAAGGCTCAGGCCAAAGCCTCGCCGATTTGCTCGTCCGCGTCGTCGGCGCCGGACGCGGTCTGGAACTGGTTAGTTGCGTGAACGGCATTCCAAAAGGCTCGCGCCTCGCGGTCTCCACCAACCTGCTCGCGTCAATGATTTCGCTGTGCATGAGGGCCACCGGCCAGGCGGCCTCGTTGCAGGGCGCGTTGCAGGAAGAGGAACGCCGGCTGGTGCTGGCGCGCGCGATTCTTGGCGAATGGCTGGGTGGCTCCGGGGGCGGCTGGCAGGATTCCGGCGGCGTCTGGCCCGGCATCAAACTGATTCAAGGCGTGCTCGCCGCTGAAAGCGATCCCGAATTCGGCATCAGCCGCGGACGATTGATGCCGCAACATCACATCCTGGATTCCAGGGAAGCTTCGCCTGCTGCGCGCCGGAAATTGCAGGACAGCCTCGTGCTCGTCCATGGCGGCTTGGCCCAGAACGTCGGGCCCATCCTCGAAATGGTCACGGAAAAATACCTGCTGCGCTCCGACGCCGAGTGGCAGGCGCGTCTGAGCATGCTGGCCATTCTGGAGGAAGTCCTTTCCGCCTTGCGCCGTGAAGACGTGGCGGCGTTGGGTGGCGCCACGACCCGGAATTTTTCCGGCCCGATTCAAACCATCATTCCCTGGGCCACCAATCTGTTCACCGAAACCCTCATCCAGCGCGTACAGGGTGAATTTGGCAAACATCTGCTCGGCTTCTGGATGCTCGGTGGCATGTCCGGCGGCGGCATGGGCTTCATTTTCGACGCCGCGCACAAGGCCAAAGGCCAGGCGCGCCTGCACGAAATCATGTCGCAAGCCAAACGCGAACTCGAACACGCCCTGCCCTTCGCCATGGAACCGGTCGTGTACGACTTCGCCATCAACGAACGAGGTACCTGGGCGGATTTGCTGCACGGCGCTTCCGCGCTGTTGCCGCAGGGTTATTACGCCCTCATCATGCCGCAATTGCTCCGGCAGGAGGCCTACAAACTGCCGCCGTTGCGCCGGGCGGAACTCGACAAATTCGGCGCCGCCTGTCGCTCCCAACCCGAACTGCGCGGCATGGTGCAAACGTTGTTCGACCGGCTGTTGCCGCGCCTGAAAACCGACGATGCCGGCGAAGCCTCCCTGCCCGCGTTGCTCGACCGTTACGGTTTCGACCGCGCGCAGCACGAGCAAATCCGCGCCGACCTCAAAGGCGGCCGCATCGGGCTCGCCCAAAACCGTCTGCCAGTCAGCACGCAGATTCAGGACGTAGCCGACGGCGACGTGTTTGATGCCACGCGCGGTTTGCCCCAGGAATATCGCGATGCCGGGCTGGCCGCGCTGAAAGCGAGCGAAGTCGCTGTCGTCACGCTGGCCGCCGGCGCGGGCAGCCGCTGGACGCAGGGCGCGGGCACGGTCAAGGCGCTGCACCCGTTCTGCAAACTCGGCGGGCGGCACCGCACGTTTCTGGAAGTGCACCTGGCCAAAAGCCGCCGCATCGGCAAACTGGCCGGTAATCCCCTGCCCCATATCATCACCACCAGCTACGTTTCGCATCAGCCCACCGAGGAATTTCTCGCGCGCGAAATATTTTACGGTTACGACGGCCCGCTGTTTTTGTCCGAAGGCCGCTCGGTCGGCCTGCGCTTGGTTCCGATGGAACGCGACCTGCGGTTCATGTGGGAGGAATTGCCGCAGCAAATCCTCGATGAACAGGCGCAAAAAGTCCGCGACAGCCTGCGGCACGCGCTCATCGGCTGGGCGCAACAGGCCGGCGAAGGCAGCGATTACACCGACAATGTGCCGCTGCAATGCCTGCATCCCGTCGGCCACTGGTTTGAAATCCCGAACCTGCTCCGCAACGGCACGCTGGCCCGGCTGCTGAAGGAACGCCCGCAATTGAAGCATCTGATGCTGCACAACATTGACACCGTGGGCGCGGACGCCGACCCGGCCACGCTCGGCCTGCATCTGAAAGTTGGCGGCAGCCTGACGTTTGAAGTCATCACGCGGCGGATTGAAGATCGCGGTGGCGGCCTCGCCCGCGTGAATGGCAAGGCGCGCATCGTCGAAGGCCCGGCCATGCCGCGCGAGGAAGACGAATTCGCGTTGTCCTATTACAACTCCAACACGTGCTGGATTGACGTGGAAAAACTCCTCGCCGCGTTTGAACTCACCCGCGCCGACCTGGCCGACGCGAACAAAGTGACCGACGCCGTGCGCGCGCTGGCGTTGAAGTTGCCGACCTACGTCACGCTCAAAGACGTGAAAAAGCGCTGGGGCCACGGCCAAGAAGACATCTTCCCGGTGGCGCAATTTGAAAAGTTGTGGACTGACATGACCGCGCTGCCGGAAATCAACTGCCAATACATCGCCGTGCCGCGCCTGCGCGGGCAGCAGCTCAAGGACCAATCGCACCTCGACGGCTGGCTCCGCGACGGCTCCGCCGCTTACGTCGAGAGTTTGTGCGAGTGGAAGTAATTTTAACCACGGATTCACACGGATAAACACGGATTGGGAGGGACGAGTTACACGAGTCCCTATTCAATTCCGGGACGGTAAGGCTGACCTGCCGGTCAGCCGCGACGGCACGGCAGCGCCACCCTACCAATAAATCTCAACGATGGGGCGAGCGTCTCCGCGAGCCGAAACAAGTCTTTGATCAACGCTTAATAAAGCTCCCAGCAAGCCGCGCTGGTATCCGCTGCAAACGCGATGATCGCATCGGCATGGTCACGAAACAATTTCTCGATGAACTCGCTCGTTTGATTGCCGCAACGCAGCCAAATGACTTTCGGTGGCGAACCATACAGCGCAGCCATGTCCGCAAAATCGGAATCCTGCGAAACGATGGTGAAACCGTTGGTTTTGGCGAATTCCCAGATGGTGCGGTCATCGGCCTTTTCCAGGCCGGCACGGCGAACCTGATTTGAGTCGGAGAATAAATCAGCCAGCCGATCGCAAAGTTTGAAGCTCAGGTTCTGGTCGAACAGGAGCTTCATGTAACGGTCAACACGCGGCGTTCACGGTCGGCGGCATAGGCGAGACAAGCGCGGATGTCTTCCTCGGTTAATTCAGGATAATCGCTCAAAATTTGCTGGTGCGACATGCCGGCCGCCAGCCACCCCAGCACATCTGCCACGGCGATCCGCATCCCCCGGATACAGGGTCGTCCGCCGCGCTTGCCCGGTTCAAGGGTAATGATGTTCTGGTAATTCATACGCAACCGTAATGTGCGCCTTCATGACCGCTATTTCAACCCGGATTTTAGCCACAGATTCACACAGCCTGCCGCGCCGAAATGAAATGAAGGCGGGATAAACACAGATGTGGCGGGGCGAGCGTCCCCACGAGCCGAAAAGTTGGACACGAACCACACGACTTGAGCCGTTTGGGAAACGGCAAAAGGAATTTGGCAGAGCCGAAGGCCCGCAGGGTCGAGCGAGTGGGCGTGAACGAGTCCATTGCACGAATTGCCCCAACGGGGCTACAGATATTAGCCCAG
>DASZAB010000063.1:0-1743 GCA_035945675.1 Verrucomicrobiia bacterium | reverse complement strand
ATTTCGCCGGCGCCCCGGCACGCACTCAGTCGGTCGTCCGCCGGATTCAAGACAAACTGTTCACCAGCAGGCCGGAGGGTTTTCCCGGGAACGACGACGCCGGCGCGCTGTCGTCCTGGTATGTGTTTTCGGCGCTGGGACTTTACCCGGAGATTCCGGGCGTGGCCGGATTGGTTGTCGGCAGTCCGCTGTTTCCGAAAGCGACGGTTCACTTGGAAAATGGGAGGACAATTCAAATCGTCGGCGCAAACGCATCGTCTGAAAATTGTTACGTCCAAAGTTTGAACCTGAACGGGCGCGATTACGGAAGTCCGTGGATCGAATGGCGCGCGCTGGCAGAAGGGGCCACGTTGGACTTTGTTCTCGCCAACAAACCTTCGCCCTGGGGAAGCAACCCGAAACAATCGCCGCCGTCGTTTGACGCGGCCAGGCCATAAGCGCGGTTAGGCGGCAGGTAAGCGTAAGGGTCAGTCCTGGAATTGTGACATTTCGTCACGTAGGGGTCCTAGAATTGTGACATTTGTTGGTCATGTTGCCTTCCCGCTTTCCAGCCGTGCCAGTTTGCACTTGATTTGGTTTATCTTCCGGCCCGGCCGGCGCTCCACCCGGCTGATCGCTTGGGTCACTCGCGTGTAATGTCCCAGGCTCAATCGCTCGCTCACCCACCGCAACGACACGGTCGTCCGCCGCCGAAGCCACCAGGCGAGCACCACCTTCTCCGGCGCACCTTTGGGCAATCGTTCCAACGCCGCCTCATTCAAGCTCAGCAACCGAAACCCCCGGTTCAACTCCTCTTCCGCCGCCGCTTCGTCGTGCGCAACCTTGGCTCCCCCGTTGTGCGATTCCCGTTGCCGTCCTTTCAGCGCCCCTTCCAGATGTTCCTGGAGCTTTTCCACAAATCCCTTGCCGCCCACATACCAACCCCGACGCAATGCCTTCCATTCCTCGTCCAGTTCCTTCCGCCCCCTTGGACTGGCTAATTCCAGCACCCGCCCCTCGATGTACGCCTCATAGCCTTTGACCGCCCTTGGGCTAAAACCCAGATTTCCCAGCACTCGCTCCGTGCTCAACCAACCTGGTTGCCTGCCCGCACGATTTAGATACCACGGATAACTGCTCCAACGGTATCGTTTCAATCGCTCCGCACCGATCCGTATCAATTTGGCCCGCGCCGGATTCAAATGGATGTAGGTGCTGACCACCGAAAAATAATCTACATCCTGCCCGTCCACGATGACCGCCTTGTATCGTCCCTGAAACAAATGACCGAACAACTTATGCCGGCTGTTGTACCGCTGGGTGTAGACTCCTTGCGCCCACTTCATCCCACTGACCAGGTTCCCTTCGGGTGTCTCCACCAGCAGGTGATAATGATTGCCCATCAGCACGTACGCGTGAATCCGCCAGCCGGTCTTCTCACAAGCCTCGCCCAACGTCTCCAAAAAACACTGCCGGTCGCGGTTATCCTGGAAAATCCGCTGCCCGTGGTTGCCCCGCGCCATCACATGATACACCGCCCCCGGATATTGGATGCGCAGAGGCCGGGCCATGATGCGACCAAGCTACAATCCGCTCCCGTCCACCTCAACTAAAAATGTCACTTTTCTAGGACTGACCCTTACTCTGGCCCCTACGGCCCCGGCTCGATTATCCGGCGAATCGAGCCATAACCTTGAACTGAAAGGAAAAACTAAAAAACATTTTGGAGCATCCGCCCCAGACGCACGTCCGCCTAAAACTGGA
>DASZAB010000062.1:0-40736 GCA_035945675.1 Verrucomicrobiia bacterium | reverse complement strand
AGAAGCGAACATGATATTGCATTTGGTTGAGGCCAACTGAAAGCTTGAGTCTATGAAAAACAGATTTTTCAGGAGGTTCCCCGTGGTGTCGGGCCTGGTGCTGTGTGTTTTGTCCACCGGGTTGGTTCAGGCGGCGGGTTTGAAGACGTTACCCGGCCACATCCCGGTCGCCGTTGCCAGAATGAGCCTGCAGCCCGTTGGCAGTCTCGCCGGAACGACGCATTTGCGCCTGGCTCTCGGGCTGCCTTTGCGTAACCAGGACGCGCTGACCAACCTGCTCCAGCAGCTTTATGATCCGGCCAGCCCGAATTACCGCCACTTTCTGACACCGCAGCAATTCACGGCGATGTTCGGCCCTTCGGAACAGGATTATCGGGCCGTCCTCGCCTTCGCCAAAACCAATGGCCTGGTGGTGACTGCTACTTACGGCAACCGGATGCTGGTGGATGTAAGTGCGACGGCGGCTGACGTTGAAAAAGCGTTTCATGTGAAGATGAAGCTTTACCGGCATCCAAAGGAGAATCGCGACTTTTACGCGCCGGATGTCGAACCGTCAGTACCGGCGGCCCTTCCCGTTCTGGACATCAGCGGCCTCAGCGATTATGGTCGGCCCCATCCCAATTACGTTCCCAGTCCGCGGGCGTCAGGTGGAAAGCCGCTCTTGGGTTCCGGACCGGGCGGCACTTATCTCGGGAGCGATTTCAGAAACGCTTACGTGCCGGGCGTTTCGCTCGACGGCACCGGGCAGACCATCGCCCTGGTTCAATTTGACGGCTATAGTGCAAGTGACATTACCTATTACGAAAACAAGGCGGGGTTGCCGAATGTGACGCTGCAAAATGTGCTGTTGGATGGTTTCAGCGGGGTCCCGACCGGGAATGGCGGAGAAGTCGAAGTGTCCTTGGACATTGAAATGGTCATCTCCATGGCGCCGGGCTTGTCCAAAGTAATCGTGTACGAGGGCAATCCGTATAATTTCATTCCCAACGATGTCTTGAACCAAATTGCTCAGGACAATTCCGCCAGGCAAATCAGTTGTTCCTGGGGCTGGACTGGCGGTCCCAAGGCCTCGACGGACAATATTTTTTTACAGATGGCGGCCCAGGGGCAATCATTCTTCGCCTCGTCCGGTGACAGCGATGCCTATCCGCCGGGAGCCGTTGACGATCCGACCGGCTTCGGCACCCCGGCCGACAGTCCTTATATCACCTCCGTCGGCGGGACAACTTTAAGCACAGGTGGAGCGGGCGGCGGTTGGTCTTCGGAAACCGTTTGGAATTGGGACGTTGAATACGGCCCTGCCGCCGACGGTATTGGCAGCAGTGGCGGAACCAGCAGCTACTATCCCATTCCGACCTGGCAGCAGGGCATTGACATGTCCGCCAATCAAGGTTCGACGACATACCGCAACTTCCCGGATGTGGCCATGACGGCGGACAACGTTTACGTCCGGGCCGATGGCCAGGACTTGGGCGAGGGTGGCACGAGTTGCGCCTCACCCTTGTGGGCTGGCTTTACGGCCTTGGTGAATCAGCAGGCTGCAGCAATCGGCCACCCGCCGGTTGGCTTTCTCAATCCGATGATTTATGCGATTGCCAAGGGGCCGAACTATGCCTCTGATTTCCATGACATAAATACTGGCAACAATGAATGGTCGGGCAGTCCCACCAAGTACGTCGCCGTTGCCGGCTATGACCTTTGCACCGGTTTGGGTTCGCCGAATGGGCCCAATTTGATTGCCGACCTAATCGGCAAGCGCACGGGAATTTTGCAGACGAGCGTGAATCCGCCAACCGGTTCGGCCCTCCTGCAATCCACAACTCAACCGATTTCGGTGACGGTCAACGACGTTTACGGTGTGACCAACGCCACCGTCACAGCAACCGTCACCAACAGTTTGGGTGCCGCCGTGGCCACCTTGACCTTCACCAACGGTAGTGGCCAGTCAATTTACAACGCCTCTCTGTCGGTGCCCGCCGCCGCCAATCCGCTGACCATGATCGTTATAGCTACCGCGCCAAATGAAGTCGGGAACACCAACGCGGTCAATTATTCCATCGTCGTGCCGCCGCCGAATGACAATTTCACCAACGCAACCAAGGTTTCCTCCACGGGCGGGTTCTACGTTGAGAACAACCGGTTTGCCACCATTGAAACAAACGAACCTGCCCATGACGGCGACCAAAGCCGGGCGGCCTCGCTTTGGTGGAGCTGGACGCCCACCGCCGACACTAATGTCTTTATTAACACTGTCGGCAGCAAGGTGGATAACGTTCTGGCCGTCTATACGGGCGGCACTTTGACCAGCCTCCAACCCGTGGTGGCGACGAACAGCAGTTTGAGCCTTTATAAGCCGGCACAACTCAGTTTCAATGCCCAAGCTAACACGACCTATCATATTGCCGTCGCCAGCGCGGCTTCGAACTCGCTGGGCACCTTGTTGTTCCAACTCGCGCCGGGTGGCCAGCCCGACACCAATGCACCCGCGGTGTTTGTCTCTTATCCCCAGAGCGGATTGACGGTGTTTGACAAGGTGCTCGCCATTACTGGCACGGCTGCCGATCCGGGAGTAAACGCCAGCGGTGTCAGTCAGGTTTTCGTGACCGTTAATGGCATTCAGTTTGCGGCCGTTGGAACAACCAATTGGTTGGCCGTTGCTTCATTGCAACTGGGTCTTAACATCATCAAGGCCAGCGCCGTGGACCAGTCGGGCAATATCTCCGCGACCGCGACTGTCCAGGTCAATTATCTGGTTAAGCCCCCGACCAACGATTATTTTGTTGGCGCCATTCCATTGAGCGGCACATCCGGCACTGTTTCGGCCACCAACACCGCCGCCAGCAAGGAAGTCGGTGAGCCGAATCCCGCCGGAAATCCCGGCGGCAAATCGCTCTGGTGGACCTTCACCCCGCCCTCGGACGGCGTGCTCACGCTGAACACTTCTAACTCCACGTTTGACACGATCCTGGGCCTTTATACCGGCACTAACGTCGCCTACCTCACCACGATTGTTGACAACGATGACGCTTACAGCGGTGCGCCCGGTGGATTCAGCTACATTTCCCAGGCGGTCCGGTCCGGCCAGACATATTACATCCTGGTGGATGGTTACGATGGCGCTTCGGGCACGATTTCCTTGAGCTACGCCTTTGCGCCGGCGACCGTCTATCATTTGGCGGTGACCAGCTCCGGGGGCGGCGCCGTTCAATTGTCCACCATTAACAACCTGGGTGGCGCGGTGATCCTGCCGTCAGCCTCGGCGGATTTTGCGAGCGGTGGCCTTGCCCTGCTCACGGCCTTTCCGGACCACAACAACCAGTTTGACATGTGGAGTGGCGGCGAAGTTTCCGTGGCCAACCCCTTTGCCTTCGCGGTGACCGGCGATTTGAACGTGACTGCCAATTTTGTGGCCAGGCAGTTTACTGACGGATTTGAATCCGGGGCCCTTTCAAACCTATGGACAACGGCAGGTGATGCGCCTTGGTTTGTCCAATCCAATGTGGTTGACGTGGGACGCTATGCCGCCCAGTCGGGCCCGATTGGCGACAGCCAAACCAGTTCGCTGATTCTCTCTAACAATTTTGCGGCCGGCGCCGGCTCGTTCGACTTCAAAATCAGCTCGGAAGCGGCTTTTGATATTCTGAGTTTCTCCGTGGATGGCGTGGTCCTTGCCTCGTGGTCAGGAGAGATTGATTGGGCAAACTATGCCTTCCCGTTGACCGCCGGAACGCACACACTCAAATGGACCTATGCCAAGGACCAGACCATCAGCATGGGTCTGGACGCGGCGTTTCTTGATGATGTGGATCTGCCAATCGCGCTGGCGCCTGGCAGCTCCACGCCGGCCCAGATCCAATTGCAGCAGCAGACGGGCGGCGGAATATTCATGAACCTGTCCGGCCAGAACGGCCAGCAATACGTCATCCAGGCCTCGGCCGACCTGGTCCACTGGCAGAATATTTCGACCAATATCGCCTACGGCGGCTTTGTCCGCATTCCGCTGCCGTCCAATCTGACCAACCGGACGCAATTTTATCGCGCGGTTGCTCCTTGATTTCAAAAATTCCCGTCCGACAATGGACCGACGCCGATAATCGCTGCGTCGGAATGAAAACTCTCGGCTTAACCGGTGGCATCGGGATGGGCAAATCCACCGCCGCCCGGTTTCTCCGCGAGCGCGGCGCGCAGGTCGTGGATACGGACGAACTGGCCCACCAGCTGGTGGAACCGGGCCAGCCGGCTTTGGCGGAAATCCAGACGGTTTTTGGCCGGAACGTTGTCGCCCCCGGGGGGCAATTGCGCCGTGATGAATTGGCGCAAATTGTTTTTGCGGACCCCGCCGCCCGCAAAAAACTTGAAGCCATTCTCCACCCGCGCATTCAAGAGCGCTGGCTGGCGCAAATTGAAACCTGGCGCAGAGAGGAGCGCCCACTGGCCGTGGCCGTGATTCCCTTGCTGTTTGAAACGAAAACCGAATCGCATTTTGACAAAACCGTCTGTGTCGCCTGCTCGGCGGCGCAGCAGCGCCATCGACTTTTGGAACGCGGCTGGACGCCGGAGCAAATCCGACACCGTATCGCTGCCCAAATGCCGGTCGAAGAAAAAATCGCGCGATCCGATTTTGTGATTTGGACCGAAGGCGATTTGCAGAATCACGCGCAGCAGATTGACCGCATTCTGGCCGGCCTCAACCGGTGAGGCCGGCCCTCCCCGCCGGCGCATTGCCCTTGACGTATTTTCATGAACTTCCGACTGTCAGCCGCCATGAAACCGGTGCCGGTAATTCTCCTCTGCCTCGCTTTCCCGTGGTGTGTCCGGAGTGCAGAATCTTCATTCCCGCCGGAGGCCGCCTTGCTGGCGCATTGGCTTGCCGGCCAACAATATTCCCAGGCCGGTTTGCCGGGTTATGGCGGGCTTAGAATCGGGAATGGCGTGGCTGCCACGAATGCGAATGGCACGCCCTACTATCGGATCAGCCCTTACGCTGCGAATCTCGGCGTGCTCGGGTTGCTGCGAATCGGGGCGCCGGGATGTGTCCACGTTGCCGAACTTTGGATTGACTGGTATTTCGCCCATCTCAACGCGCCAAGCGCGCCGGAAGGCGTTCCTGATGATTGCTTTTATACCGCGGACGGCGACGGCGAGACCACCTGTGTCAAACCGGGTGACCGCCGGCTTTGCCATTGCAACGATGCGACGGATAGCGCGGCGGCCACTTTTTTTTCTGTGTTATGGGCCGCCCATCGGGCCGGTGCTCCCGTCACGACATTCGACACGCCGCAGCGAAGGCGGCAGTTGGAAAACCTGGTAAACGCGCTCCTGAAACTGCAGCAACCAGACGGTCTGTGCTGGGCGAAGAGTGACTACCAAGTGAAATACCTTGAAGACAACAGCGAAGTTTTCGCTGGTTTGCGGGCGCTGGCTGACCTGGAGCGGGAGGCTTTTAACGACTCCGGGCGGTCGGCTTTTTACCGGGCTGCTGCCCGCCGGGTTCAAGCGGGAATTTTCAAGGAACTTTACGACCCGCGCACGAAGCTGTTTCGGATCGCAAAGTTTGAAGACGGCCGCTGTGCTCCTGCCAACCTCGACCTTTGGTATCCGGACACCCAGGCACAGGCATGGCCGTGTCTGTTTGGGGTCATGCCTCCGACGGATCCGCGGGCCCGGGCGGTGATGGCCGCTGTCAACGCTCACTGGCCTGGCGGGGCCAGGCCGGATTGGGCGGCCCATCCCGAACAGGTTGACCAGGGATGGATTGAGGCCGCCAACGCCGCTGCCGCGCTGCGGGCCGGCGAGACGAACCGGGTGCGGGTTTATGTGCAGGCGGTCAAACGTCTTAAATTTCCAACGGCCGCCGGTCAGCCCGGGTTTGCCTGGCCGTTCAGTGTTGCCGATGCCGGATGGCTGCTGCAGATTCTGGCGCCGCCGCCGACGGATCGGTAAAGTCGGGAGCAGGAGACTGAATTTACTCGTATTTTCATGCCGGTTTTTACTGCCGTTGTCCTGTACCCCTGCTAAATTGCCGCCGCATGATACTGACTCAGGACGAGCTTCGCAGCCTGGTCGAACTGACACATCAATCGCCACACACGCTGCTGGGCATGCATCCGCTGGGCGATGGGTCGGGTCTCGTCGTTCGCGCGCTCCTGCCGGACGCCGCCAGAATCGAAATCCAGCCCGCCCACGAGAAGACCAAACCGCAGTTCGACCTTAAGCGGATTCCCAACACGCACATTTTTGAGGGTGTCACCCGCTCGGCCAACAAGGTTTATGCCTACGATTTGGTCGTCACCACCCATCAGGGCCGGACGCGCCGGACGCGCGACGCGTTTTCCTTTCTGCCCACGCTCGGCGAGTCGGACTTGTTTCTCTTTGGCAAGGGGGATGAACGGAGAATTTATGAGAAACTCGGCGCGCAACTGCGCGTGATTGACGGCGTGCCCGGAGCCAGTTTCGCCGTCTGGGCGCCGAATGCCCGGCGCGTCAGCGTGGTCGGTGATTTCAACCAGTGGGACGGTCGTTTTCATCCGATGCGGCTGCTCGGCGCCTCCGGGGTCTGGGAAATTTTTGTTCCGGGCGTCGGCGAAGGCGCCCATTACAAATTTGAAATTCACGAGGCGCAGGGGAGCATCAAATTAAAAACCGATCCCTTCGGTTTTTTCTTTGAAGTGCCGCCGAAAAACGCCGCCATCGTCTGGAACAACAAAAAATTCAAGTGGACGGATGATGCCTGGATGAAACGCCGCCGGGAACAGGCGCCGCTCCGTTCGCCGGTGAGCGTTTACGAGGTGCATCCCGGTTCCTGGCGGAAGAAATCCCCGACTGAATCGTTCAGCTACCGCGAGCTTGCCGCGCCGCTGGCAGAGTACGTCCAGCGCATGGGATTCACGCACGTCGAATTGTTGCCGCCGGCCGAACATGCCTTCTACCCGTCCTGGGGTTATCAAGTGACCGGTTTTTACGCGCCGACCAGCCGCTACGGCACCCCGGACGATTTCCAGTTTCTGGTCAACGCCCTGCACCGGGCGGACATTGGCGTCATCATTGACTGGGTGCCGGCGCATTTTCCCCGCGACGACTGGGCGCTGGCGCGCTTCGACGGCACGGCGCTCTACGAACACGAGGATCCGCGCAAGGGCGCGCACCAGGATTGGGGCACGCTGATTTTCAATTACGGCCGCCATGAGGTGAGCAATTTCCTCGTCGCCAATGCGCTGTTCTGGTGCGACCGTTTCCACGTGGACGGCTTGCGCGTGGATGCCGTGGCTTCGATGCTTTACCTCGATTATTCACGCAAGCCGGGCGAGTGGATTCCGAATCAATTCGGCGGGCGCGAAAACATCGAGGCGATTGAATTCCTCAAAAAATTCAACCACCTCACCTATACGGAATTTCCCGGCGTGATGACCATTGCCGAGGAATCCACGGCCTGGCCGCTCGTCACCCGGCCGCCGTATCTCGGCGGTCTCGGGTTTTCCTTCAAGTGGAACATGGGCTGGATGCATGACACGCTCGGCTATTTCGGCCGCGAGCCGGTTCACCGCAAATATCATCAAAACGATCTCACCTTCGCCACGCTCTATCATCATCACGAGAACTTCATCCTGCCGCTCTCACATGACGAGGTCGTTCACGGCAAAGGTTCATTGATCGGCCGGATGCCGGGCGACGACTGGCAGAAATTTGCGAACCTCCGCGCGCTGCTCGCGTATCAATGGTTCTTTCCCGGCAAGAAACTCCTGTTCATGGGCGGCGAATTCGGCCAGCGCGCCGAGTGGAATGAAAACGGCCAGCTCGACTGGTGGTTGCTCGAAGCCGGTCCATATCATCGCGGCCTGCAAAAATTCGTCGAGGATTTGAACCGGTTCTACGCGGCGGCCCCCGGCCTTTGGCAATCCGATTACGACCACGGCGGCTTTTATTGGATTGATTGCACGGACCGCGATAACAGCGTTCTCTCCTTCGTCCGCCAAACCGCCGACGGCGCCAACCAGCTTGCTGTAATTCTGAACCTGACGCCGGTGTTGCGGGAAAAATACCGCGTCGGGCTGCCGCGGGCCGGCCCATGGCGCGAAAGGCTGAACAGTGATGCCGCTGTTTATGGCGGGAGCAATCAGGGAAATCTCGGCGGCATCACCGCTGGAAACTTTTCCTGCCACAACCAGCCGTGTTCGGCCGAATTCCGCCTCCCGCCGCTAAGCGTTCTGGTTTTTCAACCGGAGGGTTAGTTTGACCGCCTCCCTCATCCCGTCCTTCTCCCCAGGGAGAAGGAGAATGCTTTGCCGGTTCACTGGAAAGCTCGCGACGGGATTTGTGAGACAGTCAGCCAAAAACCGGAAAGCGTGATTGCGCAAATCCTCTCCTGGGGGAGAGGACACAGGTGAGGGCGGGTGTGAACCGCAAATTGCAGGGTCAGGGAGCGCGAAGATTTTTGATTCCCGGCACGGCGCCACTGCGCCGGTCAATTTGAAAATCCACCGTCCGCCAGTGGACGGTAATAGAGGTTTTGTCCGTCAAGGCAATGGCTTCCAGCATTTCCCATTCGGTCACGCCGCAAGCCGCGAAATTGTGTCGGTAAAAATGCCAGGAATCCGGCGTGTTGGAGAAGGGACGCAAACCGACGCTCAGTTTTTTGCCCAAGACTGCCCGAACGTCATCCCAGCCGGCGTCAATGAAAACGACCCGGTCCGGAACAGAGCGCCATCGCAATTTCCCCGCGGTGGACCTGTTTTTTACAACCGTGACGAGATTCGCCGGATCCTCGGTAGTGCGCAGCAACAGCAGAGGCGGCTGGAACGTGGCCTGGATATAGGTTTGGTTGGTCAACGCCATGACCGCGTCCAGCAACGATGGATTGGCGTTGGTCAGTTTCGCGCGTGCCCGGTGGAAAAAGTACAATTCATCCGTTGCGCCCGGCAGGAACACGAGCGCCTTGACAACGGCGTTCGATTGAAACGCATTCAACATCAGCGATACGCAGTTCGTCCGGTTCAATTCCATCACGTTGGTCCACAACGGCATCCGGCTCAATGCATCCTGCCAGGCTTCCCGCGCCCAACCGATTGATCCTGTGACTATTAGCCACGCGCCAACAAAAACAGGTATTACGGTTTTCATACTGCAAAATCTGCGTAAAACGAAGCTGGCTGGGGAATGGAGCGCCGGTCTCCGATCCGGCGCGTTGGGGAGCGCAGCCTCTTCGTGCCGGGTCGGAGACCGGCGCTCCAATTTCGCGGAAGTTTCATAGTGACAACTGGACGATTCGTTCCTGAATCTGGCCGCTCCACCGGTTGAAATAACCGAACAAACGATAAAGTTCCTCGAGCCGGTTCAACAAGACAGTTCGTTCCCCTGCTTGGGCCGCCCACGAGGCATCCAGCGATTTCAATTCTTCAACCAGTTTTTCATGCAACCCGGCCAGTTTGGTTTGCAGTACACGCAACTGGTCAATCCATCCCTGTGCCCGCTCAAACAGTTGGACCTGCAATAAAGGTGAAGCCACCTTGCTTTTTTCCGCGAGGAACTGGTCGGCGTTCCGGCAGGTCGTTGCCACTTCGGCGAACAAGTCGGCCAACGCAGGCGGAATCTGCTGGATGTCTGTGGGTTTCACACCGAGTTCCAGTTCCAACAAATGCAGCAACCGGGATTTGGGTTCCGCAAGACAGTGGTACGCCGCGTTTAGTTCGGCATGTCGTCGGTTGGCTTCGAGTTTTTCCGTTTTACTGATACCCGGTTGTTTGTCGGGATGTGTTTTAGCGGCCAATGCCAGAAATTTCGATTTGAGCGCTGCCGGTTCCAGCCAGGGCCGGCGCGGTTCGTTGAGCAGTGCGAAATAGTCGGTCATTTGGCCGGGGTGAGAACTTCCGACGTTCAACATTCAACATGCTTTGTAGAAACGATCGTTCGATGCGACAAAGTTCATTTCCCTCGCCCCGCAGCGAAGCGCGGGGAGAGGGGCAGGGCGAGGGGCTGCTGAGCTAAACTCCACCTCTCCCCGGCCCTCCCCCCCAACTTCGTTGGCGGACAGGGGGGTCCAATGGAGGCGCCCTTTCATCTTTCGATGGTTTCTACAAAGTGCATTCAACACCGAAAATCCAGTTCTGCCCGTATGCCACTCTCTGGACTTTGAGTGTTGGATGCTGGACGTTCGATGTTTTCGATTTCACGCGCTGAAACTTTCGCCGCAGGAACAGCTTGTCGCGGCGTTGGGATTTCTCACCTTGAATCCGCCGTCCAGCGTGTCGAGATAATCCAACTCGCTACCCGTTACATACAGCGCACTTTTGGGATCCACCACCACGCGCACGCCACCGCTTTCGACGAGAATGTCGCGATTGGCCGGGTTATCCTGCAAATCCATCTTGTACTGCAAACCGGAGCAACCGCCACCGACCACCGCCACGCGCAGCACGCCATGGGGACGGCCTTGTTTCGTCAACAATGCCGACACTTTTTGCGCCGCGCTGGGCGTGAGTTTGACCAGACGTTCATCGCCCACACGGAAATTCGGTTGGGCGGACTGGGTTTGGGGCGTTCGTGCAATCATTCGTCGCCCCACAAGTTAGCCGTCGCTGGCGTCAGCGTCAACGCACCGGACCTCCTAATCTTGCTCTTAATCGTAATCTTAATTTCCACGCGATGATCATTAAGCGTGCGATTAAGTTTAAGGTGAACCGCAAATCCGTGTTTATCCGTGTCCCTCCGTGGTTTATTCTTCGGCGCGTGAAACTGATTTCCTGGAATGTCAATGGCCTGCGGGCCGTGTTGAAGAAAAATTTCCTCGATTATCTCGAGGCTGAGCAGCCCGACGTGCTTTGCTTGCAGGAAACCAAATGCGGCCCGAACGACGCCGAGCAACTTTGGCCGGCGACCTACACGACCTACTGGAACAGCGCGGAAAAGAAGGGTTATTCCGGCACGGCGATTTTCGCCAAAACCCGGCCGCTCAAGGTCATCCCGCACATTGACATTGCCGAACACGACAAAGAAGGCCGCGTGCTGGCCGCCGAATTTGCCGATTTCTTTCTGGTGAACGTCTATGTGCCCAACGCCAAACGGGACCTGTCGCGGTTGACGTACCGCCAGAAGTGGGACCGTGATTTCCTGGGTTATTTGAAGAAGTTAGAGAAGAAAAAGCCCGTGATCTTTTGCGGCGACCTCAACGTGGCGCATACGGAAATTGACCTGGCCAATCCGAAGGCCAATGTCCACAACCACGGGTTCACGCCGGAGGAACGCGCCGGTTTCAGTGCCTTCGTGAAGGCCGGTTTCCTCGACGCCTTTCGCGAATTTGAAAAGGGCGGGGGACATTACACCTGGTGGAGCCAGATGGGCGCGGCGCGGGCCCGCAACGTCGGCTGGCGCATTGACTACTTCCTTATCTCGAAATCACTGCGTCCACGCCTCAAGCACGCCTTCATCCGGCCGGCTGTGAAAGGTTCCGACCACTGCCCCGTCGGCATCGAAATAGGGTGAATAAAAATTGCGTAATTTAGCTCGCCACAGCATTAAATCGCGCTTAACGTCACCCTGCCGAATATAGGTTACTTTAATGAAAATACTTCTCATCAGCCCGAAAACGCCCGACACCTTTTGGAGTTTCAAGCACGCCCTGCGTTTTGTTTCCCGCAAGGCCGCCATGGCGCCGCTGGGGTTGTTGACGGTGGCGGCCATGTTGCCGCCGGAATGGAAACTCAGGCTGGTGGACCTTAATGTGACACGGCTCAAGGATGAAGACCTGCATTGGGCGGACTACGTGCTGGTGGGGGCAATGATCGTGCAAAAGGAATCCGTCCACGAAATCATTGCGCGGTGCGCGGTATTGAAAAAAACCGTCATTGCGGGCGGGCCGCTGTTCACCACCGGCCACGAAACCTTCCCGGAGATTCAACACTTTGTTCTCGGTGAGGCCGAGGAGGTGATGCCCCAGGTGGTGGCGGACCTGCGGAACGGCCGCTTGCAACCGGTTTATCGCGCCACCGACCGGCCGGACATTACCCGGACACCATCGCCGCGCTGGGACCTCATCAATTTCCGGCATTATGTGACGATGTCTGTTCAATTCTCACGCGGCTGCCCGTTTGATTGCGAGTTTTGCGACATCATTGTGATGAACGGGCGCGTGCCCCGTATGAAAACGCCGGCGCAATTGATTGGCGAACTGGACGGGCTGCGCCGGCGCGGATGGAAAGACATGGTTTTCATCGTGGACGACAATTTCATCGGCAATAAACCGCGGACGAAGGCGTTGTTGCGTGAATTGATAGAATGGCGGCGGCGCACGCGGACCCGCATCGGGTTTCTCACGGAGGCTTCCATGAATCTCGCCGATGATTCGGAACTATGCTCGCTGATGGTGGAGGCTGGTTTCAAAAAGGTTTTTGTCGGCATCGAAACGCCGTCGGTCGAGTCGCTGGAGGAATGTCACAAGCTCCAAAACCGGAACCGCGACCTCGTCGCCTCGGTGCAGACGCTGCAACGCGCCGGACTTGAGGTGATGGCCGGGTTCATCGTCGGGTTTGACAGCGACAAGAGCGACATCTTCAAGCGGCAGTTCGAGTTCATCCAGCGTTCGGGTGTGGCGACGGCGATGGTGGGCTTGCTGAATGCGCTGCCCCAAACGCGGTTGTGGCAGCGATTGAAACGCGAGGGACGGCTGGAAACCGAAAGCACCGGCAACAACACCGACGCCGCCCTGAACTTCAAACCCAAATTGAACCGTGAATTTTTGCAGTCCGGCTATCGCGAACTGGTGAGGAAACTTTACGAACCGCGGAATTACTACCAGCGCATTCGTACGTTTTTGAAGAGCCATCGCCCGACCGGACCGCGCCTGCGCTTGTCTCGTGCCGATATGATTGCGTTTCTGAAATCCTTCTGGGTGCTCGGCATCTGGCACCGGGGGCGGGTGAGCTATTGGCGGCTGTTCTGGGGCACGCTCCTCCGGCATCCGCGCCAGTTTCCGCACGCCATCGAATTGGCCATCCTCGGCTATCACTTCCGCCGCGTCGCCAACTCGCTCCAGGTGAGGAATGACAGATGATGTCTCTCACTCGTTTCAACTGCTATGAAAAAGAAAATAAGCAATGTAGCGGAACTGATCCCTCTCGCGACGACTCGTTTCCGAAGTTAATAAATTGCCGATGCAATTGATGAGAGCCGGTTCAATTTCAGCATAGCCGATTCGATGTACCCCGAATTGAGGCCTCTGTCGAAAGGAACAGTCCCGCTTCTTAATGAAACTAGGATATGACCTGCGTGGATTTGACACATCAAGATATAGCGATAAGACTGATCCTCAATATCAGGAACAATGGGAAGAATATTTTGATAAACTGTCTTAAGTGTTGCGTGAGAGTCGGTTGCTTGAGAATGGGGGGTTGAGTGCTGGCACGGACACGCGCATTGTTCACCGTGCTGGCTTCCATTCAATGGACTCTCAATCACTTCACATTCAACTCACGCTGGATGCCGAATGTTTCAATGCGCTCTTGCCGGAAGTTTCCTGGATTCGCCGGCGGTTTCTCTGGTGATGGCATGAAAACCAATTTCGCGTTTGGGTTTCGGCGGCGGCTGCATCAATTGACGAATGGCGTCGAAAAGCGATTTGATGGACGCGTCGTGGCTTTCGAGGCGGCGTTCCAATTCGGCGAGCTTGCGGGCGAAGACTTCATTTGCGGCCATCATCCGCCGCAAGCTGACGAACGCCCGCATGATGGCCACGTTCACCTGTACGGCACGCTGGCTCCGCAACACGCTCGATAGCATCGCTACGCCCTGCTCGGTGAAGACGTAAGGCCGCGAACGGCGGCGACCGCCATGCTCGGAACTTGAAATGCCAATTTGGCATTTCAAGTTTGCAACCTCTTGCGGCTTAAGTTGAAACATAAAGTCGCCGGGGAAGCGTTCGAGGTTGCGTTTGACACTGCGATTGAGAGTGCCGGTTGCCACCCTGTAAAGATCCGCCAGATGGCTGTCGAGCATCACCTTCTCTCCGCGCATGAGAAAAATCAGGTTCTGAATCCGCTCCATTGGAACTAATGCCATGCCTGCACTCAGGTTAGTACTTTTGATGTTCCAAATTGTAACCTCAAGTCCGAAATTTTGAAATGCCAAATTGGCATTTCAAGCGTTACTTCACATTCAACTCGCGCTGGATGCCGAATTTTTCGATGCGTTTGCGGAGCGTCGCGCGGGTGATGCCGAGCAGCTTCGCGGCGTGGACCTGGTTGTTGTTCGTTTCCTTGAGCGCCTGAATGACCAGTTCGCGTTCCACGGTGGGAATGACCTTCAACTTCGGATCGCGCTTGGCCCATTGAAACAGTTGCCGCGCCATCGCCGCGGCGTCGGTGGTGGCGGCGTCGCCCGCGGCGCCGGAAACAGGCGGCGGGGCGCCGCTCCCACTTTGTCCGGAAATCTCCGGCGGCAGGTCGCTCTGTAGAATGGCATCACCTTTAGCCATGACGTACGCGCGGCGGATGGCGTTCTCCAGTTCACGCACGTTGCCCGGCCAATGATATTTTTCGAGCGTCCGGATGACGCTGGTGGCGACGGATTTCGGCGGACGCTGCTGTTCCCGGGCAATCTTTTCCAGGAAATAATTCACCAGCAACGGAATATCATCGCGCCGGTCACGCAACGGCGGCAGGCGGATGCGCACGACGTTCAACCGGTAAAACAAATCTTCGCGGAATTGTTTCGCCGCCACGGCCTGTTCCAGCGCCTTGTTGGTGGCGGCGATGACGCGCACGTCCACCTGTATCGGCTGGTTGCCACCGACGCGCTCGAAGGTGCCGGATTGCAGCACGCGCAGGATTTTCGTCTGCGTGGCCGGGGTCATGTCGCCGATTTCGTCCAGGAAAATCGTGCCTTTGTTGCATTGCTCGAATTTGCCGATGCGCTGCAGGGTCGCGCCGGTGAAGGCGCCGCGTTCATGGCCGAAAAGTTCGCTTTCGAGCAATTGCTCCGGAATCGCGGCGCAATTGACGGCCAGAAACGGCTGCTGGCTGCGGTTGCTGTGGTGATAAATGGCGCGGGCAACCAGTTCCTTGCCGGTGCCGCTTTCACCGGTGACGAGCGCGGTGGCGTCGGTCGCGGCGACCTGGCCGATGAGCTTGAACACCTGCTGCATCGGCTCGCTGCGGCCAACAATGCCGAGCTCATAATCCTCGGATTCCAGCAACGGCTCGTAGGAAACGACCTGCCGCATGTCGCGCGCGGCTTTGAGGGCGTTGGCGACGATTTCCTTGAGCTTCGGCACGTCGAACGGCTTGAGCAGATAATCGTAGGCGCCCAGCTTCATCGCCTCAATGGCGGTCTGCGTCGTGCCGTAGGCGGTCATCAGGATGACGAGGAGCTTGGGATTGCTCGCGCGGATGCGGCGAAGCGTTTCCAGTCCATTCATGCCGCCCATGCGCACGTCCATGAGCACGAGGTCAGGCCGGAATTTGGGAATGACCTTCAATCCCTCCTCGCCGCTCGAGGCGGTGGCCAGCTCGATTTCCGGCGAACCAAAAATCCGCTGGAAGGAATACCGCACGTCCTCTTCGTCATCGATCAGCAGCAGCTTGCTCATTTTTCCCGCGCAACATAGCCGATTTTTTCCGGACGCACAGCGAATTTTGCAGGTGCGCCGGCAAGGTCAGGGATTAAGCACGGCGCGATAGAACTGCTGGCTGGCCGGCAGGCTGTTCGTGTAGGTCCAGCGGCTGGAGGTGAGGGTGTTGGTGGCCAGAGACTGCCAGTTGAGCAAATCGGGTGAGGATTGCAGCACAAAGGTCTGGCCGGAAAGGCCGTTCACCCCGATGCGAAATTGTATGGCGTTTAATTGCGCGATGTCCAGGACCGGCGGTTGCCGGCTGGAAACGATTTCAACCAATTGTGGCGTGTAAAGATAGCGGGTGTGCGTGCCGTCCGTGATTTTACCGTAGATGGCATAAGTGCCCGGCGGCACATTCGTGGTGGTCAGACCCAGATTTGAATAGTAATCCACCGAACCTGCACCGGTGCTTGCCACCGGGTCCTGAAGGATGAGCGTGCTGTTGGTATTGTAGGGATTAAGATCCTGGTCGAAATAAATCGAAAGGGTCGCGTTGGAACTCCCGGCGTATTGGTAATACAAGGCGGTGGCGATCAAATTGCCCGCCGTGACCACGTTGGTGCCCGTAACGTCGAATTTGATAAGATTCGGCCACGCTCCATTGTTGGATGGCAGTGCAGTGCGATTTGCGCTGGTGCCGGCGCCTAAATCCCACGCTTGATTGTAACCATCGCGGATGGCGGGATCACTGGGAAGGCCCAGGGGGTGGTCCATGCTCGTGCGGTCGCCTCCGCCAATCAGGCTATAATAAAATCCCGCGATGACCCCCTGAGATTCGTAGGGTGCATACCAGCTCGTTCGCTCAGAACTGGTAATAGACGCTTCCGTATCGCTGCACGGAGTGTTGGTGTTGATTGTGCCGTGATACCAAAGATGCACGTTGGAATGATATTCGTAGGAATTCAAAAAATCGTACCAAGCAGCCGGATAACCTCCATTTAAATCAAATAATTGCCTTACGTAGGCGCCCAGAACGGGTTCACCATCGGGGACAAACGTGCCATCACCCAAATCTTGCCAATAGTTGTCGTGAAACAAAACATTGATGTAAGTATGAACCGGTGCGTCCACAACGGTTATCGGCGAATCATTATTACCATCGTTGTTGAGTGGATGAGGATCAAGTGTTGTGAGGTGATCAACCCAGATGCCGTTTGTTCCCAGAAGGCGACTGATTTCGGATATCAATGAGCCACCGCGACTATGGCCTATCAAGTGGATGGGAAATTCCACCAGCGCATGGCCATTCAGGTCCGAAATCGCGTTCGTTTGCGACAGCACGTCGCTGGCGACCCAGGCGACATTGGTAGTGCTGATATTATAAGGCGAAGAACCTCCGGCCATTTGGCTCCAATCGAGTTTCACAACTATCTCACCGGTGTCGGTCGTCAAAGGCGGGCTGTTGGTGTCGCGTTCCCATTGATAATAATAATTGCTGCCGTCCGTGGTGAGGATGATCGTGTAAATGGTGATATTGGTGCTCAACCCCGGATGACGCGAGTGAAAGTAAGCCGGGATTTCATCGGCCATCCCGGTAATCCATCCATTGACGTCCCCATTATATCCATGCGTGATGATCGTCACCCCGGCACCCTTCGTGGAATAAGGAATCAGGGCACTCAACAAGCATAGAAGCAGGCTGAACCGGCAGCTTTCCCGGGTGAGGCGGTTGGACGGCTTCCTCATAAGAACGCTTGAAGAATAACAGCAGTTTGATTTGAAGGCGAGGGAATTTCTGTGGATTCCTTGTTTGACTTGTAGTGCCCATGACCTAGACTGGGACTCCTTTTTGAAATGAAAATTGTCGTCTGCGACCCGATCTCTTCCAAAGGCATTGCGCTGCTCCAGCAGCGGCCTGAATTTGAAGTTGTTGTTTTGCCCAAACGGCTGCCCGAGCCGGAATTGCTGCCCGTGGTGGCGGATGCCGTCGCGTTGCTGGTCCGTTCCGAAACCAAGGTCACGCGCAAGGTGATCGAAGCCGCCCCGAAATTACGCGTCGTGGGCCGCGCCGGCGTCGGGGTGGACAATGTGGACATCGAAGCCGCCACGCAGCATGGCACGGTGGTGATGAACACGCCCGGTGGCAACACCGTGACCACGGCCGAACTCAGTTTTGCCATGTTGCTGGCGCTCGCGCGCAAGGTGCCGCAGGCGCACACCTCCATGGCGGCAGGTAAATGGGACCGCAAACTGTTTCAAGGCACGGAATTGCTCGGCAAAACGCTTGGCATCCTCGGTATGGGCCGCATTGGTTCGGAAGTCGCCAAACGCGCCAAGGCCTTCGGGATGCGGGTCATCGCCTACGATCCCTATCTTACCGAGGACCGCGCCAAGGCGGTCGGCGCCGAGTTTGCCGCCAGCGTGGACGATGTTTATCTCGCGGCCGATTTCATCACCGTGCACATGCCGGTAACGCCGGAAACCAAACACATGTTGAATGCCGCCGCCTTCGCCAAAATGAAACCCGGCGTGCGAATTGTGAATTGTGCCCGCGGCGAAATTATCGCCGAGAACGACCTGATTGCCGCACTCGAATCCGGCAAGGTTGGCGGCGCGGCGCTGGATGTTTATGCCGTGGAACCCCTGCCGGCCGAGCACCCCTATCGCAAGCAGCCGAATGTGATTTTGACGCCGCACCTCGGTGCGAGCACCAAAGAGGCGCAGGAAAAATGCGGCATTGAAGTCGCCGAAGTGGTCACCGCCTATCTGCTGACCGGTGAGGTCCGCAACGCGGTGAACCTGCCGTATCTCGACGCCAAAACCTATGAGCAGGTGAAGCCTTATCTGCCGCTCGGCGAGGCGCTTGGCAAATTGCTGGCGCAACTTTCACCCGCCGGTGCGGATCGCATCTACATTACCTACGGCGGCCACGCGCGGGAATTGCCGAACACGGACCCGGTCACCCGCGCGGTGTTGCAGGGATTCCTGGCCAGCAGCGCGATCAAGGATGTGAACAACGTCAATGTCCGCGCGGCGGCCGCCAGCATCGGCATTACCGTCGAGGAAAAGAAATCCGACGAACCGGTCACGTTCAATGAATGGCTGCACGTGCAGGTTTTCAACAACGGACAGAAGCTGATTTCGGCGGGCGGCACGTTTTTCGGTTCTCCGAACAATCCGCGGATTGTACGATTGTACAGCACGCCGGTCGAGATTCCGATCAGCGGTACCTTGTTGTTGCTCAACAACAAGGACCGGCCGGGCATCGTCGGTTATCTCGGCACATTATTGGGGAAACATAAAGTGAATATTGCCAACATGAGCCTGACCCGCGACACTGCGGGCGGGCTGGCACTGACGGTATTGAATCTCGACAGCGCCCCGCCGCCGGCGGTGCTGGAAGAACTCCAGAAAGACGCCGACATCAGCAACGTAAAGGTGTTGAAATTGTAATGGTTGATAAAAGGAACAAATTGAATATGAAAATAAGAATAAAAATGATTTTATGGTGCACGCTGGGCGCGTTGTGGTTGGTGTTCCCGTCCGCGCGTGCGGCCACCTCCGGCGCCACGGCCAACTCAGCGCCAACCGGCACCGGTACCAATGCCAATTTGAATGCCACCATGACGGCGTTGTTCGGCAATCCGGTGATCGCCCGGGGCAAAGGTTTTGAAATCAAGCAGAACGATTTGGATGAAGTGATGACCGGCATCAAGTCGGCTGCGGCCATGCGCAACCAGGCCATTCCCCCGGCGCAAATGAAACTGATTGAGGGTCAAATGCTGGACCGGCTCATTCAGGTCCAGCTGTTGTTGCAGAAAGCCACGGATGCCGACCGGGCCGCCGGGAAAAAGATGGCGGATGCGCAAATGAAGACACTGTTGGAACGGGCCGGTTCCCAGGAGGCGCTGAACCGTCAGTTCACCGCCCTGGGCATCTCGATGGCCCAGTTGAAAGCGCGCCTGATTCAGGAAGGCACGGCCCAGGCAGCGCTGGAACGTGAATTGAAAATCACCGTGACGGATGCCGAAGCCAGAAAATTTTACGACGATCATCCGGCGGAATTTGAACAGCCGGAAATGGTTCGGGTCGCGCAGATCTTCTTGAGCACGCGTGATCCGCTCACCGGCGCGGAACTGTCGGACACGGACAAGGCTGCCAAGAAAAAGGAAATCGAAGACATTTTGAAGCGTGCCCGTTCCGGCGTGAATTTCAGCAACCTGGTGGAACAATATTCCGAAGATCCCGGTTCCAAGGATAAAGGCGGGGTCTATACCGTTGCCCGCGGGCAGACGCTGCCGGAATTCGAAGCGGCTGCGTTTTCGTTGAACACCAATCAAATCAGCGATGTGGTGACCAGTTCCAGTGGTTACCACCTCATCAAATTGCTGGAGAAAATGCCGGCCAAAAAACTGGATTACGCCACCGTGGCCGATGACCTGAAGCGGGTGCTCATCCAGCAAAAGGCGGCCAAACTTTCGGCACCCTACCTGGCGGCTTTGAGAAAGGACGACGGCGTGGAAATTCTTGACCCGGATTTGAAGGCCGTGGACCAGCAAATCCAATCCGAGGCCGCCACCAATGCGCTGGCCGCGCCGGACGGAAAGTAACGCCCGGTTGAAGTGTGCTTGCCAAACCGGCCGGGTCGCCCCATTTTGGAGAGCATTATGAAAACACAGTTAGGCATAGTCATTCTCGTGGTGGTTTGTGTGGGGATGGTGGTTGCTTTGGTGGCGGAAAAGAATCGCGCGGATACCGAGCAGAAAAAGGACTCGGATACGATCCTCGATTTTTCCAACCAGTTGGCCACCGCCAACATCAGCCTCGACGGACTGCGTCAGGTCAATTTGATACTCACCAACGATCTCTTGGCCGCCCAGCAGACGCTGACGGTGCTCAGCAACCAGTATGTCGCGACCTCGGCTTCGCTCTCGAACACCACCGCGGCGCTCAAAACCGCCCAGGACCAAATCTCCGATCTGGAAGCGCAGAATCAGGCGCTGGATCAGCAAGTCGTGAACATGACCAATACCATTGCCAATTTGTCCACGCAGATTGCCGAGACCCAGCTGAAACTGGTCGAATCCGAAACGAACAATGCGTTTCTCGAAAACGAATTGAAACGTCAGGTGGCCCAAAGGGCCGAGCTGGAACGCAAGTTTAACAATTTGACCCAGGTCCGCACCCAGGTGAGGAAATTGCGGGACGACTTGCTCGTTGCGCGCCGATTGCAGTGGATGCGCGAAGGGACCGATCCCAGCCAACAACGCAAAGGCGGCCAGATGCTCATGGCGCGTGGATCCCTGACCAACCGCATAGTCGGACCGGCGCACTACGACTTGAACGTCGAAGTCAGTTCGGATGGCTCGGTGCAGGTGGTTCCGACCACGACCAACGCGCCGGCGACGACCAATGTGTCGTCACCGTAAGGCACTCTGAAACGGGCCGCTTGTTGATTGCTCATGCCGACGTACGAATACCTCTGCCGAAAATGCGGGTGTGAGTTCGAGACGTTTCAATCCATCTCCGCCCAGCCGTTGAAAGTCTGTCCGGAAAACCTCTGCCCGCAGAAAAAATGGGGCCGTGGCGGGGTAAAACGCAAAATCAGCGCGGGCGCGGGGCTCTTGTTCAAAGGCAGTGGTTTTTATACTACCGACTACCGTAGCGAGGGCTATAAACAAGCGGCGAAAAAGGATTCCACGCCGGCCAAGCCGGCCGGCGGTGACGCCAAACCTGCTGCCCGGCCGGAAAGCAAACCCGCCAAGCCGACATCGGCCAAAGCCTGATCATGTCCTGTAAGCGTTGCCTGCGCGACCTTGGTTGCACCGTTGCTCTGTTCGGCGTTTTCTGCGGGAACGCGCCTGCTCAACTCTCGTTGCCGAATGTAAATTTAACGCGCAGCATTTCCGGCCAATTTGTGGTCACCTACGCCGGGCCCGGCTCTCCCGCAGCGCCCCTGGCCGCGAAGGTGACCAACGCCGGTTTCGTCCGGCTGGAACCGGCGGTGCTGGCCGTGTCCGCCGAACGAATCAAGCGGACCTTGTGGCGCCAGCTCGGCATTAATTCGGCAACACCGTGGCACGGGAAGATTTTTCTTACGTTGCACCCGGCCCGGTCGCTGGACGAAAATGTCACCATCTTTTCGGAACGGTTTGTGGATGGCTGGAATTATCATGTGGCCCTGCCGGATGTCCTGCCCCGCCTCCGTTTCGTGCGCGCCTTGACCAGCGCGGTATTGCAGGAATTCGCCAATCGCAACGCCGGTGCGCAATCGGCGGAAATCCCCGCCTGGCTGACCGATGGCCTGTCGCAGCAGTTGCTGGCGACGGGCGCGGTCGAAGTTGTCCTGTCCTCGCCCGGCCGGACCGTGAACGGCCTGGTGGAAAGCCGGATGAGCACGACCCAACGCGGCATTGACCCGCTCGCCCATGCGCGGGACATCTTGCGCGATCATCCCGTGCTCACGTTTGAGCAGTTAAGCTGGCCGACGGATGTGCAAGTCTCCGGCGCCGATGGCGGTGTGTATTACGCCAGCGCGCAGTTGTTTGTGGATGACCTGCTGAAATTGAGAAACGGCCCGGCGCACTTGCGCGCGATGTTGCAGGCCTCGCCCGATTATTTCAACTGGCAAACCGCTTTTCAAAACGCCTTTCACAGCGATTTTGCCCGGCCGTTGGATGTGGAAAAATGGTGGGCGTTGCAGGTGATTGACTTTGTCGCACGCGATCCCGGTCCCACGTGGACGCCGGAGACCAGTCGCGAAAAGCTCGACCGGATTCTCAACGTGCCGGTGGACTTTCGCATGGCATCGAACGCCCTGCCAGCGCATGCGGACGTTTCGCTCCAGGCGGTGATTCGCAACTTCGATTCCGCGCGGCAGATGGCGATTCTCCAGACCAAATTGCGCGACCTTGAACTGGCACAATTCCGCATGGCCCGGCCCCTGGTCGTCCTGACGGCCGGTTATCGCAACGCCCTGGCGGATTACCTGGGCCAAAGCCGGGAAACGGTGCCCGCGTCCGCTTTCGGCAAGCGCCCGGCGGCCGGACCGCAACGAGCCAGTGTGCGCGACACGTTGTCCAAATTGGACACGCTCGACGCCCAAAGACGCACCATCGAATCAGCCATCAAACCGGACATCTGGCGGCCATAAGCTTCATCCCCTTGAACGGAGTGGCGGGGAAATGGTCAACTTGACAGGGCGCAATTCAAATCTATAGTTCGCTACCAAGACCATGAAGGACGACAATTCACTTGCGAACGGCGAGGAACCGCCGTCAGACCACCGACTCCAAAGCCTGAAGGAATTTCGCTCCGGCGGGCGCGGCTTCTGGCATGACGTTTCCGAGGCCGACTGGAACGACTGGCGGTGGCAGCTCAAACATCGCATCACGACACCGGAACAATTGCAGCGTCTGATGCCCGGGCTCACGCCGGAGGAATTCGCCGGCGCGAAACTCGCCAATCACAAGCTCGCGCTGGCCATCACGCCGTATTTTTTCAACTTGATTGACCCGGCGGACGAAAATTGCCCCATCCGGCGGCAGGTCGTCCCCCGCGTCGAGGAAACGCACACCGCGCCGTGGGAAATGAGCGACCCGTGCGGCGAGGATTCCCACTCGCCGGTGCCCGGTCTGGTGCACCGATATCCCGACCGCGTGCTGTTTCTGGTCACCGACCGGTGCGCCTCGTATTGCCGTTATTGCACGCGCTCGCGGCTCGTCAGCAACGCGAACGGCTATGATTTTCATCCCGAGTTCGACAAGCAGATTGAATATATCGCGCGGCACCAGGAAGTCCGTGACGTGCTGCTGAGCGGCGGCGACCCGTTGTTATTGAGCGATGACAAGCTGGAAAATCTGCTGGGCCGGCTGCGGGCCATTCCGCACGTTGAATTCTTGCGGATCGGCTCGCGGATCCCGACTTTTCTGCCGCAACGCATCACGCCGGAACTTTGTGCGATGTTAAAGAAATTTCATCCGTTGTTCCTGAGCATTCACTCGAACCATCCGCGCGAACTGACTACGGAAGTCCGCGACGCGGTCGGGCGCCTGGCCGATGCCGGCATCCCGCTCGGCAACCAATCGGTGCTGCTTAAGCATGTCAACGACGATGCCACGGTGATGAAGGCGCTCGTTCAGAAACTGCTCATGTGCCGCGTGAAGCCGTATTACCTTTACCAGTGCGACTTGATTTCCGGTTCGACGCATCTGCGGGCGAGCGTCAGCCAGGGCTTGGAAATTATGGAACAATTGCGCGGGCACACGACCGGCTACGCCGTGCCGCAATACGTCATTGACGCGCCCGGCGGCGGCGGCAAGGTGCCCATTAGTCCCGAATACGTTCTGTGCCGTAACGCCGGCCGCGTGCTCATCCGCAATTACGAGGGCAAAGTTTTCGAATATCCCGAAGCCGAGGATGGCAGGCCGCTGTCCACGCCGCCGAAAGAGATCAAACAACCAGAGTTGGTTTAATCTCCGAGGCCGGCTGCGTTTCCCCGGGAAGCGGTAAGCGCCGAAGAGGCATTTTTTTCTTTATTTGTGTTTACTTTAGTTTGTATCCTCTTATAATTAGAATGCTTTAGTAGTTTAAAAGCGATTTTCAACGCTTCAAATGATAAAATGTGCCGGTCGTGGTTGATGGGTCCGGTGACATAACAAATAGAGAGGACTGCATATGAAAATGAAAATGATTGGTGCTGGTTTCGTGTCGTGTCTGATTATCGCATCGCTCGGCGGGTGCGGAAACAAGGAAACCCCGCCTCCTTCGACGACGGAGGCCCCAACAACTGCTGAAAGCGCAACGACGAATGCGCCGGAAGCTGCGACCACCGCGACGACGGTCGAAACGAATGCGGTCGTAACGACTACGGCCACGGCGGTCACGGAGACAACCCAGGCGGTATCGCAGGCGGTTGCGCCAGTGACCCAAGCGGTAACGCAGGCAGTTACGACGGCTTCAACCCAGACGGAAGCTGCTGGGACCCAGGTTCAGAACCTGATTGATCAGGCAAAGAATCTGGTGGGTGAACAGAAATATCAGGACGCCTTGGATACTTTGAAACAGTTGAGCAACTTCAGTCTGACGCCGGAGCAGCAGAAAACGGTGGACGATCTCAAGACGCAAATCCAAAACCTCATGTCGAATCAGACGGTGTCCAACGCGGTCAATAGTGTTGGTAACCTGTTGGGCAAATAATGTCCAACCGGACAATTGTAGGGCTCGGGACTGTCCGGGCGGGCGGCAAATCAGAAACCTATGAGAAGATCCATCCAGTTATGGGTGCTGGCTCCGCTATTCGCATCCAGCATGTTTTCCGTTCAAGCCCAGGTGCAAACCAACAGCCCTCCAGCCAAACCGAAGGCCAAATGGGAAAGCAGTGCCGCGGCCGGTTTGACGCTGACCCGGGGCAACAGTTCTTCAACCCTGGCCACATTGAGCGCCAATACCGACGGCAAATGGGACGAGAGTGAATTAAGCGTTGGCGCGGATGCCACCTACGGCCGGACCAAGGCCCCGGGGCAGGCGACGGCGACAACGTCCGCCGAGTTGCTTCATGGGTTTACCCAGTATAACTGGCTGTTCACTGACCGCTTTTACGGCTTTGGTCGTGTGGAAGGATTGCACGATGGCGTCGCCGATATCAAATATCGGGTGTCGTTGAGCCCCGGTGTTGGTTACTATCTCATCAAGACCACCAACACCGACCTCAGCGCGGAGATCGGTCCCGGTTATATTTTCCAGGAACTGGGCAATGATTCTTCCAGTTACGCCACGCTGCGACTGGGCGAGAAATTCCATCAGGCCCTGAGCGACCGTGCTCGTATCTGGCAAACGGCTGAAGTTCTGCCGCAGGTGGACCGGTTCAGCAATTATATCATCAACGCCGAACTCGGTATAGAGGCCGACCTCACCAGGGACAAAAAATTTGCCCTGCGCAGCTATGTCACCGACACGTTCAACAACGAGCCGGCACCGGGCCGCCAAAAGAATGATGTGACATGGGTAACGGCCATTGCGTACAAGTTTTAAGGTGCGTTCCGGGCTTGCCGTGGCCAGCGCCGGCTGCAATCCTTCCTCCTTGAAGGGTCGCAACTCGCGGGTAACGAGTTGTCCGGTCTGTTGGGCCGTGGTTAAACCCTTGATTGGCGTGGCGGTGTTTGAATCAACAAACTCATTGAGGTGATTTATGCTAAAAACGGCAACGTCTTCTCATCACTGGCGGTTCTTCCGCGCCGGCGGCTTCAACCAGGTCGTTCTCAACTCGGGAGCGGACCTCCTCAACCTCGACCAGCTCGACCAGAAGCTCTGGGTCGCCCTGGCCTGTCCCACCACGGGCGTCGAGTTTGACAAAACCACGCTCGCGCTGATGGACACGGACAAGGACGGTCGGATCCGCGCGCCGGAGCTGATTGCGGCCGTCAAATGGGCCAGCGGCTTGCTTAAAAACCCGGATGATCTGCTCAAAGGCAGCCCGACGCTGCAGCCGGCGGCCATCAACGACGCCGATCCGGAGGGCAAACTGATTGCCAGTTTTGCCCGGCAAGTGTTGGGCAAGACCGACAGTGCGGAAATCACCATTGACGAGGCCGCCGCCGCCGCGCAGACGTTCGCGGCCAAACCGTTCAACGGCGACGGCATCGTGCCCGCCGATTCCGCCAGTGACGACCTCACCAGGGCAGTCATCGCGGATATTATCACCTGCCTTGGCGCGGACACCGATGCCAGTGGCAAACCCGGCGTCAGCCAGGCCAAAGTGGATCGGTTTTTCTCCGACGCCACGGCTTATTCCGATTGGTGGAAAAAGGCCGAAGGCGACGCCGCCATATTGCCGCTGGGCGTGAACACCGAAGTCGCCTCCGGGGCCGTCAAGGCGGTCAGGGCCAAGGTGGACGACTATTTCGCGCGCGGACGGCTGGCCGCTTTCGATCCGCGTTCCATCAACGCCCTGAACCGTGACGAGAAGGATTACGCCGCGTTGAGCGCCAAAGACCTGACCAATACCCACGCCGACATTGCCAGCCTGCCGCTGGCGCAAGTCGGGGCCACCACTCCGTTGCCGCTGACCCAGGGTATTAATCCGGCGTGGGCCAAGGCCATTGCCGCGCTCCAAACCAATGCCATCGTGCCGCTGCTCGGCGCCCGGACCGTGCTGACGGAGGCGGATTGGAATGCGTTGCTCGGCAAACTCGCCGCTTTCGATGCCTGGAACGCGGACAAGACCGGCGGTTCGGTCGAGAAAATCGGATTGAAACGCACGCGGGAAATTCTCGCCACCAAAGCCAAGGACACCCTGACTGCCCTAATCGGCAAGGACAAAGCCGAGGAAGGCCATGCCCAGGCCATTATCGGCCTGCATCGCCTGATTCATTATTATCGCGACCTCGCGAAGCTCTGCCGCAACTATGTCAATTTCGCGGATTTTTATGGCCGGAAAGACAAGGCCATTTTCCAGGCGGGCACGCTTTATCTCGACCAGCGCAGTTGCGATCTCTGCCTCTCGGTGGATGATGTGGGCAAACACGCGGCGATGGCGGGCATGGCCGGCACCTATCTCGCCTATTGCGATTGCGTGCGCAAGGGCAGCGGAGAAAAACTGTCCATTGTCGCCGCGTTCACCGGCGGGGATTCGGACAATCTCCTCGTTGGTCGCAACGGCATTTTCTACGACCGCAAGGGCCGCGACTGGGACGCCACCATCACTAAGATTGTGGACAACCCGATCAGCATCCGGCAGGCGTTCTGGGCGCCTTACAAAAAACTGGTCCGCATGATTGAAGAGCGCGCGGCCAAACAGGCTGCGGCTGCGGATGCCAGCGCCAACGCGCAATTGACAACCGTTGCCAATGCACCCCTCGTCCCGGCCAGCCCGGCAACGCCGGCGGCACCGGCCGCACCGGGCAAACCGGCATTTGATCCGAGTGTCATCGCCCTGCTGAGTTTGGCCCTGGGCACTTTGGCGGCGGCGTTCGCCGGCCTGCTCGGTTTCCTTAAGGGATTTGAACCGTGGCAGGTGCCGTTGGTCATTGCCGGGATCTTGCTCGTCATTTCCGCTCCGTCCATGGCCATCGCTTGGTTGAAATTGCGCAAGCGCAACCTCGGCCCGATTCTCGACGCCAACGGCTGGGCCGTGAACGCCAAGGCCCGGATGAACGTGCCGTTCGGCGGCGCCTTGACCGGCGTGGCGGCTTTGCCTCCCGGCTCCACCTTTAGTGCAGCGGACAAGTACGCCGAGAAACCTTCTGTCTGGCCCAAACTGCTGCTCTTTGCGTTTGTCGTCTGGTTCATCTGGGCGTTTCTCAATGACAGCCAGGGCCGACTGTACAATTGGAGCGATGGCAAATACGGTACCCCGCCGCTGGCCGTCCGGGAACAAATTGCTAAAGACAAGCTCGACAAGGCTGCGGCTGACAAAGCCAAAGCTGCCACTGCGACCGGGGTGGCACCGGCAGCACCGGTAACGCCAGTGGCCCCGACCAATCCGGCGGCTCCGCCCAAACCATAATCTCTCGGCCAGGCTTACGCCCATGAAAGTCACGATCCCTGAAGAGTTGAAGAAGGATATGCCCCAAACGACCTGGGGCAAAATCCTCTCGGCCACGCCCATCGTCATGACTGTCATCGCCACGTTGCTGGCCGGACTCGCCTCCAGCGAGATGACCCGCGCCCAATACGACCGCGCCTTTGGTGCGCAACTCCAATCCAAGGCCGGTGACCAGTGGGGTTATTTCCAGGCCAAGAAGATGCGCGCCGCCATGATGCGCAATTCGCTGGAACTCCTCCAGGCCACCACCGACGTCCACCCGCTCGAAAATCCGGCGCTGGAAAAAATTCCGTCCGTGGCCGCTCCCGCGCTCGACGCCAACCTGCAGACCGCCCTCGCAGCCGTTGAGACGGAGCAGCCCGAATCCGAAATCACCGGGGACTTGAAGCGGGTGGATGACAAAACTCTTGCCGCGGCGCTGCAAGCCGCCCGCGACCAGGCGCGGAAGTTTGATGCCGCGCTCGCCCCGGCCAATCAGGCCATCGCCCAGCTTGAAAAGTCGCTGCCCGCCGGCGATAAATCCGCCGCCCGGGATTTGACCGCCACTAAAATGCGCTTCTCTGCCGCGCGTTACGATGCCGAAGCCGCCTTGAACCAGGACATCGGCTATCTGCTGGAACTGCAGGTCCGCAAGGCGAACCTCTCGGCGGAACGACATCACAATCGCAGCCAGAAATTCTTCCTTGGCATGCTCGCCGCGCAGGCCGGCATTATTGTTTCCACCTTCGCCATGGCCGCGCGGCAACGGAATCTGCTCTGGACCCTCGCCGCCATCGCCGGCCTCGCCGCCGTCGCCTTTGCCATTTACGTTTACCTGCGGGTGTAAGCCTCCACGAGACATTGGAATTCAGGCAATAAAGGGCAACGAAAGGAAATGAGTTCGAAATTTACTTCCGGCATTTTTCTGCCAGATTGTTTCCATGAGCGGAATGGCTTTTGTGGTGGATGAGCGCGGACGGAAAACCGCCGCCGTCATTGACCTGCAACGGCATGGTCGCACGCGGGAGGATTTTTACGACACCTTGCTGGCTGGATCACGCGCGCGTGAGCCGCGCGAGAGCCTTGCATCCACCAAGCGCCGCTTGAAACAGAAGTAATCTGCAAATTTTTTTCTTCGCGCCTTTATGTCGTCACGGTTAATTTTTGGTGTAAATGCCACGCGAAACGCTCAAGGCTAAAATCGCGCGACTGAAAAAAATCATCGCGGCGCTCGACCATGCTTATCCCGAGGCCCACTGCGAGTTGGATCACAAAAGTCCGCTGGAGCTGCTCGTCGCCACCATTCTTTCCGCGCAATGCACGGACAAGCGTGTCAATATCGTCACGCCGGATTTGTTCAAACGCTACCGTTCGGCGGCGGATTATGCGAATGCCCCGGTCGCCGAGCTGGAACAGGCCATCAAGACGACCGGCTTCTTCCGCAACAAGGCGCGCAACATCAAAGCTGCCTGCCAAACCATCGTCGAAAAGCACGGCGGGCAGGTTCCGCAAACGATGGAGGAATTAATTCAGCTCGGTGGCGTCGGGCGCAAAACGGCCAACGTGGTCCTGGGCAACGCCTTTGGTATCAATGTTGGTGTCGTTGTGGATACGCACGTTGCGCGGTTGTCCTGCCGGCTTGGGTGGACGAAACAGAAAACGCCGGAGAAAATTGAAAAGGATTTGATGGCGCTGGTGCCGCAAAACCAATGGACGCTGTTCAGTCACTGGCTCATCTGGCATGGCCGCCGCCGCTGCTTTGCGCGCAAACCCGATTGCGCCAATTGCGAGGTACTGAAACCGTGCCCGCGCATCGGTGTAAATGAAAAATTGAACCGCGGATGAAGACAGATTGCCCTCACCCGTCGCTTCGCGCCACCCTCTCCCGTCCGACGGGAGAGGGCCGGGGTGAGGGCAAACTCTTCATCCGTGTCTATCTGTGCTAATCCATGGTTAAAATGAATTCCTGGCTGTTTCTCAATTCCGGCAAGTGCGGTCCGGCGTTCAACATGGCGTTGGACGAGGCATTGCTGGAGGCCGCGGCGCGCCTGGGTCGGCCGGCGCTGCGGTTCTACGGCTGGACGGAACCAGCGGCTTCTTTCGGCTACTTCCAGAAATATGCCGAAGTCGAACGTGCGACCTTGTTGCGTCCGCTCATCCGCCGGCCCACCGGCGGCGGCATCGTGCCGCACGACGCCGACTGGACCTACAGCCTCGCCTTTCCGCCGGATCACGAATGGCATTCGCTCAAGGCCGAGGAAAGTTACCGGCGCGTTCATGAATGGATCCAATCCGCATTTGCGAAATTAAAAGTCGAAACCGAGCTGGCACCCGGTTGCCGGCACCCGACACCCGGCACTCGACACGCGACACTTCCCAGTGCGTGTTTCATCGGTCATGTGAAGTTTGATCTGCTCTGGAGAGGGAAAAAAATCGCGGGTGCGGCCCAACGACGCAACCAATTGGGGTTGTTGATCCAAGGTTCGGTCCAGCCACCGCTCTCGCCGGCCCAAACGGCCTGGCAACAGGCAATGCGCGACGTCGCGCGGGCCGACTTCGGATTCGAATGGCGGGATTTCGAACCGGACGGGCTGTTGCGTGAACGGGCGGAAGTATTAGTCCGCCAGAAATATTCCCAACCGGAATTTATAACCAGGCGCTGACCATTTACATTTGTTCACGATGTGGGAACATGTCCCGCAATCATCGTGAAGCAAGCTGCCTCCGGACTGGCTATATTCATGGTTTTCGCCATCACGGCGGAGGCGGTCGTATTGTTCAGCGATTCCTTCGATTATCCCGACGGTGCGTTGGTGACGGTAAGCACCAATTTATGGTCACACCACAGCGGTTCGGTCACCGGCGAAGTCATGGTGGCTTCGGACCGTGTTTTATTGAGCGAAGCCAATACCGAGGATGTCCATGCGTTTCTGACCGGCCAGCCCTATGCCGATTCCGGCACCACCAATATATTTTATGCCGGATTCAAGGTGAGATTTACGACGTTGCCGGGCGGCCCGGGAGCTTATTTCACCCATTTCAAAGATTCGGGCAATGGTTTTCGGGCGCGCGTCTGGGCATTGACGGGCGGCGCGGCGCCCGGCAGGTTCCGGCTGGGACTTTCCTCCACCAGCGGCTCGATCATAGATGTTACCAATCCCATGGATTTGCGCCTCAACACGGATTACCTCGTTGTCACCCGCCTGGTGAACAGTAATTCGGTCAGCACCCTTTGGGTCAATCCGACAGGAGAAACGGATACCAGTGTTTCAACCAGCGAAGGGGGTTCAACGTTTACTGTGGCCGGCGATGCATTTCGCGAGGCGATGGATGAAGGCGAGTTGAGTGTGGACAATCTGAAAATCGGCACCACCTTTGCCGATGCCGTTGGCAACTGGCCGGCTGCCGAGCCGCCGACCATCGTTTCCGAACCGCAGCCTCAAACCGTTACGAACGGAGCCAATGTTGTTTTCAGCGTAACGGCGACCGGCACGCCGCCGTTGGCCTATCAGTGGCAGTTCACCCCGGCATCGGCTGTCGGGGTTCACGGCACCAACCTGCCAGGCGCAGTTAATTCCAATCTCACCCTGGCCGGGGTGACTTTTGCCCAGTCCGGCTTTTATACTGTTTCCGTCACCAATGCCGCCGGTTCAACCATCAGCGACGCAGCGGCCTTGAGTGTCTGGTGCACCGCGCCGCCGGCTTTTTCGTATCTGACGTACAACGTGCACGGTAATGGTCTGACCAACTGGAGTACCAATATGTGGCACGTGCAGGCCATCGGCCGCCAGATGCAATACCTCAACCCGGATATCATCACCTTCAACGAAATTCCGGTGACCAACAACTGCACGGCGCAGATGACGGATTTTGTCACGGCGTTCCGCCCCGGTTATTACCTCGTCACCAATTCCGCGGACGACGGTTCCATTCACAGCGTTATTCTCAGCCGGTATCCCATTGTTGCGTCGCACAGCTGGTTGCACGGCGCGGAGCTCGCGCCGTTTGGCTACACCAATGCCAGTCCCGCCCCGTATTTTACCCGGGATTTGTTCGAGGCACAGATTTCCGTGCCGGGTTTTTCCCGGCCGTTACATGTTTTTGTGGTCCATTTAAAATCGGGCCAGGACGCCAATTCGGTGTCAAAACGCGCGGCGGAGGCGGGTGCCGTTTCCAACTTTTTCGCCACTGTTTATCTGCCGGCCAACGGCGATGAACCTTATGTATTAAGCGGCGACATGAACGAAGACATTCTCTGGCCATCGGTGAGCCAACCGCAATCTCTCCAGCGCCTGGTGAGTCCGCCAACCGGATTGCATCTGCCTACACCGCTCAATCCGTTCACCGGCAGCGAAGCGACCTGGTCCATTCAGAACACCAATATCGGCCCGACGGTGCGTTACGATTATATCCTGCCGTGCGCAATGTTGTTCTCGAACATCACCGGCGGCCAGGTTTTCCGCACGGATTTGTTGAACCCGGTGCCCGCCCACCTGTATGGCAACGACGACCGGACAGCCTCCGACCATCTGCCGGTATTCATGGCCTTTGCCAATCCGTTCAACGTGCCATTCCGGCTGCTTTCCGTGGGAATGACGAATCAAATCGTTTCGTTGACCTGGGAATCGCAGAGTAACCGGTCGTATCGCATCGAAGTTTCGTCGAATCTGATTACTTGGACGCCGCTGGCCGGCAATCTGGTGGCAACCGGCGCCCATGTCACCTTCAGCACCAATGCTGCGGAGGCGCCTCAATTTTTCCGCATCTATCGCATGCCGTGACCTCAAGTTCATGGAAACCAGACGAGCTTGGGATTATTGGTAAGGCCTTTGTTGGTTTTGAAGTTCCAATATTCCGTGTTTTTAAACCATACGGCGTGGCCATCAAGGAGGGTAAACTGTGCCCCGTGACTGTGTAAATTGGAGTGAACGTTGTTCCATTGCGCCACCGCGGCAATCCCGCCGTTGTCAAACAACCAGACCGTAACTGAGGGATGCGGAATGGAGACGAGCCGGATTTGATTGCCGGTGCCGGTGCCGTTCACATTTTTGTTGAGGCAATAATGAAACAGCTCGTTGCTGTTGCTGCGGCGGGAATTCGAGGGACAAATCCAAATACTGCGACCGGGTTCGATGTGTTTGTTGGTACGCCACGGCATTTCCCGATAAGTGGGCAGGCCCAACGTGCGGGGCAAATCAATGTACCAACCTTCCTTTATGGAGCCTCCGTCGAAAGAACCATCTTTGGGCAGACGATCACCATGATCCGCCGCGTAAAGGTGCGTGGCCGTTCCCCATTGCCTGAGATTATTCCGGCAGGTGGCCGCCTGCGCCGAGGCTTTGGCGTGGCCGATGACGGACAATAACAACGCGGCCAGGATGGCAATAATCCCCATTACCATCAGCAGTTCGATAAGCGTAAATGCCTTGGTTCGCGGCATGGTTTATCGTCCAACACCCCTGGGTGAATCAGTTTGATAAATCAGATATCAGAGATATGTCCAGGAAAACTTATTCACCGCCGACACCGTTGCGTGGTAATGTCCTGCTTTTAAAGCAGGGCACGACGCAAGGAGTGCTCGCACAAACGACTCGTTACCTCGTCGCCTACAAATCAAACACTACCCGCTGCATTGCCTGTTGGCGCGGCAACGGTTAGCCTCTCCGCATGGTGCGGCTGGTATTATTCGACATTGACGGCACGCTGGTTCATACCGGTGGTGCGGGTATCAAGGCATTTGCCAGGACGTTTGCGACCGAATTCAATCTCCTCGACGGCGTTGAAAAAATCAGTTTTGCCGGCCGCACCGATGTGAATCTCGTACGCGAATTCTTCGGGATTCACCGGATTGCCGCGACACCGGAAAATTTCCAGCGCTTCTTTGAGAATTACGTTTTCTGGCTGGACCAAACCGTTGCCCAAAGCAACGGCGGCGCCTGCCGGGGTGTGTTGGAGTTCATTGGCGGACTGCGAACACTGCCAAATCCGCCGAAGCTGGGTTTGCTCACCGGCAACATCCGCCTCGGTGCGGAAATCAAATTGCGCCGATACCATCTTTGGGATGTTTTCGAGACCGGTGGCTTTGCCGATGACAGCGAAGATCGCAATCAAATCGCCGTGGCCGCACTCGAACGCGGCAGCCGCCTGCTGGGCCGGCCACTGCGCGGGGAGGAAGTCGTCGTGGTCGGCGACACGCCGCACGACATCCGCTGTGGCCGATTCATTGGCGCGAAAACGCTGGCCGTTGCCACCGGCGGCGCCAAACTGGATCAATTAATGAAGCACGAGCCCGATTGGGCGGTGGAAGATTTGACGCGGGTGAACGCGCGGGACGTTTGCAAATCGCAGCAGCGGACGTGAGTCCGCTCCATTTTTTGTTTCGAGCGGTCAGAGCCGGCTCACGTCGGCTGCTACAACAAGGCTTCAATGGCAGTTGCATCCGCCACCACAACAAGCGCCGCCGTGGCCGCCGCCCAACGACGGCGCGGAATGGCCATCCCCACCGGCGGAAGCGAAGACCGAAAGCTTCTTGGTCAATTGGGTCGAGCCGCAATGCGGGCACTCGGTCCCTTTCCAATCGCTGGAGCGGACGAGGATTTCGCTGTCGTGTTCGCATTTTTCGCAATGAAATTCATAAATCGGCATGAACCAAAGGTAACGTTTTGCCGCAAAAATACAAGCCGGCTTCCATTTAACAGAAGCAAACGAAGGTAACGAAGCCTCTTTGTCATCCAAGCGATACTTCATTTCGCCTTTTCTTTCAACGGCCAACAATTAGTCTTTCCGCATGACTCTCTTGCAACGGGCGATTGAAGATTCCGTCAAAACCTGCCGTGGATTGGCGGATTTGGAAGAGCCGCTGAATCGCGCCGCGCAGATGGTCTTGCGTTGTCTGATCTCCGGCCACAAGGTGTTCACCTGCGGCAACGGCGGCAGCGCGTCGGACGCCACCCATCTCGCCTCTGAGTTTCTCTGCCGCTTTGTGGAAGATCGCCGTCCCTATCCGGCCATTTCACTCACCGCCGACGGCGGGTTTCTGACGGCTGTCTGCAACGATTACAGTGTTGACGAAATGTTCGCGCGCCAGATTCGCGGGCTGGCCGAGAAGGGTGACGTGCTGATTGCATTAACGACCAGCGGCAAATCCAGGAACGTGCTACGGGCGCTGGAAGAGGCCAAACGCAAGGGCATTGAAAGCATTTGTTTTCTGGGTCGCGATGGCGGGTTTACCAAAGGGGTGGCCACCTTGGATTTACTGGTCCCGGGCGACAAGACGGCGCGCATTCAGGAAGGGCACAAACTGCTCATGCACGTTCTCTGCGAGATGGTGGAAGAAAAACTGCCGAAGAAATGAAGAAGGAAGAATGCAGAATGAAGAAAAAGACCTTGCTCTACGCACTAAGGATTTCGCCCGTCGAATAATTCGGCTTTATTGTGCGCTGCCCAAAGAAACCGTTGCACAGGTTCTTGGCAAACAGGCATTACGCTCCGGCACTTCAGTCGGAGCCAATTATCGGGAGGCCAATCGCGCCCGTTCAAAGGCGGAGTTCGTTTCAAAAATTGGTGATTGTCTGAAAGAAGCCGACGAAACTGTTTATTGGCTCGAACTTTTGATGGACGAAAAGGTAATTTCACACACGCGATTATCACCCTTGCTTCAGGAAGCAAATGAACTGGTCGCCATTTTCGTTACAATTTCAAAGCGTGCCCGCGGCGGCTGATTTCTTCATTCTACCTTCTGCCTTAAAAAAAGTCCGGTTCGTTGCCGGCTTTCCACTTGATATTACAGCCGATGCTGGCTTTTTGATCTGGCGGAAGGGGCTTGCCGGTGAGCACCGCGTCGAGCGCGGCGCGCAAATCCTTTCCGGTCACCGGAACCCCATTGCCCGGACGGCTGTCGTCGAATTGGCCGCGATAGACGAGCTTGTGGTCCTTGTCGAAGAGGTAGATGTCCGGGGTGCAGGCGGCGCGGTAGGCTTTGGCGACGGCCTGTGACTCGTCGTAAAGATACGGGAAAGTGTAACCCGCGGATTTGACTTCCTCCTTCATCCTGGCCGGGCTGTCTTCCGGATAATTCGCCACGTCGTTGGAGTTGATGCCGACGATGGCAACACCGCGCGGCAAATAATCACGCGCCAGTTGCGCCAAACCGGCCCGGATGTGCTTTACATAGGGACAATGGTTGCAGATGAACAGGATCAGCAGGGCAGGCTTGCCCTGGAAGTCCGTCAGTGAAACGATTTTCCCGTGGGTGTCCGGCAATTTGAAATCGGGCGCGGTCGTGCCGAGCGGCAGCATGGTTGAAGGGGTCAAGGCCATGGCTGAAATATAAGTCCAAGGTTCAGGGTTTAAAGTCCAAAGTCATTTTAATTGGCGATTGGCGGTTGGCGATTGACGCGCCTGCTGGAGCCTTAAAAAAGCTCGTAAATCGTAAATCGTAAATCGTAAATTTGAAGGCCGTGGCAAAGAACATCGTCTATTTCGATCTGGAAACGCAGAAATCCGCCGAGGAAGTGGGTGGCTGGAACCACATTTCCAAGATGGGCATGAGCATTGGCGTCACCTTCAGCACCGGTCGCGGTGATTACAGGATTTATGGCGAGAAACAGGTGAACGAACTGATCGTGGATTTACAGCGTGCCGACCTGGTGGTAGGTTTCAACATTTTGCGGTTCGATTACGAGGTGCTGCATGGTTATACGACGTTCGATTTGCGCCAGTTGCCGACACTGGACATGATGGTGGAGTTGCAGAACAAACTGCAGCATCGGCTCTCGCTTGATTCGATCGCAACGGCGACGTTCGGCGTGGAAAAGACGGCGGAGGGCCTGCAGGCCATCCGTTGGTTCAAGGACGGCAAGCTCGCGGAAATCGCAGAGTACTGCTGCTACGACGTGAAATTGACAAAGCTCGTCCACGAACACGGCCAGAAGCATCGCCAGTTACACTACCACAATCGTTTCGGCAAAAAGATGACCGTGCCGGTGAGTTGGTAGGGCGGAAGCGGGCGGCAGCGCAAGGTTTCCAGGTGACAAGTTCGCGTTGATTTCGCGAGGCCACGGTTTAAGCTGACAGCGTGTTCAAGCAACAGTTTGAAATCTGCTTCGCTTGGGAACAGGCGGGTGGTTTTTGCCCGCTTCCGCAAGGCTGTTCTCGATGAGCTTTTTTTCCAAGGCGGCGATCGGCGTGGGTGGTTGGCAATTGTCTCCGCCCCGGATTCGTTTTCCGTTCGTCAACGAACTGCGGCGCTATTCCTGGGACAAGTTCCGCCATGACCTGATTGCCGGCGCCACCCTGACGCTGGTTTCCATCCCCCAGGCGATTGGGTTCGCGCTGATTCTGGGCCTGCCGGCCATGCCGGTGATCCTGGCGGTGGTGGTGGGGGGATTTTTCAGCGCCTTGTTTTTCTCCTCCTACCATCACGTCTTTGGGCCGACAACGTCGGTCTTCCTGATCACGGCGGCGACCCTGGCGGCCAACGCCGGCCTGATGGCCCACTTGGGGTTGAGTCCCCTGCAACTGGCCGCCTATCTGGCCCTGATGATTGGTGTGATGCAGTTCATCGCCGGGATGTTCAATTTCGGCGAGGTGACCAAATTCATCTCCCGCTCGGTGGTGGTGGGCTATACCACGGCAATCGGCGTCCTGCTGATCGCCAGCCAATTGGGGAATGGCATGGGTTTCGCCATCCAGCCGGGCGAGCCGTTCCGGGACACTTTGCGGCAGGTGGGCGAGGGGCTGGGCGGCGGGAGTTTTTCGTGGTGGGCCATTGGCATTGCCGTCCTGACGCTGGTTATTTTCGAGGGGATCAAATTTTTGCGGCCGACGTGGCCAGAGCCGTTGATCGGGTTGGGATTGTTGGCGATTGCCGCCCGGGTTTTTGCCTGTTTTCATCCGGCGTTGCCGTTTGATCTGGTTAAGATCACCGCCACCTTGCCCCAATTCAGCCCGCTGCCACCGTTGGGCAAGCAATTGGACATCTGGCACGAGACCGCCGGCAGTGCCATCGCCATCGCCATCATCGGCATGTTGGAAGCCACCGCCATTACCAAATCGCTCGCGGCGCGGAGCGGCCAGCATTTGGACCCCAACCAGGAATTGATGGGCATGGGCGCGGGCAACCTGGCGGTGGGCTTGTTTGGTTTGCCGCCGGCGTCGTCCTCCTTCACGCGCTCGGCGGTCAACCTCCAGAGCGGCGCCGTAACGCAACTGTCATCCATGTTGAGCAGCGGCGCGGTGCTGCTCATCATTTTGTTCCTGACCCCGGTCTTCAATTACATCCCGGTGCCCGCGCTGGCCGCCCATCTGATCCGTGTGGGTTACAAGCTCATCAACCGCCCGCAAATCCGCGTCTCGACCCGTTCCACCCGCTCGGACGCCGTCGTGTTTTTTGCGACGCTGGGGGCAGCGCTTTTCCTGAAGCTCGACGTGGCGATTTACGTGGGCATTGGCGTCGCGCTGGCGTTGTTTCTCCAAAAAACCAGCACGCCCACCCTGGCGGAATACACGTTCAACGAAAGCGGCCAGTTGGCCGAGTTGCGTGACCGAAGCCAGCGTCCCAACCCTCAGATTTCAATCATTCACGTCGAAGGCGAGCTGTTTTTCGGCGCGGCGGACCTGTTCCAAAGCCAGATCCGCCGGCAGGCCGAGGACGAAAACATCCGCGTTTTCATTCTCCGCATGAAAAATGCGCGGCATCTCGATGCCACCACCGTCATGGCGCTGGAATCGCTCCACGATTACCTGCGCAAGACAGGCCGTTATCTGCTGATCAGCGGCAGCAGTCCCGATGTCACGCGTGTTCTGCGCAACAGCGGTCTGTTGAAACAAATCGGCGAGGAAAATATTTTTCCGGCTGAAATCAATCCAACGATTGCCACCAAACGGGCCCTGGTACGCGCCCGGGAACTGCTGCCGCAGAAAGCCGATGTCCGGCTGTTTTACGGCCGGCCGCTGGACGGCGATTCTTGCGCTCCCAAGGACATTACTGATTACGAAATTTGAGCTGTCGCCACGATCGTACGGCCGGGAAAATCATCGCGGAGCCGTAATAAATATTCTGTTTCCAGTGGCAACGGATCGGGTTACGGTTCAACCTTGAAAGCGCGGATCGCAGCAGACTGCAGCCTAAACGATGCGGCAGAGCCGCGCAAAGAAGATTAGGCTCTGGAATAAATTGTGAAGTCCATGCTCGCTGGACGATCGGAATTTTCCCTAATTCGGTGTGCTCATCTGCGCTCTTATGGGAAATCACGCCGATGAATCTTTCCCCGCGGAAACGTAAATGCGTTTGTGTGCTGCGTTGTAAAACTCGTCGTCCGTGTCCCCGTGAAATTCCACTTTGCTGATTTCTTTTCCAGTTGTGTTCAGCGCCTTAAGCCGTGTCGGCGAGGGAAAGGAGGGAGAAGGATTTCACGGCAAATCTCATTTATTTGGTGAGTGCGATAGCTGCTTTGAGCGCCTTCGCCAAATCTTCAGCTTTGCCACGTCCCCAATAATGCAGGAACAGGGTGTGCGGCGTTTTTCCTGTCATGTGGCTATGGATCGCCACGATGTTTATGCTGCGCCGGCGTTCAGGGCGAGGACCGCGGCGGACGCGATGACGAGTCAATGTTTTGCTTTCATTTTATTTTCTCCCTTGTTTGGGCCTTGTGGCCGTGTTCATTTGAATTGTGTGGAATTTGTCCGGTCTCCGGCGTCGTCCAGAGTTCCGCCCAGGGCGCGGCTCAAGGCGTATTGCGCCTTGTCGTATTCGGCGACGATGGTCAGGTAATCCGCTCGCGCTCGTGCCAACGCCTGTTGCGCCTGAATGTTTTCCAGCACCACACCGACGCCGAAATTCTTCCGCTGCTGCGTCAGGAGCAAGGTTTCACCGGCTGCCGCCAAATCAGTTTGCGCGGTCGCAAGCTCGTCCCGGAGCGAGTCCACATCTGTCCAGGCTTCGACGACTTCGCGCAAAATCCGGTCGTGGATTTTTTCCTCGGTGGCGCGCGCCGCGTCCAACCGCGCCCGGCTTGCATTAATTTTGCCGAAGTCAAACAACCCGCCCGGTCCGATACGCCAAGTCACGCCGGCGAAGATGTCCGATTCTGGGCCGGTGTTTTCCGGCCCGCCATCCGGCCCGCCACCGAGCGTGCCGCCAAAGTATTGTGCGCCCAGGGTCGGGATCAATGGTCCGTAAGTTGCCCCGTTTTTTGTGTCATGCGCAGCCAGCGTCAGCGCCCGGCTCTGCTGCAATTCGGGCCGTTCCCGCAACGCTTGCCGGGCGAGCGTGTCCAGCGCAACGTTGGTTGCGATCAGCGCCAGCGGCACCAGATCGGATGACTTCGGAACCAGTTCCACCGTCGCGTCGAGATGAAGGATTTGCGCGAGCCGCGCGGCCGCGACGCGCTGTTGGGCAATGGCGCGCCGGAGCAGGATTTGATCGTGCTCGGTTTCGGTTTGCGCGCGTAATTCATCGCCTTTGAACGCGATGCCGGCAACGACGGCTTCATGCAGTTGGTTTTGATAATCTTGCGCGATGCGGAGCGCATCGTCCGTCGCGCCGACGAGTGCTTGCGCCTTGGCAAGGTCGAAATAGCCCTGTGCGGCAGCCAGCGCGGCGTCCTGGCGCTGCGCGTCAAATGCATGGCCGGCGGCGTTGGCAAGCTGCCGGGCGGCGAGCGTGATGTAAAT
>DASZAB010000061.1:0-39194 GCA_035945675.1 Verrucomicrobiia bacterium | reverse complement strand
GGAGAATTTGGCAGTATATTATCCCTACCGTATTGATATCCCGGCATGGCAGACCGTGGGCGCCGGTACCTTGTTGTTTTTGATAACCTTGCTGGGGGTTCTGGCGGCACGGCGATTCCCCTATTTTCTGACGGGCTGGTTATGGTATCTCGGCATGCTGGTGCCCGTGATCGGGTTGGTACAGGTAGGTGGCCAGTCGCATGCGGACCGTTATACATATTTACCCCAAATCGGGCTGTCGCTGGCCATTGTCTGGGCAATGCGGGATTTGACCGCTTTCTGGCATTGGCGCCGCCCGGTGCTGGTCGTGGCGTCATTTGGCGTAATTGCCGCTTTGACGGGCTGCGCCTGGAAACAAACCTCTTATTGGCGGAATGACGAATCCTTGTGGGAACACGCCATCGCCTGTACTTCCGGAAATTACACCGCGCACAACAACCTGGGTTATGTGCTGGCCGCCGAAGGCCGGACCACTGAAGCCATTGAGCATTACCAAAGAGCTCTTGAGATCAATCCCGACTGCGCAGAATCTGATAATAATCTTGGCACAGTTTTTCTTGACCAGGGACAGCTGGACAAGGCGCTAGGGTATTACCGCCAGGCGCTGGCCATTGACCCCAATTTCGCGGAAGCACATAACAACCTGGGCATTCTGCTGAGCAAACAGGGGAAAACCGCTGAAGCCATCGAGCATTACCAGAAAGCGATTGAACTGAACCCCAACCGCGCCGAATTTTACAATAATCTGGGCAAACTGTTTGCTACCCAAGGGCATGCGGCACGGGCCATGGCACAATTCCACAAGGCCCTTGAAGTTGAACCGGACAATGCCAAAGTCCAATACAACCTGGCGAATGTAGCCTTCGCCCAGGAACGGTGGGACGAGGCCGTCGAATATTACCAGCAGGCGCTGAAACAGATGCCGGACTCCACTCATGCCCACTATCAACTGGGCCTGGCGCTGCAATGCCGGGGCCAATACGCAGCAGCCATCGCGCAGTTTCAGAAGGTCCTCGAACTGGATCCACTCCATGTCACGGCGCAAAATAACCTGGCCTGGATGCTGGCGACCTGTCCGGACGCGTCATTGCGCAATGGCCCAAAGGCCGTGGAAGCGGCACAACGGGCCGTGCAACTTTCCGCGGGCACATCTCCCCAAATACTGGACACGCTCGCGGCGGCTTATGCCGAAGCTGGACGATTTTCGGAAGCGGTCGAAACCGCCCGGCAGGCGTTGGATCTGAGCGTCGCGCAAAATAACAAGGCGCTGACTGACGTCATTCAAAACCAGCTCAAGCTCTTTCAAAGCCGTTCCCCTTATCATGACAAACCATAGCGGTTGTTGATGCCATTTCTCCAATCATAATCACCACGGATTCCAGATACCCGGATCGCCTTTTCAGACGGCCGCGCCGCACATGCACTTTACTCACACTTTTTTGCAAAGGTTTCGGGTAGGCAGACCCGACGATTCCGCTATTCTGAAATCCTATGACCATGATTAAATTGATATTCCGTCGGGTTATCGTTTGGGCTGTCATACCGACAGTTTCCTTATCGCCTTTCTCAGGAACTGCGGATGATGCCACCGCAGCCAACAATGCCCTGGCTTGGTCGAAGCTGCCCGACCTTTTGGCGCACATCGTGCCTCCCACTTTTCCCGACCGGACCTTTGACATTACCAACTACGGTGCGAAGGGCGATGGCATTGCTGATTGCACTGAAGCATTCCGCAAAGCGATTGACGCCTGCCATCAAGCCGGCGGCGGCAAAGTGGTCGTGCCGGCCGGCGTCTATTTGACTGGCGCGATCCACCTGAAAAGCAATGTGGACCTCGATGTCGTCAAAGGTGCCACCATTCGTTTCACGACCGATCCTAAAGGTTATTTGCCGGTCGTTTTTACTCGTTATGAAGGCACGGAAGTAATGAATTACTCGCCGTTCATCTACGCGCTGGCGCAGGAGAACATCGCGATCACCGGTGACGGAACCCTGGATGGTCAAGGTCATCAGGCAATCTGGTATTCCTGGAAACGAATCCCGGATCCCAGCGAATTGGTCGCCATGGGGGACCGAGGAGTGCCGGTGGCAGAACGGATTTTCGGCGAAGGCCATCACTTGCGCCCGTATTTTATCCAGCCAACGCGATGCAAAAACGTTTTGATTCAAGGCGTGCATGTCGTTGATTCACCGATGTGGGTGATAACTCCGCTTTATTGCACCAATGTAACCGTGGCAGGTGTCACGGTGAATGCCGACGGCCCCAACACGGACGGTTGCGACCCGGATTCCTGCACCGACGTATTAATCAAGAATTGCCATTTCAGCGACGGGGATGATTGCATCGCCATCAAGTCGGGGCGGGACGTTGACGGTCGCCGCGTCAACATTCCCAGCCGGAATATCGTGATTCAGAATTGTGTTTTCAAGGATGGCCACGGCGGCGTTACGGTGGGCAGTGAAACCTCCGGGGGCGTGGAAAATGTGTTTGCGGAAAATTGCCGCTTTGACAGCCCGAATCTTGACATAGCCATGAGGTTCAAAACGGGCATGACCCGCGGGGGCTTTATCAAAGACGCCTACCTCCGCAATTGCACGGTCAAGTCCGCCCGGACCGGCATCGGCATAACCATGAAGTATCCAGGCACGCTGAATGGCAATGCCACCCCTGTCGTTCGGGATATTGACATTCGGGATTGCACTTTCGACCGGTTATCCAGACAACCAATTGTTATTGAGGGCTTTTCCGATTCGGTGCGGATCACCGATGTTACCATTGCCAATTGCATTTTTCCAGGTGCCGGCGCCCGAAGCATTATCACCAACGCCAGCCGCATCCATTTGACCGCCAACGAGGGTGGCGGCCTTAATTAATGAAGGAACCGGGAACTTTTCCAGTGCACTTTCTTCAATTGGATTTGCAAATGCAACCAATTGCCCGCGCAGGAGCGCGGAGTTAGGATGTAGGTATTAAACAATCCTGAAGTGCCTGGCGTAACAACACATTTTAAACATTATGCCTATTAATTTGAATCGGCCCGCCAATAAGGGCGTAAAACCGGCTGCCGGTCGGCAGCAAGGTCCACCACACCAAGGGTTTACCCTGATTGAATTGCTGGTGGTAATTGCGATCATTGCCATCCTGGCCGCGATGCTGTTGCCGGCGCTGTCGGCGGCCAAGCAAAGGGCGTTGCGAGTCGCTGACGCGAGCAATGAAAAGCAGATTGGCGAAGGTTGGACAATGTATCCGGGGGATCATCATAACCAGTTGTTGCCACTGCACTGGAAGGGCGTCGCCACCTTTAACAAAAAAGACACCAGGAGCCTGGCTTCACCGTGGGAAACGCACGAGATAGCGCGCATGAGCGTCGGCAATACAATAGGGAACACTGGTTATGACACCGGCATGCCTGATGGTTGGTGGAACCTTGGGCTTCTATGGGGAGACAAGGATATTGCCAACCCAAAGGTGTTTTATACACCGGTGGGCGCGGGCGTCATCGGTTTCAACATGACATACGGTTATTATGTCAATCCGCCCTATTCCTGGCCGTCGGTTTGCACGCAACCAAACGCCGGCCTGAATCCGGGTTATATCCGAATTGGTTATGATTATTTCCCGCAAGCAAGATCTTTTGGAACCGCCGCCACCAGTGATTATCTCGGCAGTCCATACGGATGGCTGCCAAAACCCGGTTTAACCATGGCATCGTTGGATCAGAAAAAATGCATCTTCACCGATCAAACCCAGGGCTTCAATAATTTCGCCTTTCAAAAAGGAAGTATTGGGATGAATGCCTGCTTTCCTGACGGCCATGTCCGATGGGAAAGCCAGCGTGACACGCCAACGGCATTCAATCTTACTGCTTCGGGGAGTTTCGCCTGGCTAAATTCCAGTGACGACAATTCAATTGGGGAAAAGGGAGGCGCTGGCACTTTCCGCTACGTCAGGGCTATTTTGCCTCCGTGATTTTGACGATGACAGACAATGGGGTGCCAAGGATCGGCGGGCCGCGCGATCAGCACTGCTTTCAGCGGGAATAGGACATAGTGCAGATCATCTTGTGTCCGCACGGGACCGGAACCCTGCGATGTACGCTCTGCCCCGGCAACGTAAGAACAATGCAGTGACTCAGCTGCAAATGGGCAGTGTCCTGATTTGCCTCCGGAGCGCGGGATCAGCGGTTCCCCCTTTAATAAACTTTCTGACCGATGGCGTTCGTCGCACCAATCGAAAAAATTATCGGGCTTCGCCAACCAGCAGCGGCGGATTGGTCGGGCCTAAATTCACGCTGTACTCGACGTTGAGCAACAACACGCGGTCGCCGGCGAAACGGCAGGTGAACGTGATGGCCAGCGGCGTTTCGTAATAAGCCAGTTTCACTGTATAGGTGTCGTCCGTCATCCACGCGCCGCTGGCGGCAACGGGTTGTTCGACCGGCGCTGCCACCCACGAATCCACTCCGGCGGTAAAGGCCGTCCGCTCCTTTTTCCACACACCGGAACCACAGGCAAGGCGGTATGCCTGACCGAGACTGCGCACGACGAGGGTTACTTCCTTTCCTGCAAACTCGAGCTTCACCGAATCAATGTTCTGGGCGTTGGTTGGGAACAGGTAGGTTCGGCCCGACACTTGCGCGGCGATGGCTGACGTGGCTGGACCCTGCGGCAGGTGCAACCTCAGCCCGGCCAGTGCGTGTTCCAGTTTCCGGTCGGTTTCGGCATCCGCCGGCAGCGGCGTCGGTTGCATGGCCGGGAGCAGTTTGTCCCAGACCAGGTTCATGACGGCTTGCATATCTCGGGTCCCGCTGGTGATGGCAACCACGGCGTCCTGTTGCGGCATCACAATGCAGAATTGTCCGAACGCGCCGTCACCGCGATAGAGACCGTGCCGGCAACGCCAGAATTGATAGCCGTAGCCCTGGTCCCAATCGCTGGTCGGCTCGCTGCCGTTGGAAGTCTGTCGCGCAGTGGCGGTCTCCACCCACGTCGCCGGCAGCAGTTGTTTTCCGTGCCATTCGCCTTTCTGCAAATAAAGCAGCCCAAACCGCGCGATGTCTTCTGTCCGGATATTCAACCCAACGCCGCCGAATGTTACGCCCTGCGGACTCGTGTCCCACGCCGGATTCTTAATGCCCAGCGGTTGGAAAAGCCGCGGCTGGAGATAATCGAACACGGTTTGGCCGGTCACCTTTTGCACGATGGCGGACAGCATGTAAGTTCCCGGCGTGTTATAAACGAATAACGTGCCGGGTTTGCAGGCCACCGGCGCGGCAAGGAACGCCCGGGCGATATTTTCGCCGGAATGAGCGGAATTTCTCATCGCCTCATCAACGTGGGCCACGGTATTCGAATCCTGGCCGCTGGACATGATCAACAAATCACGCACGCGCATGGCCTTCAAATAAGTGCCGGGATTGGGCGGCGCGTCGTCCGGGAAAAAGGAAAGCACCGGATCGTCCAGGCTGAGTTTCCCTTCGGCAATCGCCAGCCCGACGGCGGTGGATGTGAAACTTTTGCTCAACGAAAACAGCTTGTGCGGAATGTCCGGGCCGTAGGGCGACCACCAGCCTTCGGCCACCACCTGACCGTGCCGCACCAGCATGAAACTCTGGATGGCATTGGTTGTAACGGACTGCTCATCGGCGGCCTTGACGAAGGCCAGAACGGCAGCGGATGAAATGCCCTGCGCTTCCGGCGTGCTGCGCGGTAATGCCCGACTTTGCGCCGAAGCACCAACAACGCCCAGACAGGCAAACATCGCGGTGACAATGAATGTTTTCATGATGCTGGTGGAAACGAGTTGAGACACGAATTCATGGTGCATGGAATCCAGAGGCATTTTGAGCGGAAGAACCCGGTTAATCCAGATTCAAATACTTCAACACTTCCGGCGGCGGGCCGTCGAATTTCGCCAGCGCCACGTTGCCGAGATATTGAATGTCCTTCCAGCCCCGCGGCGTCGTGTAAAACCCGCCCGCCGTCAGGTTCCGGAATTTGGCAAAGAAATAAGCGGCGCTTTTGAAATCGGGCCTGGCCTTGGGCACAAAACAAATGTCGTCGCAGATATCGTGCTTTTGCTCGTCGTTCAAATCGGCAAACACTCTCTCAAATCGCTTTTTGGACTCTTTGTCGAGCCAGGCCAGACCTGGTAAAATATCCTCCCGATCGGCCCGCTGGCCGGGGTAGGGCGCGCTGATCCATTCATCAATGAAATCCGGCACGCCCAGACTGCTGGCGCTGGGCGACTTGTCGTCAGCAGGAATAATCACGTCGCACAACGCGGCCACGGCGCGGTGCTGTTCCCGGGTAAACGTGAGCGGCCACAAATCGCCGGGCTTGTAATCCTTCATCAAATTGGGGTCCGTGCCATAGCCGGTCGCGGCCGGCGCGGACGCGCCGAAACTGCGGAAATTCAGCAGTGACACCGTGGCGGTCGCCGCCAGCATCCATTTGATGGCTTCGCGCCGGTCCAGGCGTTGCGACTCGTTCATATCAGAGATTTCCTTTCTTCATCTCACCGGCCAGGTAATCACACGCGCGCCAGGCATTGGCCATGATGGTCAGCGTGGGATTCTTGTCCGCGTTGGACACGAACGGCCCGCCGTCGGTGACGAACAAATTTGTCACATCCCAGGACTGGCAATGTTGGTTGAGCACGGACGTTCGGGGATCGAATCCCATGCAGGTCGTTCCGACCTCATGAATGATGCCGCCACCGGGCGCGATGGCCTTGCTGCCGTCACTTTGCGGCGGGCTAAGGACTTTGCCGCCCATCGCCCCGATGATTCCGGCGAAGGTTTTCTGCATGTGGACCACCTGCCTGATTTCATGCTCCGACCATTTGAAATGGAAGCGCAGCACCGGGATGCCCCAGGCGTCTTTTTTGTCCGGGTCAATTTCGCAATAACTCTCCTCGTTCGGAATCATTTCGCCGCGCCCGGCAAAGCCCATGAAACTGCCGTAATACCGCCGCACGTCCTCCTTGAATTTTTTTCCATAGCTGCCGCCGGTGAAATTCTCCAGATCGTCAAACGTCCCTGCTTCCGGCATGCGCCGGCCGCCGCCGAACTCGATGTGGTAGCCCCGCGGGAAATCCAGCTTGCCCGCATGTTGTTCCCGGTAAAGCCACCACGGCATGTACATGTGCATGACCGACGCGCCGTCCTCGTTGTAGGGCGGGCAGTTTTCCAGCATCGGAATCTGGCCGCCCAGGCCGGCGCCAACGGTATCCATGAGATAGCGGCCGACCTTGCCGCTGCGATTGGCAAGGCCGTTTGGAAACCGCGCGCTTTTCGAATTCAACAAAATCCGCGCCGATTCACAGCCGCTGGCGGCCAGCACCACCACGCGCGCCTTGGCGTGGCATTCCTTGCCGGTCGTTTTGTCAATGTACTGAACGCCGGTCGCTCTTCCCTTCTTGTCAATCGTCACCTCGCGCACCATCGCGTCGGTAATGATGTCGAGGTTGCCGGAGGCCAACGCCGGTGGCAGGTGAACGGTGGTGGACTGGTAATTGGCCTTGATGGAGCAGCCCCGGTTGCACGCCGTCGCCCAGAAACAACCGAGCCGCGTCCGCATGTTGTCGGCTAGCGCTTTGGCCGCCGCCGGATTGTCCGGGTGCAACCGGGCCGGAATTTTCTCGGCATCCTGTTGCCGGCTCAGGACGGCCACATGTGACGGGATGACGGGAATGCGGAGTTTGGCGCAGAATTTTTTTGCCAGTAATTCATTGGCGCGCGGCTTGGGCGGCGGCAGAAGAATTCCCGGCGACGAATCGGGCGTGTTTTCCAATCCTTCGTTGGTGCCATAGACGCCAATCAGCGCCTCGACCTTGTCGTAATACGGCGCCATGTCCTCGTAGGTAATCGGCCAGTCCAGGCCGAGGCCATCGCGGCTCTTGGGTTTGAAATCGTACGGCCCCATCCGGAACGAGAAACGCGCCCAGTGATTCGTACGTCCGCCCAGCATCCGCGGCCGCCACCACATGAAATTTTGGCCGGTGGACCAGATATCTATGTCGTCGGCCACGTACCAGCCCTGGCCGCGCTTGCGGTTTCTGACCATGTACGGCTCCTTCGGCACCGTCCAGCCGCCGTTGACCGTTGCGTCGTAAAACCCGAAGGGTTTGTCCGGGGTGCCGGCTCCGCGCAACGGCGCCTGCAGCGGCGGATTGAACATCGGCGTCTCGGAAACTGGATCATAATTCCGGCCTGCCTCCAGCATGAGCACCCTGGCCCCCGCCGCTGTCAGCACATACGCGCTCTGCCCGCCCGCCGCGCCGGAGCCGACGATGATGACATCGTACGCCGGTTTTGTTTTGCTGCTGGTGACAAACGGCATTGGCGGATTATGCAATTCCAAATTGGCCGGTCAACTCCTCGTGCCGCTAAAAAATGTATCTGCGCAAACACGCCAAACGCGCTGCGATTCAAACGGAAATCAATCCGGCGGCGGTGTAACGTCTCAGGCACAGGCGCGGGAAACTGCGCCGCGACGAAGCCGGGAAGCAGCGAATCTCCCATGCCATCCAAAACTGAAGGCGTAGCGCCTGTTGCCAGCGATTTTAGGCAGCGGTATCACGTCGAAAGTCATCTTTCTCGCCAATAAAACAAGTAATATGAAAGCACAATCACTCCAACTCCCGCTGCCAGAATCACAGCAAAAACCAGAGCCACGCTCCAGGGAAAGCCTAGAGCTATCTTCCAAACAAGAGTACCCGCTATTATCACAATGGCTGCCTCAAGGGCAGTCTTGAACGTGATTTTGGGTTTGCTGGCTCGACTGATAAGCAGCCGATGCAATGAGCGGAAGCGCAAAAATAGTAACATGCAACAATCGTTAAGAACGCAATAACTATGGCATGTTTGGTCATAATCGGAAGCTGCCAACGATCAAAGATAGCTTTGGTCGTTTAGACGCTATCATCGTATCAATCCTTCGGCAATGAATGGGTATCGTCTGATGGTGGCAAATCTTTCGCGGCTTGCAAGTAAACGTAACGGGTCAGTCCAGAATTTACGTTTACGCTTCGGGTAGTCTATACGCAGGATATGGAAGATTCTTCCGCCCGCGAAACCAAATTCAAAGTTGGTGGTGTCAATCACCCCGCTCACTCCAAATCTGAGGGCGCGCAACCGCGTCTCGCGCGGGATGTCGGGATTGTAGAAGTCGTCGCGCAACGGATTGGCAGCCACGCTGACCCCGGGAGGCCCGATAATCCTGTAAACCAGGTCGCTGGCGCGGATGGGAGGCGGCGTGGGCAGATGGAGCCGGTCGGAAGCCCAGTTGGCGCCCGCGAGCATCTGCCGCAGGGCCGCCGGGTCCCAGTCCGGCGTGCCCCCAAGGGCCAGGCTCATGGCTGTCGCCTCTTTCTGTTCAGCGCGTGTGAGTGGGTGAGGGCGCATGTCCATCACCATCTGCGCAGAGAACACCCAGATAAAAATTCCCGCCAGAACGACCAGGAGGACACATTTCCGGGTTTTCGCCGAAGTTTTCATGCCGACTTTGGATGTCTTACCTTATCCGCTGGGACCCGCCAAGAAATTGCTGAAAGATTAGCGGTCAACCCCACCCGTTGCTCTGAACCGGGTCTTATTTTTATTGACACAACCTGTTAATATCACATAATTTAATAATCTCAGCCGAATCGCTTTGCGGAGAGGCATGTATGCAAATCAGCTTGAAAGGTTTTCGCCAGAACCGGGGGTTCAAAACAGCAGTTTCAATCTTGCTCCTCAGTTCGGTCTTGCCGACGGCGGAGGCCTCGATCCAACCGGTTTCACTGCCCGGCACTTCGTTTGCATCGCCGGCGGGCGGTGACGGCATTTCCGGGTTGTCCATCGTCAGCGCGAATGGGCGTTATGTGCTCTTCGTCAGTACGGCCAACAATCTGGCGCCGACGAACAACAATAATTCCGTGCTGCCGCAGCGGATGAATGTGTTCCTCCGCGACCGCGTTTCCGACACGACCACGCTGGTAAGCGTGAACCTGGCGGGCACCGGCGGCGGCAACGGCGATTCGTTTCCCGCGGCCATTTCGACCAACGGCCAGTTTGCCCTCTTCGAAAGTGCGGCCAGTGATCTGGTGGCCGATGACACCAACAACGCGAACAACGTGTTTGTCCGCGACCTGGTTAACGGCATCACGACGCTCGTCAGCGCCAGCACCAACGGCGGCAGTGCCAATATCAACGGCACGTCGTACAGTTCGGTCATGACGCCGGACGGCCGTTTTGTGGCGTTTACCAGCACGGCGTCCAACCTGGTCGCCGGCGACGCGAACAACATCCCGGATGTGTTTGTTCGCGATTTACAGGCGAGCACCACGACGCTGGTCAGCGTTGGGGCCAAAGCGACAAACTCCACCAGCCCGTTCACCTGCCTGTCCGACTCGCCGGTAATCACGCCCGACGGCCGGTACGTCGCCTTTTACAGCTCCGCCACCAACCTGGTGCCCGGCGTCGCGACCTCCGGTGAAGTTTATGTCCGCGATTTGCAGGCCGGCAACACCGTCTGGGCCAGCACCAATGCGCGCGCCATTTTCCAGTCCGTCACCGGTGCCACCAATGCGGTGTCCTGCAATTTCAACATCAGCGACGACGGCCAGTTCGTCGCCTATGAAGTTTGCACCAACCTGCCCAGCAGCGCGTCGGCGTCAGGAATCATCTTGCGTTATCATTTGCAGACTGGCTTGACCGACATCATCAACACCAACGCGTCCGTTCCCCGCGTGTCTCCTGAAATGATGGACAATCTGGCGATGACTCCGGACGGCCGGTTCGTCGCCTACGTGGCCAATATCGGCAACAACACCGGGACCAATACGGCCGTTTATATCTGGGACGCGCAAACCGGCCTGAGCACGCTGATCAGCGCCGATTTGAACAATCCGGCGGTCGCGGCGAACGGGATTTGCGATTCGCCCGTGGTTTCTTCAAACGGCCAATGGGTCACTTTCATCAGCAGCGCCACGGACCTCGTCACGAACACCCTGGCGAACGATTTTCACGCCTATCTCCACAACGTGCAGACCGGCGCCACCCAATTACTGGATGCGGACACCAACAGCGTCGGTGGGGGCGTGAATCCAACGACTGTTTCCGCCTTGAGCGCGGATGGCAGCATCGTCGCGTTCGAGTCGGCATATGTGTTGAACGACAACCGGCATCTGACCAGCGACGTGTTTGTTTACAACGCGATGTCAAACACGACGGAATTGATTTCCGCCCATCATCCGGCCCTGTCCTCGCAAATGCCCAACGGCATCAGCGGTTTCACGTCGTATTCGGTCAGTTCCAATGGCCAGTTCGTCGCCGTTTTCAGCGACGCCGATGACCTTGTGCCGGATGACACTAATGACGCTGACGACGTTTTTGTCCGCGACCGGGTGCTCGGCACCAACATTCTGGTGAGCGTGAACACCAATGGCGTGGCCGGCGACGGCCCGTCCACCGATCCGGCGATCAGCGCCGACGGCCGTTATGTGGCATTTACCAGCGCGGCGGATGACCTGGTGCCGGGCGACTCCAATGATGCGCAGGATGTCTTTCTGCGTGATTTGCAGTCCGGCACGACGAGACTGGTCAGCGTGAGCACCGACGGGATTGACGCCGGCAATGCCGATTCCTTTTCGCCGATGATCAGCGCCGATGGACGTTATGTTTTGTTCCACAGCAAGGCATCCAACCTGGCGGCCGGTTCCGGCGCGGGTGAAAATCTCTATTTCCGCGATTTGCAAACGGCCACCACCTATGTCCTTACGGCCGCCGCTTCCAGACTTGGTATCGATGCGGTCGCCATGACGCCCGACGGCCATTTCGTTGCGTTCATTGGCTATGTGGCGGGGGTTGGAACCGCCGTTGGTGTGTGGAACTCCCAGTTGGCCGCACTGACTTACACCAACAGTGTGACCGTGACCTATTCACCTGACACGCCGCCGCTGGTTTCCCTCAGTCCGGATGGACAAAAGCTTGCCTATTTTGCAGGTTCGGCAGTGACGGTGGTGGACCTGATTGCCAATACCGCCACCACGATCAACGCGAGTGGAAATTCAACCCATGCCGGATTTCAATTCAGCAACAACGGGCAATTCCTCGTTTATAGCGCCACCGTTTCTCCCGCACCACAGAATGTCTATCGGTACGATTTGCAGACAGAAACCAATTTGCTCGTCAGCCAGAATTTCAACGGCACCGGCCCGGCCAATTCCAATTCCGACTCACCCGTCATCAGCCTGGACGGGCGTTTTGTGGCTTACCGCAGCCTGGCCTCGAACATCGTTCCTGATAGCTCCAACAATTCGGCGAACCTCTACATTTATGACGTCTCGAACAACGCCACCATCCTGGTGAGCGTGAATGCCTCCGGCAGTTCGGCGGCGGATGATCGCTCGCTCAATCCGGTGTTCAGCGCCGACGGCCGGACGCTCCTGTTCCAAAGCTGGGCGTCTGATGTGTCCAGCAATGATTTCAACAACGGTTGCGACATTTATGCGCTCGATCTGACGACCCTGCCGGTGACGAGTTCAAGCGGTGGTTCGACGAATTCGTCGTCCGTTTTCTATGAGCAACTGTTTCCCCCGGGTTCGTTCGCGCCGAATCCCACGGTAAGCTGGCCATTGGCGTCGGGAAAAACTTACCAGGCCCAATACAAAGATAACCTCACTGACCCGCTCTGGCAGAATTTGCCCGGCAATATCACGTTTATCGGTGACACCGGCTATGTCACCGATCCTTCGCCGCCGCCGGACAAACGATTTTACCGGATTATGTTAAGCCCTTGAAGGTTCATGCGTGTGCTGCGTTCATTTGCGGTCAATGGTTTGCCTGCTCCGGATGAGGCCGGTTTCACGCTGGTTGAACTGTGTGCCGTTCTTGCGACTCTAGCCATCCTGGGTGCCGTGCTGTTGCCGGCGCTGGCCGGCACGAAAGTCAACACGCAGGCCTTGCAATGCATGAATAACGAGCGGCAAATCACCCATGGCTGGCAGATGTACGCTGCAGACAACAACGGCCTGCTTCCGCACAACGATTATCCTTTCCTGACCAGTTACTACCTGGCCAGCGCCACGCAAAAAAATCAATTGAGGAACTGGGTGGTGGGTACAATGGCGAGCGCTTTTGACGCGAATCCTGCTATTGGCCAGAAGGAATTGAAGGATCCCAACAGCCAGCTTTCCCCTTATATAACCAACGCAAGTGTTTATCATTGCCCCGCCGATAATTATATCGATCCCAATGCGCACACCATTCATCCGCGCAGTTACTCGATGAATTCGGCGGTGGGCACCATTGGGTGGACTTTCTACGCCAACGGTTCGCCTCCGCTTGGATCACCCGTTGCTCAAGGATGGCTGGGAGGCAGCAGTTGGAGTGCAGCTGCGACCGGTCCCTGGTTGACCTATGGCAAAATGTCGTCGTTTACAAGACCGGGACCAGTTAACACCTGGATTTTCATAGAAGAAAACCCCTATTCGATCAATGATGGCGACTTTGCCGCATCCGCAGTTGCAACCCCCGGCAATACCTATTTGATTGATTGGCCGTCTGGCCTGCATGGAGCAGCGAATGCCATTTCCTTTGCCGATGGCCACGTCGTCGTTCACCGGTGGCTGGATAAACGCACGTACACTCCCCCCCCACCAGCTCAACCTGGCCAAGGCAGCTCAACATCAACACACCAATCACCGGACAACCAGGACTGCTTCTATTTGTCGTCCATTACCTCGGCACGACGATAATCGGCAAGGATGGCTACGCATCCGTTCGGCAAAACAAATTCGCGTTGGCATCAGCTCACTTCCTCATGGCAAGCCGCACCGGTTCGTGCTAAAAATTGTCCCGCATTATGGACTACAAAGCGGTCATCGGCCTGGAAACCCACGTCCAGCTCAAGACGAAATCGAAAATGTGGTGCGGCTGCGCCAATAGCTTCGGTTCGCCGCCGAACACCAATGTCTGCCCGGTCTGCCTGGGCCTGCCCGGCGTGCTGCCCGTGGCCAACGCGGAAGCGCTGAAACTCACCGCGCTTACGGGTTTGTTGTTGAACTGCCAGATTCCCGCGCGCGCCAAGTTCGACCGGAAGAATTATTTCTATCCGGACATGCCGAAGAACTACCAGATCACACAATACGACCAGCCGTCCACCACGAACGGCTATGTGGATTTCGAGTTCAATGGCGGCCTGTCGCGCGTGCGCATCACCCGCGCACACCTCGAGGAGGACGTGGGCAAGAGCTTTCATTTCGAGCGCAACAGCGGTGTGGATTTCAACCGCGCCGGTGTGCCATTGATGGAGATTGTTTCCGAACCGGACCTCACCGGCCCGGACATGGCCTACGCATACCTGAACGCGTTGGTGGAAATTCTGCGTTACGGCGATATCAGTGATTGCGACATGGAAAAGGGCATGGTGCGCTGCGACGTGAACGTGAGCGTACGGCCGGCCGGCACGAAGGAGCTGGGCGCAAAGATTGAAATCAAGAACATGAACAGCTTCTCCGGCGTGCGCCGCGCCCTGGAATACGAAATCCCGCGTCAGATTGAGGTGCTGAGAAAGGGCGGCAACCTGATTCAATCCACGCGCCGCTGGGACGATGTGGCGGGCGTAACCGAGGAAATGCGCACGAAGGAACACGCGCATGATTACCGGTATTTTCCCGACCCGGACCTGATGCCATTTGAGCCAACGGAAAAGTGGCTGGCGGACGTGAAATCGCGGGCGGTCGAATTGCCATTGGCGCGCAAACAGCGGTTCGCGAAGGATTATGGTTTGCCGGCAGCGGACGCCGAAACGTTCAAGAACGACGTGCCGCTGGGCGATTATTTTGAAGGCATTGCCAGACAATCGAAAAATCCAAAAGCGGTGGCGAACTGGGTCATCAATAATCTGCGGGCGAAGCTTGCTGAAAGTAGCAGCCGACGTGAGTCGGCTCCAACTGAGAAATCCGACATAGATCAGAGCGGACTGACGTCCGCTGCCACGGAGGTTACGCTCTCCAGCTTGAAATTCGTGCCAGCCGCGTTGCTTGAACTTGTCAGTCTGGTTGAAGCCAAAACCATCAGCAGTTCCGCGGCGCAACAGGTGTTTGCCGAAATGTTCGACACGGGCAAATCACCCGCCATCATTGTTCAGGAAAAAGGCCTGGCGCAAGTCAGCGATACGGGTGCGATTGAAAAATTCTGCGACGAGGCGATTGCGGCCAATCCCGGACCGGTGGCCGATTTCAGGGCCGGAAAAACTGCCGCGCTGAATTTTCTCAAAGGCCAGGTGATGAAACTGAGCAAGGGCCAAGCCAACCCGGCGCTGGCCGGACAGATATTGGAGAAAAAACTGAAGGGCTGATTCCTGGAACCCAATCATCCGCCGATCGCCGTCATGGGACGCAGCGGCTGGTAGAGGTCGCGGAATTGATGTTCCTGCGGTTTCAAACGCAAGGCTTCCAGGAATAATTGCCGCAACGCCGTGTCGTCCCTGTGATTGCGCAGCGCTTCGCGCAAATCGATTTCACCGTGATTGCCCAGGCAGGGCCGGATTTTCCCATCCGCCGTGAGCCGCATTTTGTTGCAGTTTTCGCAAAATTGCAGATTCGTCAGCGCCCCGACAAAACCCACCAGGGCGCCGGTTTGTTTCAACAGAAAATACTTTGCCGGTCCATGACCGATCTTTACCTCCGGCTGGGGAATCAATTCGTCGCGCTGGCGCAGCAACCGCATTGCTTCACCGACCGGAAGAAAGTTCTTCTCCGTCAGGACGTCGGTCCGCGTCAACGGCATCAGCTCGATCAACCGGAGCGGGAGCCGGTGTTCGGCCGCAAACAGGACGAGCGGCCAGAGCTCCTGCTCGTTCACGCCGCGCATGAGAACGCAGTTCAGTTTCACGCGATCGAATCCGGCGGCCACCGCGGCGCGGATGCCGGCAATGACCGCGTTCACGTCGCCGCCGGTCACCTGCCGGTAAACCTGAGGATCCAGGGCATCGAGGCTGATGTTGACCGTGCTGGTTCCCGCGTCGCGCAACGGCTGCGCCAGCCGGGCGAGCCTGATCCCGTTCGTCGAAAGACCGACGACTTCCACGCCGGGAATTCGTCTCATGCCCTGGACGATCTCCAGAATGTCGCCGCGCACCAGGGGTTCGCCGCCCGTCAGCCGGAATTTCCGGAAGCCCAGTTCCGCCGCAACCCGCACCGCACGCACGATTTCGTCCGCGGTCAAATGGTCCTGCCGGCGTTCCCAGCCCTTGTAACCTTCCGGCATGCAGTAGAGACACCGCTCGTTGCAACGATCCGTGATCGAAATGCGCAAATAATCAACGGTGCGGCCGAATGTATCGTTCATTTTTTAACTTCGGTGCGGGTCTTCGCCGCGCAAATGGGCCATGCCTTCGCGGATCGCCGGCGCGAGAATCTCCAGACATTCGCGCACCGCCGCAGGTTTGCCGGGCAAATTCACAATCAATGTCCTCCCGCGCGTGCCGGCCAGTGCGCGCGATAAAATGGCCGTTTTCACCCGGGCCAGCGATTGCATTCGCATCGCTTCGCTGAAGCCCGGCAATTCCTTTTCCAAAACCGGCCGCGTCGCCTCCGGCGTCACGTCCCGGACGGCAATTCCTGTGCCCCCCGTCGTCACCACCAGGTCACACTTTAATTCATCCGCAAATTTTTTCAACGTTGCGGAAATTGTTTCCATCTCATCCGGGACCACCGCCCGTTCAAATCCGGCCTCGTTGCCAAAGAATTCGCCCAATACCTTCTCGATCTCCGGCCCGCTGCGGTCCTCGTAAATCCCCGCCGATGCCCGGTCGCTGACCGTGATGCGCCCGATTTTCATGTTTTCATGGCAACGCAGACTGGCCGTCTGCCGTATCGCGGATGGGCAATCCGCAGACTGTGAAATATTCGGTTGCCGTGCCGACTGCCCGTCGGCGAAACGGCAGGTTGTCAACCTGCGCTACTGAATTGACGGTCATGTTTTTTCCTTTTTCGTGACGCGGATGCCGTCAATTCGCATCGTTTTGTCCACCGCCTTGCACATGTCGTAGAGCGTGAGCGCCGCGACGCTGACGCCGGTCAGCGCTTCCAATTCGACGCCCGTCTGTGAATGCGTTTCCGCCGTGCAGACAATTTCGATGGCGGCGGCCCGGACGCGAAAGAATATGGCAACGTGGTGGAGCGCCAGCGGATGGCAAAGCGGAATCAATTCGCCGGCGCGTTTGGCGGCCTGGATTCCCGCAATTTGCGCCACGGTCAAAACGTCGCCTTTGGGCAGCGCGTTCTTTTTAAGGGCGCGAATGGTCGCGGGCCGGCAAATCAACCTGCCCTCCGCCACCGCGCGGCGGCGTTGCACCGGTTTGTGGCCGACGTTGACCATGCGCGCCCCGCCGGCTTCGTCCAGATGCGAAAATTTATGTATTTTCATTTCGTAAGAGCCGGGGTGAATCGGCTCATTCTCGAATCTCCGCCGGAAGGTTAGAGCGGACTCACGACCGCTGCTACAATTATTCGGTGGCTGTCGGCAAAAATTCAACTTCCGCGCCGGATTCAATTGAGCCGCGATTGGCCGACACGCGAACCAGCGCATTCGTTTCCGTCATACAAGTCACGTCGCCCGAACTGTTCCACGGCAGCGGCGTCAACTCCAGTTTTCCGCCGTTCCGCTCGCAGCGTGCCGGCCAGAGAGTTTCGCGCGGATTCGGCCCGTCTTCAAGCTTCGCGGCCAGCGTTCCGCGCCGGAAGGTCGGCCCCTCGCCGCCAGCCAGTCTGGCCAGAGCCGCCGCGACGAACAGATGAAAGCAAACGAAATGCGACAGGGGATTGCCCGGCAGCCCAAAGGCGATACGAACATTATCCGGTGGGGCGAGGCTGCTGACGAGCCGACCCGCGGAGACGCTCGCCCCGTCATTGATGCCGAAAATCAGCGGCCGGCCGGGACGGACATTGACCTGCGAAAAAACGATTTCAAAACCGAGCCATTCGAGCAGCGGACGGGTGAAATCCTTATCCCCCACGCTCGCCCCGCCGGAAACCAATAAAAGGTGGAAGGTGGAAGGTTGGAGGTTGAAGGTTGAAACCACTTGCTTGGCCGCCTCGAAATTTTCCGGAAGATGGTGCTGCCATAGATCACAAGGGAAATGTTGCAGCAGGCTGCGGATCAGGATCGAATTACTGTCCCGGATCTGTCCCGGTCGTGGCTTTTGGTCGGGCGCGACAATTTCATCACCGGTGGTGAAATGACAAACGCGCAGTCGCGGGCCAACGAGCGGTTGCGTGCAGCCCACACTGGCCAGCAATGCCAGGCCGCCTGCGCCGAGCCTCACGCCCGGCGGCAAAACAGCTTCACCCTCACGCATTTCCTCGCCGCGCCGGCGCACATTCGTGGCGGACTCCCGCTGGAGAATTCTGATCCGGCCGCCGGTGCGCTCGACATTTTCCTGTATGACCACCCGCAACTTTTCGCACGGCAAAGACGCGCCGGTGGCGACCCGGACGGCTTCGCCGGTTTTCAATGCACGCGGTTTCCAATCGGCGGCGTGCAACGTGTCCACGACCCGGAACATTTCCGAATCGTCGTTGGGCAAAATCGCATAGCCGTCGCGGGTGGAGCGGTCGCAATCGGGGAAATCTTCGGACGCACAAACAGTTTCGCGCAGGACGCGGCCGAAACATTCTTCCAGCGGCGCGCGCAGGGCGGGCAATGTCTGGCAGCGGGATTGGATTTCGGCAAGGGCCTCGTCGATGGAGCGGAGCGCGGGTCTCTGACCCGCAGCAGTTTGGGCAGCTGGCGGGCTTTCTGAGTTGCTGCGGCTCGGGGAGCCGCGCTCCGGAATCGGCAACGCCCGCCGTTTCCAAATCGGCACGTCCTGCTTGAGCTTGTTCATGAACTCCGCCAGCAGGGCAATGGCTTCGCCCCGGTGACCGGCCGCAACTCCGACGTAAATGGCCGTTTCACCCACCGGAATGATTCCGACGCGGTGGATGATTTTCGCCGCGAGGCAGGGATGCCGCGATGAAATTTCCTCCAGCAACCGCCGGATTTCGCGCGCGGCCATTTCGGGATAGCCTTCGTATTCGAGCGCCGAAATTCTTTGCCCGTTTTCCTCGCCGCGAACGACCCCGCGAAACTCCAGCCACGCACCATGCCCGCCGATCGGCGGCGGGGACATTGTCTCCGCAATCGGCTCGCGTGCGAATTGGATTTCGATTTGCATGGCAACATTCTAACCGCCGGAGACCGGTGGTATCAGGGCGACTTCGTCGTCATTTAAAAACAGCGCGTCCGGCGCGGCATATTCCCAATTCCGGGACAGCCGCACCTGGGCGCGGTGCGCAGATAGTCCGGGAAATTTTTCAAGCAACTGCGCCCAAAGCTGCGCGGTCGTCAGCGGCGACAGCAGTGCGAGTTCAATCGAATCGCAACCGGTGGCGTCCTTGAGTTGGGCGAAAAACAGCACGCGCATTGAAATTATTTAGCAGCAGTTTCAGCGCGGCACAAGATGGATGGCCGGCGTTTTGATGAGGGCGGTGATGGTTTCGCCCGGATGGAATTCGAGTTCAGCACAAGCGGGACGTGTCACCAGCGCGAACAGGGGAAATCCAGCGTCCAGTTCGACGCGCACGAGCGCGCCCTCCGGGCGAAGGGAAATAATCCTGGCCGGGAGGCGATTGCGCACGCTGCTGACGGCGGTGTCGCGCTGGAGCACCACGTCTTCGCCGCGAATACAGGCGAGAACGTCGCGCGAGGCGGTAGCCGGGGCCAGTGCGGTCAGCATCACGCCATTAACGTTGACGGTGGCAAGCCCCTCGTTCACGCTTAAGATGCGGCCGGGCCGCAGAGTTTCGACCCCGACAAATTTGGCGACGGCCGCATTGGCCGGACGGGCAAAAACCTCGGCCACCGGCCCGGCCTGCATGACCTTCCCATGGACCAGCACAACCATCTCATCCGCCAACGCGAGCGCCTCGAATCGGTCATGCGTCACGCACAGCATCGGAATTCGAAATTCGTCGCGGACACGGGCAAGGTAGGGAATGATTTTTTCCTTCAGTGCCAGGTCGAGACTGGCGAGCGGCTCGTCCAGCAACAACAGGCGCGGCGACGCGAGCAGGGCGCGGGCAAGGGCGACGCGTTGTTTTTCGCCGCCGGAAAGTTCCGTCACACCGCGTGCCATCAACGGCTGGATTTCCAGCACTTCCGTCACGTGCTCGAAGGTGAACGCCGGGCCGGCAGCCTGGGAATTCCGGCCATAAAGCAGATTCTGCCGAACGGACAGATGCGGAAACAGCGCGAGGTCCTGCGGTACGTAGCCGATGCCCCGCCGGCGCGTGGGCGTGGAGAAATTTTTTACCGTGTCGGCCAGCACGGTTCCGTCCAGTTGGATGAAAGCCGAGCGCGCGGCGCGCAATCCGGCGATAAGGTCAAGCAGCGACGTTTTCCCCGCACCGGACGGGCCGAAAACAGCGGTGACGCGGCCGCGCATTTCGACATCCACTTCGAGCGTGAAATTGGCGAGCGGGAGCGAAATGCTTTTCAGCAGCAGGCTCATGTCTTCGTTATTTTGCGGCGCAGGAAAAACCCGCTGCACCACACGGCCGCGAAGGCCAGGACGACCGACACACCCAGCAGACGGAAGGCGTGCGCGTCCTGGCCGAGTTGCACATTTTCGTAGATGGCGAGCGAGAGGGTCGCGGTTTTACCCGGCATATACCCCGCGACCATGATGGTCGCGCCGAACTCACCGAGGGCGCGGGCGAAGGCAAGCAGCATGCCACCAACGATGCCGCGCGCGGCCAAGGGAACAGTGATGGTGAAAAAAACACGCCAACCACCGGCGCCGAGCGTGCGGGCGATCTGTTCCAGGCGCGGGTTGACCTCCTCGAACGCCACGCGCGCGGAGCGGATCAGCAATGGCGCCGACATCACGCCCAGCGCCAACAAGACCGCGCGCCAGGTGAAAATGATGTCGAGATCAAGGCGGTCGTGCAGAAATCCGCCGACCGCGCCACGCCGTCCAAAAACTTGCAGCAGAATCAATCCGACCGCCACCGGCGGCATGACGAGTGGGAGCGTGACGAGGGTTTCCACGAGGGATTTGCCCGGCCAATTACCCCGCGCCAGCGCCCACGCGAGCGCCAAACCGAATGGCAGAATAATCACCGTGCTCAGCGCGGCCACCCACACGGTGAACCCGACAATTTGCCATTCGATGGCCGTCATTGCCGCAAAAGGAAGCCATAGCGCGCGAAGACCTGTCCAGCTTCTTCGGAGGCAAGGAAGTCCAGGAACTTTTTCGCGGCTTCGGGTTGTGGCGCTCCTTTTACCAGCGCCATCGGGTAACGGATGTCCGGGCCATCGGTGCGCGGAACTTCGCAGGCGATCTTGACGTTTTTGGAAATGGCGGCGTCGGTTTTATAGACAACGCCCGCGTCCACGTTGCCGGAGGCGACAGCGGCGAGCGCGGCGCGGACATTTTCCGTCGGAATAACTTTCGGTTGGATGGCCGGCCACAGCTGCAACTTTTCCAGCCAGGCCCTGGCATAGACGCCCGCTGGCACCGCTTGGGGGTCGGCGAGCGCGATTCGTTTCACATCGACTCTGGTCAGGTCACCGGCGGATTTGATATGCAGCACACTGTCATTGGGGACGACGACAACGAGCGAGTTGCCAAGGCGGTCCTTGCGTGTGGCGGGATCAATCAAATCCCGATTTGCCAGCGCGTCCATTTGCGCTTCATCGGCGGAGAAAAAAATGTCCGCGGGCGCGCCGGCTTTGATTTGCCGCGCCAGCGTGCTGGAGGCGCCAAAGTTGAAAATGATTTTGTCACCGGAAGTTTTTTCGTAAGTGGCGGCGATTGGCTTCAGGCTGTCGGTCAAACTGGCGGCGGCAAATACGGTGATTTCCACTGAATAAGCCGAAGGCAAGGGCAACCAACAGGCGCCTGCCGTGATGATCACGAAGAACAGGCGCATCAGTCTTGCTTGTCGCCAAAAGGACACTCTGTTGTTTGCCATAAATTCTCCGTCACAGTGGAAGCCGCGCCGGCAAAATAACGTGGCGGCGACAAAGCGGCCGGTCGGTAACCGCAATTAGGCAACCCGCCCCCCGCGCGTTCAGCCCCCGTCGGCCCGCAATTGGGATTTCGTTCGTACCAGACGAACTTACCGAGCCGTTATATTATGTCAAATATAACGCCTCAAAAACCGCCTCCGTCGAGATGTGAGCAGTTGCCTGATTAATTGCGTAACAGTTTTTGCAGTATCCGCCAATCCGCCCGGATTATTTTCAGGCTATGTCTTTCCATCCGCCGGTATAACGCCAGGATGCGGCGCCCCGCCGGTGTCAGTTCCGCACCGCCATGCCGATGGCCGCCGCGGGCCGATGCAACGACCGGCTGTTGAAAACTTTGGTTCATTTCCTGGATGAGCGACCAGGCGCGCATATAGGACATGCCCATGTGTGCGGCGGCGGCGCCGATGGAGCCGGTCTTCGCGACCCCCTCGAGCAAATCCGCCTTGCCCGGCCCAAAAGCGATTTTCGTCCCGCGGGTGATGCGGAAGCGCGGGCGCAGAACCGGGCGTCCCGCCGAAACCTTTTTCGTTTTCATGAATGGCGTGAGCGTAGGCGGGCGGATTCAAATTTGCAAAATAGAAACCGGGGTATCGGCCACGCGGGCGTGCGCGACGAATGAAGATTTTTTAAAAAGTGTTTGCCGCGCACGGAATGATTCCGGTATTGATTTTTGGGGCAAGATGCAACTCGGACGAATCACCATATTTCCCATTAAATCCCTGGACGGCGTTCCGGTCGAAACGGCACGCATCACCCGTGGTGGCATCCTGGAAAAGGATCGCATCTACGCGATCTACGACGCCGACGGAAAGGTGGTAAACGGCAAGCGCACGCCGCGCGTGCACGAGTTACGCTGCGAATTCGACGCCCAAATCGCCGAAGTACGCCTGGGGCGTGACGGCGAATCACCGGCCCAATTCCCCCTGGACAATCGATCGCCCGCCGGCAAATGGTTGAGCGATTTCTTTGGTTTTCCCGTTGTTTTGCGGCATGAACCGCAAAGTGGTTTTCCAGACGATCGCACGGCCTTCGGCCCAACCATTACGAGTGAAGCCAGTCTCCGTACTGTGCGAAGTTGGTTTCCCGAGCTGACATTGGCAAGCGCGCGCCGCCGGTTTCGCGCCAACCTGGAACTGGCCGATGGCGAACCATTTGGCGAAGACCGGCTGTTTGGCGCGCCTGACGAACTCAAATCGTTTCAGATCGGCGCGGTGGAATTTTTGGGCCACAACCCCTGCCAGCGTTGCGTCGTGCCCACGCGCGACCCGGACACCGCGCAAGCCATCACCGATTTCCAAAAGAAATTCATGCAGTTGCGCCGCGAGCATCTTCCCGAATGGGCGAATCCACAGCGTTTCAATCATTTTTACCGGTTTGCGGTGAATACTTCCATTCCTCCGACCGAAGCGGGAAAACACTTGCGCCTCGGCGACAAGCTCGAACTCTGACTTTTCGGTTTCGATTTGACCGCACTGCACAATTAGCGACAATCATGTTCACAGCGTAGTCTTCCGTTGATTCATATTTTCTAAGCATTCTGTAACGTTTATAATTGGCATTAGCAATGCTATTGTGCGGTTGCCATGATGGCAACAAGGTTATCTGAAAGGCATCAAGTGGAGGACAACGCGATTCAATCCCAGCTTTCGTCGTTTGGCGCGCGGCTGAGCGAGTTGCGGCTGCGCCGGGGCTGGACCCTGCAGGAACTGGCCGCCCGGAGCGGGCTTTCCAAGCCGTTTTTGTCGCGGCTCGAATCGGGCGGCCGTCAGGCTTCGATCGCGGCCGTGCTGACCCTCGCCCGGATTTTCGACGTTTCGCTGGCGTCGCTGTTTGAGTCGCCGCCGGCCACCGAGCCTTGCGTCATTGTGCGCGCGGCGGACGCCATCGAGAAACCCATCAACGGCCTGAGATATGTCCCGCTATCCAACGCCGGCCGGTTTTTCCATCTGCAACCGTTGCGGATCCGGGTGTCGCCCGCACGGCGGGGTAATGAGCATTATCATCATGACGGCGAAGAATGGATCTATGTTTTGTCGGGCAAGCTCATACTCTCACTGGCGGGAAAAACCTATGATCTGGCAGCCGGGGACGCCGCGCATTTTGAATCGCGCCTGCCCCACCGGCTGATCGCGCCGGGGCCGGAAGAGGCGCAGGTGTTGGTCGTGGCCTCGCCGGTTTCGAGTGCACCGGCCAATCCCTATCTCAACCACCATCGCGCCATCCCCGCCGTCAACCTGCTGCCATTGCCGAAGCCGCCGCCGTTTATATCCATCAGAAACGGTAAACTGAATTTGAAATCCGCCAATTTGAAAAGATCAAAACGTTAACCAAGGAGAAAAATCATGAACAAGCTGCGTTCCAATTGTCTGAACTTCACCGAACTCCTGGCGCAAAACATCGCGCTCATCTCGCCGACCATGACGGCGGCGCTGATCATTCCGCTGATGTTTTCCACAATCGGCAACATCAGTTGGGTGGGTTACGCGCTGGGCACAATCTTACTGATGTTCGTGGTGTTCAATTTGAATCAATTTGCCAGGCGCACCACGAATTCCGGTTCAATGTACAGTTACGCCTCGACCGGCCTGGGTTTCGGGGGTGGCGCGCTGTGCGGCTGGTGTTTGATTTGGTCGTATTTATTCATCGGCCTGGCCGGGACGACCGGTTTCACGATTTTTTCGAGCAAATTGCTGGAAGCGATTCAGATTCATCCGCCGCCGGCGGTGCTTTTTGCGGTTTGCCTGGGGACGTGTTTTATCATGGCTTACAAGGACATTAAAATTTCGACCCTGGTGATGTTGGGGATGGAGGCTTTCTCGTGCTTCTTCATTCTGCTGCTGGTTGGCATCGTGCTGGGACATCATCATTTCGCGCTCGACACGACGCAATTCAGTTTCAAAGGCATGTCGTTGATGAGCCTGGGCATGGGCACGGTGGTGGCGATTTTCAGCCTGGTGGGATTTGAAAGTTCCACGGCGTTTGGCGAAGAAGCGGTCAACCCGCTCAAAACCATTCCACGCTCCATCATTTGGAGTCTCCTGTTGACCGGCGCGTTCTTTATTTTAACCAGTTACACGGAAGTGTTGGGCACGGCCGGTTACAAGGACACGCTGGACAAGATTGACGCGCCGTTAAACGTGCTGGCCCAAATGTATCACGTCCCCTTCCTGTGGCCGTTGCTTTCGGCCGGGGCGATGTTCAGCTTCTTCGCGCTGGCCTCGTCGTGCATGAACGCGGGGGCCCGGGTGATGTATGCCATGGGACGCCACGATTTCTTCCACAAATCCACCAGTGCCGCGCATCAAACGCATGGCACGCCGCACATTGCGTTAATGGTGATGGCCACCGTGATGTTCAGCGTGGTAACGGGTTGTTACTTTGTGCTCACCCACTTTGGCATGGCGGTGCTCGACGAATTCAACGATGCCGGCACGATGGGGGCGATGGGTTTCACCGGCGCGTATATTTTAATTACGCTCGCGGCGCCGGGCTTCCTGAAGAAGCGAGGCGAGTTGAAGGCCAAACACGTGGCATTGTCCGCCGTTACCCTGGTGCTGATGTTGATTCCAACCATTGGCCTCGTTTATCCCGTGCCGGCCGCGCCCGTGAACTATTTTCCGTATGTTTTTCTGGCTTACCTTTGGTTTGGTTTCTTGCGCGTCATGGCGATGCGGCATCAAAAGCCGACTCGCGTCGAAGAAATCAGCGCCGAAATCCAAAAGCTGCACGCGCAACCCGTATGACCAGACAAATTGGCATCGTTGCGGCCATTCACCGCTACCCGGTGAAGTCCATGATGGGCGAGGAACTGAACGCCGCGCGGATCGGGGCCCGGGGCCTGCTGGGAGATCGCGTATTTTCGCTGGCCGACCCGGCCACCGGGAAGATCGCCAGCGCGAAAAATCCTTCCAGGTGGCCGGCGCTGTTTTCCTTCCGCGCCACCTTCACCCGGCCGCCGGAGGAAAACGGCGCACTGCCGCCCGCGCGAATCACCTTTCCCGACGGCGGCAGTGTTTCCACCGAAGATAAGCTGAAAATCACCGGTCCTTGCGGGCGTTGCGTCATGACGACACTGGCGCGGGGTGATTTACCGAAGGACAACGGCATATTGAAGACCGCGGCACAACACAACCAGGCCCGCGTCGGCGCTTACGCTTCGGTGCTTCAGGGGGGCAAGGTCCAAAGCGGCGACGCGGTTTGCGTTGAATCCGGTTGAAGAGGAATTTCCGTCGTAAAACCCGGCTTACCATCCGGGGCACCCCAATTTCGACGCAACACGAAAGCCAGAGCCTGCCCAGCCGCCAAGGTTTGCCTTAAAACATTGAGTTCCAACATTTCGAGTCTGCAACCCCGTCAATTCGCTTGCAGACGATAAAAGCGGCTTTGAACGGGGTCTAGCGGCAGAGTCACATCATACATCGTTCCGGTGTTTTGAATGGGATTGGTCACCGGCAGCCAATCCACCGGCGGTCCCAGATTCGTTGTCGTCATCAAACTCATCCCTGCTCCACTCAACGGCCATTGGAGCATTAAACCGGGGCCGGTCAGGTTCGCACCCATGTTGACAGGAACCGCGGTCTGACCCAAAGCGTCCGCGACCGGCAGCACATTGGCATTGCTATAAAAGAACGATCGATACCCAAAGCCAGCGACGTTCGCGTTGGGAACCTGATATTCCGTTCCCCACCAAAAGATGCCGGCACCCAGATTGTTTGGCACGCTCTTGACTATTTGGGCCAGTGCCACAACAAACTGAACCTGACCATTGGTGGTGGCCGGGAGGCCGTAAATATTGGTTGAGTTGGCCCATGGAAAATCTGTTTCGGCGATGACCACCGGTTTCCCATAACGTTGGGCAGCGTTGGTCAGGCAATTGGCCACATTCGTCAACGGGCCGTGCCAGAACGGATAATAGCTCTCACCGATGATATCGAAAGGAACTCTTTGATAGGTCAGGTTGTCAAAAAACCATTCGGTGGTGGCCCAGTCTCCGCCGCGGTCAATGTGAACAATAATTTTGGGCATGGGAGCGCCCGCGGCGTTCGCCGCGTCCCGAACGCCCTGGATCGCATTGGTCATCAGTTGCGCCAATTGCGACCAGGACGTGTTGTAGCTGCCGGAAACCCTCCCGATGTCCGCGCCCGCACTGTTGGTAAATAGCATTCCCTGGGTGATTTCATTTCCGATCTGAACGTAATCCGGCATTGCTCCTGCGGCGGCAAAGGCAGCGACGGTGTTGCTACTGTAGGCGTACATCTGCGTCACCATCTGGGAGAAGGTATTGGGCAGCCAGGTGGCGGGTGTGGCCTGGTGGCTGGGATCGGCCCAGGTGTCCGAGTAATGAAAATCCAGGCAGAACTGCAGACCGGCATTTTTGACCCGCACCGCCAACGGAATGGTGTAGTTGGTGTTGTTGATGTAATTATAGGGGTTCGACTGCGCTTGTGCGGCGCTGCTGGTAAATAATCGAAGACGGATACAGTTAATGCCGTGGTTTTTCAGGATTTGAAGCGCGTCTTCGATCACGCCATTGTCCTTATAAACAACACCGAGGGATTCATTATACGCCAGAAACGACATATCCGCTCCGGCGATGAAGTTGGTTTGCGCGTGCAACGCGCAAGTCATCATGAATGCTGAAACGAACAGCACCCGCTTTCCAATCTTTGGTTTCAGCCGCATTCTTTAAGTTGAAGTGCATTAACTTGAAGCTGGAGCCGCTCCGCTCTCATCTGAACGGCTCCAGCTTCGTGTCCTGATTTTATCATCTCGAACCGGTCAGGGTGTCTTCAACCGGAAGAATGTCTGGGATCCGGTGGCCGGCGCCGGCCACGAATAAAGTCCATACGTGCCGGGCACATCCTGCCAATTCAAGCTGCTGCCTAGATTGGTGGAACTCTGCAACTTCACCGCGGGGTTTCCAACCCAGGACAGATTGACGTGGCCGCCCGCCAGCGGGCCGGCGTTGATGCCGCCAACGACTCCCAGGTCCGCAATCTGGAAGTAATCGAAGTTGAAGGTTCCCCCGCTCCCGACGGTGACGAACACCAGGCCGGCGCCCGTCATCACACCGCTCAAGTTGCCGGTCGCGGCCGACCCGATCAACCCGCCCGAACTGGTCACCGTCAGGTTGTTCCAATTCGCCGCGGCGGGATTAAAGGTCATGGTGTAAGTGGAGAACACCGAGTTCGAGGCGACATTCGGCCCCAACAAGGGGTTCGCGGAAACATACCAATTGGCGCCGTTGAGTTGCACCGCCACGTACGCCGCGACATTGGTCGAGGACGCCGAGTCTGGCGCAATGCCCGCCGAAATACTCAAGTTCGGGTACGCGGCCAGGTCGATGTTCGGGAACGGCAATCCGGACTGATTGGTATCGGTGGCCGTCGTTGCGTAATACACCGTCGTGCCCGAACTGCCGAGATAGGCGAAGACCGCTCCCTGGCTCGCTGAACTTGTTCCCGGCGTGCCTGCCTGGAAAAGGGCATCGGGCGTGCCGGGCGCCGCTTCCACCCAGCCAATACTGCTGATCGGATAATTGCGAGCCACCGGGCCGACAAACGGGAATCCTTCGGTATAAATGATGCCCACGGAAGGGTTGGTGACCGTCAGGGTTGTGGCCCCGGCCGAGGCCGCACTGTTGTCGCCACCGGCGGCATTCGAAACATAAGCGACGATCTGCAGACCATTATCGCCTGCGGTCAAATCGGAGATGTTCAAGGTTGCGGTACTGGCGCCGGAGATCCGGCCTCCGTTGGAAACAAAGACGCCGTTGGTCGTCCAACTATAAGTGAAAGGCGCTGTCCCGCTGGAGGAAACCCCAAAACCCGCGCCGCCGCCGGAGGCGACCGTCACGTCCAGCGGATAGTTCGCGCCGATGTTGGGCGGCGTCCCCAAGGCCTGGTTGGTAATGATCACGAAATTCTGGAAATTCATGTCCGAACCGCTGGCGGTATTGTGGGCAATCACCAGACCGGCGCCGATGATATTTCCCGTCAGGGGACCCGCGGCCGGGGCACCGATCACGGCATTGCTGCTGGTAATGGTGAGGTTGTTCCAATTGGTCACCGCGGGGTCAAATCCATATTGATAATTTTGATAAGGGCTGAGCGCCGTGAGATCGATGGCCTGAGCCTGGGCGGAGCAGAACCAGCCATTCGTCATCTTGACCGCCCAATACACCGAGATCGCCCCGGAAACCTGCCCGGCCCCGTTCCCCGGAACGAAACCGGCCTGGAAGGTCACATACGGATAATTGGCCGGGTTTATGTCCACAAACGGCAGTCCGGAAATTCCGGCGTCATTGGTATCGGTCGTGTAATACGCATTGGTGGTGGCGGTCGGCGAATATGAATAACAGTCGCCGAGGCCGCCGCCCGCCTGGTAAATGCCGATGCCGGTGCTGGCCGGCGCCGCGACCAGCCAGCCCACGCCGGTAATTGGGTTGTTGCCGTTGGGTCCAAGGTAAGGAAAATTCTCCGCATACAGCAGGCCCGGAGGCACATTACTGACGATTAACTGCAGGTTGCCGTTGGTGGCGCTGCCAAATTTGTTCGTTACGACGACCATGTAGAAAGAACCGGCATCATTGAGGTTACAGTTGGTGATGGTCATCGTCGTGCCGGCGGTGCCCAGGTATCTGCCGCCGCTGATATTCACGCCGTTGGTCTGCCACTGGTAAACCAGGAGCGGACCGGCAAACGTCGAGACAAACGCCGCGCCGCCGCCGGCGTATACGTACTGGGGCGTTACGGCCGGGGCGGTGTTGGTGGGAGCAATTTGTGGAAAATCGCCCGCGCCTTGATTAATGACCAGCTCGTTATAATTGAATCCACCGCTGGTGGGAAGTTCAACGATGCCGATGCCGGTAATCAGCGACGTCAAATTGGGAGAGGCCACCGAACCGATGGTCACATTGGTGGTACCATTAATGGTCAGGGTTTGCCAGACGTTAGTCGGATTGGTGTAAACCAGGAAATCATTGGTGAACTGGGGGTAGCCGATGCCGCTGGAACCGGGGAGTTGATAAGAAGTGCACACATACCACTGTCCACCCACCAGAACGGCAAAGTAATTGGTGTCCGTTGCCGCCCCGCGAACCTCGATGTTGAAGGTCAGGTTGGTGTAGAGCGCCGGGTTAATATCGGCAAAGGCGGAATTGCCGCCCACGCCTTTGCCGGAGGCGTCGGTGGTGTAGAACATCCCGGCCAGGCTGGTCGTTTGAAATGCCGTAAAATAAACCGTGTTGGCCGGCAGGGCGAGGCCAAGGGTCGGATCATTCGCTCCGGTGGCGGTATAGATGCCCAAGTAAGGCCCGGCAGTTTGTGATTGGGCGATGCCAGTCCATCCCACCGTATTGATGTTGCCGTTTCCGGTAACGCCGCTGTTACCGGTACCCCAGTTTTGAGTGTAAATCGTCACCGCAGATGCAAACTGAACAGCGCTCAAAAGAACGCCGACGACGGCCAGGGATAGTTTTGTTCTCATGATTTTTGGGTTTGGGTTGATTAATTGTAAGAATTCATCCAGGCAGGGAACCGGCTCACGGCCTGGGAGGGATCGTAAATTCTGCTCCAGGGCAACTGCCAAAGCTGTTTCAAGCCCACCGGCCTGGTTGATCCGTCCACGAACGTCATGTTGACAGGATTTCTCCCGGGATGTCGAAGCAGACAAAAAGACGGTATTTCGGCATCCACCGCGCATTCGCCCGGATGCTGAGGGGGTGCGTCTTTCGAGGGATTGCTGTTGTAGGCGGCACCGGCATGAGGATCGCAACCCTCCCAGGCGCAATCACCAAATAATGGGGCTCGGGATGCGTACCGGCCTGCTGCCGTCAATGTGCGCCAAAAACCCGGCCGATCAATCGCAGCATTGGGATTTCCGGCTGTCAATTCCGCATCAGGAGGATTAGCCATCCAACCGTTGAATCCGTAACTGCCGGCCATGCCGGGGCGGCCGTAAACCGGATTGATCGGATAACCATTTTGGCCATAATTGCCCCACGCCCAAAAGGTAATTGGCGGGCCTGAGGGCGGACCGGTATTCCACATATTCCCTGTCAGGCTTCGCAAGGTGGTTGCGGTCGGGCAGAAACATATTCTTCCGCTCTGGCCGGCACCATTGGTGGCCCCCGGAACATACGGTTGAAAAGCGATCATCCACATTCCGTCGCGATCCCACCAACCCAACGGCAGGCTGTCATGGTGATCAATGGCGTACATCGGAAAGGCCAGGCCCCACTGTCTAAGATTCGATATGTCATGAATAGTTTGCGCCCGTTGCTTTGCCGCGGAGAGGGCGGGGAGCAACAAAGCGGCCAAAATGGCGATGATGGCAATCACCACCAGCAACTCGATCAACGTAAAGGCTGATCGCCCTTGTCGCCTCTTTTTCAATTTTGATTTTTTTAAATCGGGCGTCTGCATCTGGTATAAATGAATTATCCGGACTCCATATTATTATATATTATTTGTCCGATCTTGTTCAGCACATTTATGACAAGCCAGTTTTCATCTCATTTGTCCCGCTGCTGGAACAACAACGGGCGTTTTTTACCTGACTGTATGAGTGATTACGTCAAAGGTAATTGGTTTTTTGGCCTTTGCCTAGCCTCACAAATGTAGAGTATTACCGTGGCTACCGCAGCATGGCAAACGGCATAAGTCGTTTTGGATAAACACCATCATCCCGGTTTTGTTTTGCCGGAATGAATTTAAACGGAGCTTTGGGTCGGGAGCGGACTGGGTCACGAAATGAATCTCCCCGAGGCACTGTTAAACGGCCGTCCGAATCTCGACCCAAAAATCGGTTCCTGGAGGTGGCCAACACAAAGTGCTGCTCATAACGTCACAAGCAGCACTTTTGCCTTTCACCATGGCCAGAATCAAAATTAGCGGGCGGAGAATACCCTGCGGCGCAAAATCAGGAGCAACGCGCCCAAACCGAGGAATGCGCTGGTGACCGGTTCGGGAACCACAGTGTACAGATCCGCCGCCGTCCCGAACTTCGTGGCGGCTCCTCCTGCATCGGTGGCCGCGTCATAAGCATTTTGACCAGGAGTGTAATCGTGATAGCTGTTATCTGTCTCGGCAGGATAACTGCTGAGCAATGAACCATAGGCAGATTGCCCGGCACTATTGGGGTACGATGACGCAACGTCAAAGTAGAACTGGCTGCCGAGGCTCAACCCAAGGCTGCTTAAGGGCACGGTGAAGGTGACGTAATTGAAGCCAGTGCCGCCGGCATCATAACTCACTGCTGCGTTTTGGGTCCAAACACCGCCAGTGTATGTTTCGGCACTGGCACCGGTATTCCAGGTGGCGGCAAAGGCGTTCATTCCGGTGCTGATGCCAAGACTGGGCCCCCACCCGTTCAGGGCTCCCGCGGAGTTAAACAGCGCCGTACTGCCACTGGCACCCTGGCCGACATACTGCAAGAGGACATAATACTGAACGTACGCGCTCTGCGCCGCGCTCGTATTGATGGTGAAAGTGATATCGCTCGCGGTGTTGTTGATTACAACACTGCTGATGCCTTCTCCACTCCCGCCGCCGCCATTTGCCGTACCGGGGCCGATATAAGTAACCTGAGCCTTTGTTGGCGAAAGGGTCAGTGTCAAGACGGCAAGTACAGATGTGACTAAAGAAACAGTTTTCATAAATTATTATTTTACGGGTTTGCTGACTGCATCAATTATGCACGGAATCCTTAGGTTTGCCCAGCCTCACAAATGTAGGGTGTTCGCAGCCGTTGCGATACCTGGAAAATGGTGTAAGCCGTTCTGAATCAGTGACTATCCGGTTTGTCCTGTTTGGTCGAGCGGAACTTGAGGGCCGCTTCGGTGCGGGAGCGAACATGTAGTTTATTGTACACGTGCCGGAGATGCCAGCGCACTGTGCCATCGGTCAATCCCAAGCGGTCGGCGATTTGTTTGTTGGGGAATCCGCTGGCCAGCAATTCCAGGATCTCCCGCTCGCGCGCCGTGAGGTCTTCCACTTCCATGGCGGTCGCCAGCGGCTCTTGAAAGGAAGCGATGACCTTGCGCGCGATTTCCCGCGACATGGGGGCGCCGCCCTGCCGGACCTCGCGGATGGCGGCAATGAGTTCTTCGGGCGCGCAACGTTTCAGAAGATAACCACAGGCCCCCATGCGCAGGGCTTTGAAAATCCGTTCGGTGTCTTCATAGACCGTTACCATGATAATTTGGACGGCGGGCAGCGATTGTTTCAGTTGAGCGAGGCAATCAATGCCCGACATGTTGGGCAATTGAATGTCCATCAGCACAATCTCGGGCTCGTGTTTGGGAATCACCTTCAACGCTTCTTCGGCCGTCGCACAAGCGCAGACACAGCGGCATTCCGGGTCCGCGTGGATGAATTCCATGAGACTCTCGCGAATCACTTTGTTGTCTTCAACAATGGCAATCTTGGTCATGAACTTAGAGGCATGTAAAATCGCACCGTGGTGCCGTGACTGGCTTCACTGGTAATTTCAAATCTTCCACCCAACTTTTCAATGCGCGCCCGCATGTTGGCCACGCCGTCCATTTCCCCGGTGGGCACCCCCGAGGAGAATCCACGCCCGTTGTCGGCGACGGCCAGCCACACCTGCCCCTGTTCCGCCTGGATGCTCAAGCGAACCTCGGACGCGCCGGCGTGGCGCACCACATTGGTCAATGCCTCCTTGAACGCCAGGAACAACTGATGCCGGTGCCGTGAATCCACCATGGGATCGGGCATCGCGGGCATGCCTTCCAGGCGCCAGGCGATGTTGGCCAGGCCCAGGAAACGGTCGGCGTAAAGACAAAAATAACTGACCAGCGACGCGAGGGAATCGTGTTTTGGATTCATCGCCCAGACGATCTCATCCAGCGCCGTGACCATTTCGCGGGCTTTTTCACGCGCTTGTTCCAGATAATGGTTCCGTTTTTGGTCGGGGGCGGTGGCGGATCTGGCCCGGGCGGCCAACATGCTGATTTCGGTAATACCCGAGCCGAGTTCATCGTGCAGGTCCTGGGCAATTCGCGCGCGTTCCTGCTCCATGGCCCGTTGATGCTCGACCTTCTGGCGCTGCCGGATTTGGGCTTCCAGTTCCCGGGTGCGTTGTTCAACTTGCCGATGCAATTGGGTAATCCACAGCGCGGCGGCGGCCAGCACACACACCAACACCCCCATCATGACCAGCAACCGCTCCAGCGTCCACCACGGCGGCCGGGCCAACACTTTGATGTCCGCAGAGGAATTGAGCAGCAGTTCGAAGGAGGTGATATCCTGCCCCATCGCCCGGTTCCCGCCTTCGCCCAAATAAACTCCGACCAGTTCCAATCGGGTGCCCGGCGCCAGCGAATGGACGGAATCATCCCGGGTATTGAGCCGGGCCATAAACGTGCGGACGCCGCTCCGCATTTCCAGAGCCTGGCCGGCCGGCGTTTCCCGCACGTTCACGAGCAATCCGTCCACCGTCACGAGCGCCGAGTCATACTCCGCATGGATTAAATTGTCCGGTTGCAGCTTTCGTGCCTTCGGCAGGGGGGCGTGGCCGATCTTGCGCGCCACGGCCTCATGCAAAAGCGGAGAAGCGCCGCTCAATCCGGGAAAGCCAACCACTTCCACCCGATCACCCGCTTCCAATCCCGGAACCGGTTTCTTCAAAACAAATTGCACGCCGTTTTTGTCATCCATCAGATAATATTCCGGAGCCTGTGCATAAATAATCTGGCCCGAAACTTTCACCCGCTGGAACACGCCGGCCTGCGGGTTAAACTGCAACAATTCCGCAACGGTCTTCAAGGGAAGCGAAAACAAATCTGTCGGGGCCGGCTGATCTACCGAGATTTCCGCACCGTAAACCCGGATCTCGCCCACTTTTACCTGGTGCGTCACATAGTCCCAGGAGGCAAGCAGACAACCCCGCACGCGGACGACGGCATCTTCATAGCGTTCCAGCTCCGCCGTCTGAATTCCGATCACCCTTAACTCCAATTTGAGCTGGCCGTCCCCCGTGAACAGCGTTACGCCATTAGTGCTGACCGACGTGATGATGCCCTGTAATTCGACATACTGGGCATCCAGACTTCCGTTCATCAACTGTTCCCAGGCCGGATGCACCGGCTGGGGCAAACGTCCCGCCCCCAGGTCCCCGACATGGTCTGCATCAACAATGGGAGCAAACAGGCTGGGGTCGGTCTTGCCTTCAACCTCCAAGTATTCACCGATTCTCGGCGGCACGGACCGGCTCTCGGAAGAATCAACCACATACAACCCGCGGGTGGCATCTTGAATGGTGAAAGCCTGGCGTTCCGGCAGGACACAGGTGACGACCCCCTGGATTTTTACCGGATAGCCCCGTTCTGCCTCCTCCCGGTTCAATTGATGAACTTCACTGGCGGTGGTCAACACCGGCAATGTTCCCGCGCGGGTGTCCTTGTTTTTGGGCGTGGGATTGGCTGTCGCGATGATTTGGACTGCGCGTTTGTCCGAAACCAACAGGATGCCACCCACTTGCTCTCCTTCGGCATCGTAAACACTTTGGCAAACCCCGGTGACCCGGACCCGGCTGTTCAGCAGCCGGCCCACCGACAATCCGGAACCATCCGCCACCTTGAGCTTCAGGCGGCCGGTCTCGGAGGTTAATTCCAGGTCCCAACCATCTTTCCGTTCACTAACAAACGTGACCTTTCCTTCAACTTCAACCCACTGATAATCACCGCTTTCGCTCAATGTCTGTCCGATGGTCATCCGGCGCGGTTTCGGCAGTTCTATCCGTCCGATCGTTTCCAGCCGGAGCCCCGAAAGTGATCGGGGTTCATCGATAAACAATTGACTGCCATCATCCGAGGTCAGGTAAAAGGTATAGAGACCGTCGCGAGGAATTTGAAGATAGCCTGTAAACTGCAATCCGACGTGCTCATTGCGGCTCATGACACCCAGATCAAAGTTGGGCACGTTTCCGGTTTTGAGAGGAGTCAGCTTCTGGAAGCCTGGCAAAATCTCGCCGTCAGCCTCGTAACAGGCATAATTCAATCCGTTTACAAAATTGGTTGCGTCCGTGGCATCCGTTGGAACACGAAAGAGCACTGAATCGGGAATTTTTTGACGGGGCAGAGCCGGCCCTTGATAAGCCACTTCCAGGCCGTATTTTTCGACACCATTAAACCAATCGACGCGGATGGGATGGCGGCCCGCCTGAAGATAGACCGCCCCGGATTTTTCGATCATCGTGTGGATGCCGTCGTCATCCACCACCGGTCCCACGATTCCGAGTTGAACACCTGCATCCCGCCGGGTAATGGTGCTTTGGCCCTCCAATCGCACGCGCTGGCCCGCTTCGAGGGACCGGCCCTGCAAATCCATCTCCAATCCTTCCGTCCCGGACGCATCCTGCAAGATGAGTTTTCCCTGCGCCGGGTCCGCCCACAAAATGTCGCCTTCCAGACGGATCGGATAGCTGACATTCGGGTTCTGGGAACCCAGCCGGGCGAGTTGCACAAGGTTGGTCACTGCCGGCGCGTCTGTCGGTGCAGCAGCCGGATCCGCCCAGGCGGTGGCGGGCAGGGCCGATCCGGCAGCGAAAATCAAACCATAGCCGATCGTGACACACCAAGGTGACGTCCCCAATGCTCGACGCGCACATGTCGAAAAGGGCTTCAAGAATTCATTCATGGTAGAACCGGGGCTGCGTTTGTCGAGACTCTTGCATTCAGGTTGAAATCAAGGTAGAGGCCGCGCTTCATTAATTCGGAGAGAAAATAATCCTCGTTGTCGAGTTACACCGGATCAAAGTGCTGGCTGTCATTGCGGGTGCCGTCAATCAATCCCCGTGGCGCCGCCAGATCGAGAAATTGCAGACGCACGCTATTCACCCAGGTACGCGCCAGCGCGTCCGCCCACAGCGGCGCTTCCGCTTTGGAGGGAACCTCCGTTGAACCGCGGCTCCACCCGGTGGCATTGAATCCCCAAAATCGAATCGGTTGGCCCTTTCCGTTGACCAGTTGGTCGCCCTTCGCGCGAATAAAGCCGTCCTTTCCCACACGCGCCTGCAGCAGGAAAGACAAATCAATGGCGGAGTAGGTGGCGTGGCGATAATCGATGACAAAAGGCTTAAGCTCGATTCCCGGGGTCGCAAACGGCGTCGTCGGCCCGAAGGACCGTCTGAAGAAATCAGATCTCCACCGGGGCGAATTTATATTCGTCGTTCCCGCACCACCGTTCGGCGCTTGTCGGCCGGCCGGTGGCACACCATTCCGGGCTTGCGCCAGCGCTGCGGTTAAAAGCGAAAACAGAAGGATCCATCCAGGCGCTCGAATTTTCATGATCCAGTAAAAGTCGCGGGTTTAGAAGCATGCGCCCCAAGGTCCGCACCTGATTGATATCGAAGCTCTCCACGGGGACAGTTCGGTTCATCGTCGGAGCAAGGACGTTGGCTGTTAATGTCGTTCAATCTTTTCCGCATGCGCGGTCTGCACTGCGGGCTGAGGGCCTAATACGTACATGGCGGGAAGCGGGTTGCCCTTGGCATCAAAAAGTGAGTTGGCGTCAGGCCCGCTCCAGCGATTGGTGGAACCCGGAATGAAAGTGGCCTCGGGATGCCAGTAGTTCACTCCGATGCCACGCCCTCCCGGCGCCTGCCTGACCACTCTGATGAGATCGACCAAAAATTGTTTCTGGCCTTCGGGGGTCATGGGCCAAATCATATTCTTCGCCGCGGCGGGCGATGGATGAACGTCCCGGGAAGGATATGCGGTTTCCACGATCATCACGTCCTTGTGGTAACGTTCAATCGTGTGGCGCAGGTTGTCGCGGACATCTTCCAATGTGCCGTGCCAGTTCGGATAATAACTCTGGCCGATGACATCATAGTCCACTCCGGCCCGGGTCAGATGGTCAAAATACCATTTGGTCACAGGCCAGTCACCGCCGCAATCAATATGAATGACGATGCGGACGTGGTCCTCCGGCGTGGTGACCGACCGAACCCCACGGGCATCGGCTTTTAAAAGCCGAATGAGATGATCCCATTGCCTGGCATCGTCGTAAGGTTCCGGCGGCTTGATGACGGTCACATCTCCCCCGAACACCTTGACAGTGGAGAGGGGAACCTTCACCTGGCCGTCGGGCCACAACATGCCGCCGGTGATTTCATTGCCAATCTGCACAAAATCCGGCGTCGCCCCGGCGTCCTTCAAAGTTTTGATGACGTGAGCGGTATACGTCTCCGTTTTTCTGACCAGCGCATCAAAATCCAGATGGGCCCACGCGGCAGGTTTGTTTTGCTTCTGTGGGTCGGCCCACCAATCGGAATAATGAAAATCCAGCATGAACGTCCCGCCGGCGTCTTTGATTCGTTTGGCCAGTTTGGTGGTATATTCAAGGCCATTGACGCCGTCGCGGGGATCAACCCAGATCCGCAAACGAAAACAGGTCCAGCCATGTTTCATGAAAATGGCCAGCGCGTCGCCGGGCTTGTCCCCGTCCATATAAATGCCGCCGCGCTGCTCGACTTCGGCCAGGGTGGAAATATCCGCACCCAGATAGAATGGAACCGGATTGACCCGGGCTACCGCTTGAGGAGCGGGGCCGCCCGCACATCCGGCGGTCGGAAATAAAATAATGGCCGCGAGTATCCCGACACCCGATTGAACGCGGTTCCAGGACAAAACGGTGGTTGATATTTTCATCTTTCCTGAGGGGACGGGGTTGTCGTATTTGTTGGCAGCCGGTGACCGGTGCGTGAAGCTGCCCACGACGCCACTTCGACGCAGCCAGGCCGGAAAAAATGTGCACATGGCATGATGTTACACCCGCAAATCAAGTTGTTGCATCAGGAAATTAACCAAAGGGCCAAAACCATACATTTGTGAGGCTATGCAAAATCCTTCTAAAAGGCTGCCATTCATCCAATGGCCACCACGAAGTTCTCGAAACGGAACCCCTCGCTTCAGAATTAACAAGCTGGAAAGGCGATACTTATGAAAGGAACCACACACCTCAATTTATCTCAACCGGGTTGGAAACCTCTGGTGGTCGCCAGCCTCCTCGCTCTGAATTTGTTGACAATCGCTGCTCCCGTAACCGGTCCCGTTCGGGAACGTCTTTCATTCGACTCCGACTGGCGCTTCATCAAAGGCGATCC
>DASZAB010000060.1:0-10861 GCA_035945675.1 Verrucomicrobiia bacterium | reverse complement strand
GGGCAAACGAACCTGAGTCGGCTGCGATTGGCGGGCCGGAGCGTTTTCCGAAAAATGGCTCGGGGCGACGCGAAACCGGCGGCGGAAGCGGGTGGCGAAGTATTGGCTGGAGTTGAAACCATTGGCAAAGGCGATGTCGGTAACCGATCGCTCAGGCTGTGTGCGCAATTGCTGCGCGGCTCGCTCGAGCCGGCACTGATTCAAGAATTCCATCGGCCCGGTGTTCACCAGGTCGCGGCAGTATTTCGAAAATGCGGTCACTCCCATGCTGCAGTGGGAAGCCATGCGATCCAGCGTCCACGGCTCACCGACATCCACACGCCCATCCTTGAGGTCCGCCAAAAACATTTCCACGGCCCGCTTGCGCGAAGCCAATTGTTCATTTTCATGCGTCTGTTGATTCATCAAGGCGTCAAGAACGCCGATGAGCAACAGGTTCAAATGAATGGCCATGCGCGAAACGGCATGGGGCAGACCCCAAGCGGTAATGCACCGGGCCAACTCGCGGAATGATTGCGCAATGGCCGGTGTGGATATCCAAACGGGGTTTTTAATATGTCGCCATCTTTCTGTAAGTTCAGCGATATCTTCTTTGGTCATTACCACCCACTTCGGCCAGTTCCAATCCTGATGCGGCCGTCTGACCCCGACGTCAAGGATCAACCAGTGCAGTCGTCCCCGGCCGATATTCGGGTTGCCGAATTTATGAAGTTGCCAGGGACGTGTAAGAAGAAAATTACCCGCGTGTAAATTAAACGTTTTCCGACCCATGATCAGGTCACACGTTCCGGTCTCAAAGAAAACAATTTTGATTCCTTCGTTCCGATGTGGATTCAGCCCCCAGTCTTGCGATGTATTTGCATCCCAGAACCCGATGCTGTTGAGGCCGGGTAATATGTCCATGGGCATCAAGGTGCCGGGATAGTGCCCTTTGGTCAGCGCGTGAAATTCAATTTTGCCTTCGCGTACCGCCTCCTTCTGTGGCTCGCAATTATCAATCCCATAGCGCTTGTGCCCCATTCGATAGATTGGCCGCGAGCTCATATAGGTTCAACCATGTTCAATACTCTTCGCCGAACAATTTTGCAAGATTTTCATATCCTTAAGCTGATAATCTTATAATCGAGCAAAGTCTTACAATATGTACCACACGCGAAATAGGTTTGCAAAAAAGGCGGGCGTATTGACCCTGTTTTTCGTTTGCATGGCAGGGACCGTTATTCAGGTGGAATCGAAAGTCGTCCTCACGCCGGGCCACCCGCGACGGGCGTGGTGGCCCGCGGGGCGCTTTGGGATGTTCATTTATTGGAGACCGGTCAGTCTTACGGGCCGGGAACCCAGTTGGTCGCGCGCCAGTTCCCACACCAACTGTCCGAACCTCGGTCCGATACCCGTTGCCGTTACCAACGACACCATTGAACTGCCGGAATAATGCGCATGAACAATCCCATGGACCCTCTCGACTGGACTATCATTGTCGCCTATCTGGTGGCCGTGGTCGGTCTGGGTCTGGTGGCGGGTTTCTGGCGGCGCAAAAACGAGCGCGGCGGCGAGGGCGGACACTATTTTCTGGCCGGCAACACACTGGCCTGGCCGGTCATTGGGCTGGCCATGTTTGCCGCAAATATTTCCACCGTGCATCTCGTCAGCCTGGCGGAGGCGGCCTATAAGTACGGGCTGGTGTTCGGCAACTTCGAGTGGATGGCCGGATTCACCCTCATTCTGCTCGCGCTGTTTTTTGCGCCGCTCTACCTGCGTTCCCGCGTCGCCACGCTGCCGGACTTCCTGGAACGCCGCTTCAACCGGGGTTGCCGCGACGTGCTCTCGGTCATCTCGCTCTTTTCTGCCATTGTCATCCACATGGGCGTGGCGCTCTATACGGCCGCCTGGGTGCTGCGCGGCATCCTCGACCTGGCTCCGGGTGAAAAACTGTTCGGTGTGGACGCATTGATGTTGTTCATCGTCGTTTTGGGATTATTGACAGGAATCTATACCATGCTCGGCGGTTTGCTCGCCGTCGTGTGGACTGAAAGTGTCCAGACCGTTTTGCTCCTGGTCGGTGCGGTGGTCATCACCGTCACCGGTTATCTTAAAATCGGTGGCTGGGCGGAACTGGCTCACACGCTTGCGTCAAATCCGCATCCGCTGGCCTCGGTAGCCGGCAGCAACGTCACCTGGGGCACAGGCAATTTTCTGAACCTGGCGCGGGGCACCACGGATGCCAGCGGGCTGCCATGGTATTCGGTCCTGCTTGGCTACCCGGTTTTGGGCATCTGGTATTGGTGCTGCGACCAGACCATTGTCCAGCGGGTGCTCGCGGCGAAGGACGAAAAAAACGCGCGGCTCGGCCCGCTATTTTGCGCGGCCTTGAAAATTCTCCCGGTGTTTCTTTTCGTGCTGCCCGGCGTGATCTGCGTGGCGCTGGTGCAAAAGCACTGCTTTAATGGCGCCGCGCCACAAACCGCCGCCGACACCTACACCTTCATGCTCACCCACCTCCTGCCGGTCGGATTGAAAGGGCTGGTCGCCGCCGCCATGCTCGCCGCCGCCATGCAGACATGCTCTGCGGCGCTGAATTCTTCCGCCACCCTCGTGGCCTACGATTTGTTCAAACGCTACAAACCCGACCTGGGCGACCATCAATTGGTCCGCATTGGCAAAATCACCACCGTGCTCGGCACTCTGCTCGCCATCGTGGCCTCGCCGTTGTTTGGCCATTACGCCACCATTTTTCAGGGCATCAACAAGCTGATTTCATACGTTGCGCCGCCGATTACCACCGTGTTTCTGCTCGGCGTATTTTGGAAACGCGCCTCAGGCAAGGCCGCGTTCATTACCCTGGTGGCCGGCATCGCCTTGGGATGCGTTGCATTCTATCTGGACTGGAACCGCATTTATCGGGGCGATTTCATGCTGATTGCATTTTGGCTGTTTGTCGCGTGTGTGGCCATCATGGTGATCACCACCTTATGGTTTCCCGAACCGCTCAAGGCGGAAGCCCGTTTGCTGGTCTGGGAAAACTGGCGCGAACCGTTGCGCAGCAGCGCCGGCGGACGCGGCCTCGCCGACTACCGGGTGGTGAGCGCCGTTATTTTGCTGGTGTTTGTTGGCCTTTATTTTGTCTTCCGCTGAAAATGAGAACACAACTTTTTATAACAATCGTTTTTCTCGTCATGACCGGCTGGCTGGCCGGCTGGGCAACGCCGAAGCCACCGCAACGCGTTGTTTGGGTGACGGGCCTTGAAGCGGGCAAAGCGGCGCGCTATGAATCTCTTCCTGCGCATGCCTGGCCGGGCGCCAATAGAATGAGCAGGGAATGCCACATCAGGAATTTTTCCATCCACGAATGCGAAAGCAACGGCCGGCCTCATCTTTTTGCCGATCTCGAATACACGGGCACCCATTTCGACGCCGACATGGTGCGAAGGGCGGCTGATCCTGAAACACAACGGTGGCGGAAGGAAACCGACCCCTGCCCATCCCCGCTGCCGGATGCGGCGGTGAAGGGAAAAATCCGGTTGGACACGAAGGAGGTTTACATTCTGCCATGAGTGCGCTGCTTAAGGGTAAAATTATTTTTCTAACCGGCGGTTCCTGCGGCATCGGTCACGATTGTGCAATCACTTACGCTGCTGAAGGCGCAAATGTCATCGTCGTCGCCAATGACCGGGAAGGAATCGGAAAAGTTGCGGCTGAACTCGGCCCAAACCATCTGGCCATCGTCTGCGATGTGACCCACGACGATGAAGTGAAAGCCGTGGTGGAGAAAATCTTGTCCCGTTTTGGACGATTGAACGCCGTCCACAACAACGCCGGCATTTCCCACCCCTCAAAGCCGATTCACGAAACCACCGATGCCGAATGGAGCGCTTTGTTCGACGTCAACCTGAAAGGTGTGCTGCACACGATGCGTCACGCCTTTCCCGCACTGGCGGCGAGCAAAGGTTGTGTTCTCAACACCTCGAGTCTCGTCGGTGTCATCGGCCAGGAAATTCACGCCGCCTACACGGCAACCAAAGGTGGTTTGAACGCGTTGACAAAATCGATGGCGCTTGATTACGCCAAACATGGCATTCGCGTGAACGCCGTTTGCCCCGCCGGCGCCTGGACGCCGATGCTTCATCAATGGCTTACGGAACAACCTGATCCTGATTCGACGAAGTTGTATCTGAATGAGATTCACCCCCTCGGTTATTGTCCCGATGGAAATGCGATTGCCGATGCCTGCGTATTTTTGCTTTCAGAAAAAGCGCGTTTCATCACCGGCCACATCATGCACGTCAGCGGCGGCGCAGAACTCGGCTATCGCCGGATGCTTTAATTTATGATTGAGCGGATTTCCACACGTGATGCGCGTTTTCCCATCGGCCACGGCCACGGCAGCGATGCGATTCATCGCGACCCGGTTTATTCCTATGCGGCCACACAGTTGCACGATGATAAAGGTCGAATCGGCGTTGGCCTTGCTTTTACACTGGGCGAAGGGAATCAACTCGTCTGTGAAGCGGCGAAGTTCTATTCCCGGCGGTTGATCGGAAAACCGATAGAAGAAATCATGGCGAGCTTCGGCGCGCTGCAACACGCGATGGCCGACGAGCCGCAATTCCGCTGGCTTGGACCCCACAAGGGCGTGGTGCAACTGGCGCTGGCTTCCGTGACGAATGCCTGCTGGGATTTGTGGGCCAAGACGCGCGGCGTGCCTCTCTGGAACTTGCTCCTGGAGTTGTCGTCGGAACAGATCATCGCCACGCTCGACCTCTCCTATCTCGAAGACGAACTGGACGCCCCGCTGGCACTGAACATTCTGCAAGACCACCGGCCAACGCGCTCCTCCCGCGAAGCCGTCTTGAAAACCGGTTATCCCGGCTACGACACTTCCGTCGGTTGGTTCAATTACGACGACGCCCAAGTCCGGGAAAATTGCCGCCGGGCCGTGGCGGCTGGTTTCACGGCGATGAAACTGAAGGTCGGGTCGCCCGATCCCGAACGGGATTTGCGCCGCGCCGCCATGGTGCGTGAAGTTGCCGGCGACCGGGCCCGCGTCATGTTGGACGCCAACCAGCAATGGACCCTGCCGCAGGCACTCAGCATCTGCCGGCGGTTGCGCGCCATCAATCCATTCTGGATTGAAGAGCCGACCCATCCCGACGACGTGCTCGGCCATAAAACCCTCGCCGACGCGATTGCGCCGACGAAGCTGGCGCTGGGCGAACATGTTCCAAACCGCGTCGTTTTCAAAAACTATTTGCAGGCCAGGTGCGCCGGGTTCCTGCAGGTGGACGCGGTGCGGGTTGCGGGCGTGAGTGAATTCATCGCCGTCAGTCTGCTGTGCCGCAAATTCGGCGTGCACGTGGTGCCGCACGTCGGCGACATGGGCCAGCTGCACCAGCACCTCGTTTTGTTCAACCACATCGCGCTCGGCCACGACATTGTGTTTCTCGAACACATTCCGCACTTGCGCGGGTACTTTGTCCATCCCTGCCGCGTTGCCGGCGGCGTTTATGAAACCCCGCAGGAAGTCGGCAGCAGTTGTGATTTGAAGTGAAGTCCTGCCCGAACCCCCTGGCGAAAGGCTTGCGGCGATTTGCCGAAAGTCTTCTGGAAAGCGAGGCGCAAATGTTCACCGCTGCGAAAACCGGCGCGGTGCACGATGTGTTTGACCGGCATGTCGGTTTCCTGCAGCAGTCGGGCGGCGCGCGAAACGCGACAAAACTGGATTTCATCCAGCACGCTGCGTCCGGCAGCCGCTTTGAACCGGCGATCCAGGGTGCGCCTGGCCATGCCGACTTGGCGTGCCACCGCCGGAACGTCCACGATGTCGTGACTGAAATTCCAGATGTATGCCACCGCCGCCTTGACCGCTTCATCCGGCACCTCCTGCGGGCCAGGCACCGCGTCGCCCGAACTGTCCGTCAGGAAATGCGACAGCAGGCCGATGGCCTGGCGGGAAAAGTTGGCCGAGTTCATGGACGGATTCCGATGCACGCTTTCCAGCAGGTATTCCAGTTGGGCCTGGAAAAGCGCACGGTTTTCAATGACCGGAACATTCTGACGGAGCTTGAAATTCTCATCGCGCAACCAGCGGAGCGGTTCATCGCCGTTGAAATGGATCCACATCAAGGTCCAGCCCGTCCGGGGCGAAGGCCGGTGGCGATGCCATTCTCCGGGACGAAAGAGAAAGGCCTCGCCGGCGGCGAGGCGGCCACGGTGGGTGCGGGTCTGGAATTCACCGCTGCCGGCGACCAGGAAGGCGAGGCAGAATTCCGGCAGGGTGCGCCCGTCTTTCCATTCGAAGAAGAAGAAGGGAGTGTCCGTTTGCGGGTAAGCCTCGCCCGGCGCCACGCGTTCCCAGCCGGCATGGGTCAGATACAGCGTTTCGTGAAACAGCGATTCGTTCACCGGCAACGCGTGGCGAAAAGGTTGCGTCGGGCTCATTTCTTTGTGTTATTAAATACCAAACATGGAAATTCGTCAATTTGCAGCAACCTCACTGGCTCAAAAGTTGTGATAATTGCCATTGCCGGTGCGCCGGCATTTGGGATTTAATGCCGGTTATACCTTGAATGAGCAGCCAACATGAACCTGTCCTATAAACCAGCGATGCCGGGGACACGGTTCCCGATTCTCATCATCGGAACGGGCGGCATCGTGAAGGACGCCCATTTGCCCGCTTACCGCATGGCGGGATTTCCGGTTTGGGGACTCTATAATCGGACCCGCGAACGGGCGGCCTCGTTGGCGCAGGAATACGGCATCGCCCATGTCTTTGATGATCTGGGCGCGGCGTTGGCGGCGGCGCCGGCGGACGTGATTTACGACCTGGCGCTGCCGGCTTCGATGTTTGCGGGCACACTCCGCAAGCTTCCCAAGGGCTCGCACGTGCTGATTCAAAAACCGATGGGCGAGAACCTGGCGCAGGCCCGGGAGGTTCGGGCTGTCTGCCGGGAGCGCGGCTTGCACGCAGCCATCAACTGCCAGTTGCGTTTCGCGCCCTTCGTCATGGCGGCGCGGGACTTGATCCGGCAGGGTGTCATTGGCGACTTGATTGACATGGAAATGCGTCTGACGACGATGACGCCGTGGCATTTGTTTCCGTTTCTCAACGGCCTGCCGCGCATGGAGATCGTCTATCACAGCGTTCACTACGTGGATTTGTTCCGCTCGTTCCTCGGCGAGCCGCGCAGCGTCCACGCCCGCACTTGCGCCCATCCGGCGTTGCCGGAGCTGGCTTCGGTGAGCAGCGCCATCCTGCTGGACTATCCCGACCCGGCGCGCGCCACCATCACCACCAATCACATGCACCGCTTTGGCGCCAGGCATCAGGAGAGTTATCTCAAGTGGGAAGGCACGGGCGGGGCCATCAAGGCCGGGATCGGTCTGCTGGTGAATTATCCGCAGGGGGCCGGGGATACGTTTGAATACTGCCAACTCGATGAACTGGGCCGGCCGGGCGAATGGCATTCCGAGCAACTCGAAGGCTCGTGGTTTCCGGAGGCGTTTATCGGCTCCATGGCGCAGGTGCAACGTCACCAGGAAGGTTCGCTCGCGAAGATGTCAACGGACGTGGCGGATGTGATTCACACCATGGAAGTCGTGGAGGCGGCCTATGCCTCCTCGGAACGCGGCGGCGTGTCACCGAAAGATTTTACAGTATGAAATTTCTGGTCACGGGCGGAACCGGTTTCATCGGCGCCGGCGTGGTGCAAAACCTCATTGCCCGCGGAATCCCCGTCGTCATCGGCGAGGCCAACCCGGACGAGGCGGTCGCCGCCCGGCTGAAAGGCGCGGAACTCGCGGCAATGGATGTCGCGAATGAACGCGCGGTGGCCGGGGTGTTTGAAAAGCACCCTGACATTACCCATTGCCTTCATCTGGCGTATCTGATGAGCGCGGAAGTGGAGGCCAACCCGTCGGCGGGGGTGAAGGTCAATGTGCTCGGCATGGTGAACCTGTTCGAAGCCGCCGTGCGTCACCAGCTGGCGCGCCTGGTGTTCGCCAGCAGCGAGACCGTTTACGGCGCCTCGCAAAAGGTTTATGGCGACCGGCCGGTGAACGAGGACGATTTCTGCTCGCCGGCCGACCATTTTTTCACCTACGGCATGATGAAGGTGCTGAACGAATTCATGGCCAGGAAGTACGTCGCCAGGCATGGCGTGAGTCTCGCCTGCGTCCGCCCGCCGGTGGTGTTCGGGCACGGACGCAAGCGCGGTTCCGTGCTGTGGGCGGAGGCATTCGCGTCCAATCCCGCCGTCGGCCGGCCGGTGGAACTGCCCTTCTCCGCCCATTCGCGGGAGACCTGGATTTACAAGGACGATTGCGCCGAGCAGATGGTCCGCCTCGCCCTCAAACCCCGGCTTGCGCATTTTGCGTATAATAACGGCGGGGATTGCGTGCACGGCCACGAACTCGCCGCCGCCGTCAGACATTGGCTGCCTGACGCGCAGATCACTTTCGATGAAGCGAAACCGACCACGCCGCTGATCGACTGGGAGGACGGCCGCCGGCTGGAGCAGGAAATCCAATTCAAGCCGCGCCCGCTGATCGAAGGCGTGCGCGCCCACATCAACCAGGCCCGCATCGAAGCCGGGCTGCCACCCGTTTGAACATTGTGAGTCGTTATCGAAATACCGTTGTTGGCAGTTATCCGCGTCCCACCCGGGTCGCGGATACCATGAAGAAACCCACGCTCGGCCAGGCCGAAGTGGACGAGCTGATCCGCTGGGCCGCAAAAGACCAGGCCGACCTGGGTCTCGACGTCATCACGGATGGCGAGGCGTATCGCGAGAACATGTATTACTTCTACCAGAAGCGCGTGGACGGCGTGACCTTCGAAAACATGCCCCAGTTGACGTTCGGCACGGCCGGATTCGGCATTGAATGCCCGCGGGTCGTTGGCGAGCTCAAGAATCCGCGCTTCAACCTGGCGCATTGCTGGAAGCTGGCGCGGAGCGTCGCGCCCGCCAACGTGCGCGTCAAACAAACCGTCACCGGACCGCACGTGCTCACACGCTTCAGCGTGAACGAACGCAAGGACCTTTATCCGGATGACCAGGCGCTTTGCCGTGCCTGGGCAAAAGTCCTGTTGCAGGAATTGAAGGAAGTTGTGGCCGCCGGTTGCACGGAGATCCAATTCGACGAGCCCATGTGGACGGAATCCCCGCAACACAGTGAATGGGGCGCCGACATCCTGAACGAGCTCATGGCCGCGCTGCCCTCGAACCTCCGCATCGGGTTGCACGTCTGCGGCGGCAACCCGCGTCGCCGGCGGGTTTATTTCACCAAATACACCGACCTGGCGCCGGCTTTCCGCAAACTGAAGATTCACGAGGTCTCACTGGAACATTGCACCCTGAGCTATGACCTGATGACGCTCTGGCCGTTGTGGGATTTCAAGGGCGACCTCGCCCTGGGCGTCATTGACCAGCGCAGCGATGAGATCGAGACGCTGGAGATGATCCGCCAACGGGTCGAGCCGGCCTTGAAGCATTTCCCGCGTGAACGGCTCATCCTCACCAGCGAATGCGGCTTTGGTCATGTGCCGCTGGACATCACCCACCAGAAACTGCGCGCGCTGGTCGAGGCGTCACACAAACTCTGATTTTAAAACCACGCCAGACTGAAATCAGGCCTGAAATAGCATGACGCTTCGCGGCATCACCTGGAACCACACGCGCGGCTTCACGTCCATCGTGGCCACGGCGCAGCGCTATGAAGAACTGCATCCCGGCACCAGCCTCGTCTGGGAAAAGCGCTCGTTGCAGGCGTTCGCTGACGCCGCCCTGGCAAAACTCGCGGCGGAGTTCGATCTCATCATCATGGACCATCCGCACACTGCGTTCGCAGCGACGGGAAGATTGCTGCTGCCGTTCGAGGACTGGCTGCCGGCGGACTTTCTTGCGGACCAGGCGGCCAATTCGGTGGGCGGCTCGCACAACAGCTATCGCGATAACGGCAGGCAATGGACGCTCGCGACCGACGCCGCCACTCCCATCGCCACCTGGCGACCGGACTTGATCGCCAGGCACCAGCTCACGCTGCCGCAGACCTGGGAGGACGTCATCGTGTTGCGACCACAATTCCCCGGCTACCTGGATTTCCAGGATGCCGGCGCACCGGTGGCGCACGACTGCATCGCCGGCAAAACCAAATCCGCCGACGCGGCGCGCGAAATAAATCGTCTTTATCGCGCCGCGCTGCCCAAGCCATACTAATACCCATGATTCAGTCCCAATTCTTCGAGGATTACGAAATCGGCACGTCGCGCGAGACGCCGGGCCGGACGATTACGGAAGCGGACATTGTCCTGCATGCCGGGCAGACCGGCGATTATTATCCTCATCACATGGATGCGGAATGGTGTAAGACCCAGGAGTTCAAGCAACGCATCGCGCACGGAACGTTGATCTTCAGCGTGGCGGTCGGCATGACGGCCGGCACGATTAATCCCGAGGCATTCTCCTACGGCTATGACCGGCTGCGGTTCATCAAGCCGGTGTTCATCGGCGACACCATTCACGTCCGCGTGAGCGTCAAGGAAAAACGCGAACACAAGAAGCCCGGCCACGGCATCGTCAGCGAACTGGTGGAGGTATTCAACCAGCGCGATGAAACCGTGCTGGCCTGCGAACACCTGGTGTTGGTCAGGAAAAAATCATGAAACCGCTCGAAGGCCTGCTCGCTCTTGATTTCAGCCAGTTTCTCGCCGGTCCCAGTGCTGCCCTGCGCCTGGCCGACCTCGGCGCGCGGGTCATCAAGATTGAGCGGCCCGGCACCGGTGACATTTGCCGCCAACTTTACATCACGAACCTCAAACTCGATGGTGACAGCACGCTGTTCCATTCCATCAACCGCAACAAGCAAA
>DASZAB010000059.1:0-6471 GCA_035945675.1 Verrucomicrobiia bacterium | reverse complement strand
GCTCCACACCGGCGCGCACAAGATCAACAATTGCATCGGCCAGATCCTGCTGGCCAGGCGCATGGGCAAGACGCGCATCATTGCCGAAACCGGCGCGGGCCAGCACGGCGTCGCCACCGCCACCGTCGCCGCCATGTTCGGCTTGAAATGCGTTGTTTACATGGGCGCGGTGGATTGCCAGCGGCAGGAGCTGAACGTTTATCGCATGAAAATGCTCGGCGCGGAGGTGGTGTCCGTGAAAGCCGGGCAACAGACACTCAAGGAAGCCATTAACGAAGCCATGCGCGACTGGGTCACCCATGTGCGCACCACGCATTACATCCTCGGCACGGTCTATGGCGCGCATCCGTATCCGGAAATGGTGCGGAATTTCCAGCGCGTCATCGGCGACGAAGCGCGCCGGCAAATCCTCGAGCAGGAGGAACGTTTGCCGGATTTGCTCGTGGCCTGTGTCGGTGGCGGCTCGAATTCAATGGGTTTGTTTTATCCATTCCTCAAGGATAAATCCGTGAAAATGGTGGGCGTGGAAGCGGGCGGGCTGGGAATCAAGCCCAACCAGCACGCGGCGCGGTTTCACGGCGGCTCGCTCGGCGTGTTGCAAGGCACGCGCAGCTTCATTTTGCAGGACAAATACGGCCAGATCCAACTCACGCACAGCGTCAGTGCCGGATTGGATTACGCCGCGGTGGGACCGGAACACGCGTGGTTGCACGACGAGAAACGCGTGGAATACACCTACGCCAGGGACGACGCGGCGCTGGCGGCGTTCATGAAGCTGGCGCGGCTGGAAGGCATCATTCCCGCGCTGGAAAGCGCGCACGCCATCGCTGAAGTCATCAAACGCGCGCCGAAAATGCGCACGAATCAGCTTATCATCGTGAACCTGTCCGGCCGCGGCGACAAAGACGTGGCGCAGGTGGCGGATAAGGTGAAGCTGGAAATGACTGAATAATTTTGGTGGGTCGAGCGTCCTCGCGATCCGAGACAAAATGAACGAAAGACTACGAATGGGGGTCGGTCGGGAATCGGATGAAGATCGTGCCAGGGAAGGAGGTTTTTTCTGCGCTTAACGCCCATCTTCAGTTGAAATGCAAAATTGCCCTTTCCCCAAGCTTCGTCGTAGAGTCATTTCCGCGCGGCGAAATCAGCCCACAGATTGCAGCCCTCCTGTCCAAACTGGACGAGATTCGTTGAGCCTCCTCGCGTCGGCTGCTGCGGGGCATCGCTGTAAAACCTTGCGTTTGCAGGCCAGTCGGCTTTCCTGATGCGGACGTGAATGCAGTTGAAACTCAAGCTGGCGTGAATACGCGCCCGGTCCATTATTGGCAGCTCTGGCTCTTTAATGCCTTGTTGGTGAGCGCCGGGGTGCTTTTTTTCTTAACCGTCCAATACGGCACCTACGAGTTTTTCGGGACCGCTTTGGTCATGGCTTTGTTGCCGTTTATCCCGGTCATGGTGCTGGTCGGGGGAGCGGGCAGCACTGTTTTCATCCTGACCAAGGTCATGATCGAGAAGCGTTCGTTGAAGGCGCCCACGGCGATAGCGTTGCTGGCGGGTCCCGGGCTGTTGTTGACCCTGCTGCTCGGGCTGTTGGGCGCAGGCAAATCACCCGATCACCGGCTGGCCTCTCTTTGTCTCGGGAATGTCCCCGCGTCGGCCAGCCATGTCCGGGTTGCCGGCTATTCCACTTTCCTTCATGAAGAGTGGCTGGCCGTTTTCAATGTCGGGCCAAAGGATTTTCAAACGATGGTCACCAAGGCGAATCTTGTGCCGGTGGACGAATTTGAATTCAGGAGGATGCTCGAACGATCCGCTCTCAAAAAGACCCGGTTGTATCAAAGCCTGCCGCCGCTCAAGGCCGCGCTTTGCTTCAAGCGCGTCTTCAAGGAAGATGAAGAGCACGAACGAGGCAGCCTTTACCTGGCGTTTGATCCGACCCTCTCGGCGGCGGTTGTTTTGCGGGAATATCATGATTAATTGGGCGGCCTCCCCGATTTCTCCAATTGGAAGAACCCACGACGTCTTTGAACCCGCCTTCGCCCGACTGGAAAAAAGATTTGCGCACCCCCTTCTCGCGGGAGAGGACATGAGGAGTCTCAGATCAGGCAGCATTAGAATTTCCACAAATAACTTCGGACTAGAAATTGTATGAATCTATCCCTTGCCGCGGCTATGTAATCGCTTAAACAAAAACGGCGGGCAGAAAATTATTCTGCCCGCCGTGATGAATTTGTTTTCGCTCAACGGAAACCGCCCGAGACCAGGAACGTTTCGCCGGTGATCCAACCGGAATCCGCCGAGGCCAGGAACGTCGCCACGGTCGCGACGTCCTGTGGCTGGCCGATGCGACCCAGCGGCGTTTGCGCTTCCGCCTGCTTCTGAAAGTCGCTGCCGATAAAGCCGGCGGCGTGAACCCCTTCAGTTTCAATCATGCCAGGGTTGATAGAGTTCACGCGGACTTTCCTCGGCCCCAATTCCCGGGCAAGTGACTTGGTCACGGCATCTACCGCCGCCTTGGTGGCGCTATAAACCGTTGCGCCGGGCATCGGATTGACGCCGACCACGGAACTGATGTTGATGACGCTGCCGCCGTCGCCGTTGAAATGTTTCAACGCTTCCTGGGTGGTGAGAATCAGGCCGAGCACATTCGTATCGAACTGTTTGTGGAAAGACTCTTCGCTGATTTGATCGAGCGGGCCGAATTCGTAGATGCCGGCGTTATTGACCAAAATATCGGTTTGGCCAAAAGCTTTCCTGGTTTCGGCGAACAGGCGTTCGATATCCGCCTTCTTCCCCACACTGCCCTGCACGGCGATGGCTTTGCCGCCTTGCGCGGTGATTTCACCGACGACCTTGTCCGCGCCCGCCTTGCTGGAGGCGTAGTTGATGACGACGGAGGCGCCTTCCGCGGCGAGGTGTTTGGCAATGGACGCGCCGATGCCTTTGGACGCGCCGGTGACCACGGCGACCTTGCCGGTCAGTTTTTTGTTCGTGCTCATGTTGTGTTCTTTCTCCTTTAGTTTTGTTGTTTTGTTTTTGTGACTTGAAAAGTAACAGTTGTGTACAAATTTTTTAGTTCTGGTTCACCTGGGAAACGATCTGCTCAAGGGTGATGTCATCCAGGCTGGCCTCCATGGCTTTCTGGGTTTTGTCCAGGGCCCGGTCGAGCGCCGCCTTGATGTGGCAACTCACCGGACAGGCTTTTTGTTCAGTGTAATGGTGGATGGAGAACGCTTTGGGCGCATCCACGGCCCGGTAAATGTCCAGCAGCGAAATGTTTTTTGCGTCTTTGGCCAGCCAACACGCACCGGCCTTGCCGGTGGCGGTTTCCACCAGACCCGCCTTGGACAATTTGGCCAGTGTCCGCCGCACGAAGCTGGGACTGGTATTGATGCTTGTCGCCAGTTGGGCCGAGGTTGTGTCCCGGCCGGAACGGTAACCGAGGGCGGCCATAAGGTGGACCGCAATCGGAAACTGGGTATTGATCGCCATAACTGTTACTATCATAGTAACAATTAAAAATAACGCAAGTTTTTTTGTTATTTTTTTTCGTCAAAATTCGCAGGAGACGACGTGAGAAGTCTCACTCTTGGAATTTAAGGAATTGAGTCTCGTTACCTCGACTCCTACGCGCTTGCCGGTGAGCCTCTCAAGTCACAACGCTGGAAGGGATCCACGAAATCGAAAAAATGTAACATCTTGCCTTTTAAGCACGTATTATTGGTATTGAACTTTTTTCATGGCCATCGAGTCGAATAATCGCTAAGGAACAAAGGAGAATTATGAAATATCGATCTATTACAGGTGTCGTTGCCGGGTTGCTTTGCCTCGGCGCCGCGGTGGCGCAGGCGCAATATTATTATTCTTTGCCGGAAGGCGCCGGCCCGATTTTCCGCGTCGGCGTCGGCCCGTCCTTTTTCCAGAATGGCCGGCTCACACAGTATGGCACCTCCGTCTCCAGCCCGGTGGATTACGATACGGGGCTGGCTTTCGATGCGGCCTTTGGCTGGGCTTTCAACCGGTACGTGGCCCTCGATTTTGAAACCGGATATATCGGCGCAGAAATCAACAACGTGCCGGGTTACATTTCGGACAACTCGCGGTTCTACAACGTGCCCTTTCTCGTCAACGCCACCTTCTCGTTGCCGATCCCGCGCACCAACATTATTCCCTACGTCGGCGCGGGTGTCGGCGGCGCCGACGTGGTTTTTGACACCGACCAATTTGGTCCCAGTTCCAGCGACTACGTTACTGGCAGTGAAAATGACGTGGTGTTTGCCGGGCAGCTTTTTGCGGGATTGCGTTTTCAACTGACCCGCCACCTGGCGCTCGATCTCGGTTACAAATACTTTGCCACGGATAATCCGACTTTCACTTATCCGCCGGACAATTTTAACGTCGGCTTCAGGGGCGCCCGGACGCATTCCGTCCTGTTTGCGCTCAAACTTGACTTCTGACCGGCGGAAAGGTGTTTGCGCCTTCTTCATCGGATGATGACATAATTTGAGCATTTCGGTGGGGCGAACGTCCTCGCGAGCCGGCAGGGCAAAAAGGCAGCGGCCCGTCAGCAGCCTCGCCTCATCAAACCATGCCATTGCCCTTCCCCGCGCCCGGCTTTTCAATCCGAGCGTGTCCGGTTATGTTGGCCAATGATGGAAGCTGCACGACCATGGCCGCGATTGGCGCCGCAAGGCTGGCTGGGATTGTTCCTGCTGGCGGTGTGCTGGCCGTTGAACTGGACGTTGCCCGGCCAGCGGACGGCGTATCTGTTCTTCCCGCTCTGGCTGGGCTACATCCTCCTGGTGGATGCGCTGGTCTGCTGGCGCACAGGGGCATCGCTGTGGACCCGCTCGCGAAGGGGATTCGGGCTGCTTTTTTTCCTGTCCGTGCCGGCCTGGTGGCTGTTTGAAATCATCAATGACCGGACGGGCAACTGGGAATATCTCGGCGCCGGCACGTTCACGCCGCGGGAATACTACGCGCTCTGCACGCTGTCGTTCTCCACCGTCATGCCGGCCGTGTTCGAGACGGCGGAACTGGTGCGGACGTTTCGCTGGGTCAAATCGCTCCGGCCCGGCGTCCGGATTCCAGATTCGCCGCGCGTGCATGCGCGGATGCTGTTGATCGGGTTGGCCATGCTGGCCTTGACGTTGACCTGGCCGAAATTCTTTTATCCATTTGTCTGGATTTCGCTGGTGCTGATTTTCGAGCCGGTGAACCGCTGGCTGGGACGGCGGCATTTTCTGGAATGGCTGCAGCACGGCGACTGGCGGCCGGTGATTTCACTGTCACTGGGCGCACTGATCTGTGGATTTTTCTGGGAGATGTGGAATTACTGGTCGTGGCCGCAATGGATTTATCACACACCGGGCGCGGGATTCCTCCACATTTTTGAAATGCCGTTGCTGGGTTACGGCGGTTACATTCCGTTTGCCCTGGAGCTGTTCGCGCTGAAAAATCTTCTCTGGCCGCGCGAACCCCGGTTGGAGCTTTGAACCAGACCTTTCAGCGTCGAACCTTCTCCGTCAGTGCCGCTGGCGGATTGGTGATGATGCGGGCGCCGCGTTTGTAGGCGAAATACGAGTAGGTCCATTGCAGCAGCACGGCCAGCCGGTTGCGAAAGCCGATGAGAAAGATGAGATGGACGAACAACCACGCCAGCCATGCCGGATAACCGGAGATTTTCAATCGGCCAATCCACGCCACCGCCGCCGACCGGCCGATGGTGGCCATCGTTCCCTTGTCCCTATACTTGAACGGCGGGCGGAGCAATTGGCTGGCGCCGGCGTTCATGCCTTTTTCGATGACCCGCGCGACATGACGTCCCATTTGCATGGCGGCCGGGCAGATGCCCGGAACCGGTTTGCCCGCCTGGTCCATCACCAGCGCCAGGTCACCGATGGCGAAAATTTCCGGGTGGCCCGGCAGGCTCAAATCGGGATTCACCTTCACGCGACCGCCTTTATCCAGCTCCACGCCGAGTTTCCGGGTGAGCGGCACGGCGGCGACGCCCGCGGCCCAGACGATATTTCCGGCGCGGAGAATTTCGCCGCCAGCCAGTTCCACTTCGTTGTCGCGGATGTTTTTGACCGGCGTGGAAGTACGGACCTGCACGCCGAGGGCTTCAAGCTGCCGTTGGGCGCTGGCGGAAAGGTCCGGCGGATAATTCGAAAGCACCCGCGGTGCGGCTTCGATTAAAATGATGCGGGCCTGCGTGGGATCAATCCGGCGGAAGTCGCGTTTCAAAACCGTCCGGGCCAGTTCGGCGAATGCTCCGGACAGCTCCAGCCCGGTCGGCCCGCCGCCCACGACGACGATCGTCAGCAGCTTGTCGCGTTCGGCCGGATTCGTTTCATTTTCGGCCTGCTCGAACGCGAGCAGGATGCGGCTGCGCAGGCGCAACGCCTCATCAAGGGTTTTCAGGCCCGGCGCGAATGGCTCCCATTCCGGGTGGCCGAAATAACCCGTCTG
>DASZAB010000058.1:0-2163 GCA_035945675.1 Verrucomicrobiia bacterium | reverse complement strand
ATCCATGCGGCCCAGGCCGAGGTCAACGCGTTTGAGAACGATCTCGCCACGACAAAGAAGCGATTAAATGCCGGCACACTGCTGAAATCCGATGAATTGGATTTTGAAGTCCGCCTGGCGCGGGCGCGCGAGGACTTGATCAGCGCCCGTAATGCGAACATTTTGGCAGAACGCGCCTTGCGCAATCTTCTCGGGATTGACGACGGTGATTTCACCGTGGCCGACACCGTGCCCGTTGTCAGCGCCCCGGATTCAAATGATTTTTCGCAACGCCCGGAACTGGCCGCCGCCCGCGCCCGCGAACGCGCCGCGCAGGCCCGGATTCGCGGCGCGAAAGGCGGCTACCAACCGAGCCTCAATGCCTTTGGGAGCGTGGGCTACGATTACGGCACCAAATTCGATCATGGCGGCAGGAATTACACCGCCGGCGTGATGGCCCAATGGAATCTTTGGGACGGCCTTTCGACCCGCGGCAAAGTCCGCGAAGCCACGGCCAATCTCGAGTCCACCCGCCAGGAAGAGCGCAAGTTGAGCCTGGCGCTGGACCTCGAGGCCGAACAGGCCCGGCTGGATTTGCAGACCGCCGACGAGCGTCTGGCGGTGACGGGCAAGGTCGTGGCCCAGGCAAAAGAAAGCGCGCAACTCACCCGCGCCCGTTTTGAACAAGGCCTGGCGCTTTCGACGCAGTTGATTGATTCCGAGACGGCGCTCGTGGCCGCCCGCGTGCGCCGGGCCGAAGCCGAGGCTGACCGGGGCGTGGCCGTCGCCGCGCTGCGCAAGGCGCTGGGAATGCCGCAACTGGATGCCGGCAAATGATTTTATGAAGCGAATATTTCAGAAAATTCTCCCGTTCGTTTTTATGAACCGTGTCGCAGCGGACGTGGACCCGCGCCATATTCTTCGGGTGGCAGTCAGAGCCGACTCACGTCGGCTGCTACCGGAAAAAAACAGTTCGTGGACATGGCTGCCCGCGCTCCTGCTCTCCTCAGTTTTCCTTGCTGGTTGCGGCGCGAAACATGAGAACGCACAGGGCGAAGCGTCCAACCTGCCGGTGGCGACGGTTCAGGTTCAGACCATTGAAAGCCAGCCCCAGGCCAGCACCGAGGCGGTGGTCGGTACCGTGCAGGCCAAACGCCACGCCACCTTGGAGGCGAAGGTAAGCGGTCACATCGAGCAACTCCCCGTCGCTTTGGGACAGCCGGTCAAGGCGGGTGATTTGGTCGCCCTCCTGGCCAGCAGCGATCTCAAGGCCCGCCTGGACCAGGCCGAGGCTTCGCAGGAACAGGCCCGGCGCAACTGGGACCGCATCTCGGCCCTGTTCCATCAGCAGGCCGCCACGCGCGCCGAGCTCGATGATGCGCAGGCCCAAAAGCGCGGCGCCGAGGCCGCGGTCGCCGAAGCCAGCGCCATGCTGGCTTATGCGAAAGTCGTTGCGCCCTTCGATGGCGTGGTGACGAGGAAATGGGTTGACCAGGGTGATCTCGCGTCGCCAGGCAAGCCGCTGGTGGACATTGAAGATCCGTCCCAACTCCAGGTGCAGGCCGATGTGCCGGATGTCATCGCTTCCCACGTTCACCCGGATGACCGCATGGCGGTTCACGTGGATGCGCTGGAGGCAGTCCTCACCGGCACCGTTGCTGAAGTTTCGCCGGCGGCCGACCCGGTCACGCACACCTTTCGCGTCAAAGCCGATTTGCCGGCAACGCCCGGTCTGAGGTCGGGCCAGTTCGCGCGCCTCGAGGTTCCGGTGGGCGAAAGCCCGGCGCTGCTCGTGCCGGATGCGGCCGTGGTGGAGCGCGGCGAGTTGGAAATCCTTTTCGTGGTCATCCAAGGCCACGCTCAATTGCGCCTGGTGAAAACCGGCCGGCACGTTGACGGCGAGGTGGAAGTTCTTTCCGGCATCAACGCGGGCGATGCCGTGGTGAATCAGGGCGCGTCGCAGCTGACCGACGGCCAGCCGGTGGAGGTGCGGTGAAGTCCAAAGACCAAAGTCCAAAGTCCGAAGGGAACGCGTTCGGCATGGCGGGCCGGATTGCCCGCTCCTTCATTGACTCGAAGCTGACGCCGCTGGTCGTCATTGCGTCCTTGTTGCTCGGCGTGTTTGCGGTGGTGATGCTGCCGCGCGAGGAGGAGCCGCAGATCAAGGTGCCGATGATTGACGTC
>DASZAB010000057.1:0-5398 GCA_035945675.1 Verrucomicrobiia bacterium | reverse complement strand
GCCGTTGTGGTCATCCGTGTACATCTGCCAGGCCAGCATGATCTGGTGGGTATTGTTCATGCATTGGATGCCTTGCGCCCGCAGCTTGGCGGCGCTGAGCGCCGGCAGCAACATGGCGGCCAGGATGGCGATGATCGCGATAACGACGAGCAATTCGATCAACGTAAATCCTGAATTTCCAAATTGCCTTCCAGCACTCGGCCCTTCGCTCGTTCCTCGCGGTGGCCGGCTGGAAGGGAACCCGTTTCCATTTTGCCCGGAATTGCGTTTGCCGTTTAGCGCAATTGCCGGATGCAAAAAGGCTCCGTTCCCGGGATTTCGCGAGTCCCGGATGTCTCCTTCCGTCTTTCTGCTTCGATTTTTCATTCTTATGCTTGACTGGCGGAATGTTCGCTCCGCCATACTTTTCATTTCTATCTTATTGGACACGAACACGATAATATTGCTCGACATCCGACGCCGGGTTCGTGAAAAACTGAGTCGCGCCGGTGAAATCGCTATACGGGCCGGCGACCTGGCTGGCCGATTGCAGGGTTCCCAACGGCCAGGAGAGAATCACGTCGCCGCCCGATTGCCGGATGCCGAGGGTCACGTTGGTGGAACCGAAAGCGTACGGGGACCAGCCGCTCTGACTGCAACTGTTCGCGGCGGCCACCGCGTAATAATAAATCACGCCGCCGTTTCGATTCGTGTCGGTGTAAGATGTCGTCTCCAGGCCGGTGGCGATGGCCGCGTAAGGCGCGCCGCTCGTGGCCCGCGCCACGGTGTAGCGGGTCGCACCCGGCGCCGGGTTCCAATTCAAAATGGCCTGCCCGCCGTTGAGCGTCGCTGTCAACCCCGTCGGCGCGGTCGGCGGCAAACAGGCCGTGGCGCTGGCGACGGTTGCAGTGGCGCTTTCTCCTCCTTTACCGACGGAGGACACCGCATAATAATAAGCCACGCCGTCAGTCACATTGCTGTCCAGGTAATTCGGTAAAACTGCGCTGGCGACGTTCGTGAAAGTGCCGTTGCTGGAGTTGGAACGATAGACATTGTAGGCAGCAGCGCCCGGTGTGACTTCCCACGTCAGCCGGATGGGCAGTCCGGCGAGGGCCGTCAGGCCAACCGGCGGCAGCGGCGCCACCGGCGCCGGGTTTGAAACGATCACCCTTGCCCCGGCCCAGTCAGCATGGTCATTGGCTGTTCCATCGTCGGCGTCGTTGACGCCGAGCGTCAACCGGTTTACGCCGGTAACGTCCAGATTGATGGTCTGGTGCGGCGCGCCACCGGTCATCATGCCACTGTCATATATCTTCAGGCCATCGGCGAAGACTTGAAAGACCACCGAACCATTGGTGCCCACCTCGTCGTCCACTCCGATATCTGCCTGAAAACGCGACGCCACGGCGCCAAGCCGGTATTCCAAACCGGAATAGGAATTGACGCCTATGCCGTTTGTGTAGGTGACACCATTGAGCGTGATGGGATTCCCGCCGATGCTTTTGTCGGCGATCATCGTTCCCGAACCGGTATAAGCATAAGCCGCCTGGAGGCTGGTGAGATAGTTGGCGCCCAAAACGGGCAAAGCCGGGGCGGCGCCGGCCACTTTCAGCATCACCACTCCATCAGCCGGTACAGTGGTCGCGAAACTGTTCGTGAACATCCCCAAATCCGAGTGCGCCCACAAGTCGCGCACCGTGGCCGGGCCGGCTTGCAGACCGACATTGGTCCAATTCACAGTCATGCTGGAGGCAATGCTGGTGAGATTAAACAAGGCGACTGCTTTGGTGTTGAAATCCGTTCCCAGAGGTTTGCACCAGACCTGTCTAAGCGCCGTGCCGGCTACTTGAATTCCCTGCTCGCCTGCCGGGTCCTGGTCCACAGCGATGACCTCCGCATTGGTCAAAATCGCCAGAGTTTGCGGAGACATGGACGTTAAATCATTGCCCGTAATCAAAGGCGCCGCGAGGATGCACCACAGGCTGAACTGGGATTGATCCTGCGCGGCCGTCATACCGCCGTTGCCCACTTCCAGCATGTCCGGGTCGTTCCACCGCCCCGGGCCGGCGACATAGGCCATTGGGCTGTCACCCGCAAGATTGGCGACGAAACTGGAAAACGTGTCCTGTATGTCCGCGGTTGTACGCCATAAATTGCCGCAATCGGGCATCCAGGAACGGAAAGACCAGTCACAGAGGCTGTACACGATCGGTCGCCCGCATTTCATCAACGCATCGGCCATCTTTAAGTCATCGGCATTGGGATTGTCGCCGGGCGGCACGTTGCAGTTGTCGTATTTCAAATAATCAACGCCCCACCCAGCGTAGGTGAGGGCATCGAGGTATTCGTAGCCGTAGCTGCCCGGTTTGCCCTGGCAGGTGGCCGTTCCGTGGTCGGAATAAATGCCCAGCTTGAGTCCTTTGGAATGAACATAATCGGCCAGCGCCTTGATGCCGTCGGGAAATTTGGCGGGATCGGCGACAATGACGCCATTGGAGTCGCGGTTGGTCTGCCAGCAGTCATCAATGTTGATGTACTGGTAACCGGCGGCCTTCATGCCGTTGGTGGCCATGGCATCCGCTTCGCCCTTGATCATGCCTTCATCGATGTTGCACCCGAAATGGTTCCAACTGTTCCAACCCATCGGCGGGGTAAGCGCGAGGCCGTTCGTCAGTCCCGACGCACCGCGACAGGGATCAAGCAAAAAGAGGATTGAAGCCGCCATAAACGTAAATCGGTGACGGGTCATAGTTTGGCTACGCCGGCGCTGAGCCCGCGAACCAATCAACGCACCACCCTGCGGTGATGCGCGCTAACCCGACTGACAAAAACCCTTCGCTTCCGAATTGTTCCCCCCCGGCGTCGGACCGGGTTCGAGGGCTCCTCCCTCTCTTATTTCGAATCGTCTGATTTGATTCAGCGTATTGGTATCTGCTCATTATTTTACTTTTCAACGGCGGGAACACCCGGAGGTGTTCCCGCCGCTTCTCTCTATCGTCATTGGACTCTGACGCGATAGAATTGTGTCGTCGCCCCGGATATCGCGTTGGTGTAAGGCGACGTCGCACCGTTGACATTGCTATACGGGCCACTGACCGAGCTGGCGGACTGCAATGTGCCGCTCGCCCAGCTCAGGATGATATTGTTGCCCGAACGCTGGATGCTCAGAGTCACAGTCGAGGAACCCACGGCGGAGTAATTCTCAAACGATGAGTTCTGAGCCACCGTTTCGTAGCTGGCCCACGTCCAGTTCGCGTCGTCAACTCCCGCGTGGATGCGCGCCTCGTCAATCGAACCGTCGAAGGCGAAGGAGCCCGCATTGAACCGGCCGAGGTTCATGTCGGTATTGGTCGGGAAGTCGGTCACGGTGTTGCCCGAGGCCTGGAGCGTGCCGTCCACATACAACTGGACCGTGCCCGCCGGCCGGTTCACCGCCGCCGACACCAAATGCCACTGGCCAGCGGTGACCAGACCGGTCGCCGTTTCCGGTTGCTGGCCGCTTGTGCCGTCGCCGGTGCCAAACAACAGCGCGCCGTCAGCGGTGTTGTAGTCGTTGATAAAGAGCGCCATCTCGGCCGAGGTGTAGCCACCGGGGCCGTTGACCCAGACGCCTTGAATGTTCGACGCGGTGGGAGCCACGTTCACCCATGCCGATACGGTGAATGTGTTGCCCAAATTGACAGCCCCAGCGTCGAGGTACGACCCACCACTAAACGCACCGGCCTGACCCACGATACCCGCGGCCGAGCCTGGTGCCGAGGTCCCGTTCCCCGGATATTGCAGCGTGCTATCAAGGTATGGAAAACCGCTCTGCTCCATGTGATAAACCACATCATAGGACGGCAGTGATTGGAATGCCGGTGGCACCCAGACCGCGCCGTTGGTGGTGGAGGCAGGCGGCGTCGTGTCGGACGCATTGCCCCAGTAAGCCCAGATGACACTGTTACTCGACAGGTCCGGAACCTGGACCCAGATCGTGGACGTGCCGCTCGGATTCCATTCGTCAATCTCGTATGGAATCTCATTCGAGCCGCTGCCATCGGTGAAGCGCAGGTCCCCGCCGGTGGGCGAGGCGAACTGCGAATACGAGAATCCCGTTACATTTGTCGGACCGAGTTCCACCAGGACAGGGAAGTCCTGCAGCGTCTCGGCGCGATTGTAACCGCTGAACGTGATCTTCGTCTTGGACGAGTAGCTCAGCGGATTCAGCGACGGTGGAATAATGCCAATGACCGTGCCCGTGCTGCTGTCCGTTGGCACACCTCCGCTGAAGTCGTTGGTGACCGCGCAGAAGTAGGTGTTTGTGCCGCCCAGGACGGCAAACGTATAGGAATGACTCGTCGCGCCCGGAATGAGTGTACCGTCCTTGTACCACTGGTAGGCAAGACCCTGACCGCTGCCCCCCACCGTGATTGAGTAGGTCGCAATGGTGCCGGCGTAGGCCGTCAAATTGGTCGGCGAAAGGTCCACCGAGATGGTCGGCGGGCCTGAGCCAACCGAGAGGCTGAAGTTGGCGCTGCCCGAACCGTACGTGTTGCCCACCGTGACAGTATAGGTTCCCGCCTGGGTCGGTTGCACGTTGGTCAGGTTCAACGTGGCGCCGGTGGCGTACGAAATCACATTGTTGTTGTTGTCACGCCATTGGTAAGTGAACGGCGCCGTGCCCGAGGCCGTCACCGAGACACTCACATTCGCGCCTTGATTGGCGGAGATTTGGTTCGTCGGCGAGATTTGCGTGACGATGGGCGCGATGCCGGAGGCGCAAAAGTCGTTGGCCACCTGCGACGGCGTCAACGCGTAGTTGTAAATGGCAACATCGTCAATGCCCCCGTAAAACTGCCCGTCGTAGTTGGTGCCGCCATTATTCCCCGATTGGCGGGAACCAATGCTTAGAGGCGCCGTGGCCCCCCACACTCCGCTGCCGGGGGTGATGGTGCCGGAGCCGACCAGGGTTCCATCCATGTAGAGCGAGATGGTGCCGTTCGCCTCGTCACAGACGCCCACCACGTGGTGCCACAGGCCGTCGTTGGCCGGCGCATAGGTGCTGCTGGCCGGGCTGACTGCCCCGGCTGCGTTGCGTACGAAGAATCGCAAGTCGCCAGCGGTGGTGGCGCCGGTATCCAGCACGAATTGCTCGCCCCCGTTGCCGTAACCCACCGCGACAATGGCGTTGCCGCTGGTGGCGTTATACAGATATTCGTTGAACCAGGCCTCCACCGTGAACTCGGCATTGCCGCCGCTGGGCGTGCCAAAGTTGAAATAAGATGGAACATTTCCGGCGTAATCATTGGGAGGAAAATCGCCAAACTCAGCCGCCGTTTCGGTTGGATCGCTCTTAATGGTTGCTTGCGAATTGTAGCCGGGGATGCCCAGCGTCACGTTGGTGTAAGTGGCGTTGTTGCCGCTCGCGTAATCGTAC
>DASZAB010000056.1:0-2183 GCA_035945675.1 Verrucomicrobiia bacterium | reverse complement strand
CTGCCCGAACGATTCAGATGAAATTGGTTTTTTCATTGGAAGATGGCTTTTAAGTTTTTTTCCATTCAACTGCATAGCAGTTTAGCGGTGGGAGCAAAGAGTTAAGTTTTTCAATGATTTGGAGCCACCAGCTTCGCTCTTTTGATCCTCGGACTGCCAGCTTGAGGGCCAGTTGGCCTTGTGGGCGGCTCCAGACACCGGCTCGGCAGAACAGTCGCCAACGTAACGTTTGTAGCTGCACCTTCTCCAGCAACCCCAATTCTCTCTGCAATAAAACGCATAAGTTATAGGCCCAAATGGCCAAGTGGCATACGGCCTGAGTGGCCCAAAATTTTTGGCAGCAAAAACCTTTGATGCCAAACTGACTGCCAAGTTCCTTAATACGATTTTCACTTTCGGACCTGCCATTATAACGGCGCCAGATCGAAACGGCGCTCCAGCTACCGGGCAAATTGGTGACCAACGCCTGGAACCGGTAACCGGGCAACTCCACCAAAGCCCTGCCGCAGGCTTCAGGTCGATCGATCAGCCGCTGTCGCAGAATGAGGATTCGACGGCCCAGCACTGGGCTGGCAATTTCCTGGACCTCAAGGCCCGGCACCTCGGTAGCTGTCCAAGCTTCGTCGCTATGGCGACAATACTTCTGCCATTTCTGGTAGAGCTTCATCGCAACGATATAATGCAGATGCCGTTGCTCCAGCATTTGCAATACTTTCTCATTATAAAAGCCCGCGTCGGCCCGCACACAACCGATGCGAATATGGGAAGGCAATTTGTCGAGCATTTCTCCCACCGATTCCGGCATCCCCTCAGGACACTGGGCGTTGCCTGGCCGCAGCCAAAAGCCCGCCACCAATTTCGGCTCAGCCAAGCAAGCAATCAATGGACGATGACACCGTTCCAATCCCTTGGGCGTATAGCCTTTTTGAACTCCCTCCTGATGGCCTTCCTCATGCAGCAAAGACCATGAGTCCAGATCTAATGTATAGCCATCACGCAAGCTGGGCAGCCGTCCCATCGACCACCGATGTAAGCCGTTGAGTGCATTGCTTGCAGCCTCATCAAACCCCTCAAGAAAACGGCTGAATGTCGATTGGCTAGCCACTGCTTCAACGCCCAAGACCTCGGCAATGGCCGGATCAGTACGCAAGTAGGCCGCCCGCGAAAGCTTATCAGCGCCACAAAGAATACCCCCGATCAAACCCAAAGCCACATCGGCTGGGTCGTAGGCATTTGGACTGGTCGGGGCATGCGGCAGAAATGACTCCAATTCTTCGCGGGCTTTACGCTTGTGCAAAAAAGCACTCCAGCAAGCCATTCCGCCATACGCTGTCAGCCGTTGATCGCTGAAACCGATCCGAATCGACTGCGATGAATGCCTCGTGCTAATTTGAATCACCGTTTGGTGAGTGCCGCCCGTGTGTGGTTGAGTTGTTTTTTTCATTTCAAACACAGCTTCAACCCGCGGCACCACCAAACGCCATCTGAATCGTTCGGGCAGCGGGAGAGGGCCGGGGTGGGGAGTCTTTTGTACGGGGGCGTTCACTGGTTCGTGATGAAGACTCTTACCAATTCCATTCACAAATCCTGATACAAAATCCGGGTTTCAACCCTTTGATGCTTCAATCTCATCCATCGCCGCCGCAAACCTCAGCCCCCTCGTGCTCACCCTCAATTCGTCAAAACCAAAAGTCTCCATCACCGACGCGTAGATTAGAACCCCGGTCAAAATCACGTCCGCGCGCGATTTCGGAAGCCCGGGAATTTCCTTTCGCCTGGCCAGCGGCAGGCTCCATAACGTCTTCACGTAGGATTGAATTTTTGCCAGGGTCAGGCGCGTTCCTTCGATGTCATTGCGATCAAACCGGTCCGATTTCAACTCCATTCGCGCAAGGATCGTTGCCGTGCCGCCCGTTCCCGCCAGTTGAATGGTCCCGGATTCCTTTTCGCTTTCCAAAAACGGGTCCAATTCCGGACGCACCTGCTGTTCTAAAAATGTCCGGACCCAATCGCGACACGTGGAAAATTCATCGGCTGTGGCCGGGTCGCCGTGCGAACTTTTTTCCATAAGCCGGACGGTGCCCAGGGGAAAACTGCGCGCAAAACTTTTGTGTCCGCCATGTCCAAGAATGAATTCCGAACTGCCGCCGCCCACGTCCAGTAACAGTAATGGTGTCCTGGCC
>DASZAB010000055.1:0-50479 GCA_035945675.1 Verrucomicrobiia bacterium | reverse complement strand
CCTGCACTCGTGGCGAATATCCCGCCGTCTCCTCCAAGCCCAAGGCCGTGTCCGCCGGAAACCGCCATTTGCGGCACCGCGTGCAATAACCGCGACAGCGTTTGATGGTCAGACTGCCGAATTTGCATTCGAAACTGCGCGCGTGGCCATGCGTCACCCGGCTCAAGGCTTTGCCACACTCCGGACAGACCGGCGGAGTCGAATCGGCCTTCTTTTGCGCCCCTTTTTCGGCCGCCAACCGCAACAGTTCCCGGCTCTCCCGCTCAATCTGCATCTCCAAATCGCCCAAGTTCTGTTCGTCGGCACCCAGAAACACCCGGATACCTTCGTCCAACGCATCGGCCAAACGCGCTGCCTTGACCGCCATTGACTCCGTTCCCACGGAGTTGTCCCAACGACATGATTCCTTCGCACAGCAGGTGGTATTCATTTCCCCATCCTTACTCCATCCCTCAACCAATTACCCGTCCAAAAACTGAGATGCGCCCGGTGTGTAGTTCCCGCAATTTCCGTCTTGTCATCTGACAAATTCATGGTAATTTCGAGCCCCTTTTTATGAAGACGGACATTCATCCGAAATATGTGGATGCGGAGATCCGTTGCGCCTGCGGCAACGTGATCAAGACCCGCTCCACCAAGCCCGTGATTATCGTCGGCATTTGCAACGTCTGCCACCCGTTTTACACCGGTCAGCAAAAGTTCGTGGACACCGCCGGACGCGTGGACAAATTCCAACAGCGCGCCGCCAAGACGCAGGCTGCCCAGGCCGCGTTTGCCACGAAAAAGAAAAAGAAGGCCTAGCGACCCGATTTTATTCCGCCCGCTTGTGCGTCGCCACAGGTGGGCGGATTCTTTTTTGCGAAAATGGATTTAAGACCAAGCATCGAAAAATTCCGCCGTCGCTATGCCGAGGTCGAGACCGCGCTGAGCGATCCGAAGGTCTTCGACAACCCGCAACGGGCGCAGGAATTGTTCCGCGAATACGCCCGGCTCAAGGAACTGGTCGCGCAGGGTGACCGTTATCTGAAAACGCTGGCCGATCTGGAGCAAAACCGCGCGTTGCTGAAATCCGAACCGGCGGAAACCGAATTGGCGCTGATGGCCAGGGAGGAAATCACCGGGCTCGAAACGGACGAAAAAAAACTCTCGCAGCAAATCCAATTCGGTTTGGTGCCGCCGGATCCGACCGACTCGCGCAACACCATCATCGAAATCCGCGCCGGCGCGGGCGGCTCGGAATCCGCACTGTTCTCCGCCGACCTCTACCGGATGTATTGCCGTTATGCGGAAGCGCGCGGCTGGAAGGTTGAAACACTCGATTCCAATCCATCCGACCTCGGCGGTTTCAAGGAAATCGTCTTTCAGATCAGCGGGACGGACGTTTACAAGCGGCTCAAATACGAGAGCGGCGTGCATCGCGTCCAGCGCGTGCCGGCGACCGAGGCCCAGGGCCGCATCCATACCAGCACCAGCACCGTCGCCGTGCTGCCCGAAGCGCAGGAAGTGGACATCGAGATCAAACCCGAAGACATCGAGATCAATGTTTGCCGTGCCTCCGGCAAGGGTGGTCAGGGAGTGAATACCACTGATTCGGCGGTGCAAATCCAGCACAAGCCGAGCGGACTGATTGTGCGTTGCGCGGACGAACGATCGCAGCAGAAGAACAAGGCCAAGGCGATGACCGTGCTGCGCTCTCGTTTGCTGGAAGCGAAAATTGCCGAGGAAAACGCGAAATACGCCGCCCACCGCAAATCACAGGTCGGCACAGGCGAACGCAACGAAAAAATCCGCACTTACAATTTCCCTCAGAACCGCGTTACCGATCATCGCGTGGAAGTGACGCTTTACAATCTGGCAAACTTCATTGACGGCGATCTCGACCCGATGATTGACCCGCTGATGACGAACAACCTGGAGGAAAGGTTAAAGGCGTTGAACAGTTGAACGCTCCGGCGGTTCCACCTTTCCTGCTTCAGCGAATTATGAATCCCCAAGGTCTCATTTTTGACTGTGACGGCACTTTGGCCGACACGATGCCGCTGCACTGGCACGCCTGGCAAATTGTCACGCAGCGCCACAACCTCCACTTTCCGGAAGACCGCTTCTATGCCTTCGGCGGCGTGCCCTCGCGCGATATCTTGAAATTGCTCGCCCAGGAACAAGGCCGGTCGCTGGATCACATCGCCATCGCGCACGAAAAGGAGGAAACCTACCTGCCGTTGATCGCCCGGGCCGAGCCCGTCCATGCCATTGTCGAAATCGCCATGGCTCATCGCGGCAAAATTCCGATGGCCGTCGCCTCCGGCGGCACGCAAAAGGTCATCGGCCTGGTGCTCGACCATTTGAAAATCCGGCACCTGTTTGACGCGGTGGTGACGAGCGAAATGGTCAAACACCAGAAACCCGCGCCGGATATTTTCCTCGAAGCCGCAAAACGGATTGGCGTGGAGCCGAAATTCTGCCGCGCTTACGAAGACACCGACCTCGGCCTGCAAGCCATCCGGGCGGCGGGGATGGAAGCGGTGGACGTGCGGAAATTGCGTGCTCAGCTGAAGAATTGAAACACGGGCAAGGCGTCAGCTTTGCCCGAGCTTCTTCGATTTCTCGGCCGCCGCGCGGACGGCGCTCATCACGATGGCGCGCATCCGGCCTTTCTCCAATTCGTGCAATCCTTCAATCGTCGTGCCGCCCGGGCTGGTGACCTGATCCTTGAGTGCGCCGGGATGCTGGCCGGTTTCCAGGACCATTTTGGCCGCACCCAGGACCGTCTGGGCGGCGAGTTTCGTGGCCAAATCGCGCGGCAAACCCGCCGCCACACCGCCGTCGCTCAACGCTTCGATGAATTGAAAAACATAAGCCGGACCGCTGCCGCTCAAACCCGTCACCGCGTCCAGCAATGATTCCTTCACCTGAAACGCAATACCCACGGCGGAAAGGAGCTTCTTCGCCAGTTCCGCATCCGCCGCGGTCGCGGACTTGCCGAGGGCGAACGCCGAAGCGCCCGTGCCGACGAGCGCCGGCGTATTGGGCATGACGCGGATGACGCGCGCGCCCGGTGGCAATGCCGCCTCCAGTTTTGCCAACGTCACCCCGGCCGCGATGGAAATGAGCAGATGATAGCTGGTGAATTTGCCGCGCAATCCGGTTAAAACGCTCGAACATTGGTCGGGTTTGACGGCGAGAATCAGGACGTTGGCGGTTTTGGCCACATCCGCATTGGATTCCGTGGCCGTCACCCCGATTTCATCGGTAAAATGTTTTCGCGCGGCGGCAACCGGATCAGCGGCAACCATATCCTTGGGACCCACGAGTTCCGCCTGGACGAACCCGCGGGCGAGGGCCGTGGCCATCTTGCCCGCGCCGAGAAAGCCGATGGTAAGTTTGGTTGCCATGAAAATTTTGTAACAGGCCGCCTGATGGAACGGAAGCGAAAACACACGGCTAATTCGTTGCTTGAATTTGTATGGTGACGATTTATGCTGGGAGGGACGCGAAAAGCGTGCTTTAGCATTATTTTACGATGTCGAGCAGCCGTCGAACATGGGATTCGTTTGAAGCGATGCGCCAGGCCGCCACGGAAGGCGACCCGCAGGCGCAATGTTATTTGGGCGTTTGCTATCAAACCGGCCAGGGGGTGAGCCAGGATCATCAGGAGGCGGTGAAATGGTTCCGGCGCGCAGCGGAGCAAGGCGACCCCGTGGCCCAATGCTATCTGGGGGTGTGTTATCTGCATGGCTCGGGCGTACCGCAAGAATTCGGCGAGGCGGCCAAGTGGTTGCGTGAAGCGGCCGAGCAAAGCGACCCGGCGGCGCAATTCAATCTGGGCGTCCTTTACGAAACCGGGCAGGGTGTGCCGCAGAATTACGTTGAAGCGGTCAAATGGTACCGGGAAGCGGCGGAACGCGGTTATCCGGCGGCACAATTCAATCTGGGCGTTTTTTACGAGACCGGCCAGGTCGTGCCGCAAAACTTCACCGAAGCGGTCAAATGGTACCGCGCGGCGGCCGACCAGGAATGTGCGCCCGCGCAGTGTAACCTCGGCTTGTGCTACCAGACCGGACGGGGAGTGGAACAAAACCAGCAGGAAGCCTTGAAGTGGTTCATCCGGGCGGCACGGCAGGGCGACAAGACTGCCCAGCATAATCTCGGCCTTCACTACGCCGAAATGGAAGTCAAGGAAGCGGAGGCGGCGGAAGCCGCCGCGAAAGCATCGCCGGAAAACACCACCCCCGCGAACTAACGCGCCAATTCCTCGAGTTTCGCGTTTGCGTGTCCGCCATCGATCGTCTGGCCGGCCAAATCCCAACCCTCGGCCAGTGATTTCGCTTTGCCGGCCACGAACAGCGCGGCGGCGCTGTTGAGCAGAACCGCATCGCGTTTGGGACCGCGCTCTTCGCCGCGGAAAAGGCGCCGGACGATTTCCGCATTCGCCTGGCGGTCGCCGCCCAGCAAATCCGCCAGCGTCGCCCGTTGCAGCGGAAATTGTTCCGGTGACGAAGTCGACGTCGCAAAACCGCGCTCCTGGTAAAACTCGGCGATGGTGTTCTCGCCCAGCGTCGAGAGCTCGTCAATGGCGCTTTGGACTTTAGACTCCGGAAGCTGGACGTTGCCGCAGACCACCATGGCGCGGCGGACGCCGAGTGCTTGCAGCACCCGCGCCAGCGGTTCGCAAAGCCCGGGCCGCGGCACACCGACGAGCATGGCGGACGGCCGCGCCGGATTCAGCAGCGGGCCGAGATAATTGAAAATCGTCCGCTGGCCGCGTTCGGCACAGAGTTTCCGCGCGGACGCAATGTGCTGGAACGCGGGATGCCAGGCCGGCGCAAAGAAAAAGGCGAATTGGCGTTCGCGCAAGGAGCGCGCGGCCTCGGCTGGCGGCAAATCTATCCGCACGCCCAGTGCTTCCAAAACGTCGGCGCTGCCCGCCTGGGAAGTAACCGCCCGGTTACCATGCTTGGCGACGGTGACGCCGGCCGCGGCGCAAATCAACGCCGCGGCGGTGGAAATATTGAACGTGCCCAGACGGTCGCCGCCCGTGCCGACCACGTCGAGGATTTCATGGCCCTCCCGCCAGGCGGAATCAATCGGAGGCGGAATGGATTTATCCCGCAACGCACGGGCAAAAGCGGCAATCTCGTCGGGCGTTTCGCCTTTTTGCGCGAGGGCCGTCAGAAAATCAGCTTTGGCCAGCGCCGGGACTTTTTCATCAGCCAGTTCTTCCACTGCGGCGCAAACCTGCGGGCCGGCCAGCGGTCGTCGCGCAATGAGTTGGGAAATCAATCTTTCGAGCACCGGACGATTCTAGGAACCGCCGCTACCAGCTCAAAGCGGAAAATGCACACCAACGAAAACATGGACAGATGCAGAAAATTTCGTAACTTGTTCGCTGCTGCCGTTGTCTCATTCTATAAACGTCGGCGCCTGGAATCGCTCTTATGGCAGAAAATCATCGTAATCGCGGGTGGAAGTGGGTTTTCATCGTGGCCGTTGTCGTGATGGGTCTCGGTTCGGGCATCTGGTATTGGCAACATAGTCGTGATGATTCACCGCAGTATGAAACGGTCGCGATCCAGCGAGGGGATATTCTGCAGGTGGTGACGGCAACGGGGGCATTGAATCCGGTTACCAACGTCACGGTCGGCTGCCAGGTTTCGGGCCGGATCAGCAAGCTGTACGTGGATTACAATTCCCAGGTAAAAGCGGACCAACTCATTGCGGAAATAGACCCCCGGACGTATCAGGCCCAGGTCGACCAGGCGACTGCCGATTTGGCCAACGCGAAAGCGAACCTGGAGTTGCAGCAAGTGGAGGCCCGACGCAGCAGCGACCTGTTCACGAATAAACTGATTTCAGGATCCGATTATGACACCGCCATCGCCAACCTGCACGAAGCTGAGGCGACGGTGCAAATCAAGGAGGCCGCTCTCTCCAACGCGCAGGCCAACCTGAGTTACTGCAAAATTTACTCGCCGGTGAACGGCGTGGTTATTTCCCGCAATGTGGACGTGGGTCAAACCGTGGCAGCCAGCCTGCAGTCGCCAACCTTGTTCCAAATTGCCAACAGTCTGACCGAAATGCAGATTGACGCGAACGTGGATGAAGCGGACATCGGCGGAGTCAAGGAGGGCCAAAATGTGGATTTCACGGTGGACGCGTACCCGAACCGCACGTTTCACGGAATCGTCACCCAGGTGCGAAACGCGCCGACGACGCTCAACAACGTCGTCACCTACGATACGGTCATCGGCGTGCCCAACCCCGACTTGAAACTCAAGCCGGGCATGACGGCGACCGTCTCCATCATCGTTGCCGACCACAAAAACGTTCTGGAAATTCCCAATGCCGTTTTGCGCTTCCAACCCCAGGAAACGGGGACGGAGAATGCCGCAGCCGGCGGCCAGGTGGCGCAGGCTTCCACTGGCACCAACCGGTTCGGTGGTCACAGGCCTGGCGGTTTTGGCCGCGGCCGGGGACGGGGGGGTGAAGCCAGCGGCGAACAGCCGGTGGTTCATACCGTTTATATGCTGGCCAAAGACGACGATGGCGGTACCAAACTGGAGCCGGTGCAAATCAAGACCGACATCACTGACAATATTTACACGGAAGTGCTTTCGGGGCTGAAGGAAGGCGACCAGGTTGTCATGGGGCTGCAAATTCCCGGCCTGTCTTCCAGTCAGGAGGTAAATAATCCGTTCGCTTTTCGCCGGCGTTTTTAAGCGCCTTCACCCTATGAATTTTGAGACGCGACTTGAATCCTAACGCGGCCGTTCACCGGCAAATGAATCCCGTCATCAAACTCGAAGACATCCGCAAGACCTACCATACCGGCGAGGTGGAGGTTCATGCCGTTCGCGGCATTTCGCTGGAAATTTTGCCCGGCGAATTTGTCGCCATCATGGGCGCCAGCGGTTCCGGCAAATCCACCCTGATGAACATGATCGGCTGTCTGGATCGCCCTACCAGCGGCCACTACGGCCTGGATGGCATGGACATCTCGACGCTGGACCGCGACGCGCTGGCTGACATTCGCAACAAAAAAATCGGCTTTGTTTTCCAGGGCTTCAATCTGCTTTCCCGCACCTCCGCGCTAGAAAACGTCGAGATGCCGATGCTTTACAGCCACCGCCACATCCCCGCCAGCGAGCAACGCGAATTCGCCCTGCGCGCGCTCGAACTGGTCGGACTTGCGACCCGTGCGGATCATCATCCCAATCAGCTGTCCGGCGGCCAGCAACAGCGGGTGGCCATCGCGCGCGCCCTGGTCAACCAGCCGGCGTTGTTGCTCGCCGATGAACCCACCGGCAACCTGGACAGCCAGACCAGCATCGAGATCATGGGCGTGTTCCAAAAATTGAATGACCAGGGCATCACGATCATCATGGTCACGCATGAACTGGACATCGCCCGCTACACCAAACGCACCGTGATACTGCGCGACGGACAAATCGTCACGGACGAAGCCGTTCGCAATCGGTTGAGCGCCGAAACCGAGCTGCGCCATTTGCAGGCGGCGCAGCAAGCGATTAAATTGAGTGCATGAGAATTCTCGCCACCCTGCGAATCGCCCTGCGCGCGCTGCGCCGGAACAAAATGCGCACCATTCTCACCATGCTGGGCATGATCATCGGCGTCGGCGCCGTCATCGCCTCCGTCAGTATCACCAGCGGGGCCAAGCAACAGGTCGAGCAGCAAATTGCCAGTCTGGGAGAAAATATGCTGCTCATTTTCCCGGGTTCCTTCAGTTCCAGCGGCGCGCGGCTGGGCTGGGGCAACAACCACACACTGGTTCTGGAGGATGCTCAAGCCATTCAAACCCAGCTTCAAGGCGTGCGCGCCGTCAGCCCGGAAAATCGAACCCGCGCCCAGGTCATTGCCGGGAATCAGAACTGGAACACCAGCATCCTGGGCGAATCCCCCGAATATCTTCAAATTCGCCAATGGACACTGGCCCAAGGTGAAATGTTCGGTGAACAGGCAGTACGCCAGGCCGCCAAGGTCTGTGTCATCGGAAATACCGTGGCCCAGCAGTTGTTCGCCAACGAGAATCCGCTCGGCCAATTGATGAACATTAGGGGTGTTCCCTGTCAGATCATCGGCGTGCTGCAATCCAAGGGATTGTCCCCCATGGGACAGGACCAGGATGATGTCGTCGTTGTTCCCTACACGACGGAATTGAAGCGCATCAACCGGGAGACGTGGCTGGATACCATACTTGTGCAGGCAGATTCCGAAGCGGCCATGCCCTATGTGCAGAAGGAAATCACCTCCCTGCTGATGCAGCGCCATCATCTCAGGCCCGGTGGTCCCATGGACTTCCTCGTGCGCAGCCAGGAAGATATCGCCCAAGCCGCCTCCTCCACCGCCCGGGTGATGGGCTTTTTGCTGGCCGGCGTCGCCGCCGTTTCCCTGGTCGTTGGCGGCATCGGCATCATGAACATCATGCTGGTGAGCGTGACCGAGCGCACCCGCGAGATCGGCATCCGCATGGCCGTGGGCGCGCGCGGGGGTGATATTCTGGTGCAATTTCTCATCGAGGCCGTCACGCTGAGCCTCATTGGCGGGGCCATCGGCATCGCGTCCGGCATGGGTATTTCCCACTTCGTCGCTTCCATCACCCACTGGCCCACACTGACGCCGGTTATGTGGATCCTCATCGCCTCGTTCTCCAGCGCCGTCGTCGGCGTCATTTCCGGGTTTTATCCCGCCTGGAAGGCGTCCAAGCTCGACCCCATTGACGCCTTGCGCTATGAATAGCGCGTGGCCGCTCAAATCCTGTCCACGCACACGCCGGCATTGTTTGCAGCCGCGGTAAAACGCGCGGCCGATGCGTTGCGCGCGGGTGAAGTGGTGGCGCTGCCGACGGAAACGGTCTATGGCCTGGCCGCCAATGCGCTGGACGAAAAGGCCGTCGCCAAAATTTTCCAGGTCAAAGGCCGGCCGGCAAATAATCCAGTCATCGTTCATGTCGCCAGTGTCGAAATGGCGAAGCATTGCGTCACGGATTGGCCGGCGGACGCGGACCAACTGGCCAAAGCGTTCTGGCCCGGCCCCTTGACGCTCGTGTTGCCGCGCACCAGGGAAATTCCCGACCTGGTGACCGCCGGCGGCCCGACCGTGGGCGTGCGGTGGCCAGGTCATCCGCTCATTCAAGCAGTGATTCGCGAATGCGATTTTCCGCTCGCGGCACCCAGCGCGAATGTATCCAGCCGGGTTTCTCCGACCACCGCCGAGCATGTCCGCCAACAACTCGGCGGCAAGATTTCCCTGATCATTGATGGCGGCCCGTCACAGGTGGGGATTGAATCCACCGTCCTGGATTTGACCCCGCTGTTGCGCCCGAAAGCGGGGCCGCCGGAAATTCTGCGCCCGGGCATGATTCACGCCGAATCACTCGCCGCCGTTTGCGGCGAAGTGACAAGTGGCAAGCGGCCAGTGACAGGAAACAATTCGCTTCGGAGTCCGGGACTTCTGCAAAAACATTATTCGCCGAAGGCTAAATTATTCGTGCTGGATTGGAAGGACGACGTGGATTTGCTGGCGCGCCTGGTCACGTGTCACCTGTCACGGGCCACGGGTCACGTCATTGCCCACACTCAAATTCCCTCCGCCGAACATTTTGAAAACGTGAGTGTGATTCCGCACGATGCGGAAGCGTTTGCGCGGGCGATTTATGCGGAACTGCACCGCTGCGACGAGGTCGGCGCGGAATGGATTGTGGTGGAAGCGCCGCCGGATTTGCCGGAATGGTCAGCCATTGCGGACCGGTTGCGGCGGGCGGCCGCATAATTGGAAGCTTCTGCCAATAGCATCATGGTTCAATCCGGCTCATTCAACCGGAGTTTTTTGCGGGCGCGAAGGCACATAAAGATCCCGCTGCCGAAGAAAAGCAGAGACGCAGCTGAAGGCTCGGGAATGATTTCAGGCGAAAATTGAATGTCGTCCAGGCCCATAAAGCCGGGGGCCACTGCAAAAGTCAGCGTTTCGATTTTCCCAGCGAAAGCGGAAACGTTGGCGGCATAAACGTTATAACTCAGGCCGGAAGAATTGATGCTGCTGGAAACAGCCGTATAGGACAAGTTTTCCCCGCCCAGAGAAACCTGCAGGGAGGACGACGCCCCCCAATACGAGGTTGCATCAAAGCGCAACGATTAGGTGCCGCTGGGAACGAGACCGGTCTGGCTGATGGAACCGTCTCCGTGTAAAAAGACGCTGAAGTTTCCGTCAATAACGTCTGCGTTCGACCCAAACAACCCAACGGAACCAGGAACGACCAGCGTACTGGGATCATAGTCAACCAGTGATAGCTGATTCGTTCCTGAGAATGCCGACCAGCCTGGCAAGGCGCTGCCAGCATCGAGACCAATAAAGCCAGCAGAGTTGGTTGTAACAATGACTTGTGCGGACTCGAAATCCAAGTTGACAAATTCCTGTCCTCGCAACGGTGCAGCCACGGCAAGGGCGGAGAGACAGGCCAGTAACGTTCTATTCATAGAGGATTCCCGCGAGAATCTCAACGGTTCGTTTCATAACAGTTCGGGTCTTCTAATAGAACCATTACCAATTTAGCTGAACCGGAGGAGGGTGTCGATAGTTTTTAAAAAAGCCATTTTTAAGGACCACAAATGGTGGACTTTCAGCAAGAAACTCGAAACCGAGGCCATTCCGGCTCGAAGCGAAGTCGGGCAAATTCGGTTCGACCTCGACCGAATTTTGTTATTTCTGCAATTTCCAACGATCGGAATCGGTCAGGAACAGGCGCTCCGGGAAAAAGCCGGGCGGCGCGTGGTTCAGGGGGAAACTGACCGGAATTTTTTCCTGTGCCGCGGCCTGGAGAATAAAGTTACCCCAGGTGTGTTGGTCGGGGCGCACCCAATCGGGTCCAAATGCCGCCGTCATCGTTTCGGGCGTGAGATAGAGTGCCTGGACCGGCTTCAAATAATCGTTGATGGCGAAGAAATCATCCTGATAGTTCAGGGTCAGCCAGACGGATTGGCGCTGGCCATACCAGGCAACCGCCCACGGCACGTCGCTCATGATCAACTCGTTTGGCCTCATCCAACCGGCAATCGCCTGGATGTCCGGCGGATAATACGGGGGATACGCCACCGGCCGGGTTCGGGGCGGCAACAGCGTAAATATCAGCGGCGCACAGCATAATCCCACAAAGACGACTTTCGCCACCAGACGCAATTCGCGGAGCGGCAGCTCCATTTGATCGAGCAGGACGAGAAACAAGCTCACGCCGTATATGAACACCAGCGGCGTCAACAGCACCAAAAGATTTTCGGAATTAACCACCGGCGATTCCTCCGAAAGCTGCGTTTGCCCCATCGCCTGCGCCACGATGAAGACCGCCAGACACATCAGTAAAAAATAGCGCATCCGCCGCACGGCCACGCTGCGGAAACTCAACAGCAGACCGGTCAGGAACAGCATGCTCACCCAGCTGCCGCCCAGTCTGGGCAGGCTGTCCTCCAGGATGGGGCGCGTGTTGGCCAGAAATTTGTGCACATAAAGCCCCAACCCCAGCGCATCGGAAAGATGCGGATTAATGGAACGCTCCAATTGAAATCCGGGGAACGCCCCTGTCCCTTCGACGATGGCATAACCTGCCGTTCCGAAGGGCGTGCCGCTGACGGTGAAATTGCGAATGACCCAGGGCGTCAACACCAGCGCAAAGGCGCCGAAAGCCGCCAGCACGCACCACGCCCGGCGCGGCCCGCCGAAGAGGATCAAGAAAACGATCACCGGCAGGATGACCCAGCCGAAAGCATAGCGCGTGAGCGCGCCGACACCGGTCACCACCCCGGCCGCGATGGCCAGACCCAGCAGCCGGCCCGGCGACGCTTGCGGATCACGCGCTGCCTCTTCCAGGCGCAGGATGCACCAGATCAGTCCGAAGAAAATGATGATTAGCAACATCGTGGACAGGCCGGACACACTGAATCGCCACAACAGGTTGCAACCCAGCACCAAAATGGCGGAAAGCCAGGCCACGCTGGTATCAAACAATCTTCGGGCGAGAAAAAACGTCAGCACCACCACCGCCAGCAAAAGCACTTCATTGAACAACGCAATCAGAAAGTCCGGTTCGTAACGCCAGAAATTTCCGCCGCTGCTCCAGAAGGCGCTTTTGAGGTCCAGCGGGTAATGAAACGGCAGCACCTTCATCAGGCCGGCCAGCACGAGCGGATACACCGGCGGGTTGGCCAGGTCCGGGTGCGGGGTTTTGATTTGCGCGAAGTCCGTGCCGGCGCTGGCCAGCACATCGGCGGCCTTGGCCTGGTTATGGCTCTGCACGAGATACAGGCTGAAGGGTCGGATGAACAACGTGGTGTAGCCCTGGCCTTGCGCGAGGTTGCGCGCCAGTTGCGCCGAGTCCATCGCTTCGGGCGTGGCGAAGTTGCGGTAGGCGAACCAATTGTAGAGGAGCATCAGGAACAGGATCGCGACACAAAAGGCGGCCGTCTTCAAATGACGCGCGCCGCCGCCCTCTTCGAGCTTATGAATCAAGTCTTGTACGGATGGCATAATCAAAACCCTTCCAGCTGGTAGGTGTGCAGTTTACGATGAAATGTCCGCCTACTCATGCCGACTTTCCGGGCGGCCAATGTGCGATTTCCGTTGGTCTCTTTCAAGGCGTGAATGATTAATTGTTTCTCCGCTTCCTTCACTGTCAAATCATTTCGCGCGAACAATGGCGGCTCGCCCGCGTGCCCGGCCGGACCGCCGCGCACTGACGGCGGCAAATCGCGCGCGGAAATCTTTTCGCCCCGGCACAGCACCACCGCGTGCTCGATGGCCGTGCGCAGCTCGCGCACGTTGCCCGGCCAGGCATAATTCGTCAGCCGTTCCAGGGCATCTGCGGTAAATTCGTTCACCGCCTTGCTGTTCTCCTGCGCATACTCGCGCAAGAACTTTTGCGCCAGCAGCGGAATATCACCCGCCCGCTCGCGCAGCGGCGGCAGATGGATCTCCACCACCCGCAGCCGGAAGAACAAATCCTCGCGAAAGGTCCCGCTCTTGACCAGCTCCTCCAGGTTTTTGTTCGTCGCCGCGATGAGCCGGACGTCGGCCGTCAGCGTCTTGTTCGAGCCGACGCGCTCAAAGGTCCGCTCGCCCAGAAACCGCAGCAGTTTGACCTGAATGGCCGCGTCAATCTCGCCGATTTCGTCGAGAAACAGCGTGCCGCCCTGCGCCTGCTCGAAACGGCCGATGCGCCGCTCGTACGCGCCGGTGAACGCGCCCTTTTCGTGGCCGAACAATTCGCTTTCCAGCAGCGTCGGCGCCAGGGCCGCGCCGTGCACAATCACCAGCGGTTGCCGGGCGCGCGGACTGAGCTGGTGAATGGCCCGCGCCACCAGTTCCTTGCCCGTGCCGCTCTCGCCGCTGAGCAGGACCGTGGCGCGGGACGGCGCCACCTGCTGGATGACCTCGAAGATTTCCTCCATCGCCGGCGATTTGCCGACGAGGTTTTCCAGGCCGAACCGGGTGTCGAGCTGCCGGCGCAGCGAAACATTTTCCGTTTCGAGGTTTTGCCGGCGCAGCGCGCGCGCGATGCGCATCTCCAGCTCGTCAATTTGCAGCCGGCCCTTGGCGATGTAATCGTCCGCACCGCGTTTCATCGCTTCCACGGCCAGCTCCTCCGAACCATAGGCCGTCATCAAAATGCAGATCGGCGGCCGGGCCAGCGATTTGGCGCGCGCAATCAACTTCATGCCGTCCTCGCTCGGCAGGCGGAAATCCGTGAGCAACACGTCGAAGTTTTCGCGTTCGAGCAGTTCACCGGCGGCCTTGGCATCCTCGGCCACATACACGTCGTAACGCTCTTCGAGCGCCGCGCGCAAACCGTCGCGCGTCGGCTTCTCGTCGTCCACAATCAGCAAGGTCGGCTTTTCCGTCACAGGTTTCGTCGTTGAGTTTCGGGCGTCCCTTCCGGCAACAATCGCGGCTGGCGCTCGTGCACCGGCAGCCACACGCGAAAGGTCGTGCCCCGGCCCGGATGGCTTTCGAGTTCGATCCGGCCGCCGTGCGCGCGCACGATGCGCTGGACAATCATCAAACCCAGGCCCGTGCCCCTTTTTTTGGTCGTGTAAAACGGCTCGAAAATGCGGTTGATTTGCTCCTCCGGAATGCCCCCGCCCGTGTCGGCGACGCTCACCCAAACGCCGTCCGCGCCCTCCCCGGTTTGCAGCGTCAGCGTGCCGCCCCGGGTCATCGCCTGCATCGCGTTCTTGACCAGATTCACCAGGACCTGCTGCATCTGCGTTGCGTCCAGCGGCGCGGCCGGCAGCCGGCGCGCCAGTTTTGTTTTCACATTCAGGCCGCGATTGCCCAGTTCCGGTTGCAGCAAGTCCAGGGTTTTTTCAACCACCTCGTTCAAGGAGGCCGGTTTTAATTGCGGCGCCACGGGACGGATCGCCTGCAAAAATTGGGTGATGATGTAATCCAGCCGGTTGATCTCGCCCTTGGCCACGTCGAGGTATTGTTCCAGGCGCCGGAGGTCGGGGGTCGCGGATCGCGAGCCGGGTCCGGGTCCGGCCGCCTTTGACTCCCGACCCTCGGCCCTCGGCTCCCGACCGGCTTTCTTCAATTCCCGCTCCATCAGCTGCAAATGAATGTGCAGCGCATTGAGCGGATTCCCGATTTCATGCGCCACGCTGGCCGCCAGCAAGGTGAGCGCCTGGACGCGCTCGCTTTCGATGGCCTCGAAGGTTTTCTGCCGCGTTTCGGTGGCATCATGCAAAATGAGCGCGAGGCCGGAACTGCCGGTGGCCTCGCCATCGAGCGGCGCGGCGTAAAGACGCAAGAAGCGCGGACGCGGGTAATCCACCTCAAATTCGTGTCGGGCGACGTGCCCGCCGCCCTGGCGGTCAAAGTGCGAGAGCTCTCCCCAGTCGAGTTCAGGCAGAAAGCGCGTGACGTGCTGGCCTTCGACTCCCGGCTGCAAACCCAGCAGGCGTGTGACCGCCTGATTGAAGTAAAGGATCCGGCCTTGCTCATCCACCACGAGCACGCCGTCTTCAATGGTGTTAAACAGCGTCTCCAGGAAACTGCGCTCCCGCGCCAGCCGCTGGACCACCGTCTGCAACCCTTCAGTATCCAGCCGCCCGATGCGGCCTAGGACTTTGTCGAGAAAACTGGATTTCGCCGCAGCCATTGAATAAAATCAGAGTTTCAAAGTGACAAAATGGCACAAAACCCCATTCCGTCAATCCAAAAGAAAGCGTTGCGGTGACACAGCAAAACCAGGAGGGGATTGGCCGCCGTCTTTCCGGCCATGATGCTTAACCCGGAGTCAGGTTTCGCTTTTGTTCGTTGTCAGCGTCAGAAAGATTTCTTCCAGCGCGCCCGGCGCGCCGCTTAGTTTGCGCAACTCCTCGCGCGTACCCACGGCAACCAATTTCCCGTCGTTGATGATGCCGATGCGGTCGGCCATTTCCTCGGCCACGCTGAGTTCGTGCGTGGACATCAGCACGGTCATGCCCGCGAGCGACCGCTCCTTGAGCACATCTTTCACCACGCGCGCGTGCTGCGGGTCAAGGCCGACCATGGGTTCGTCAATCACAAAAACCTCCGGATCGTGCAACAGGGCGGACACGATGGCCACTCGCTGGCGCGTGCCGTGCGACAGGCTTTCGAGCGGGAGATTCGCAAAATCGGCCAGATGAAAGCGCGCGATCAACGCTTCTGCGTTGGCATCGATTTGCGCGTCGGCCATGCCGAACAATTGCCCGGTAAAACGGAAGAATTCCCGCGCCGTCAATTTGTCGTAGAGGAAGGGAAAATCCGGCACGTAGGCGAGGCGGCGGCGTGCCTCGACCGGGTCTCCCTGTACGTCAAAGCCACAAATGCGCGCACACCCGGCGGTCGGTTTCATCAGGCCGGTGAGAATTTTCAGCGTCGTCGTTTTGCCGGCGGCGTTGGGGCCGAGCACGGCAAAGAATTCACCGCGCGGAATGGTCAGGGTGACGTCGTCCACCGCGACGAGGTCGCCATATTTTTTGACGAGATGAACGATTTCGATCATGGCGTCGGCTTCAAGGGTTGCCAAGCTGATCGAATGAGGCAGTCACGCCGCCGGGCAGCTCGACGCGCAGGATTTCGCCGAGCGTGCTGGCGTAAATGACAATGGGATGGTCGAGGATCCGTGTTTCCAGGCGGTAGGCGGGTACGAGTTCCCGGCCAATGGTCAACCGGTCAAGATGTGCCTCCCAATGAATCCCTTGTGCGGGCGTGGCGGGCGTTTGCAGAACACCCGGCAAATCCAGGTCGTCAACCCAGTCGCCGCCCAGATTCCCGGCGAAGGCACGCCATAACGCATTCGGATTTTTCAAATCGTCAAAGCTGAACACGCGCTCGGTGCTGAGATCGTCGCTGGTGATGGTCAGGTGAACCGTTTGTTCGGCGGCCAGGGAGTGAACCTCGGCGGTGGCAAAATGCGAGGATACTTTGAGATTCAATTCGCGCCACTCGCGCTGGTGCGAAAATTTGAGGAGACCGTTAAAAGTCAGCCGGTTGGTAAAATCGCCAAGGCCCACGTTCCCGTTAAATCGAATTTGATAACCCGTGCCGGTGTTGATGGATTCGGGGACGGGTTTGCCTTCATCCAGCGTGGCCATTTCCTGTTCGATGCTCGTGGAAAATTCGCTGAAACCGACCCGCTGGCCGTCTTGAAAAACCGTCAGTGAGGAAATATCCGGCGCGGTTAAGATTTTCTGCCAGACCAAAGCCACGGGCACGCGAACCCCGGCGCCATGCGAAACGTATTCCGCGCGCCAGAGAAGCACATTCATCGCGATCCAGAACACCGCGATAAACAGGAATGTAATGCGTGGGATCATGGGGCGGTCAGGGCGAGGGAATGTTCAAGACCTGGCCGACGCGCATTCGCCGGGGTTCCAAACCCGGATTGGCGGCCAGCAGGGCATCCAGCGAGATGCCATACCGGCGCGCAATGCGGACGGCCGTTTCCCCGACGGTAACGATGTGCAAATGCGTGGTTGCCTTGGTCGGGGTCGATCGCGCCGGACGATCTCTGCCGGGTTGCCTGGCCGGCGCGGGGACATTTTGCGCCGGTGGCGGTGATACTGGATTTGCGGAAGTCTGCGCCACCTCCGGGCCGGGCGCCGGAGCAGCCTGATTTTTAGCCGCCAGTTGACTCGCGTAATAGGCGCGCCATTTGTTGACCTCGTCCTGTAACTGCTGGTTCTGCTCGATCAACTGGTTGATCTGCTTTTGCGCGGCCGGCGTGCTCGGCAACGGCAGCACATCGGCGGCCAGTTGTTGTTTGCAGCTTTCAATGCGTTGCTTGATGACCTCCGTATTGCCCGCGTCCGGATCGAATTTCAAGTACTGTTGATAATGGTAGATGGCGGCGGCCGGGTCGGATTCCTTTTCATCGTAAAGCCAGCCGAGTTCAAAGTGAGCCGCGGCCGAATGGGGATTTACCTCCAATGATTCCTCAAATGCTTGAATGGCGCCCTGATAATCCATCGCGTTGATGCGGCTCTTGCCGAGGACAAAATGCGGCTCTTTTTCCTCTTCGGACTGATTTTGGCCCGACGGCAGGCAGCCGCTCAGCGTGAGGGCGACCCAAACGGCCAACACGCCAGACCAAAGACGATTCCCAAATGACATGGTGCGAACCTAAACGAAGCTCTTGATAGGCGCAATCGCGCGTTGGCTCAAGGCAAAACCGGCGCGACCGGCCGCAAAAGCGGGCTTGAGATTCCCCGGCCCGGGGCGCAACCTGTTGCGGATCGCGCGCGTGGCGGAATGGCAGACGCGCCAGACTTAGGATCTGGTCCCGAAAGGGTTGGAGGTTCAAGTCCTCTCGCGCGCACCAGAATACCGGGGATTTGGAAGAAAAAACTTATTGAGCCAATTGCCGCACCCGTTCTTTTTTTTCTTCCAATTCGGCTTGAAGTTTCTTGCGTTCGGCAACCCATTGTTCGTGCAGCTTTTCAACCTTCTCGGCATCACCCGCCGCGCCCGCCCGGGCGATCTCATCCTTCAACGCAATTTCGCGTTCGGCAATTTTGGCGGCATATTTCGAATCCCATTCCGCAAGCTCCTTTTTCTGCACTGCATTTAATCTCTTGGTCGGGGCGTCATTCTGCAAACGCTCCATCGCAAGTTCATAGGCGGTTTTCATGATCCAGGTAAATGGCAACCGGTTAAATCGGTTAAATGAGTTTTAGGCTCTTCGGGCGCCACTTTCAACCCATTTAAGCTATCACTCATTTGACGAATCCACACCTCACTTCTTCTTCCACGGCTGGCTCGGAAATTTGATGGGCGGCGGCTGGGACCGCGCGATTTGTAATTCGGCATCGCTGCCAGCCTCCGTTGCCGGTTCCTTGGCTTGGGCGGCGTCGGCGCGCCATGATTCAATTTTCGCCTGCAAACCGTGATGCTCGGCCCTGGGTTTGTCGCCGGCCTTCATGTAAAACAGCGAGAGATTCGTGTGGACCAGTTGCTCGCGCGGGCGGAGCTGTTCGGCCTTGTGGCCTTCGGCGATGGCGACCGCGAAATCGCCTTTGCGATAATACGCCATGCCCAGCGCCAGTTGCGCGTCAAAATGCGCGGGATCGGCGGCCAGCACCGCCTTGAGCCTGGCGATGGCGCCGTCCAAGTCTCCCCGGCTGAAATCGAACATCGCGTCGTCGTATTGTTCCTGCAACGTCATGGCATCCCGTGGACGCTAACCTACACCGTTATTGTCATGCAAGTAGCTCGTTATGACAAAAGAAAGTGTTCACCGTCGGCACAGGGTTATAAAAGGATCTAATTTCAACTTTCAACAGCCCGTCCGTTTCCCGGCAAATTAACACAAGTTATTCATTATGAGATACATAAACACAGGATTAGAATTTGACACGGTGTCTTCGCGTGGCTTAGTGTGACAAGGCAATGGTGCAGTGTCGCTTTCGCCTTCAGTGGTGCCTCTGACCTTGCGCGGCTGAAATTTGGTTTAATATTTGTGAGGATTCATGAGTGATACAATGGCAACCGCGTCGCCTTCGGGCGGCGCTCCGAAAGTTTCGAAGATCAACGAAGCCGTGATCCGCATCGCCGGCAATTCGCAGGACGGCATCCAGGCCATCGGCGGATTTCTCGCCCGGCTGGCCGGCCGCAGCGAACAGGAGGTCATGACGTTTATGACGATCCCCGCCACCATCTCCGGCGGTCCCTCCATTTTCCAGGTTCGCATCGGCTCGGGCGAGGTCTTGAGCGCCGGGGACGAGGCGGACGTGCTGCTGGCGTTCTACCAGCATTCCTACGAGGGCCACATCGGCTCGCTCAAAAAGGGCGGCATCGTGCTGTTCGATTCCGACCATGTCCAGGCCAAGCCGGAATGGGAAAAGGATTATCGCCACATCGGCATTCCGATTTCCAGCCTGACCGTCGAGGCCATCGGCGGCACGGCCAAGGACAAGGGCAAAAACATTTATGCGCTCGGCCTGGTCGCCAGGATTTTCGATTTGAATTTGCCGAAACTCGAAAAGCTCATCGGCGAACGTTTCACCGGCAAGGACCCCAGCGTGCTGAACAACGCGCTCGCGGCCTTTCATGCCGGCTATGCGCATTCGCTCGACAACGTGCTGGAAATCTTCAAGTTCAAGGACAGCGAAAGCAAGGGCGGACGCCAGGTGGTGATGAACGGCAACGAGGCCCTGGGCTACGGCTTGATTGCCGCCGGTGTGCGGTTCGGCGCGGGTTATCCCATCACGCCGTGGTCGGACATCATGGAATTGCTGCGCCGCGAACTGCCGAAATACGGCGGCACCTTTGTCCAATGCGAGGACGAAATCGCCTCCATCTCGATGGCCATTGGGGCGAGCTATGCCGGGCGCGTGGCGGTGACCGGTTCCAGCGGCCCGGGCATTTCGCTCAAGACCGAAGCGCTCGGCTGGGCGGTGATGGCAGAAATGCCCCTGGTCATCGTGGACGTCCAGCGTGGCGGGCCCTCGACCGGCATGCCCACGAACGTCGAGCAATCCGATTTGAACATCGCCTGTTTCGGCGGCCACGGCGATTCGCCGCGCGTCGTCCTGGCGCCGGCCAGTGTCGAGGATTGTTTTTACACGGCCATCGAGGCCGTCAACCTCGCGCGTAAATACAGCGTGCCGGTCATCATCCTCACCGACCAGGGCATCGCCACGCGCATCGAGGCCTTCATCGAGCCGGACCTTGAAAAGGTCTGCCAGGACCTTTCGCCCGATTTCGCGCCGGTGCCCGACCACAAACCCTACGATTTGTCCGCGCCCGACAGTGTGACGCACCACGTCCCGCCCGGCACGCGGATTCAGAGCGGCAAATACCCGGTCGTCACCGGCCTGGAGCATGACGAATTGGGACATCCCAGCGGCTCGCCCAAAATGCACATGCAGATGACGGCCAAACGCCGGAAAAAGCTTCAGGCGCTGGCCGCCTCGCTGCCGACGCCGAAAATTTACGGTCCGCCGGAAGGCAACGTGTTGCTGGTCGGCTGGGGTTCCACCGAAGGACCGATTCATGAGGCGGTGGATCGCGCCCGGGCGGCGGGTGACAGCATTTCGTCGTTGCATCTCCGCCACCTCAACCCGTTGCCCAACGGCCTCGACAACATCTTTTCCGGTTTCCATCACGTCTTTGTCGTCGAGATGAACGACGAGGGCATTTACGGCCACAGCCAGTTGGCGACGTTGCTGCGCGGGCGTTATGCCGATTCACATATCCGCAGCATCAGCAAGACCGATGGTCTGACGTGGAAGGTGAAGGAGATTCTCGCCGCCGTGAAGCTGAAGCTGTCCTCGAACGGCCAAGCCGCCAAAACCGTCTAAACCTCTAACGTTGAGAATAATTTATTTTTTATGAGTGAAGCCATTGCTGAAATACCGGCCCGCGTCCCGCAGAAGGGAATTGTCGCGGCGCCGCCGGCGCCGGGCGCCGAGCGTAAGGGTCTGACGAAAAAGGAGATTGCCGCCGACCATCCGACCTGGTGCCCGGGCTGCGGCGATTTCTCGGTGCTCGCGCTTTACTTCAAGCTCATCGAGAAGCGCAAGATCTGGCATGAGAACATTACCACGGTGGCGGGCATCGGCTGTTCCAGCCGGTTCCCGTACTTCGTGCAGGCGCACGGCGTGCACTTCATTCACGGGCGCGCGCTGCCGTTTGCCACGGGCATTTCACTGTCGCGGCCGGACCTGCACGTGTTCGTCTTCGGCGGCGACGGCGACGCGTTTTCCATCGGCGGCAACCATTTCAACCACACCGCGCGCAAAAACGTCAAGCTGACGTATTGCGTCATGGACAACTGGGTTTACGGCCTGACGAAAAAGCAGACCTCACCCACGTCACCGCTTGGTTTCAAAAGCAAGACCGACCAGTGGGGCGCGGTGGATTATCCCATCAACCCGATGAAACAGGCGATTGCCGCCGGCGCCACCTTCGTCGCGCGCACCACGTCCACGAATCCAAACCATGTGCTGGCGATGATGGAGGCCGCGATGGACCACGACGGCTTCAGTTTCATCGAATGCCTGAGCGAGTGCGTGGAATTTTACGAAGGCGCGTTCGACGCCGCCAATCCGCGCAAAGGCGGCGTGTTCAACGAAGTCCCGAAAGATCACGACGTGACCGACGAACTGGCCGCCTACAAATTGGCCGGGGCGGATTTTCCCGGTTATTTCGGCATATTCTACAAAAACCTGAAGCCGACCAAAAACGCGAAGGAAGCCGAGATCATCAAGTCGTACCAAAGCAAGGTCACCGGCCTGAAGGACTGGCAGATTCTCCAGAAGAATTTCGAGAAGATGAAATAACAAAATTATGCGCTTGCAGACCCCGGCCATGCCGGGGTTTTTTGTTGTTGCGACTCAGATCATTTTTGAACCGGGGCGGAGATGTCAAAATGGCGCTGACGTTAAATGTTGATGGTAAGAGCATTCGGAATCCAGGCGAAACCGATATTGCCTCTGCCTTTGAAACTTTGGGCAAAGGGACCGGTTTTTTACGCGGACCGGGCCTCTCGATGATCATTCTGGCACGGCGGGAGGCGGAAGAAATCATGGCCACCGGAACCCATGATGAGGGCTTTGTCCTGACCTATCAGAGCGGAAATCGGGAATATAATTACAGCACCGACATTCATCAACCCATCCCCGTCGCTGAAACAATCAAAATTTTTCAAGCTTATGCGCGGAACGAGGATTGGGGTCAATCGAAATTCAATTGGCACCGATTTGACTTGGAAGTCAAGACTTCCAAAGTTCTTATACGTTTGCTGATCATTGGACTGATTGCTTTTATTGCGATTAAATGGATCATGAAATTTGCTGTAAAATAACCATGCCGATTTACGAATTTGCCTGCCCAAAGTGCCGGAAGGTTTATAGCTTCCTTTCCAAGCGCGTGGCTCCCGACCGTCTGCCGGTTTGTCCCAAGTGCGGCAACAAAAAAATGTCCAAACAGGTCAGCCGTTTCGCCATGACGCGCAAGCTTTTCGAACCTGCTGCCAAAACCGAATCTGACTCCGGGGAGCCGCCGATGCCGGACCTGGATGATCCGCGCGTTGAGCGCGCCATGATGGAACTCGAACGTGACATGGAGCATCTGGACGAGAACAACCCGAAGCACATGGCGCACCTGATGAAAAAGATGAAAGACCTCATGCCGCCGGGTTCGGTTCCCAAGGAACTGGACGTGGCCATCAAACGGCTCGAAGCCGGCGAGGACCCGGAGAAAATCGAGGCCGACCTGGGCGACGTGCTCGGCGATTTCATGGGCGGCGAAGAAGGCGGGGCGGGTGGTGGTGGGTACACGCACGACAGCGGCTTGTATGATTATTGAGTTGGTCAATTCAGTGGTTGGTTAAATGGTTAAACAAGTAAAATGAGCAGCGCCGCCAAACTGATTTAACCAGTCACTCATTTAATCAATTACCATTTAGCTGTTTTAGCCCATGCCCCACCTCCACGAAAAAATCGATTTCACCGTCGCGATTTTTGTCGTCCACGACGGCAAGGTGTTGCTGATTCATCATCGCAAGCTCGACAAGTGGCTGCCCTTGGGCGGGCACATCGAACTGGACGAGGACCCGGAGCAGGCTGCGTTGCGAGAAGCAAAGGAGGAAAGTGGTCTGGACGTGGAACTGCTCGGCGAACGGCCGCCCACGACTTCTCCGGGCACCCGCGCGCTCATCGCACCTCGTTTCCTCGACATTCACCGCATTACCGATACGCACGAGCATATCGGGATGATTTACTGGGCGCGGCTGAAAAACGTGGCACGGGCGCCCCGCCCCTTCGTTTCCGAAACGCACGGGCAAGATGCCCGTGCCACTCTCGCCGCCGAAGAGCACCACGACATTCGCTGGTGTTCGGCCGAGGATTTGGACACGTTGAAACCGCCGATGTCGGATGCCGTGAAATGGTATTGCGGGACGGCAATTCGGGAAATATCAAGCCGGCCATCAACATGAATCACGGTCACCGGATCAAGACCTTTTGTTACACGTGCGAAGGGCTCAGCTCCTTCGCAACTTCCGTTTATTCCTACTACCTGTATTTCTACATGCGGGACGAGTTCGGCTTTAACACCAAAGAGAACCTCGCCTTGGCCGCGTTTAACGGGCTGATCTACACCATTGCCGCATGGCAAGGCGGCAAATTCGCGCAGCGTCGCGGCTATTTCACCGCGCTCAAGGTCGGATTTGTTTTGATGATGCTGGCCTGGGCCGCCGGATCGCAGTGGCACTCGGCTTTGGGTCTCGTCCTTCTGACGGGCGTTCTCAACGTCGGCATGTGTTTTCTATGGCCAACGATCGAGGCCATCATCAGTGAAGGCGGCGACACGGTTACGCTGCCGCGCGCGGTCGGCATCTACAACCTTGTCTGGGCCTCGACCAATGCGTTTGCCCTGTTTATTGGCGGAACGCTGGTGGAAACGTTCGGTTACAAAACCATTTTCTACCTGCCACTGGCGCTGTGCGTCGGACAATTGGCGGCGGTAATCTGGCTCGATAAATCCGCAAACGGCACCACCGCCAACAAAGGCGGGCCTTCGCATTTCTTGCCACTCGACCCGCACCGCCCATCGCGGGCGAAAACGCGCGCCTTTCTGCGGATGGCCTGGCTGGCCAATCCTGTGGCCTACATCGCCATCTACACGTTCATTCCCGAATTGCCGGCGGTCGCTGCCAAATTTCATCTCTCGCCCATGTTCGCCGGGTTTGCCTGTTCGCTTTGGTGTTTTGTGCGGTTCGGGACATTTGCCGGGCTCTGGCTGTGGACCGGGTGGCACTACCGGTTCCACTGGCTCGTGACGGCGTTCGCACTGCTCATCGTTTCCTTCGTGTCCATTCTCACCGTGCCGAGCCTGATCGTCTTGATCGTCGCGCAGATTTTCTTCGGCTGGGCCATTGGGCTCATTTACTACTCGTCGCTCTATTATTCGATGGATGCCGGCGACACCAAGGGCGAGCACGGCGGCCTTCACGAAGCCGCCATCGGCGTCGGTAACTGCATCGGTCCGGCTACCGGCGCCGTGACGCTGGAATTCCTGCCGGGACTCCCTCATGGTGGTGCTCTGGCCGTAAGCGCGTTGTTGCTGTGCGGTTTTGGCGCGCTGTGGGGGATTTGGAAAACGGCAAAATGACCTGAACAACGAAGTAACCAGGAATAAAGGATTTTGGATAATTCATATACTTGGTTTCTTTGTTCCTTTGTTGTTAATCTTTTCTCATGTCCGCCAAATTTCAGGGATTTAACGACCGCAGATAAACACAGATGAACGCTGATGATTTTCCAGACCTGCACGCCCGAAGGACGGAGGATTGGCCGTGCAAGGACGAGACCCATGCCATCATCGGTTGTGCCTTCGAGGTGTTGAATGAGTTGGGACACGGACTGAACGAAAAGCTTTATGAGAATTCGCTGGTAGTTGAGTTCAAACGAAAAAGCATCGCCTTTGACCAGCAAAGAAGTTTTGAAGTCCTCTACAAAGGCGAACACGTCGGCGAATTTATCCCCGATTTGATCGCCTTCGGCAAAGTTGTCGTAGACGCCAAGTGGATAGACCAAATCACCGACCATGAGCGCGGGCAGATGCTGAACTACCTCCGCATTACCAAGTTGCCCATCGGTTTGATTCTGAACTTCAAGCGCGCCCGCCTGGAGTGGGAAAGAATTATTTTATCAACGGCGGATGAACGCACTCAACCTCAGATGAACGCAAATGGACGCAGATAAAAACCAATTCAGCAACAGGCGAATAATTCACAGACCTTTTCGGCTCTCTCTGCGTCTCAAAATGGCGGCGCAGCCGGCGCAAAAAATCTGCGTTTATCTGCGTCCATCTGCGGTTAAACTCTTTTTGACTTATGGAAGCTGAACGTAAAACTTTGGACGAGCGCGCGAAGATGACCGAGCTGGAGCGCATCCGGCATTCCGCCGCCCATGTCATGGCCACCGCGATCCTGCGCCTGTGGCCGGACGCCCAATTCGCCGCCGGGCCGCCGGTCGAAAACGGATTTTATTACGACGTGGACCTGAAGCACCGCATCTCGCCGGAGGATTTCCCCGCCATCGAAGCCGAGATGAAAAAGGAAATCAAGGCGAACAACGTCTTTGAGAAAATTGTCGTCACGCGCGAGCAGGCGCTGAAGGATTCCGAGAGCGGACGGCTCGGCGGCCTCACCGAGCGTCCGGGCAATCCGAGCAAGTTCAAGATTGGCAACCTCGAAGCCATTCCCGAAGGCGAGCAGATCACCTACTTCAAGAACGGCGATTTCGTTGACCTGTGCGCCGGGCCGCACGTGATGCGCACCGGCAACATCGGCGCGTTCAAGCTCACCGGCGTGGCCAGCGCGTATTACAAGGGCGACGAGCGCAACCCGCAGCTCCAGCGCATCTACGGCACGGCGTTCAAGAACAAGACCCAGCTCGACGAGTATTTCAAAATGGTCGAGGAAGCCAAACGCCGCGACCATCGCAAGATCGGCGCGGAGATGGGGTTGTTCGCGATTGACACCGAATACGTCGGGCCGGGCCTGCCGCTGTGGCTGCCCAAAGGCACAGCCATCGTCGAGGAACTGGAAAAGCTGGCGAAGGAAACGGAATTTGCCGCCGGCTACGTGCGCGTGAAAACGCCGCACATCGCGCGGGAGAAAATGTATTTAACGTCCGGTCATTTGCCGATTCTTTACGCGGACTCGATGTTCCCGCCGATGGAATTGCGCGATCGCGAAGAAAAAAGGGGGAGCGCGGGCGTCCCGCCTGCTGTTTCCGGCGTCGCGCCGGAAACCTCTTCGCAAGTCGCGACAACCACCGCAGCGCCCGCCGCGACACGCGAGACGCGTGTGCTCCCCGAAACAAAAGCGGCTGCGAAATACTCAAAGCGCAACCTGCCGCACTTCGAGCGTCCTTGGGCAAAATACATGGTCACCTTTGGCACCATCGGCCGGCAGCCGCTCTCGCCGCAGGCCCGCGACATCGTTTTGAAAAGCTTGTTGCTCATGCATGAGCAGCGGCGTTACGAACTTTATGCCGCTTGCGTGATGCCCGACCATGTTCACTTGCTTTTCGAACCACAAATCAAGGAGCAGGATGAAGAAGGCAAGCCGGTTTTCTGGCCGTTGTCAGAGATTTTGCATTCCATCAAGTCGTTCACCGCGCACGAAATTAACAAGGCGCAGCAGACGAAAGGCAATCCGGTTTGGGAAAAGGAATCGTTTGACCGCATCCTGCGTGGCGACGCGGACATGGAAGAGAAGTTTCATTACATTTGCCGGAATCCGTGGGATTCGGGGGCCGCGCGGCAGGACGAGAATTATCCGTGGCTTTGGATGCCCAACGCTCCTCGGCGCGACGCCGAGGAGGACACGCGAGACGCGTGTGCTCCCCAACCACAGGAACACGCGCAAAAATTTTCGCGCACAGTTTCGGGGAGCGCGACCGTCCCGGTTGCCGTTTCCGGCGCGACGCCGGAAACATCCGCGGGTGTCGAGCGTTATTATCTCAAAGCCATGAACTGCCCGCATCACCACCGGATTTTTGCGGCGGAACCGCGCAGTTACCGTGATTTGCCATTGCGGCTGGCCGAATACGGCACTTGCTACCGCTACGAGCAGTCGGGCGAGTTGTTCGGCCTCATGCGCGTCCGCAGTTTAAATATGAACGATGCGCACATCTACTGCACGCCGGAGCAGTTCGCCGCCGAGTTCAACGCCGTCAACGAGATGTACCTGAAGTATTTCAAGATATTTGCTATCGACAAATACGTAATGCGTTTCAGCACGCATGACCCGTCGCGCCTGACCGGCGACAACGCCAAGTTCGTCAACGAACCGGAGTTGTGGAAGCAGACTGAAGACATGGTTCGCCGGACGCTGATTGATTCGAAGATTCCCTATGTGGAGGTGCCGAACGAGGCGGCGTTTTACGGGCCGAAGATTGACGTGCAGGTCTGGAGCGTCATCGGCCGCGAATTCACGCTGGCGACCAACCAGGTGGACTTCGCCGTGCCCAAGCGCTTCGGCCTGGTCTATCGCGACAAGGACAACACGGAGAAGACGCCGTTGTGCATCCATCGCGCGCCGCTGGGGACGCACGAGCGGTTCATCGGCTTCCTCATCGAGCATTACGCCGGCAATTTCCCGCTCTGGCTCGCGCCGGAGCAGGTGCGCGTGCTGACCATCGGCGAGGAGGAACCGCTGGTGAATTACGCCAAAGCCATCGTAAACGAGTTGCGCGCCAATTTCGTCCGCTGCGAATCGGATTTTTCGTCGAACAAAATCAACGGCAAGATTCAGGCTGCGGAACAGGCGAAAGTCCACACGATGCTCGTCATCGGCGGCCGCGACATGGAAGCCGCCAACGTTTCCGTTCGGCTGCATGGCAAAGGCAACGTCGGCGCAAAGCCGAAGGCTGAAGTCGTGGCAGACATTCTCGCCGCGATTAAGGAACGACGGCCGTGAAAGGGTCCTGGCAATGAACCCGATTATTCTGGCAGCGCTCACGGTGACCAAACCCGCCGCCATCGGTATTGGCATCGTGGCGCTGGTCGTGCTCTTCCTGGCATTCAAAGTCGGCAAGTTTGTCTTTAAAATGTTGTTGCTGCTGGCCGCGCTGGGCCTGGCGGTGTGGTGGTATTATGCTGCCCACCATGGCTCATTCTGAAACAAGGCGCGCCAGCTTGGTCGGCTGCAAAACTGATCCGGTAACGACCCGGTCAACTCAGATAAATCGCGAGCCGGCGCGAAGATCGCCGAAACTGAACGGTCGAAAGTCCACACCATGCTCGTCATCGGCGGTCGCGACAGGGAAGCGGGGTACGTTTCCGTCCGGCTTGCAGGGCAAAGGCAACCTCGGCGCCAAGCCGAAGGGCGGAAGTGGTGGCGGACATTTGGTCGGCAATGAAAGAGCGGCGGGCTTAAGTCGTAGTGCAGACTGGCAGTCTGCTGTGTCGCAGGTTGATAACCTGCGTCGAGATCGAACGGCTGCCGACTGTCAGTCGGCGATACAGCAGACAAACTGTCTGCGCTACGTTTTCCAACCTAGCCACGCACTGTTCCATTTCCACTCCTCCGGCGTTTGGCACAGACCGGCTTTCACCGGATTCATCCGGGTGTAACGGCAAATGCCCGCCTTTTCCTCGTCATGGCGAATCCAATGGTCGTAGGATTCGCGTTGCCAGAAGGTTTCGCCGGTTCGTCCCAGAATCAGATTCGCCCGCCGCGCCGTATGGCATTTCCGGCTTTTAAGAATTTCGCTTAAAGTGAATGCGGGCATCGGCCAAAGGACGAGGTGAACGTGGTTGGGCATCACCACCCAATCGCCCAGCAGATATTGTTTGCCGTGAAAATGCTGGAGTGACTCGGCGATCATGTCTGCAATTTCTGGACGGCGGAGATAACATGCGCCCGCCCCTTGATCGAGAAAACGCTCGATCTTCCGCTGCAAATCGTGATGAACTTCTTCGACGGCTTCCAATGGAGCTTTCGCTGGCAGGCGGCATAAGGCCCCGGCGCGTTCATGCTCAAAGCGCAAAAGCACCTCTTTCGGCAGCGAGTCGGTAAGACGAAAGGTGACGAAATAGGAAGCGCCTTCGCGTTTGACATGCGGCAGGTAGCCGCGCGTGTGAATACCACTCTGGAGCGGGTTGGGTGGTTCGACAGGAACGCCGCTGGCGCACAAAGCGAATCGCACACGATCCAATCCGAGGTTGGGTTCCGTCGGATTCATGTCAGGGGAGTAGCACAATTGGAAATGGCGGGCAATGTTGGAGATTTCATGCCTGCGCCGACTGCCAGCCTGCGCTACGGTTGCGATAGCGCAAAGCTCTTTACTTGACTCCCAACGGCAGGAGTTTGACCAAATAAACGTCATTCTGCCGCATCGGGAAGGTGCGGACGAAGGGCTTGCCGGTTTCAATCTGGACGGTTTCCACCGATTCAGGGTCGCCGTTGCTTTGCTCGCGCAGAATTCCGGCCTGGGTCGGCGTCAATTGTGACGGCGCGCCCATTTCCAGGTAGCGCGTGAACACATCGTTGATCTGATATCCAGTCCGGTAAATTTTCAAGCTGTAGCTCCCGGCCGGAAGATTGGCGATGCTCAATTCCATCCGGCCGATTTCTTTAGCGGGAATTTCATTTTTATAAAACTGTTGATCGTTCGTTCCGGCCGGCGGCACGATGGGAGTATAGTTCCAAAACAACGCCTGGACGGAGTGGTCCGGACTTTTGCAGACCCAGGAGGCCGGGTCGGCATTGGCGAGTTCGGATGGCCCCAGCTCGTTCAGGAATTTGAACGCGTAGAAGGCGGGCTTCTTTAAATCCTCATAATTAATCAGGCCAAAGCCGCCATGAAACGGGGTCATCCGTGGACCGTTCTCTTCAAAAATATCGGTGAACACCCAGTAGGACATCGAGTCCACGGAACGATACGCCCCCTTGACCTTGCTGAGGATGAAGGCCGCCTGCTGGTACGTGTCGTGCATGAAATCGGTGGGCGTATAGGCCGAACTCCATTCAGTGAAATGCAGTGGCAGGTTTGGCAGCAGAGAATGGTCTATCATCTTTCGCTCACCGACCATCCGGCCAATCACCGAATCGGGATCGGAATCAATCACCGTTCCGCGCTGGCCGGTTTCATCCAGATAGCCGCTCTTGACGCCATACGAATGGCTGGAAACGAAGTCGAGCGGCACGTGGTTGCTATGGCAAAATTCAATGAACGATTCGTCCCACTGGCCCATGGCCGTGGCCGGGCCGCCCACGCGATAATCCGGCGACACACTTTTGATCGCCTTGGCCGTGACCTCGTACAGTTTGAAATATTCCTCCTTCGTGCCGGTCCAGAAGCCATCATGCAAGTCCGGTTCGTTCCAAACCTCGAAGTACCAGCTTTTCACTTCATCATGGCCGTAGCGCTCCTGAAAGTGGCTGACCAGATGCCGAATCAAGTCGGCCCATTTGTCGTAGGATTTGGGCGGCGTGACGTTGCCCTTCCACCAGAAAACGGTTTTGCTGCCGCTCGCCAGGTCCTTGGGCATGAACGAAAGTTCGACAAACGGCTTGATGTCAATGCTGAGCAGGAAGTCATAAAGCCGATCAAGGTATTGCCAGTTGTAGCTGGGATGGCCTTGCGCGTCTTCCTTGTAAACGCCCATGTCATCGGTGAGCAATCCGTGCATGCGGATGTATTTGAAGCCGCATTCGCGCCGCGCCTCACGCAATTGATCCTGCCAATCCGCGCGCAGCCCTTCGTTGGCCCGGCCGGCGCCGACGCATTCCTTGAACGAAGTATCCAACGGCCCTTGCACTGCGTTCACGTCAACGGTAATGGTCCGGACACCTGCATCGGGTTCTGCCGCCGTCAACGCGCGTGGCTGCTCGAACACAGCCGTCACAACCACCATGGCCAAAATACAAAACTTGGGTGAAATCAGATTGTTTGTCATAAAAAACCGGGCGAATTAAATGTTGTTACATCCGAAATTGCGTTGCCAACCATTACAGGTCCAGCATTTAATTTCAATGACCGCTTTCAAACGTGCCCGGCCGTGAGCCGCGCCCAACGCAACCCCGGCCTCAGGCCGAGCCCGAAGTAATGGCGAAGATTCGAGTGATGACCAAAAAACGGCGTGCGTGACGTCCACGCCATTTAATGAGCCCGAACCCTTTCCGCGGTTTGCAGCGTCACCGGGCCGAGCAGACCGGACTGCAGCAGCGGTGAATCTTTGGCATAGTGATGCCAGGTGGTAAAGGTCAACCGGCCGGTGGGGCTGGGCCGCCCGTCCAGCAACCACTGCGGCCACTCTTTGAGCTGGTCGCCGTTCCACTCGCAATCCGGCGGTAATTGCTCGTCACCGATCAGCCGGTTCGGCCAGAGGTTGGTCACCTTGATGACCAGCTGGTTCACCCCCGGTTTGGCGGCATGGGTGAGGTTGACCCGGAAAGGCGGTCTCCACAACACGCCGAAGTCCCGTCCGTTCAGGGAAACCTCGGCAAAATTTTTCACCTCGCCCAGGTCGAGCCAGAGTTCGCGACCGGGAGTCAACCGGTCGGCGGGGATCTCGATTTCCTTTTCGTAAGTCGCCGTGCCGGAAAAGTAACGCACCCCGTTGTTGGTGTGGTCGGTCCAGGAAATCAATTGTTCCAAGGTGATCGAAGGCGGCGCGCCCCAGTTCGGCGGAAAATTCAAATTCCACGGGCCGGTCACGGTCTGCGGCGCGGGCACGTCGGAGGCGATGGCGCGCAAAACCCTTCCGTCGGCCGTACGCAAGGCGACCCGGCCATCGCTCCAAGCGGTCACGACCGGCGAACCGTCGGCGGCAACGCTGGTTTCCCAGAGCGGCGCCTGGCCGTAGGACAGAGTCGCCGGCAGAGTAAGCGTGTCGCCTTCATGGGTAGTCACCTGACCTGGCTTGCCATCCAGCGTGTAGTCCACACACAGTTCCTTGGGGGTTCCGACCGCCGGGTCCCGGCCGGCGAGTTCATTGTTCACACTAACGTTGAGTTCCCCGGCTTTGGCCAGATCGTCAAGTTTGCCGGTCAAATCCACCGCTTGACCGGCAGAGGGGGTTTCTGCGTGCAGATCGCCATAAAGTGCCCGGACGATATCCGCTCCGGCGGGTATTTCGAGGGTTTTGCCTTCCTCCACCTCGTTTGTCTGCGACTCGCCATTGAGGCGAAATTCGATGCGCAGTTGTTTTACAGTGTTCCCGGCCGGATTTTCCCCCGCCATTCCGTTGTCGGCTGGAATCCGGCGGGTTCCCTTGGCCACGAGTGCTTTGACCTTGGCGGTGACATCGAGCGGGTTGTCGTCGCGGTTCGGGACTGGACCATAGACGGCCTTGAGTATTTTCAATTCCGCCGGCTTCGCGGTCACGACTTCAGGCGCATGACCTTCGGCGGAAACAGGATGATCGGCGCCGCCCGTTGCGTGACGGAAGACCACAAACACGGATCCGGCGGGGTCAAAATCCAGTCGCACCGTCGTGCGTCCGGCCGCAGCATACCAGACCGGCGCAGGTTCAATCACCCCGGTGTCAGGATGCCACAGCTCCGGTGCCTTGCCGCTGACGCGGAACGTGCATTCGACGGAATCAAATCGCTGCCGCTGGTTGGACACGAAATAAATGTCCGCTGCGCCGGCGACACGGTGGGCGTACGCCAGATGGGTCGCGGCGGACGCCCCCTCGAATTCAAAATCGGGCTTCAGATTTTGCGATGCGAAAACCTCGGCCAGCGATTTTCCCAAGACGATCCGGCCCCGGCCGTATTTATTTTCCCGGACGCTGTCGCCGTCGCATTTGCCCCAAAGTTTGGCCGCCAATTTTTTGACCCGCCTATCGCATTGCGGGTAATTCTGGAGGCTCGGAGAATGCTGCGGCCGCGGGCCCACCACGGTTGCGCCGGCATGAACCAGTTTGCGAATGCACTTGAGCATCTGCGGCGTCATGTTGATGTCGTCAGGCGGGAGAACCAGCAAAGCGTAATTCGCGCCGCTGGCCAGGGTGAGCCGGCCATTTCTGACCGTCGCGCCGTGAAGCAGTACCTGGGCGTCAACCGCGTCGTAGTCGTAGCCGGCGGGCAGAGCGGGATTGCCCACGCGCATTTCCACCGGCGCGCTTTGACCGTCAAAATACGCGGCGTCGGCCACGGCGCGGCCCTGTTGCAGGAGAAACTGGCAGCGCGTGATGTAGTCAATCCAGGGTTTTCCCTGCGACCACCACGTCTCGGTGCGCTCGAAGTGAAAGCCCCATTGGCCCATCGTCATGCCCGGCCAGCGATTCGTCCACGGCTGCATGGCATAACGGTGGAAAATGTAACGGTTCAATCCCTGGCAGAACATCAAATCGCCGAGGGTCTTGAGCGCGTAGGGATACTCCTGCCAGCGGCCGGTGTGCGGCCCGGGCGCGGCGGTGAAAGATTCGGCTCCAACAATGGTTTTGCCATAGATGTGCGCAATGGATGCAACCATTTTCACGGAAGGATTTCCCTGGCTGCCGCTCCAGAACTCGCCCATGACGACATCCGCGGGCGCGCCGCATTGCAGTGATTCAAAAGGCCCTTCGTAAGGTTCGACTGCGTTCAGCAAACCGTGTTTGCGGCAGAGTTCGGCGAAATGGCCGTAATAATTTTCGGCGAACAAGTCGGCGATGGTCCGGCGCACGTCCCAGAGAAAGCGTTCGGACACCTCGGGATTATCCACAACCTGACCGGTGAACACGGGCAGAAATTTCAGCGGATCATAACCGCGACGCCTTTTGAATTCCTCGCGGAATTTTTTGGTCCAGTTCTGGCCGCCGACTTCGTAGCTGTCAATCAGCGAACTATCGAGTGTCTTGCCGGCCAGCGGACCTATGTCGTCGAGGATTTTCTGCATGAAACCGGCCCAGTGCACGTCGAGTGCGGTCTTGCTTAATTTGTCACACTCCAGGCCCGTGCCCTCCTTGGGCGCGGGATGATTGTCCACGCCGGTCGGCGTGTAACCGACACGCAGGATCACCCATTTGCCAGCCGGACAGGTCCATTTCAATTGGCCGTCGGCCGACAGCCGGGACGTGAGATCAATGATCTTTCCGGTTTGCACGGCACCCCTGGTGGAATCACCGGCATCAGGCGAAGACAGCACGGCTCCGTCGTTGCGACCGTCCTTGTTGTCGATGTCGGGAATGGTCGCCGCGTCAGCCGGGGCGGGATAGGCGAGCACCGCTATGTCCCGGTAGAAATCCAGGCTGGTGGGCGGTTGCGGCAGCGTGGCGTCGAAATTGGTTGGACCGGTTACCATCAACTCACTCGTGGTGACGCGTTGCATTGCGTTGGTCGCCGTGTTCCACGGACCGCCACTGCTGGACCAGCCGGCGCAATTTTCCACGCAGAGTTTCAGTCCCAGCCGGTCCGCCTCCTGCACGGCGAATTTGAAATCCGCCCGCCATTCCGGACTCATAAACGACACCGGGCCGCGCGGGATGCCACAATCCACGTTCACAATCGTCGCACCGCCCAGGCCGATTTGCTTCATCGCCTCGAGGTCGGCCGTGAGGCCGGTCTGCGTAATGTTGCCATTCATCCAGTGCCACCACGTCTGTGGCCTGGCGGAATCCGGCGGATGAAGAAACCCCGATTCCAGCAGATCCGTCGGCGCGGCATGACCGGTGAGCATGAACAGAACCGACGCCAGGACCGGAAGCAGAAATAGATTCGTTCTCATGTGAATATCGACCGAGCAAAACCAAAGTGGTCACAGACCGCCAGCGGGGACAAGTCTAAAGCGCGTTACGCCGTATAAAAGGCGGGCCGGACCGGATTTTCGGTTTGGGAAGAACTCGGGAACGTATTCGGCCCTGTCCACAGCAACGGCAATCCCGAGATCAAGCCGGGGCGAAGTGACCGCAGAGATTTTGCTTGCGATTAAAGAGCGAAGAGCGTGAAGTCGAAAGCGGAAGCGGTCAAGGTTCCCGCCTGGCGGGACCGGCGGTCAAAGCATGAAACCTGTGCAGGCATTTCTACAGAAGGCCTCGGGGATTCTGATCAACCGGATCAGCGATGGCCCCTGGCGTTCCAAATCCGTTCTCGCCGCGTTGGCCGTGGTCGTGGCGGGTCTGGGAATTTGGGTTTCCGAAATTAAAAATGGTCCGACGCAAAGCGAGGCGGGCAGTACCGTGGCCCCTGCGCCGGCCGTGACCCCGCCCGCCACTGGGCATTGGAATTGGAGCAAGCCCTTCCCGTTTTACGTGCCGATGGGCGTCAGTTACGCGGCGGGATTTTGCATCGGCTGGGTTTTTCGGAGGTTGATCCGGATTATCCTGGCGTTCACCGCGCTGGTCATCACCTTGCTCGCGCTCGGGAAATTTGCGGGCTGCGACGTGACCCCGGCCCAGGAACGGGTGAAGCACACCAGCAACTGGGTGCAACAGGAAGCGACGACCGCGAAGGATTATCTCCAGCATTTGCTGCCGTCCGTGGGTGCGGGCGGCGTCGGAACTTTCCTGGGTTTCCGGCGGCGCGGCAAAGCGGCCGCCGCCAGGCCCGCAGATTCCCCAACCGCAAACCCGCCCGGACCGGACTAAGACCGAAACCAGAAGTCGCCGCCGCTACGGCCCTTTTGCGCCCTGATCGTTCTTTCGCCGGTTCACGGCCTGGCGCAGCAGGTATTCAATCTGGCCGTTGACGCTGCGGAGTTCATCCGCCGCCCACTTCTCCAGTTCCTTCCAGAGGTCGGGCGGAATGCGCAATAAAAACGGTTTGCGCTCTTCGTTCGCCATTTATTGATACAGGGTGCCGGTGTTGATGACGGGCGCTGCCTCGGTCTCGCCGCAAAGCACGACCAGCAGGTTGCTCACCATCGAGGCCTTGCGTTCCTCGTCGAGCTTGACGACTCCTTTTTCCGACAGTTCGCGCAACGCCATATCCACCATGCTCACCGCGCCGTGCACAATCTTCTGGCGCGCGGCAATGACGGCCTCAGCCTGTTGCCGGCGCAGCATGGCCTGTGCGATTTCGGGCGCATAGGCCAGGTGCGTCAACCGCGCTTCCTCAATCACCACGTCCGCCTTGCTGAGCCGCTCCTCCAGTTCCTTTTTCAAAGCCGCAGCCACTTCGTCGGCACTTTCGCGCAATGTCAATTCGTGCTCCTCGCCCCGGTCATAGGCGTAGAGGCTGGCAATGTGGCGGATGGCCGCTTCACTCTGGATGTGGACGTAGCTCTCGTAGTCGTCCACATCGAACGCGGCCTTGACGGTGTCTTCGACGCGCCAGACGACGACGGCGGCGATCTCCACGGGATTGCCGCGTTTATCGTTCACCTTCAGCCGCTCGCTGTTGAAGTTGCGTGTCCGCAGCGAAATTTTGGAACTGAGACGACGATACAGCAGGCTGGAGGCCATGCCTTTTGCCGCCGCTGCCTTGACTGCCTCCGGCGAAACCGTGCCCGGCGGCAAGGGAATGCGGGCCCGGGCCCGGGCATAAAACGGATTGGCCCACCAAAAGCCGCTGACCCGCACCGTGCCGTGGTAGGCGCCGAACAGGATCAGGACGCGCGCTTCGTTGGGCTGCAAGGTGAAGTGTCCGCAGAGCAGAACCGCCGCCAGTATCTCCAGCAGCAGGGCGGGAATCAGCCGCCAGAGAAGAGCGGGATCATTCGCACTGGCCGCCCCGACAATGATCGTCACCAGCCACACCACCGCACCCAGCAGCAGTGCGAGGTTGACCACCAACATCACCCAGCCGTTGAGGGCGCGGGTTTGAATTTCAGTACTCGCCGATTTCACAGGGTTTATATTCATAATCACTGCTTTCTTATGTGCTATCTTTATGATATCACATTGGTATCTCTGGTCAAGGGTTTTATCTTTTTGACTGCGTTAAGGTTGCGGGTTGAACCCGGGAGATGTCCTTTACCATTTACGGCAGAGAGCGATGTACGGCGGAGGACAAATTAGAATGCCTTTTGCAGCGACACTGATTTTTTATGTTGCCATGCAAGAAGTTTACGAGTCCAATGCGGCTGCTATCTGAGGCTCAGATCGGCACTTGTGGAATTCATTCACGAACCGGCTCGGTCGATATCGGAGCGAGTTTTCGGGAATTCTCCCTCTAAAGGCTCCCGCGTCGTCCGGAACGGTTGGCACGCCCCACGCTTCCTTCACCCACAACTCTGGAAAGTTAGGCCTTTATGAAAGTGTTTCTGATTTACGTCAACGACGAAAATTTTTACCGGCTGCTGCCGGAGGATTTGGGTGGGTCGAAGCCGGGCGATGCCCGGATCAAGGTGATGGGGTTCCCGCCGCTGGGCATCGAGACGCTCGCGCCGGTCCTGCGCCAGCACGGCCATCAGGTCCGCATGTTCGACACCTGCCATCCGCAGATGAAGGAGCCGGACATTGCGCAAGCTTTGCGGGAGGATCCGCCGGAAGCGGTCGCCCTCTCATTTCTATCCACCACCACCTACCCGGGCGTAAAGAGCATGGCGCAGGTGGTCAAGGCCGAGTTGCCGCATGTGCCGATCATTTGCGGCGGCGTTTTCGCCACGATGAACCAGGAACGGATCCTGAAGGATTGTCCCTTTATTGACGCCGTGGGCGTCGGCGAGGGCGAGGAGTTGTTGCCGGATTATCTGGATCATCTTGACCAGCCGGCGCAGGTTGCCGGCCTCATCTGGCGCCACGACGGGAAGATCGTCAAAAACCTGCCCCGCCCCATCCTCAAGGACTTGAATCAGTTTCCGTATCCGGACCGGATGACGCTGCCGATTGATTACATCGAATCGCTGCCGCTCGACGTGCCGGCCGTGCTGTCGCTGGAGAAATTCTGCACGATGCAGACGTCGCGCGGCTGTCCTTATACCTGCATTTACTGCGATATTCCGTCGCTGACCAACGGCAAATGGCGGTTTCGCTCCCCGGAGCATGTTCTGGGGGAAATGCAGCAGCTCCACGACCAGGGCTACCGTTCGATTTATCTGACCGACGACCATTTCCTGCTGAAGCGGGACCGCATCAACCAGATTTGCCAGAACATCATTGACCATAAGCTGGCGTTCAAGTGGGGTTGCGAAGGCCGGGTGGATTCCGTGGCGGTGGACCAATTGCCGATCATGGGCAAGGCCAACTGCAGTTTCCTGGCGTTCGGTGTGGAATCGGGCACGCAAAAAATCCTCGACCGGCTGGACAAGCGGCAGACGCTGGCGCAAATCGAACACGCGGTCAGTGAAGCGAAACGCTGCGGCATCGAACGGGCGCACGGATTTTTCCTGGTCGGCTCGCCCGGTGAGACCGAGGCGGACATTCTGGAAAGCTTCCGTTTCTGCGCCCGGCTCAAGCTGGACACCTTTGGCTTCAACCGGCTGTGCGTCTATCGCGGCACCCCGTTGTGGCAGGAGTACCTCGAACGCGGCATTCTCGACGACGAACGCGACTGGGACAAATGGTTCAAGTGCTCGGACATTGACCCGACGGTGCTGCCGAGCGAGGTGGTCAACCGCGCGCGGCAGAAGGGCTATGCGCTGCTGTTTGCGCACCGGCTCCTCTTCCGGCCCATCCAGACGTTCAAGCTTCTCCGCACCCTGGGCCGGCACATGAAATTCACCGACATCCTCCGGCTGCTGAGCAGCCCCTTCCGGAGACGGAAATTGAACCGCAAACCCGAATTGCCGGCGCGGATGATCGAATCGGGACTGACTGCGCCCGTCCGAACGGGTGTGCCGGACATTCCCACCGTTCCCGCCTAGTACGAAGACGAGGATTTTGCTGGCGGGCAACAAAATGGAGTCGTTATTTTTTGACGGTGATGCAGCATTATTGGTCGGCTTTTGCCGAATTAATTGAAACACCGTTTGCGCATGTGGCACTGGTCTGGGGGATTGTGCCGTTGTACTTCGGCTTGTTGCTGAATGAGTTAACGGCGGACAAGGCGAACTTCCGGACGGCCATTCAGTCCGGCTTCAGCTTCCTCTGGGCGGGAGCGCAGTGGCTGTGGCCGTATTTCTCGCACCAAATCGACATGCCGCCGATCCGGCTCGCCGCCCTGCCCGTCAACCTGCTGGTCACGTTTTTGACCATCGCGCTGGGCGTGGTGGCGCTCATCAGCGGCGTTCGCAAAAGATTTCCCAGGTACTGGCATTTTGTCGGCCACACGCGATTCGCGAATTACTTCATGATCACGATTTTCCCGATTCAGTCGCATTACCTGCCGTGGACCTGGGAACGCTTCATCGCGATCGCGTTGTTTGCCGTCCCCATCTGGCTGCTGTTGCACTTCGGCCTGATGCCGGTCCGCAACCACTGAGGGAACCGATTCCCGGCTGCCAAGCCGCAGAGCGGCCGCTCCAGATCCAGGAGGAATTGATGGCGGAGATCAGGTCCGGGATAAAACTTTCGGGTTGGTAATGTGAAATTGAATCCCCCGTGTCGGGTGTGATATTTTCAACGCATGGGTCGCCAATGGTTGCATGCCAAACGTCTGGTCGCCGGGCTGAAAAAGGGCCGGGCCACGAGCAAAATTGTCCGCGAAATTTCCATCTCCGCGAAGATGGGCGGGGCGGACCCCGATGGCAATGCGCGGCTGGCCGCCGCGATGGAAAAGGCGCGCAAGGAAAGCGTCGCCCGCGACGTCATCGAGCGTGCCATCAAAAAGGGGGCCGGCACCGGTGATGAAAAGCTCGTGATGGAGCATGTGGTTTACGAGGGTTACGCGCCTCACAAGGTGCCGGTGATTGTCGAAGTGCTCACCGACAACGTCAACCGCACCGCCCCGGAAATCCGCGTGTTGTTCAAGAAAGGCCAGTTGGGCACAGCGAGCAGCAACAAATTCCTTTTTGACCACGTCGGCCTGGTGGAGGCGCATCATCCGGACCGGGCGATTGACCGCGAGGCCGCGGCGATCGAGGCCGGCGCCAACGAGGTGGAAGTGCTTGAGCCGGAGCAAAACGATGACATTCCGGAAGGCACGGCGGGGGCGCGGTTCATTTGCGACCGCACGGCGGTGCACGCCGTGTCCAAGTGGCTTTCCCAAAACGGTTGGACGGTGGTGACCAGCGAGCCGGGCTATCTGCCGAAAACGCATCCGGAACTTACCGAGGCGCAACGGGCAGAAGTGGGTGAATTTCTCCAAAGCCTGGATGACCACGATGATGTTCACCGCATCTGGGCTGCGGTCAAATAATGCTGGCTGGCCGTCCCGCCACAGCCCATCCGGAATTCAAGGACCCTGAATGGAAGGATTCCAAAGCCGGAACAAGGCATTGGGGCTGGAAACCGGAACCGCCACGGTGGCCACGGTTCCATTGTTTGTGATGACGTTACTGATAATGGTCCAAAGGTTGGTGCCGCCAATAGCAGGTATCGTTTGAACAACCCAGCCGGCACCGCCCTCGGGCCACGTCAAAGCACCCTTGGCGTTTCCAGACACAATGATGGTCGGGTCGGGGATGGCGCCGGACATGGTGTCACCCAATAGCGCAGTGTAAACAATCGCCGCCATTACGGTCGTTCCCATTTCATTCGGATGGACGGTGTCCGGAAACCATTCGCCATGGCCGGCGAGGAGAAGTTGCAGGTCAATCACCTGGTGATTCAGGTTGGTGCCCAGTTGCCGGACGAGCGGAGAAATGTTCGTTGCGATAATGCCGGGATTGATCAGATACGCGTTGGAGCCGAAGCACGGCGGTGGCGTACAGAGCAATACGCGGGGTCTCGATGTCAAATTCGTGTAGGTGAGAATGAACCGCTGATAGTTGGAATAAAAATTGGTTCCGTACTGCCAGTTTTGCGGTTTCGAATCGTTCGTCCCGAGCAGGATGATGACGATGTCCGGCAGGGGAGGACTGTGGCTGGCGACATAGTCGCTGGTGCCCCAGTAGGGAAAGTCACCCTGGAGGAGCATCGTGGTGCCGCTGACCCCGTAGTTGATGACAACGTAATTCGTGCCGAGCAACTGTTGAAGTTTGGCGGGATAACTTTGCGCGGGCGAGCCAACCCCAACCCCCGCAGTAATACTGTCGCCGATACAGAAAACGGTCAGGGTCGCTCCGCAAGGCAACCCGCCGGCTGCCAACAGACAAAGAGCGCCTGTGAGATAAAGCCGCAACCGGGTCATACATGAAAGGCTAACAGAAAGGGAACAAGCGTCAAGATTCCCGACCACCGGGTTCCGCGGCGTCTGAAGGTTGAAGCCGGTTTCGGCAGTCGTTTTGAATGCCCGGAGGTCCCTGGGACATCGCTCCTCAGCTCAGCCGCATCGGCATGACGACATAGAGGAACGGACCATTTATCTTGAGCACGCCGGGGCTCAGTTCATCTGTCAATTCAAAGAAAACCTCGTCCTCGGTCAGCGCGTTGAGCGGTTCAATGAGAAATTTTGGATTGAAGGCGATGGCGATTTCTTTGCCTTTATAGTTAACGGCGAGGCTTTCCCGGGCTTCACCGACCTCCGGCGAATTCGCGGTGATGGCAAGGCTGTTCTTGCTGAAGGTCAGCTTGACGGAATTGGCCTTCTCGCTGGTCATGATTTCGGCGCGCCGCAGGGCATGCAGGAACTCTTCGCGCGCCAACGGCACCCGCTCCTTGGTCTCGCTGGGAATGACCTGGCGATAGTTGGGGTAATTCCCTTCAATGAGTTTCGTGAGGACCAGGATGGAAAATCCCTGGTCATCCTTCAATTTGAACGCCGCCTGATTCTCTCCAAACTTGATTTCCACATCCCCTTTTTCCTGCAGGAGGCGGTTTAACTCATTAACCGCTTTGGCCGGGATGATGAATTCGCCCTGGCTCTTCTCCGAGATTTCCACTTCCTCGTCCGCCAGCGCCAGGCGGCGGCCGTCGGTCGCGACCACCGTCATTTTATGGTCCTTCAGGCTGATGAAAACTCCGTTTAAGACATAACGGGATTCATCAGAGGAAATGGCAAATGAAGTCTTTCCCAGCATGGATTTGGTGGTCTCCTGGGTCAGGGTCACCTTCTTGTCATCCTTGAACTTCGGCATGGGCGGAAACTCATCCGCTCCAATTCCATGAATTTTATAGAAGGAAGTTCCACTTCGGACGCTGCACACATTTTTGTCATCCACCTCCAGGTCCAGCTCTCCGCCGCTCAACTCACGAACGATGCCAAAGAGTTTTCGGACCGGGACCGTGGTCGCCCCGGCTTTCTTTACCTTGGCCTCCACCGAACAGGCCACGGTTACATCCAAATCGGTTGCCGTAAATTCGAGCCGCTCTCCCTCGGCCCGCAACAGGACATTGGAAAGAATGGGAAGTGTCGTCCGCGAGCTGACAACATTCTGAACCGCTTGCAGGCCATTGAGAATTTGCTCCTTGGTGATCGTGAGATTCATGCGCGGTTAATAGTTTCTTTCTTTATAAAAAAGTATCAGTATTAAGGCTTGTGAATAAGGCAAACAACCATTTGTGTCAACGTTGCACCAAAGGAAAATAAGGGAAAGGCAGCAAGGTTTGGAAGATAAAAAGCGAGAAAGTTCCCAAAGTCAGGGTTCTCCACAGATCTAACAGAATCTTCACAAAGAGTTGGAGACTTATTGGCCGAGTTGTGCACGAAGAACCACTTCGGGAAAAATGCGGCAAACGAGATCAACGTCTTCCGGCGTGGAATCCCGCCCCAGGGAAAAGCGGACGAGAGAATTGGCAGACGCTGCTTTGCCCAGGGCGACGATCACATGGGAGGGTTCAAGCGAGCCGGCCGAACAAGCGGAACCACTGGAGGCGCAAATTCCCTCGAGGTCCAAACCACCAAGCAGGGAGATGCTGTCCGCCCCTTTTACAGCAAAAGAAGCCGTGTTGGCCAGTCTCGCTTCAGTGGAACCGACGAACTCCACTCCTTCAATTTTAGAAAGGCGCTCAATCATCCTTCGGGTCAGCGGCAGCAGGAATTCAGATTTGAAAACAGGCGGGGAAAGGAATCTTTCCATGGCTTCGACCAGACCAAAGATCCCGGCCAGATTTTCCGTGCCGGCCCGCCGCTCATTTTCGTGTCCCCCGCCGAAAGCTATGGGATCGGGATGGAGCGGGGACCTGAGGTAGAGCAACCCTGCTCCTTTCGGCCCGTGGAATTTGTGCGCGCAGACAGAAACCAAATCCGCGTTCAAACGGCCGATGGTTTCAAAAGGCAGCTTGCCAAACCATTGCGCCGCGTCCGTGTGAAAAACAATTCCGCGCTCATGACAAACCGCGCCTGCTTCCGCCACCGGCTGAAGCGTGCCGATTTCATTGTTGGCAGCCATGAGTGAGACAAAGATCGTGTCCGGACGAATCGCCTTTTTTAAGTCGTCTACCGAAATCCGGCCCTCGGAATTCACCGGCAGCCTGGTGACTTCAAATCCCTCTTTCTTTTCAAGGTAATCGAAACAAAGCAGGACCGCGTGATGCTCGATGGCGGACGTAATCAAATGCCGCCCCTTGGGCTTGAGCAGGCGCGCCGTGCCAAAAATCGCCAGATTATTGCTCTCCGTGCCACCGCTCGTAAACACGATTTCACCCGGTTTGGCGCCGAGGATTTTCGCCGCCCGTTCGCGCGCCTCATCCAGCAGCGCCCGGGCCTGCCGTCCGACATGGTGCACGCTGGACGGGTTGCCCCAGATTTCACCCAGAAACGGCAGCATCGCGTCGCGCACCGCCGGGTCCAGCGGCGTTGTGGCGTTGTAATCGAAATAGACCGTCCGCGGCATCGTTCAATGAAAAATGAGGCGTAAAACGTGAAGGAAACGTCGTGCTTGTCCTGGTTGCCTCACATTCCGCGCGCCGATCGTAATTCAAAAATTGGAAATCGTAAATGTTTGACTCGTTTGACTCCTCAGAAGGCATGCTTATCTTTTCAGGAAGTGGCGAGGGCGGCGGGGCGCAAGCCACCGCCAAAAAACCGCAAGCTGCCGACAGCGAAGAACCGCCACGGCATTTAATTTATTTAAGGATGACAACGAATGGGCCAACGCCGATGCCGGAAACCCGCCTGGATGCGCTGCCGCCGCGGCAATGCGCCGTCGTGCGCCGCATTGAGACCGAGGGGGACGACGTGCAACGGCTTAAGACGCTTGGAATCTGCGTCGGACGCCGGTTGGAAGTCGTCCGGACCGGTGATCCGCTCGTGGTCCGCGTTTTTGGATCGCGGCTGGGGCTGTCCGCCTCGCTGGCCTCGCGGGTCTGGCTGGAAGTCTGCACGCCCGACCATTGCGCGATGCGGGAAGCCCACGAACATGAGTAACGCCCTGAAATTCGGGTTTGGGGCGTCCTGCTGCGACGAGGGACCGGGCGCGGTTCCGTTGCCGCATCACGCCTTCACACTCGCGCTGGTCGGCAATCCCAATGCCGGCAAGACCACCCTGTTCAATGCCCTGACCGGTCTGCGCGCCAAAACCGCCAACTTTCCCGGCACCACGGTCGAACGCCGCGTCGGCCGCGCGCACCTCGGCGACGGCCCGATTGTCGTGGTGGATTTGCCGGGGCTTTACAGCCTGGAAAGCGCTTCGCCGGATGAAAAGCTTGCGAGCGACGCGTTGCACGGGCGGCTGGAAAATCACCCGGCGCCCAACGCGGCGCTGGTCGTGGTGGACGCCACGAATCTTGAACGAAATCTGTTTCTCGTTGGCCAGGTGCTCGAATTGGATTGTCCGGTGGTCGTGGCGCTAAACATGATGGACACGGCCCGGCGCGACGGCATTCGGATTGACGTCGCGAAACTCCGCGACGAACTCGGCTGTCCCGTGGTCCCCGTTTCCGCGCGCACCGGCATGGGGCTCGGCGAGCTCAAGAACGAAATTGAGCGGCTCGTCACCGGCAAGGCCGCGAGCACCGCGGTCCATGCCAAGCCGGCCTGCGCGCTGGGCTGCAGCGGCTGTCCCTACCAGGCCCGCTACGAATGGACGGAACAGATTTCGACGAAGGTGATGGATGCGTCGGCGGCGCGGCGTTCGATCCGGACCGACAAAATTGACGACTTGTTCACGCACCCGGTCGCAGGCGTCATCGTTTTTCAAATCGTCATGCTCCTGCTGTTCGCGCTGATTTTTTGGGCCGCGCAAATTCCGATGGATCTCATCAGCCAGTTGTTCAGCACGGTGGGCTCCTGGATTGCGGCGCACACGCCGGCGGGCGATTGGCAGAGTCTGCTGGTGAACGGTGTCATTGGCGGCGTCGGCGGCGTGCTGGTGTTTCTGCCACAAATCTGCATTTTGTTTTTCGCGCTGTCGCTGCTGGAGGACACCGGCTATCTGTCGCGCGCGGCGCTGGTGATGGACAAGATCATGCGCCGGCTCGGACTGCCGGGCAAGGCGTTCGTGCCGATGCTGTCGGCGCACGCCTGCGCGATTCCCGCCATCATGTCCGCGCGCGTCATCGAAAACCCGCGCGACCGGCTGGTGACCATCCTCATTACGCCGTTGCTGACGTGTTCGGCACGGATACCCGTCTATGCGATGGTCACGGCGCTGCTGTTTCCCCATTCGCCGTTCAAGGCCGCGCTGGTCTTCACGGCGGCCTACGCGACCGGTGCGCTGGCGGCGGTGCTCGCGGCCTGGGTGTTCAACCGCACCATTTTGCCGGGCGGCAGCCGGCCGCTATTGATTGAACTGCCGCCGTATCGCCTCCCCAGCCTGTGGTCGGCGCTGCTGCACACGCTGGACCGCGCGAAAATTTTTGTGAAGCAGGCCGGTACCATCATCCTGGTGGTCTCGCTCGCCCTGTGGGCGCTTTCGCATTACCCGAAATCCGCGCCGCCGCCCGCCGCCGTGGCGCTGACGGCCCAGGCCGCGCAACTGGACAAAGCCGGCGAGACGCAGAAAGCCGCGAAGCTTCACGCGGACGCCGACCGGCTGTCGGCGCAGTTTTCGTTGCAGAATTCCGCCGCTGGCAAGATGGGCCGTTTGCTGGAGCCGGTGCTCCAGCCGCTCGGATACGACTGGCAGATCGGCATCGGCATCATCAGCTCGTTCGCCGCCCGCGAGGTCATTGTTTCCACGCTGGCCATCGTGTACGGCGTCGGCCAGGACGCCGCGGAGCATCACAGTGCGTCACTTTACGATTCGTTGCGCCACGCCACGCGCTCTGACGGCACGCCGATGTTCACGACCGCCACCTGCGCCAGCCTGCTGGTGTATTACATCCTGGCCGCGCAATGCCTGTCCACCACGGCGGTCGTGCGGCGCGAAACGGGCGGCTGGAAATGGCCGCTGTTCCAGATTGCCTACATGACCGGCCTCGCCTATCTCTGCGCGTTCATCGTGTATCAGGTAGTGAGCCATTTCGTTCACTGAAGCGTCGTGGCCACCGCGCCAAAGCAGGAGACGACGTGAGGAGTCTCAAAATCGAATCAATTGGCTTGAGTCTCGTCACCTCGACTCCTACAAAGAAACCAAAATGAAAATTGAAGAAAGAAAGTAAATTGATGAATGTTCGGGTCAAAATTTGCGGCATCACCAATCTGGCGGACGCGGAAGTCGCGGTCGCGGCGGGCGCCGATGCGCTGGGTTTCAATTTTTATGAAAAGAGCCCCCGGTTCATTCCGACCGCCGCTGCGGCCGGAATCTCGCGCGCGCTGCCGCCGTTTACCTTGCGCACAGGCGTCTTCGTGAATCCGGCCGAGGAACTCGTCCGGCGCGCCATCGGCGAATGCGGCCTGAATTTGCTCCAATTTCACGGCGACGAGCCGCCGGACTTTTGCACGCAATTCGGGTTGATGAGCATGAAAGCCTTTCGCGTCCGCGACGCCGGGTCGCTGAAGGAATTGCCCAATTACCAGACCGACGCGTGGCTGCTGGACGCCTATGCGTCCGACACCTTCGGGGGCACGGGCGAAAAGTTCAATTGGGACCTGGCCATCGAGGCGCAAAAGCCCGGCAAGCCGGTTTTTCTCGCGGGGGGTTTGACGCCGGAAAACGTCGCCGAGGCCGTTCAGCAGGTGCGGCCGTTCGGCGTGGACGTTTCCAGCGGCGTGGAATCTTCGCCGGGCAAGAAAGACCACGCCAAGGTGCGTGTGTTTATTAACTCGGCTAAGAAGTCATCACGATAACATTCTAAAGCATAATTCATCCTTCGAATAAGGCGCGACAATTCCCGTACAAAGAAAGGCAACATTTGAGTTAACACCGGAAACCGGGTGTGTTAGGTTGCGCGCCACGTTTTTTGTGAAATGAAAATTTCAGTGCCTAAAGAAACGCATCCGGGCGAAACCCGGGCGCCCCTCACACCGGACAGCGCCGCCAAGCTGGTCAAGCTCGGCGCGCAGGTGGAAGTCGAGGCCGGCCTCGGCGCCGCCGCCGGATTTCCCGACGACGCCTACACCAGGGCCGGCGCGACCATGACCGCCGACCGCCAGGCGCTCATCGGCTCCGGCGACATCGTGCTGCGCCTGCGCAAACCTCCGGTCGAGGAGATTGCGCTGCTCAAGCCGAATGCCATCCACGCCAGCCTGCTCGACCCGTTCAACGAAAAGGAACTGGTCCAGAAATTCGCCGAACATGGCGTCAGCGCCATCAGCATGGAATTCATTCCGCGCACGACCCGCGCGCAGAAAATGGACGTGCTGTCGTCGCAGGCGAACCTCGGTGGTTACGAGGCGGTCATTCTGGCCGCGCGGTATTCCAACAAGATTTTTCCCATGATGACCACGGCGGCGGGCACCATTCTGCCGTCCAAAGTGTTCATCATCGGCGTCGGCGTCGCCGGTTTGCAGGCCATTGCCACCGCGAAGCGCCTCGGCGCGAAAGTGACCGCCTACGACACGCGGCCGGTCGTCGAGGAGCAGGTGAAATCGCTCGGCGCGCAGTTTTTGAAAATTGACCTCGGTGAAACCGGCCAGACGAAGGACGGCTACGCCAAGGCGTTGACGGATGAACAAATCCAGAAGCAACGCCAGGCGATGAACAAGACCTGCGGCGATTCCGACGTGGTCATCACCACGGCGCAGGTGTTTGGACGGAAAGCGCCGGTTCTCGTCACCGCCGAAATGCTCAATGTCATGAAGCCCGGCAGCGTGGTGATTGACATGGCCGTCGAAAGCGGCGGCAACGTCGAAGGAGTGGTTTATGACCAGGTGACCGACCGCAACGGCGTGAAAATTATCGGCATTGCCAATTTGCCCGGCCGCGCCCCGCTGCACGCCAGCCAGGTTTACTCCGCGAACCTCCTGGCGCTCGTCGAGGAATTCTGGGACAAACAGAACAAGACGTTCGTCCTCAAGCTCGATGATGAAATCATCAAGGGTTGCCTGGTCACGCACGGCGGCAAAATCGTGAACGAAAAACTCATCGCCAAACCGAACTGATTTATGAGCGTAGAAATTCTCGTCCTGTTCGTCTTCGTGCTCGCGATTTTCGTGGGCTTTGAAGAAATCTCGAAGGTGCCTTCGATGCTGCACACGCCCTTGATGTCCGGGACCAATGCCATTCACGGCATTATCCTGCTCGGCGGCATGTTGGTGCTCGCCGCCGCGGACACGCCGCTGGCGCGGACCCTCGGCTTCATCGCGGTGGTTTTCGGTTCGGCCAACGTCTTCGGCGGCTTCATGGTCACGGACCGCATGCTGCAAATGTTCAAGAAAAAGAAGAAATAGCCATGAGTTCCACGCTTGCCCTCATTTTCATCGGTGTCGCGGTCCTGTTCATCCTCGGCATCAAATTTTTGAGTTCGCCGAAGACCGCGCGCTACGGAAATCTCCTCGCCGCCGCCGGCATGGTCGTTGCGTTCTTCGCCACGATTCCATTGATGCAACTGCACGAGTGGAATCTCAACTGCACGCTCATGGCCGTCGGCATTGTGATCGGCCTCGTCATCGGCGCGATCGGCGCGTATTCGGTCAAGATGACCGCGATGCCGCAGATGGTCGCGGCGTTCAACGGCCTGGGCGGCGGGTCGGCGGCGCTGGTCGCGAGCCTGGAATTTCTGCGGCGCTCGCACAGCCTTGAAGGCGTCACGGTGTCCGCCGCGGTTCCGATGTTGTTCGCCACGCTCATCGGCTCGTTGTCGTTTTCCGGCAGTATTATCGCGTTTTTGAAACTGGAGGGGAAATTCGAGCGGCCGCACACGTTTCCCGGCCAGAACTTTTTGAACGGCCTCGTGCTGCTCGTGATTCTCGGCTTGTGCGGATACCTGATCAGCGGCCAAACCAACTCCACGGCGTTTATCGTCATGTTCGGGCTGGCGCTCTTGTTCGGCATCGCGATGGTCATGCCCATCGGCGGCGCGGACATGCCGGTGGTCATCTCGCTGCTCAACTCCTTCACCGGCCTGGCGGTGGCGGGAGACGGTTTTGTCATCAACAACCTTTCAATGATCGTCGCCGGCACGCTCGTCGGTTCGTCGGGCACGCTGCTCACGTTGCTCATGTGCAAAGCCATGAACCGGCCGGTCACCAATGTCTTGTTCGGCGCGTTCGGCTCCGGTGGCGGCGGCCAGGCGGCGGCCGAGGGTGTCGCAGGAACCGTCAAACCGATTCAGGCCGACGAAGCCGCGCTGCTGCTCGCCTATGCGCAGCGGGTCGTGATCGTGCCCGGTTACGGCATGGCGGTGGCGCAGGCGCAGCACCAGGTCCGCGAGCTTTCCGACGAACTCGGCACACGCGGCGTCGAGGTGCAATTTGCCATTCATCCCGTCGCCGGCCGCATGCCGGGCCACATGAACGTGCTGCTCGCCGAGGCCAACGTGCCCTACGACCAGCTCCAGGAAATGGAAGCCATCAACCCCTCGATGGACCGCGTGGACGTCTGCCTGGTCATCGGCGCCAACGACGTGGTCAATCCCGCTGCGCGCGAGGAAAAATCCAGCCCGATTTACGGCATGCCTATCATCGAGGCCGACCATGCCAAGACCGTCATTGTGATGAAACGCTCGATGGCGAAGGGCTTTGCCGGCATCGAAAACCATCTTTTCTACAAGGACAACACCCGGATGCTCTTCGGCGACGCGAAGGCCTCGCTCAACGCCCTGGTCGCGGCGGTAAAGGCGAACTGAGGCAGGACAGGCTTCCAGCCTGTCGTCCTATTCGAAATTCAGAACCGAAGAATCAGAGACAGGCCCGACGCCTGTCCTCCGCAGAACAAATTCTCTTTGCGCGCTTCGCGTCTTTGCGTGAGAATTGCGGTATGAGTTCAGTTGCCGCAAAAAATCTACCCGACGCCCAGGGCCATTTCGGCCCCTACGGCGGGCGTTTCGTGCCGGAGACGCTGGTTCACCCGTTGGAGGAACTTGAGAATGAATACCGGCGCGCGCAGAAGGACCCGGTGTTCAAGCGTGAGTTCGAGTATTACCTGAAGGAATTTTGCGGCCGGCCCACGCCGCTTTACTTCGCCGAACGCCTCACGCGCGAACTGGGCGGCGCGAAGATTTATCTCAAACGCGAGGACTTGCTCCACACCGGCGCGCACAAGATCAACAATTGCATCGGCCAGATCCTGCTGGCCAGGCGCATGGGCAAGACGCGCATCATTGCCGAAACCGGCGCGGGCCAGCACGGCGTCGCCACCGCCACCGTCGCCGCCATGTTCGG
>DASZAB010000054.1:0-6809 GCA_035945675.1 Verrucomicrobiia bacterium | reverse complement strand
TTTTTCTCGGCTATGAGTTGGAGATCTTTGTCTGGAACAGGAAGATCTCCCTTTTCGAAAACAATGACTGCTGTGTCTCGGGTGGCGTCAAATTCAATATAGCGATTATCAGGGTGAAGCAGTCGTGTTTGTTTACTCGCTGCGTGTTCAAGGCGAATAGGTAACCCCCATTCGAAAGCTCTGGCAATCACGTGAAAAGCCGTCGCCACGCCGCAGAGCTGCCCGTTGTTTGATGTGACAAGAAAAAATCCTGTGCCGTGGCCATCAGGTGTAACTATACGAAAGAGGTAAGGTGTGGTGTCCTCCACCACCTCAAACCATTCTTTGCGTCGCTTAACGACTTTTTTAACAGCAGCCATCTCAGTAACGGGTTACTTCTTCTCGTCCACCACTTCGGCGTCAATCACGCCTTCGTCCTTCTTTTTGTCGTCGGTCCCGCCTTGGCGGGATTCGCCCTTCGGCTCGCCGCCCGAGGCACCGGCACCTTGCGCCTTTTCAGCCTGCGCCTTTGCGGCGGCCGCCTTGTAAAGCTCGGCGCTCACGGACTGCCACGCCTCGTTCAGCTTCTCGGCGGCGGATTTGATGGCCGCGCTATCGCTGCCTTTCAACGCTTCCTTCACTTCCGCGACGGCCTTTTCAATTTTGGCCTTGTCGTCGCCGGAAATCTTATCGCCGGTGTCTTTCAACATCTTTTCGGAGCGATACACCGCGCTGTCGGCTTCGTTGCGCGTCTCGACTTCCTCGCGTTTGGCCTTGTCCTCGTCGGCGTGGGCCTCGGCGTCCTTGCGCATCTTCTCGATTTCGTCCTTCGAGAGACCGCTGCTGGCGGTGATGGTGATCTTCTGTTCCTTGCCCGTGCCGAGGTCCTTGGCGCCTACGTGCAAAATGCCGTTGGCGTCAATGTCGAACGTCACCTCGACCTGCGGCACGCCGCGCGGGGCCGGCGGAATGTCGGTCAGATGAAATTTGCCGATCGTCTTGTTATCGCGGGCAAACTGGCGTTCGCCCTGGAGCACGTGCACTTCCACACCCGGCTGGTTGTCCGAGGCGGTGGAGAAAATTTCCGATTTGCGGGTCGGGATGGTCGTGTTGCGCTCGATGAGCCGCGTGAACACGCCGCCCAGCGTCTCAATGCCGAGCGACAACGGCGTCACGTCCAGCAGGAGCACGTCCTTGACCTCGCCCTTGAGCACGCCCCCCTGGATGCCGGCGCCCACGGCGACAACTTCGTCCGGGTTCACGCCCTGGTGCGGCTGCTTGTTGACCAACTTGCGCGCGGTTTCAACAACGCGCGGCATGCGGGTCATGCCGCCGACGAGCACCAGCTCGTCAATTTTCGCGGCTTCGATGTCGGCGTCCTTCAAGCAGGCTTGAACCGGCTTGATGGTGCGCTCGAACAAATCGTCGCAAAGCTGTTCCATCTTCGCGCGCGTGAGCGTCTTCTGGATGTGCTTTGGCCCGCTCGCGTCCGCCGTGATGAACGGCAGGTTGAGGTCATATTGCTGCGCGGACGACAAAGCGATTTTCGCCTTTTCGGCCTCTTCCTTGATGCGTTGAAGGGCGTCGGGCTGCTTGCGCAAATCCATGCCGCTATCTTTTTTGAATTCGTCGAGGATCCAATCCATCAGCCGGCCGTCCCAGTCGTCACCACCCAAATGCGTGTCGCCGTTGGTCGCCTTCACTTCGAACACGCCGTCGCCGATTTCCAGCACGGAAATGTCGAAGGTACCGCCACCGAGATCATAGACGGCGATCTTCTCGTCCTTCTTTTTGTCGAGCCCGTAGGCGAGCGACGCGGCGGTCGGCTCGTTGATAATGCGAAGCACTTCCAGGCCGGCGATGCGGCCGGCGTCCTTGGTGGCCTGGCGTTGCGAATCGTTAAAATAGGCGGGAACCGTAATAACGGCCTGCGTGATTTTCTCGCCCAGGCGCATTTCGGCGTCGGCCTTCAGTTTGGCGAGAATCATCGCGGAAATTTCCGGCGGGGAATAGCGGCTGGTCTTGCCGTCCACTTCCACCTCGACGGCGGCGTCGCCGTTGGACGCTTTCACCACCTTGTACGGCACGCGTTTGATTTCCTCCGACACTTCCTCAAATTTGCGGCCCATGAAGCGCTTGATGGAGTAAACTGTGTTGCGCGAATTGGTCACGGCCTGGCGCTTGGCCGCCTCGCCGACGAGGCGCTCGCCGTTTTTGGTAAACGCGACAACGCTCGGCGTGGTGCGTTTGCCCTCGGAATTTTCCAGAACCAGCGGCTCGCCGCCTTCCATGACGGCCATGCAAGAGTTCGTGGTTCCTAAATCAATGCCTAATACTTTTGCCATAAAATCGTTTTGGTTAAAAACACTCTGTCAACTACTTCCAAGCAATGACGGTGCCGTGAGGCCGAAAACATCATAGAACCGTTGTAAATAAAGGATGAAATGGATGATTGAGCAAAAATCAGTCGGACCTAAAACTGTGCCAAAAGCGCCGGAATGGCACAGTTAAAAGCGCTATTTGGCGCTACGTTTCTTTGGATGGCACTGCTTTGTCAGTGCCCAAAAATTTGGATTCGGGCAGCGACGAAGCGCTGCCCTCCACAACTTATTTGCTCCCCGGCTTGACGGCGGGAATTTTGGCCAGGTCCGACGGCAATTTGTTCGGCTCGAAGGTTTCCACCTTGAGCGATATAAGGAGGGCAACCTGATTTTCAAGCCGGCTTGTGCCGATATCAAAGACCTGTTTCATAAAATTCGACTTCCGAAAACGGCGAGCAACCTTCTTGCACCCGATGTAAGTTGCCCGCATGAATTTGAGTGAAGACCAGTGTTACCAAGCGGTGCTGACCCGCGACGCGCGTTTTGACGGACGCTTCTTCGTGGCCGTCAAGACGACGCGGATTTATTGTCGCCCCATTTGCCGGGTGAAAACGCCCTTGCGCCGGAATTGCACGTTCTTCAACTGCGCGGCTGCGGCCGAGAGCGCCGGGTATCGCCCGTGCAAACGTTGTCGGCCCGAACTCGCTCCGGGGAGCAGCCTCATGGAAGCCAGCAGCCAGCTGGCGCGGAACACCGCCTTTCACATCTGCGGAGATTTTCTCGCCGAGCATTCCTTGAGCGAGTTGGCGGACAAACTGGGCGTGACGGACCGCCAAATGCGCCGCGTCTTTCATGATGAATTCGGCGTTTCACCCGTTGAATTCTGGCAGACCCACCGGCTGCTCCTGGCGAAGCAACTCCTGACAGATTCCGCCATGCCGGTTAGTTCCATCGCGCTGGCGAGCGGCTTCCAAAGCCTGCGGCGGTTCAATGCCTTGATGAAAGCGCGCTATCGGATGCCCCCAACCGAGCTGCGCCGACGGCAAACGAAGCCGGCCACCGCTTCCCCATTTTCGTTTCGCTTGAGCTACCGTCCGCCGTTGAACTGGGAACGGTTGATTGGCTTCCTCGCCCAACGCGCCGTTCCGCAGGTTGAAGAAGTGCGCGACGGCGCTTATTTCCGGACGGTGCGGGTTAAACGACAGGACCGTGAATTCGCCGGCCACATTCAGGTCGGCCATCTGGCAGGCGAACACATGCTCTCCGTGCGTCTCTCCGACGCGCTCCTTCCCGCAAGCGCTTTTGTGCTGGAACGGGTCAAACGACTCTTTGACTTGCAGGCGGACCCTGCGGCCATCAAGGCGGCTTTGGGGCCGATCGCGAAACAACACAATGGTTTGAGAGTGCCCGGCGGTTTTGATGGTTTTGAGGTTGCCGTGCGGGCGATTCTCGGACAGCAGATTTCCGTGGCAGCGGCGCGGACATTGGCCGGCCGTCTGGCCCTTCGCTTTGGGACGCTGCTTCTGGTGCCCGAGCTTTCACTCAAACGGACATTTCCGTCACCGCAGCGAATTGCCCAAGCTACAGTTGGCGAAATGACCGCGTTGGGTATAACGAAACAGCGGGCGGGAACCTTGATTTCCTTGGCGCAGGCGGTGGCGAATGGCCGCGTGTTGCTGGAACCCGGCCGTCACGTGGAAGAAACCCAGGAACAACTCCGCAACATTCCCGGCATCGGTGAGTGGACGGCGCAATATATCGCCATGCGGGCGCTGGCCTGGCCGGATGGTTTTCCGCACACGGACCTGGGCATTCAAAAGGCGCTCGGCGGAACCGATCCCCGCCGCGTCCTGAAAATCGCTGAAAAATGGCGCCCATGGCGGGCCTACGCAGCCATGCACTTGTGGGCCGCACTGGAGGATAAAAATCATGACAACAACCTATTCGATTCTGAAAACCACGTTGCTGGGCGACCTGTTGATGGTCGCCAATGGAACGCAACTGACCGGCATTTATTACCTGAACTGCAAGCACGCGCCGGCAGTGCAAAATAACTGGTCGCCCAATCCCCAACATCTGGTTTTGCAGCAGGCCGGCGGGCAGCTTCAAGAGTATTTCGACGGCACGAGAACAAATTTTTCCCTGCCGCTCGATTGCGCCGGAACAGACTTCCAAAAAGAAGTCTGGCGGCAGATTACCCTGATTCCTTTTGGGCAAACAGTCACTTACTCCGAATTGGCGAAACGAGCCGGTGCGGTTCATGCCATCCGTGCCGCGGGAACCGCCACGGGCCGGAATCCCTTGAGCATCGTCATTCCCTGCCATCGGGTGGTGGGGAAGGACGGTTCGCTCGGAGGTTACGCCGGCGGCCTGCCCCGCAAACAGCTTCTCCTCGAAACTGAAAGGCGCGGAAACCATCTCCCGGTGTGACAAAAAGAGATGTCATCAGCCTGCTGGCACTGGCGGCGCTTTGGGGCGGCTCGTTTCCATTCCAGCGGACCGCCGTCCATGAGCTCGGGCCGGTTGCTCTGGTTGAACTGCGGATCGCCATTGGCGCGGTGGTGCTGGCGCCGATGCTCTTTGCCCGGTCCGGTTGGAAATCAATCGCAGCCAATATCGTTCCCATCATGATTATCGGCGTCCTCAATTCGGTGTTGCCATTCCTGCTGCTGGCTTACGCAACGGTTTCGGTCACGGCCGGACTGGTTTCCATCTTGAACGCCACCAGCCCGCTCTTCGGCGCATTGATTGCCGCAATGTGGCTGAAGGAGCGGCTGACCTGGCCCCGGACCGCCGGCCTGTGTTTCGGCTTTGGCGGAATTATTTTTCTGTTTCAAGGCCGTGCCGATTTCAGTCCAGGCGGGTCCGACCTTGCCATCCCGGCGGCATTGGCGGCGGCTTTCAATTATGGCCTTGCCGCCAACTATGCCCGGCGGAAACTCGTGGGAATTCCTCCGTTGCTGGTGGCGGCGGGAAGCCTGGTATTTGCCGCGATTGTTTTATTCCCATTGGCAGTTTGGTATTGGCCGACGGAACCGCTTTCCGCCGTTGCTTGGGAGGCGGTCGCCGGTTTGGGCGTTGGATGCACGGGTATTGCCTATGTGCTGTATTTCAACCTGATTGCCCGGGTGGGACCCACCAACGCCATTACGGTGACCTTTATCATTCCGATGTTTGCGATGGTCATCGGCTGGATTTTTCTGGGTGAAAGAGTGACAGACGAAATGTTGATTGCATGCGGCGCCATTTTAACGGGCACGGCCCTGGCAACGGGCATAATCCGTTTGGGTCCGAAAATTGCATCGCCTGCCATCAAGCCGGAAAGCGACCGTACGCGAGTTGACACTTGCAAAGGCGCGTCTGAACGCTGTTCTTAATTCAAGATCCAAATTGTCTCTTAGGCGCTTCAATAACGCCTCCATGCCAGCTGGCTGAACCAGCTGCGCGCAATCCTGGAATGTTCCGAAATCGATTTGGCTTGAAGACGATCCGGTTGGCTCATTTGCTTCCCGGTTTCACCGCCGGGGTTTTAGCGAGGTCGGGCGGAAGATTGTTCGCCTCGAACGCCTCGACCTTGAGCGAAATCAGGCTGGCGAACGGCACGCCGAAGTTCACCGCGCCGTTGGAACGGTCCACAATTGCCGCGACACCAGTGACGCGGCCCTGGTGGGCGCGGATAATGTCGATCGTCTCCTGTACCCGGCCACCCTTGGTCACGACATCCTCCACGACGAGCATTTTTTCGCCGGGCGCAATTTTGAATCCGCGCCGCAGGACCAGTTTGCCATCCTCTTTTTCGGGAAAGATGAACCGCACGCCGAGCTGCCGGGCGACTTCCTGGCCAATGACCAGCCCGCCGAGCGCCGGCGCGATAACGGTGGCCGCGCGAAGATTGCGGACTTTTTCCGCGAGCGCCGCGCCGAGTTTTTCGACCGTGGGCATTTGCTGGAGGGCGAGGGCGCATTGAAAGAATTGGCGGCTGTGCAGGCCGCTGCGGAGAATAAAGTGGCCTTCGAGCAATGCGCCGGTATCGCGGAAAATTTCGAGAACTTCGTCCTGTGTCATGACATGAGTTTCAAGTGTCAGGTTCCAAGTTTCAATTCCAAACCGAACCCCGGATGGACACAGATTAACACGTATAAGAAACCAGGTAGGGCGGGCAGTCCTCTGCCCGCCGCCCGAAACGACTTCGAACCGCGGCGCGCACGGAGTGACGCGCCCTACCAGCATCCATGTTAATCCGTGTCCATCCGTGGTTGATTCCTTAGCCCTGTCTGTTCGCTTTCTTCTGGCTTCCGGCTTCGGTTTTCTGTTTTCTGGCGCGCGCGTGCCGAAGTGGATCAAATTCATCATTGCCGTCCTGTTGCTGCCGGTGTGCGCCGGGGCGGCGATGGCGTTGGGGCAGGTGCTGCACGCCAGTTACGGCGCGGACACGGTCTGGGTGCCGCTGCTGGCGGGCGCGGCGTGCTGGCTGGTGATCTTTCTGCTGCTGCCCAAGCCGATGTGGAT
>DASZAB010000053.1:0-7668 GCA_035945675.1 Verrucomicrobiia bacterium | reverse complement strand
ATCTCCTTCGGTCATCCGGCGTGTCAACGCGACGAGGTCCGGCTGGTCACGCGGAGTCTCATCCGCCGGCGCCGGACGCGGTTCGGACGATTGATTGTCTCTTTCCAAGCTGGTTCATTAACGGACGGCTGAAATTTATTTTCCAGACTTTTCTTCGTGCAAATTAACCGGCGATGGCAGCGGGGAGATTTTCTTATTCAATTGAACAACTTGGTCTTGTAATTGTTTAATTTGAGAGTTCATTCGATCCGTTCGCTCAATCATGTTGTTAATTTGGTATTGAGATTCGTACGTTCCTAACGTACTAAGCACAGACTGAATGATGCTTAACTGATCCGGCACGCCGTAAGCAATGAGCAGCTTGGTTTCTTTGTGATAATTCAGGACCGGCGGCGAAGCTATTCCAGACATTTTCCAGCCTGTTTGAATTGCAGTGGTAATGTCGTCCACCGTGAAGCCGCGATCCAAATAAGGCACAAGAGAATAAAAGCTACAAACTCGTTCCGGTGTATTCCGTCGTTGGGCATAAAAAATCCAAATTGAATCATCACCGTTGTCAGTTGATTTCATGAAACCGAATTCTTGCGCAGAAATACCGTTCCCAAACACTGCGTGGCCAGCGCGTTCCATTGCAGGGAAGAGTTCATTGAGATTTATGCCGGCCAATTTGACGGGTGGCAATTTCACAGTGGCAGCTTCATCGGGCACGATTACATTTATTGGCCGTCCCACCGCTTTCTCAATGGCTTTGACCAATTCCGCGGGCGTGCCGCCGGGAAAATCGAGATTGAATTTGGTCAGTTCAGGTTTGCTCTGAACAATCGGTTGTCCCGTAGCGTTGTCAATCGTATTCGTAGTTTGGCCGAAAACCGCCGTGAAATTGAGGGCGAGCAAGCCAACGCCGAGGCAGATGATTTTTTTCATAATTTGGCTGGTTTGGTTTGTGTGCTTCATACAGGAACACGACGGCCAAGGCAAAATCCTTCGCGGAGACTAAAATGTTAGCAGGAGCCGAGGTGACGAGGCTCAAACTTTCCCAAAACCCCCAGCTGAAAATCAAAACCAGTCAGAGCCTCTTCACGTCGGCTCCCACAATTTTATGGGCAGTATTTCCGCAGCACCTTGCCCAGTCGCTTGATGCCTTCGCGGATGTCGGCTTCGCTGGCGCTGCCGAAGCTGATGCGCATTTCATGGTCGGGTTTCGGACGCGACGGGTCGTCGGCGTAGCAAAGTTCGCCGGGCACGTAGAGCACGTCGTTTTTCAGCGCCGTCCGGAAGACCTTTGATTTCACGCCGGTGGAAATGTTCTTTGGCAGGCGCGTCCAGAAATAAAGCCCGCCGCCGGATTCCCAGATTTCCACATTCGATGGAAAATGCCTGGCGAGTGCCTGTTTCATCCCCTGCGCCTTCCGGCCGTAGCGTGTTCTTATTTTCGCCACGTGCCGGTCGTAAAGGCCGGTTTTCAGTTCCCCGGCGAGGAGTTGCTGCAGCAGATTCGCCGTGCCGAAGTCATGGTTGCCCTTGATGCGCTGGACGGCCGTGAAGAGCAGTTTGGGCAGAATCCCGAAACCAACGCGCGCCCCCGGTGCGTAGGGTTTGCTGTAGGTGCCGGTGTAAATCACGCGTTCGGCTGCGCCGGGCACCATGAGGGCGGAGCGGATGTCGGGGCCTTTGAATCGCAGTTCGCGATAGGCGGCGTCTTCAATCAGATAAATCGGATGGCCCGCTGCGCCCTCGAATTTTTTCAGCAATTTCAGAACGCCGCGTTTTTTCTCGAAGCTGGTCGTGACACCGGTCGGATTGTGAAAATAGCTGATGAGGTAAAGCGCCTTGGTGCGGCGGAGGCCGCCGGATTTTTTCAACCGCTGCAAGACAGTTTCGAGATGGCCGAGATCGAGGCCGTCGCGTTCGAGCCGGACGCCCCGCGCGCGCAAGCCGCGGCTTTGCAGGATACTGAGAAACACGAAATACGTCGGGTCTTCGACAAGCACGATGTCACCTTCGTCACCGAGCGCCTCGACGGTCATGTAAAGCAGCTGCTGCGAACCGCCGGTGATCATGGTGCGTTCCCACGAATGGATTTTATCGTCCTCGTCCTTCGTGCTCGTCCTCGATTTTCGTTGGAGGGACGAGGACAACGATGAGGGGGATTGATCCAATGTTTGCAGGTGTCGCGCGGTGAGCTGGCGGAGGTTGGTTTCGCCGGCGGTGATTCCGTATTGCAGGGCGGGTTGGCCGGTTTTGGATGAGCGCAAAACCCGGTTGAGCACCTGGCGCGAAATTTTGACAGGCAGGGTGGCGCTGTCAGTAAAACCGGCGGCGAGTGAAATTATTTGGGGCCGCGACAAGGCGGCTTGCATGAGCCAGGAGATGGGCGGCGGCGCGGTGCGGCGGCCCATGGCGGACAAGGCATTTTTCATTTATGATTTAAGATTGATGATGACCCGACTGATTTGAATCCGCAGCTACAAATCAAAAATCGTAAATCATCAATCATGAATTTCACTCACTGCGCGTCGAAGACGCTGTCGAGGATGGTTTCCTTGGTTTTCCAGATCAACGCCATAGTCATCGCCAGCGGCAACAAGGCAAAGAACGTCAGCAGCCACAAGCCGAGGCGGTTGAGCCAGAGGATCAGGATGCCAAATTCGAGCGGCATTTGCGACACGTGGAGCAGGGCCACATACGCGTTGCTGAACACGAAGAGCAAGGTCAACAGCCAGCGATTGAGAGTGGTGAACAGGCCAGTCTCGTGGCGGAGGGTCTCGTCCGGCAACATGGCGCCGAGTTGTTTGAGGACGACGTTCAAGTTGAAAAGGAAAAGCACGGCCGACAAGACGAGCACAAAAATGGCGGTGCTGAAAAAAGTTTCCCGCGGCATCCGGTTGTGCCAGTAGAGAAAGGGACAGAGCCCGAAATTGACGAGGCCGAGGAGTTTCGCGCGGTCCAGTGCAGTGCGCCAGGGACGTTCCTGCTTCTGGAATTCGCCCATTTGCCAAAGCCCGAAAATCAAGAGGGCGGTGACCGCGAGGGCGGGAATAAAGCCGAATGTTTTCAGCCAATCGGTCCGGGCGGTCTCCACGCAGATAACCAGCGACGCAGGCAAACCCCAGAACAACGCGGACAAACCACGGGCAAGATGCCCAAGTGAACGGAGCAGCTCGGCTTTGTTTCGGATTTCAGCCTCAGGTTTTTGGATTTCGGTCAAAAGGAAAGGTAGGTGTAAGCTTTCAAGCCGCGTTCATAATCATCGAGGAGCCGCATGGCCTCAGACGGTTTCATGCGGTCGGACTTGATCGCGTCATCCATCTGAGCCTTCATCTGGCGTTTCAGCTCGTTTTCGTCGTATTGCACCGCCGCGAGCGATTGGATGATGGTGTTGCCTTCAATGATTTCCTCGATGTAATAGCCGGTCGGCTCGTCGGGTTCGAGAAAAACATGAACCTCGTTGACGCGGCCAAACAGGTTGTGCAGGTCCCCCATGATGTCCTGATATGCCCCCATGAGGAAAAATCCGATGTAATAGGGTTCGGGCAGACCGTTGCCGTTGCTGTTGAGCTGGTGCAGTGGCAGGGTGTCGCGCACATCGCGAAAATCAATGAACTTGTTGACCTGTCCGTCGGAATCGCAGGTGATGTCCACGAGCGTGCCTTCGCGCGTGGGCCGCTCATTCAAGCGGGTGATCGGCATGATCGGGAAAAGCTGATCCAAGGCCCAGTGATCGAGGAGTGATTGGAAGACGGAAAAGTTGCAAAGATATTGATCGCCGAGGCTGTCTTCCAGCAGGCGGATTTCCTCCGGCACATAATGCTGTCCCTTGTAATGTTCGACGACGGCGCGGCTGATTTGCCAGTAGAGGTCTTCAATCTTGGCCTTGTCCGGCAAATCCAGCACGCCGAGCGTGAACATGTGTTGCGCGTCCTCACGCCGTTCCAGCGCGTCATGGTAAGCCTCCAGCGTGTTGAGTGTCGGCAGGTTTTGTTTGATTTCGAGCAACTCCTGCACCAGCGGGTGTTCGTGGTCGCCGAATTTCAAAAACCCGTTCGGCCGGATTTTTTCAATGGTGCCGAACACTTCGACAATCAAAACGCTGTGATGGGCGACTAGGGCGCGCCCGCTTTCGCTGATGATGTCCGGGTGCGGAACTTTTTCCGCAGCACACACATCGGCGATGTAATAGACCACGTCGTTGGTGTATTCCTGCAGGGTATAATTGGTCGAACTGTCGAACGCTGAGCGGCTGCCATCGTAATCCACGCCCAGGCCGCCGCCGACGTCGAGATACGAAATCGGAAACCCCATCTTGTGTAATTTGGCATAAAAACGCGCCGCTTCCTGAACGGCCTTTTTCACTGTCAAAATATCCGGCACCTGCGAGCCGATGTGAAAATGCAGCAGCTTGAAGCAGTGCGTGAGGTTTTCGACCTTCAGCATTTCCGCCGCCTCCAGGATTTCCGCCGTGCTCAGGCCGAACTTCGCGTTTTCGCCGCCGCTTTCCGCCCAGCGCCCGGCGCCCTTGCTCAACAACCGCGCCCGGATGCCAATGAGCGGTTCGACGCCGAGTTGTTTGGAAATGGAAATGATCTGCCTTAATTCCTCCAGTTTTTCAACGACCATGATGACGGTTTTGCCCAATTTGATGCCGAGCATGGCCATTTTGACAAATTCGGCGTCCTTGTAGCCGTTGCAAACGATCAAGCAACCCATCTGATTTTGCAGCGCCAGCCCGGCGAACAACTCCGGCTTGCTGCCGACTTCGAGGCCGAATTCGTAGGCTTTACCGGCATCGAGAATTTCCTCCACGACCTCGCGCAGTTGGTTGACCTTGATGGGGAATACCCCGCGATACCGGCCTTGATAATTGTACTCCGTGATGGCATTGCGAAACGCCTGGTTCAGCGACTCGACGCGGTGTCGTAAAATGTCCTGAAACCGGATGAGCAGCGGAAATTTCAACCCGCGTGCCTTGGCTTCTTCGATCACGTCCGTCAAATCCACCGCCACGCCTGCGTCCTGCAGCGGACGCGCCACGACGTGCCCGGCTTCGTTAATGTCGAAATATTTCGCGCCCCAGCGGCGGATGTTGTAAAGCGCGCGCGCCGCGTCGATGCTCCACGGCGAGCCGGCATCGGTTGAATTGCTCATCTCATGAATCCATGCGAACTATAGAACGCTGTACGGGGAATTCAATACGCGGAATGAAATATTTTCGAAACAGAAAAATGTGTGAATGCCGATTTCAAGCTACCAGTCCACCACGCAATTTTTGCGGATGAGCTGCGAGCTTTGGGCCGTGTATTGTTGAAACTCCAAATCCGTTCCGTCGGGATCCTGGCACCAGAATTGCCACGTCTGGTCACAGCCCAGTTTTTTGGGCGTCACCTCCACGCCGTGTTTGATCAACGCATCGCGCATCGCGTCAATGTCTTCCACTTCCAGGCAAAAATGGTGGATCCGCTGGTTGCGGATTTCCGCGTTCGGATCGGCCTTGAAAATTTCGATGAACTGGCCGGGGCTGACCTGGAGGTAAAATCCGAACAGTGCGCCATCCTTGAAGAAATCAAAGTGCCGTCGCAATCCCAGCGCTCCACAGTAAAAATCCAGACTGTGGTTCAAATCTTTGGCAAAGATGCAAATGTGAGCCAGGTTTTTGATCATATACGATGGGGAACACTATAAAATCCGGCGCGGAGAATTCAAGAAGGGGTTCAGGTTTTTCAGCACCTTCCCGCTTTGCAATCTCCCCAAAAAGTGATTCCATCGCGCCATGTCAAAGGCCTTGCTAGCCGCCGTCGTCGCCCACTGTGACAAAATTCTGCGCACCAGGGAAATTGTTGATTATGATGGCGCGGTCAACGGCCTGCAGGTGGAAAATCATGGCACGGTCGGCCGGATTGCCGCCGCTGTGGACGCAAGCCCGGCCACGGTAAAACTCGCCGTTGCGGCCAGGGCGGATTTGCTGATCGTGCATCACGGTCTGTTCTGGAATGTGCGCCAACCCTGGACCGGGACAAATTACAGGCTGTTCCAGCTGCTCCTTGAAAACAATCTGGCTGTTTACAGTTCACACCTGCCGCTGGATTTTCATCCGAAACTTGGCAACAACGTGATTCTTTGCGCCGCGCTCGGCCTGAAAAACCTCCGGCCATTTCTGCTGAAGGAAGGTCAATATTACGGTCTTCAAGCACGGGCCAGGGTTTCGCGTTCCCTTCTGGCTTCCCGGATGCAGCGCGCAACTGGCGAACAAGTATTAATCATTCCTGGCGGAAGCGACAGGTGTGAACGCATCGGCGTCATCACCGGCGGTGCGGGCGATTTTTTGCAGAAGGCGGCCGAAGAAGGCGTGGACATGTTTATAACTGGCGAAGGGCCGCAGTGGACGTACGCCCTGGCGGAAGAACTCGGCCTCAACGTTCTCTACGGCGGCCATTACGCGACTGAGACGTTCGGTGTGAAAGCGCTGGCGGCGCATTTGTCCAAAAAATTCCGTGTACCATGGACCTTCCTTGATCATCCGACGGGATTGTGAATTCCGGGAGATTGCGTCGAATATCAGTGTGGGAATTCGCGAGATTGAAAAAGAGAGACCTGCCAAAAGTGTCCCACGTCGCTGTCCGACAAGGAGATGCATAGCGGACCCAGTGGCAGTGAGAACTTGAATTCCGGCGTGTGAGCACGGACTAAAATGTCTTTTTGTGCAAAAGTCTTTCCGGCTGCGCTCATGTCAAACCGGCCCCACACGTTTTCCGGTATCAGAAGAGGCTCGTAAAAGTCACGTTGTTGTCGGGTGATTTGAGGACCTGAATATCGTTCGTTACCCAAAAAGTCGCTTGACTATCAATAAGTTATCCTATAATATCAAGGATATTCTTCCAAGCATTTATAGTAACCTTATTGTGGGCGTTTGGGGGGGAGAATCCAACGGTCGGATTAGTCAGGAGTTCACGTATGAAAAAGCTTCGCTGGCCGCATCGGTGGCGGAGGGATCGGCGCAAGACGATCAATGCATCCTTGGCAGTTACTTCCCTGGTTGCAGTAACGATGTTTGCCCGGCCTGTCTGTGGGGCCGAACGGCAGGTGGTGCGCGTCCACCTGCCTGCCGCCGCAACCCACTTGCAGCCCCTCGGGCCGATGACCGGTTCGCAGCGCTTGAATCTGGCGATTGGCCTGCACTTGCGCAACCAGCAGGCGTTGAACCATCTGCTTCAGCAAATCTATGATCCGGCCAGTCCCGACTACCATCATTTTCTGACGCCCGAACAGTTTACCGCACAATTTGGTCCGAGCGAACAGGATTATCAGGCGGTGATCGCTTTTGCCAAAGCCAACGGCCTGACGGTGACCGCGGGGCATTCCAACCGCCTTTTGGTGGATGTGAGCGGGTCGGTGGCGGACATAGATCGGGTGCTGCACGTGAGGATGCAGGTGTATCAGCATCCGACGGAAAATCGGACATTTTACGCGCCGGATGTGGAGCCATCGTTGGATCTGGCGGTTCCGATTCTGGACATCAGTGGATTGAACAATTATTCGCTGCCGCGCCCGCGCTTGAAGAACATTGAACGGGTGGACGGACAAACCGTGGTGCCGAATGCGGGTTCGGGGCCCGGTGGTACCTACATGGGCAAAGATTTTCGGGCGGCCTATGTGCCCGACACGACGCTGGAC
>DASZAB010000052.1:0-11272 GCA_035945675.1 Verrucomicrobiia bacterium | reverse complement strand
CGCCGAACATGGAGAGATAGGGTGGCCAGGTGCCCGAGGTGCCAATGAATACAGGGGTCGTATCGTAGTCCAGCGCGAAGCCCGGCGTCGCCGACGCCTCGGCCACGCCGTTGACGTAAAGAACGGACTGGTTGCCGTCATATGTCGCGGCTACGTGATACCACACGCCGCGCTGTGCGATGGTCTGGGAATTGATGGCCACCTGATCGCCATACCGTGAGATGCAAAATTGGAAACGGTCAGAGTAAGTTCCGTCCTCGTTGTCAATGGTCTCCTTCAGGAGACTGTAACCTTCGAACCATGCGGACCAAGTGTTCTTTTTAAACACGATCTGTTCGCCGCCGCGGCCGGATGGCAGCCTCGGATCCAGCCATACCCATGCCTCGACGGTCACGTTGGTCGGCTTGAGCGCGTCGGAATCCGGTATCTGCACGAAGCCGTTGGTTCCATCAAAACGGAACCCTTGTCCGACCTCGCCGGGGGCGAAGGTGGCTCCACCTTGCAACGTGCCGTTGTCCCCACCGATAACATCATCGGCGTTGCCTTCTCCCGGCCACCAGCCGACCAGACCGGACGGCGCGGGATAACAAGGCCCCGGAAGATTCACCTTCAGCGTGGCATTGGAACTGCCGACTGAGCCGGCGAGATTCGTCACCACCACGGAATAAATGCCCGCGTTGGTGGTTTGCACGTTGGCGAGTGTGAGTATTGAATTGGTGGCTCCGCTGATGTTCGTCCCGCCGAATTGCCATTGGTAGCTCAACGGCGATGTGCCGCTCGCGTTTACGAGGAAGGTCGCCGTTTGGCCCACAGTCAGCGTTTGATCGATCGGTTGCGAAGTGATGGCAGGCGGTGTTGGCCGCGGCGGACACTTGCCTCCGGCACCGGCATGGTAGATGGCCGCGATTTCATTCGAGGAAAGGGCGCGGTTGTAAATCGAAACTTCGTCAATGATTCCGCCGAACATGGAGAGATAGGGTGGCCAGGTGCCCGAGGTGCCAATGAATACAGGGGTCGTATCGTAGTCCAGCGCGAAGCCCGGCGTCGCCGACGCCTCGGCCACGCCGTTGACGTAAAGAACGGACTGGTGACCGTCATATGTCGCGGCCACGTGATACCACACGCCGCGTTGTGCGATGGTCTGGGAATTGATGGCCACCTGATCGCCATACCGTGAGATGCAAAATTGGAAACGGTCAGAGTAAGTTCCGTCCCCGTTGTCAATGGTCTCCTTCAGGAGACTGTAACCTTCGAACCATGCGGACCAAGTGTTCTTTTTAAACACGATCTGTTCGCCGCCGCGGCCGGATGGCAGCCTCGGATCCAGCCACACCCATGCCTCGACGGTCACGTTGGTCGGCTTGAGCGCGTCGGAATCCGGTATCTGCACGAAGCCGTTGGTTCCATCAAAACGGAACCCCTGTCCGACCTCGCCGGGGGCGAAGGTGGCTCCCCCCTCCAGCGTTCCATTGTCGCCGCCGATGACATCATCGGCGCTGCCTTCTGCCGGCCACCAGCCGACCAGACCCGGCGGCGGCGGGACGCACGACAGGGTACTTTCCGGCACAGATAAATCCGCGAAGGCAGAATTGAGGGAGACGAACGCAATCGCTCCAAGAGAAAGAATTCGGATCTTCATAGGGCTTAACCCCTTCTACTTTTCGATTCGGGTCGGTTTATGATGCAGCAATCCGGAACCGGCGTCAATTAAAATCATTAGATTCCCTTGTTAGAATTGTGATTTTCGATGGCTGTGGAATTTGCAGCCGATGAGGAGGTTTCTTTTCGCTGATTTTGATCACGGCGACCAGCCGCGGCATTTACGATGTTCGATTTACGATTTACGAGCCCGCCCAATATCCAAGCGGTCGCGTATATCGCATATCGCAAATCAAAAACGGTGAGCCCCTCACGTTCGCTGCTATGGTTTGGCTTGCGGGAAGATTTGATAAAGCAGGAGATAAACCAACACGCCGGTCACGGAAACGTACATCCACAATGGCCAGGTCCAGCGCGCGATCTTTTTGTGAAGCTCGAACCGTTCCGTTTTCGCGCGATACAGCGTCACCAGAATCAGGGGCACAATGACGGCGGCAAGTATGCTGTGCGAAATGAGAATGGTCAGGTAAATCGGACGGAACCATCGCGGCTGCAAAAACCGCGTCGGCCCTTCGTGCAGCACCACTGCGAGATAGCCATGGTAAGTGAGGTAACACGCCAGAAAAACGATGGAGGTGACGAACGCCGCCACCATGCAGTTCCGGTGGGCAAGCTTGTTTTTTCGGCGGATGAAAACAAAACCGGCGGTCAGGAAAACCGCGCTGAGGCCGTTGAGCGAAGCGTTGACGGCGGGCAGATCGTGAATACTCATCCGCCGCCTTCCAATTGCTTCAGCGTGGCGAGGATTTGCGGCTTTACCTTCGCCCACTCCACCCCCTCTCCCTCAGTCTGGAAAATACCGCGCAGCCGCGCCTGCTTGTCCACCACCACGAAAATCGTGCTGTGCACGAACAGATCAACGGGACTTTTCTGGTCCTGGGGCGGCACCGGGGTGGAACCAAGCTTCAAACCGTGGGTGGCCAATCCGGCCAGTTCCTTTTTCGTGCCGGTTAAAAATGTCCAACGCTGAAAGTCGGCGCCATAACGTTCGCCGTATCTTTTCAGAATGGCCGGCGTGTCGTAATCGGGATCCGTCGTCAACGTGACCAGCTTCACCTGGCTGGCGGGCGGCAGGGCGTCCTGCAACGATTTCATTTCCGTGGACATGACCGGGCACGACCCGGCGCAGCGGGTGAAGATGATGTCAGCCACCCAGACACGGTTGCTCAAATCGGCGAGCGTCGTGACGTGGTTTTCCTGGTTGGTCAGCGTGAAACCGGTGATCTGGTTCAAGACCGGCAACGCCTTTTGCCGGGCTTGACGGTATTCCAACAAGGAAACCAGATACATCAGACCGAGCAAACCGAAGAGCAGGCCGAAACCGACCCAAATGGTCAGCGGCCATCGTTGAGCGGAGCCGTTCATGCCAAGTCATCCTGCCTGCCGGCAAGGCAACTGTCTATTCAAAGCTGGCGGTCGCGCCGGACTTGGAGGCAATCCATTTATCAAAGTCCGCCTGGCTCTCGACGATGAGGAAACCGCCGGACATGCTGGCGTGGCCCGGACCGCAAAGCTGGGCGCAATTGATCTGATATTTGCCGATTTTGGTGGGCGTGAACCAAACGGGAATCCGCAGCCCGGGAATCGCATCCTGACAAACGCGCATCGCCAGAATTCGCAACGAATGAATCACATCCTTGGAACTCAAATAAATAATAACCGGCTTGTTTACGACCACGTGAACGTCGTTGAGGGTTTGAATGTCGTCCTTGCCATGCGCGTCGGTGGGGTCCACGCCAAAGACATTGTCCGACGAGACGAATTTCATGTCTTGCCGGCCAAAAACGCCATCCGGGCCGGGATAACGAACGTTCCACGCATATTGCTGCGCCACAATTTGAATGACCGTGGATTCGCTGGCGGGCGGGAATTTATCCACCGCCCTGGCCCAAAGCGGCACGGCAATACCGACCAGGAGCACCGCCTCGATGGCGGCGACGGCCAGCTCGATGTAGTTGGACGCGTGACTGCGGACCCCATAATAATTGGCCCTGGCATTGCGCGACTGGCGAAAACGGTAGAGCGCGTAGAAGAAATAAATGATCCAGCCGACAAACAGCGCGAGCATCAGCACGTGGATATAAACCATCAATGCGTCTATGGCCTTGCCGTTTTTGGAGGCCAGCTCGGGCAGGTGCAACACCTTGTCAGCGAACCATTGCGTCATAACCTGGGCGGATTGGCGGGCGCGGAACCATTGGCGATTTTTTCTTCCTTGCGAATAATGTGAACGAAGAAAACCAGAATGCAGGTCAAAACCGTCAAGATGACGCCCATGAGGGTAAAGATGCCCCAGTTCATGCCTTGGGCGAGCGCCGAATCGGACCTGCCATAGCAGGCGGCGCAGGCGAGCAGCGGTGAGGGCCTCAAAGCAGCGAACGCGAGCGTAGCGCAGATTGTCAATCTGCCGCGTGGCCGAATGGAATTCGGCAAGGCCCTGACACCTTGCCTGTCCGGCGGAGTACCAATCCGCGATACCGCCGACTGACAGTCGGCGCTACGAGTCGCTGCCGTCAGCGGATAGAGTTTGGTTTTCAATTTCATAGGTAACTCATTTTTTTTAGCTTCTTCAGAAAATAGCGGCCATAGATGATGACCAGAATGCCCACCGCCACCGCCGCCAGACTGAACCACAAATCACCGGGGGTGCCGTTTTCGCCGCGGTAATCCAAAAACTTCCAGATCGCGCAGCCGAACGACAGCGCCGTCAGCGCGTTGACAAAAACAAGATGGACGGCTTTCAGGGACATGGCTCAGTGCGTAACGGTGCCCGCCGGAAAATCCTGCATCGCCCAGACCGTCAGCCCAATCAAGCCGGCGAAAAAGAACGCGGTGAAGGCGAGCAGGGTATAAATCATTTTCTTTTCAGAAATGAGGTGCATGAGGAATCCGGCCACCACAAAGGCGTTGGTGCAGGCAACGACCAGGATCATGGCCACCTTGGCCGGCCAATCGAAATGCGGCAGATACGACGCGACCAGCATCAGCGACACCGCGCACACCACGGCGACAAAAACATAAACACAACGCCGCAGATAATAATTGAAATCAACCGCGTGCTCGCGCACTTCCGGCTCGCCGGCGGGTTTGGCCGTATTCGGGTCACTCATAAATTCAATTTACATCAAATATAAGACAGGAAATAGAAATATCCAGACCAGGTCCACAAAATGCCAGAACAGGCCGGAGACTTCGACACGGTTGGTAAAATGTTCGGGATCAACCTTCCACAGCTTGCGGCCGGGCCCCCAGAGGTAGCCGATGACAATGCTGCCGCCGAGAATGTGCAGCGCGTGCAAGGCGGTCATGGTGAAGTAAAGCGCCAGATAATCATTGTGCCAGGGGCCATAGCTTTGCATGTCCTTGATTTGCGAACGCGGGATTTTGAGCTCGGTTTCCCGAATGTCTTTCTGCGAGCGCAGGTCAATCAACTCCTGCTCATCGTTCACGAACCGGCCTTTGATGATCACGTAATCCTTTTTGGGATCGTTTTCCACCATGTGCCCGTCGGCAATGCTGCCACCCGCGTTGCTTCCGGCGGTCAGATGGATTTCGTAATGGGTCAAATGGTCGTCGTACTCAAAACCTTTGATGCACAGGAACGTCAGCGCCAGCAACAGGGTGCAGCCGTGGAAAAATTTGAATTTGCCGAACTGCCGCACCTTGCAGGCAACCCACGCCATCAGGGTCGTGATGGCCGAGAGTGCGAGGACGAGCGTGTTGAGGGTGCCGAGCGTCACGTTCTGCCACCCGTGCGGCCATTCGCCGGGCGGCGTGCCGACGCGGATCAATACATACGCGGAAAACAAGGCGCCGAAAAGCATCACTTCGGAGGCGAGAAACAGCCAGATGCCGACCTTGGCGTTGTAAATGCCGGTGTCGGGACGGGGATGGACAGCGTAGGGAATTTCCATGCTCAATGCGCGGGTGAAAAGACGGGTGTGCCCGGCCGGTCGGGTTCGTTCTGGGGCGTGAAATCAGTCGCATGGCCGGGCACGCTGTATTCGTATGGACCGCGATAGACTTGCGGCGGCTCGGCAAAATTGCCGTGCGGCGGCGGCGTGGGCGCCTGCCAATCCAGTGTCGTCGCCCCCCAGGGATTGTCGCTTTCCACTTTTTCACCATGGCTCATGCTCCAGAACAAGTTGATGATGAAGGGAATCTGCGCCACGCCCAGAGCGACGGCCGCCCAAAGAATCCACGTGTGCAATGCCATGATATCGTTTGGCAGCGTGTCCAGAACGCCGGGCACGCGGGCCGCGGAGTAATTCGCGCCACCATCGGACATGCGCCGCAACATGCCTTCCAGACCCTGTGCGAACATCGGCATGAAAACCAGATTCATGAAAACCAATGAACCCCAGAAATGCACGCGTCCCCAGAATTCGTTCATCCTCCGTCCCGTCATTTTGGGAAACCAATAATAAATCCCCGCAAACAGCGCGAAAATCGTTCCCGGCGCCACCACATAATGGAAATGCGCGATGACGTAATAGGTGTCATGCAGCGGGATGTCGGTGGGGGCCAGACCCAGCGGCAGACCGGTCAGCCCGCCGATGCCGAACATCGGCAGGAAACCCAGCGCAAACAACATCGGCGTGTTGAATCGAATCGAGCCGCCCCACAGCGAAATAAACAGGCAGGTCAGAATGATCACCGACGGAATCGAAATCATCATCGTTGTGGCCTGAAAAAACGTGGCGATTTTCGTGCCCATGCCGGTCAGATACATGTGATGTGCCCAGACGATGAACGACAGAAATCCGACCACGAGCACCGAATACACGAGGGATTTGTAACCCCAGATCGGCTTGCGGGTGTTGTTGGCGATGATTTCACAAACGATGCCCATGGCGGGCAGAATCAGCACATACACCTCCGGATGGCCCAGGAACCAAAACAAGTGCTGCCACAACAGCGGGCTGCCGCCGCCGCTGATATGCGCCAGTTGTCCGCCCACCGCCAGGCCCGTCGGCAGGAAGAAACTGGTGTGCACAACATTGTCCATCAATTGCATGATGGCCGCGGCTTCCAGCGGCGGGAAGGCCAGCAACAGGAGGAACGCCGTCACAAACTGCGCCCAGACGAAAAATGGCAGCCGCATCCACGTCATGCCCGGCGCCCGCAATTGAATGATGGTGGCGATAAAATTCACCGCACCCAGCAACGACGACGTGATCAGCAAGATCATGCCGATGATCCAGAATAACTGGCCGTCGGTGGGGATGGAGGTCGCCAGCGGCGAGTATGAAGTCCAGCCCGCCTGCGCTGCGCCGCCGGGAATGAAAAAGCTCACCAGCATGACCAGCCCGCCGAGCACATAAGCCTGGTAGCTCGCCATGTTCACGCGCGGAAACGCCATGTCCGGCGCGCCAATCATCAGGGGCACGACATAATTGCCGAACGCCGCGAAGGCCAGCGGCACAATCGCCAGAAACACCATGATCGTGCCGTGCATCGCGCCGAAGGAATTGTAAAGCTCCGGCGACATCACGCCGCCGGCGGCCGGCTGACCGAGGATTTTTGCCAAAAGCGGCCCCAGAACCGGAATCGGCGCGCCGGGATGCGCGATCTGCCAGCGCATCATCAACATCAGGAAAAAACCGAACAACATGAAGCACAGCGCCGTGAACCCATATTGGATGCCGATGATTTTGTGATCGGTTGAAAAAATGTATTTGCGCCAGAAACCGATGTCCTCGTGATGTCCGTGCGCCCCGGGCTCGTGCGCCGCCTCATGCTCGCGGTACGGTGGAAATTCGTGAACAATGGTTTCCATATTATTTTACCTTGTCCAAAACCATCACCGCCAGCAGCAAGGGCAGGTAGAGGATGGACGCCAGAAACAATTGCCGCGCCCGCGCCCGGGTGAGTTGCCGCGAAAATTGAACGGCACACCACAGAAAGCCCGCGCCCAGCACCAGGGCGCCGGCGAGATAAACCGGTCCCGCCATCTTGAAAGCAAAGGGGCACAGCCCCACCAACAACAGCGCCAGCGTGTGGCTGACGGCCTGTTGCCCCGTACGCAGGCCATCCGGGTCGATCACCGGCAGCATTTTGAAACCGGCGCGGGCGTATTCGTCGCGGTACATCCAGGCGATAGCCATGAAGTGCGGGATTTGCCAGAACGCCACAATGGCGAACAGCGCGCAGCCCTCGCCGCTCAATTCGCCGCGCGCGGCGGTCCAGCCCATCAACGGCGGCAACGCGCCGGGCACCGCGCCGATGGCGGTATTCAGCCACGTCACGCGCTTCAGCGGCGTGTAGATGAACAGGTAGCTGATGAGCGTAACCGCGCCGATAACGCACGTGAGCAGGTTCACCGCCAGGGCGAGATAAACCAGACCCGTCACCGCGCAGACGCCACCGAACAGCATCACCGTGTTTGGCTGCAAACGGCCCGCCGGCAAGGGACGGTTTTGGGTGCGGCGCATTTTGGCGTCGTATTCACGTTCGAGCAATTGATTCAGCGCCGCTGCGCCGGCCGCCACCAGGGCCGTGGCCGCCAGCGTGTTGAGCATCAGCGCGAAATCCATCGGGCCGCGCCAGCCGACGTAAAAGCCGACGAGCGTCGTCAACAGCACGAGCGTCGTCAACCGCGCCTTGATCAGATCGGCGAAGACCACCGCCCAACTTTTTTCTCCAACCCCGACCCGGGCAGCCGGGGCGTTTAAAATTTCAACCGAGATTTCTTTCATTTCACTTGTTTGCGGCCATGGCCGGAGCGCCTCCATATGCACCGGATATTGTTGTGGTAGTCGCAATTTCAGGCAATACCGCCGAACGGCGGAAAGCAATAATATACCAGAGCGCGCCTGTCACGAGCGAAAGTGCGCCCCCCAGCACATGGGCGGTCGCCACGTCGGCGGCCTTGTTCGACCAGATCGTTGCCGCGCCGAGAAAGATTTGCACCAGAATCAATCCCAGCCAGAACAACGCGAGTTTTGCGAGCGGATCCTTTTTGCCCAGTTGCCGCCGCGCTTGCCAGGCACACGCCACAATCAAGACGGAAACCGCCAGCGCGACCAGGCGATGAACCATCTGCAAAACAATCTGGAAAGCCGTGATCGGGTTTTCCGCGATTACGCTCATGCGATGTTCGTTGTAACTGTGGACGGTGGCGGCGCTGGTGTCGGGCCAGATCTTTCCGTAAGCGAGCGGGAAGTCAGGGATGGAGAGGCCGGCGTGCTGTTGTCGCATCGTCGCACCGATGATTAATTGGCACAAAATCAAAATGGTCGTGAACAAAACGAACCGGCGCAAAGAACACCCAACATTCAACACCGAACATCCAACATCCGGTTTTTCAGCACTGGGACGATTCCCGACCGTTGGTTGTTGGTTGTTGAATGTTGGGTGTGGGATGTTTTCCCAATTCTGCCACCAACGGCCGGTGAATAGGGCGATGGCGGCGGTCAGGACGAAAAATAATTGCCCGATAATCGCGTGAAAGATGCCGAGTTGGGCATCGGCCAGGACCACGCGCAAACCGCCGAGAACGCCCTGCGCCACCACGAGCAGAAACGCGGCCACGCCAACCCAATGCATCCATTTGCGGGGATCCTTGAGCCAGAGCCAGACGGCGAGAACGGTGGTCATCAGCCCGACCCCGGAAGCGATCAACCGATGCGTATGTTCGTAGAAAATGCCGCCAATCCATTGGGAAGGCGGGAACAGAAACATGTTGTAGCCATAGCTGTTGGGCCAGTCCGGCACGGACATGCCGGCTTCATGACTGGTGACCAAACCGCCCGCGCCGAGCAGCAAAAAGGTGAACAACGCCGTCAGCACGGCAAACCAATGCAACGAGCGATTGACAGTTACAGGCGTGTTTCCAGACATTTCGCAAAAGCAAGGTCGCCGGCAGACACCGGCGGCTCCCTGGTTCCCGACTTACTTCACGTCAAAAGTAAAATTCACGGTGACATCGCTGTCTTTGACCTCCACGTCCTTGGTCAAGGTGCCGAGCTTGCGATGATCGGCCTCCACGGTGTATGTACCGGGGGGTACGTTCTTGATGACGAATTTGCCGTCCTTGCCGCTGATGCAATAGTACGGGCTGTCAAACACACTCACCCAGGCAAACATCCACGGATGGACATCGCATTTGAATTTCATGAACAGCTCCGGTTTGGGGAACGTAAAGGTCAGGTCCGGACCGCCGGGCATCTGCACCTGATTGGATTCCGGATTTCCCGCCACGGCCGGCACAACGTGGACGTTGTGGATGCACGAGTCGGAATTCTTAACCACCAGCTTCTGGCCTGTTTGGATGGCCAGAATCTGGGGCGTATAGAGACAACCCTTTTGATCCAGCGTAACCGGCGGCTGGCTGGCGCCGGTGGATTTGCCCGTGACACCCTTCAAGGAAACAATCGCATCGGCGAGCTCATGATTCGGCCCGACGACATAAAAATGCGTCGTCGGTGCGGTCTTATACATTGCGCCGCAGGTGGGATCGTTCATGAGCGGCGTGTAGGGCACTTCCGGGGGCGGCGTGCCGTTGAGAGTAATGGTGCCAATGATGTCCGCCGCTTGCGTGAGGGGAACCCACGCAAGCATCGCAGCGCCAATAATTAACAAGAATTTTTTCATACTTTTTTGTCTTTTGAAACGCAAAAACCGGTTACAACCTAACAGTCCTGGTCGCAGCCGGCAAGAATTATGTGAAAAATTTCACAAGCACTCATCCTCATCATTAATTATCTGTATTTGACGGGATTCAGACGGCGCTGTTCAAATCCGCCATGACCCGCGCCATGGCCAGGGCGGCCTGGGCCGCTTCCGTTCCGCGATTGTGTTTTGGGTTGAGGCAGCGGACGCGCGCCTGCCCCTCGTTTTCCAGAAGCAGCACTTCATGAATGACTGGGACTTGGTGCATGAGTTGGATCTCCATGAGCGCGCGGCTGACCGCTTCGCCGATGTGCGCCGCGTGAACCGTCTCACCGCGCAAAATCACGCCCAGACAAATGATGGCCGAAAGACCTGAAGTGTGACGTGTGCTGCGGGATGCGTTCCCGGCCAGCCTGGCGGCCACTACCGGAATTTCATACGCGCCCGGCACCCGAATGATTTGAATTTCCGAAACGCCCGCGCGCCGCAACTCCGCCCGGGCGGCGCGCAGCATGGCGTCCACATAACGCGCATTGTAGCATGACGCCACCACGGCGAAGATTCCGCCGGGCGATGGAATCCTTTTTTGCTGAACCTTGCGAAGCATCCCCGGATTTTAACCACGAATCGATATGAATTGACACAAAATTTGCTGGCGGCCCGCTTTGAGTTGGCGTGGTGGCGCCGGGCGCCGAAACATTCGAGCCATCCGCCTTCGCGGGAGGCTCAACCCTGCAGCAAATTCGCGACACTGCCTGCCGGGCCCTTCAAAGAAGGGCTTCAATCGCAAATCGAAAAACTAAAATCGTAAATTCAAAGCAGATGTCCCATCTTCTCCCGCTTCGCTTTCAAGTACTTTTCGTTATGCGGATTGGGCTTCACACGAATCGGCACTTGCTCGACGATTTTCAGTCCGTAGCCTTCCAGCCCGACGATCTTCTTCGGGTTGTTCGTCAGCAATCGGATGGTTTTCAACCCGAGGTCAACGAGAATTTGCGCG
>DASZAB010000051.1:0-9480 GCA_035945675.1 Verrucomicrobiia bacterium | reverse complement strand
TCGTTCGATTCTCCTCTTAGCTTTGTCTTCCAACGCAAAAATAATGAACAATGGAAAGAGTACTGGAGCAATCGGGAAACAGAAACCCAACAAGTAAATAAATACAAACAGCCCGCCCGCGAAATCTCTCTGATATCCCTTAGCTCTCGTCAGAGTAATGCTTCCCATCATCCACATTACCCAAGAGGCAAAAAATCCAATTATCAATAGAGCTGTCCAACCTCTGCCCCGCTGGCTAATCGGCGTGTGCACCTGTTTATAGGTAAAGAAAGCCCACAGAACCGTCAAAACGAACGCACAGGCGATTTGGATTGCTGCTCGGTTACGATATTTGGATATCATTCTGAATCGCGCCTTTGGCCTAACCGTGATTATACGACGGATGGTTCGCACATCCAAATCAATTCCAAAACCTCACCCTCCTTCCCCCAAACCCAAAATTTATGAAACTCCAGCCTCCCAACCCCCAACCCCTTAATTTTTTTGGTTTGATGCAATTTCCTTCAGGTAGGATTCTAAAGCCGATCTGACTAAGCCGCACCATTCTGATTCCTGGCCGGAATTTCACTGTTTGCCTTTTCCATTTCAACGATCAATTTCTTGAGCTCTGCCAGGCCGGTGGCCGGAATGATAACCCAATTCCTTTTGCCCTCGTTCTCCTCTTGTATGCGTACAAAACGTCCGCGACGATTCTCATTCAACTTCACAACAATCGTTTTGCGTTCAACCTGAATCGCTGCGGATTTCAATTCGTCTTCCTGAACATGTGGACGCGGTGGATAATGTGCATATTCGGGATAACCATGCTGATAAGGTTGCCGGCTGAGTGACGAAGGGCTTCCATGCGGGATCATGAGAAGTTCAACTACGCCAACGCCATTTGTTCCACAAGCCAAAGTTATTCACCGGTTCCAGCCCAACCAGAAAAGTCAGCTTCGCTCCGCTCAGATAGAAACGTCAGTTCGCGCTCCACTTCGTTCCGCGCTCAACAAATCACGGCGCGCAACCCGCGATGCGTCCTCCATTCGCGAATGTCGCGGCCGTGCGCGCGCATGCCTGACGCCCATGCACGTCGGGTGGGGGCTGTCAGAGGGTTCGTCGAACTGTTGCTGATAATCCAAGCCGCTCATTGCATTGCACGCCATCGCCGGCCCCCACCCGCCGGCACCGCGCCGCCTTCAGGGGTTCACGGAGGCCCTCCCCGGCGGCGCTTGGGCTACCCTCGCGCGCACGTAGAGCGTCCAGTCTAATTGAACGTCTCGCGTGCAATCCAACCGTTGCTGGTTCGCGAATGCTTTCAGGGCGCGAGGGTCAGGCATGAAAAGATGGTTAAACGAATGTCTGCGACGCTGGACTCGCATGTTTGTGCGGTGGCAGTTGGTTAAAGGCTTCCGTACAATAATCTGTTCACGTCCAAGATTATGTATTCATCCCTTCGGATCTGGCGCCGGTGCATTTTTATATGTATTCCGGTCGTGTTCGGCATCCTGGCGGCGGAGTTGCCGGCCCAGACCACCAACCTCTTCTGGCGACAACAAAGCATCTACCAGATCATCACCGACCGCTTCTTCGATGGCGACCCGTCGAATAACAACGCTGATGGCAATTACAGCGCCACCGGCACCACCTCGGTGCACGGCGGCGATTTCAAGGGCATCGAACAGAAGCTCGATTACATCAAGGCGCTGGGCGCCACGGCCGTCTGGATCTCGCCCGTCGTGCTCAACGGCCACGGCCAGTTTCACGGCTATGCCGGGCGCGATTTCTACAAGGTGGACCCGCACTGGGGCAGTCTCGCGGATCTGCAGCATTTTATCGCCGCGGCGCACGCCCGGGGACTGCTGGTGATTGACGACATCATTTGCAATCACGGCGATGATCTCATCTACAGCACGGATTCTGGCTATCCCGCTTTCCTGGCTCCGCCGGCCGGTTACACGCTCAAGTACCGCAACAGTTCGCTTACCTATGCGCCACCCTTTGACATTTACAATTCAACGTACACCCCGTCCAACAACGCCCTGACGAACCTCTTTCACAACTACGGCGCCATCCCTGATTACAACACCCCACAACATTACCAATTGGGCGAACTCAGCGGCCTGGATGATTTCCGCACGGAATCGCCTTATGTCCGCTCGAACATGGCGGCGATTTACGATTTTTGGATTCAGCAGGCCGGTTTCGACGGCTTCCGCATTGACACCTTCAAGCACGTGGACACCGGTTTCTGGCAATACTGGTGCCCGCTGGTGCGCCAATTCGCCGTGACGAACAGCGCGAAGACGAACTTTTTCATGTTCGGCGAGGTGTACGACAGCAGCGAAGCGCTCTGCGGTTACTATACCGGCACTGAAAGCGGTGGGCCGTTCCTGCTGGATTCAGTGCTCGATTACCCGCTTTATTTCCTGGTCGGCAGCGTCTTCGGCTCCGGCAGCGGCGCCACCTCGCAGATTCAAAATCATTATAACTTCGTTGACAGCCTTTACGATCCCGTGTCGCGGATGCAACTGGTGACGTTTCTCGACAACCACGATCAGGCGCGTTTTTTGAACTCCAGCACCACCAATCGCCTCGCCGTGGCGCTGGAATTTCTCTACACGTCGCGCGGCATTCCGTGCCTTTATTACGGCACCGAGCAGGGGTTCAACGGCGCCACCGATCCCTATGACCGCGAGGACATGTTCGCCGGGCAGTTCAAGGATGCCGGCCTCGCGGGCGTGGACAGCTTTAATATGACGCATCCGCTGTTTCAGCTCGTGGCGAAGCTGAACAACTTCCGGCGGCTGTATCCCGCGCTTTCGCTCGGTACCTACACCAATCGCGCCCAGAATTCCACCGGTCCCGGGCTGTTTGCCTACTCCCGACTGTTGAACACGCAGGAAGTCTTCATTGTTTTGAACACGGCCGGTTCAACCCAGACCTTGTCTCCCTGCACCTTGACCTATCCCGGGGGAACGACGCTGGTGAACCTGCTGGATACCAATGAAACCTGCCCGTTGAATTCAAGTTCGCAAACGCCATCCATTTCTGTACCGGGCACATCGGCGAAAATGTTCATCGCGCAATCGCAACTATTGCCGCTCGATCCGGTGGTCGTGAGCAATTCGCCGGCGCACGACGCCACGAACGTGCCGGTCAACGCCCCCCTCGTTCTGCAATTCAGCAAGCCGATGGACACCAACAGCGTCCAGTCGGCCTTCAGCACAATGCCGGCGGTCGGTGGCGCCTTCGCCTGGTCACCGGCGCAGGACACGCTGACATTTACTCCGGGCGGCGCCGGTCTTCCGCCTCTGAGCACCATCGTTCTGCGTGTCACCAACTTGGCGGTGGATGCAGTCTCCGGCAACGCCATGTTCGCGCCATACCAACTGCAATTTCACACCGGCTCCGGCGCCGCGGATGTGACACCCCCGACCGTTTCGCTGCTTGTCCCAACCAATGGATCGCTGGTTTCCGGGAATTTGCTGATTTCGGGGACGGCGGCCGACAACGTCGCCGTTCAGAAAGTCGAGGTTGAACTGGACAACGGGATCTGGGTCACCGCCACGGGGACCACCTCATGGGGCTTGAATTTGAACAGCTCCAATTTTCTCAATGGCCCGCATCTGATTTCCGCCCGGGCGACGGACACCAGCGGGAACATTTCAGCCACGAACACCGCCCGCGTCTGGTTTTTTAACGTGCCTGGTAACTATGTCCAGCGCATCAGCGGCGGCAATCCTGTCAACGTCACCGATTGCAGCGGCAACCCCTGGTTGATGGACACGGCTTACACTTTTGGCGCGTTCGGCTATTCCGGCGGCACCGCCGGCTACCTCAACAACGTGATCAGCGGCGTCTGTTCCTCAGCGCAACCGCTCTACCAGCGCGAGCATTACAGCACGTCCGGCGGCGGGTTCTCCTATGAGTTTGATTGCCCGGAGGGCGTCTATGAAACCACGCTGCTCGAGGCGGAAACGTATTGGAACGGTCCCGGCGAACGCGAGTTCAACGTCTTCATCCAGGGCCAACAGGAATTGACCAATTTCGACATCTACGCGGCGGCCGGCGGAATGAATATTCCCATTTCACTCGTCTTCACCAACGCCGTCACCAACTCGCAATTGCAGATTCTATTCACGCCGGTGGTGGACAACGCGCGCGTTTCCGGCGTGCAGGTCCGTAAAATCGGCGATGTCTTCAGCGATACGGACGGCGTTCCCGACTGGTGGCGGCTGGCTTATTTTGGCCATGCACTGGGCCTGGCGGGCGACTTGTCGCGGGGTTCGGATGATGGGGACGGCGACGGCGTGTCCAACCTTACGGAATATCGAAACAGTACAGACCCGCTCAACCCGGCGTCCTTTCCGGTGCTGCTGGCTTTCAACCTTGCGCTCGTTGGGGTCGCTGGCGGCAACGTGCAATTGAGTTATTCATCGTCAAGCACCTGGACTTACCAGCTCCAGCGCAGCGACAGTCTCAACCCCGGTTCGTCGTGGGTCAATGTTGGTCCGGCTATGTCTGGCACCGGCGGGATCATGTTAATTAGTGACGCCCGTACGGCCAATATTACCCGGTTTTACCGCGTGCATGCCTATTGACACCGGAGTAGGAATCGGAAAAGCTTAACCACATAATCAGAAGCACGAAAACCGGGCTTACCCCGAACGCGCTGGAATTGCAGTTCGTCTCCTCATCCGTGGTGTCCGGCGATGGGGCGCAAGCCGGCCGGGAACGATTGGCGAGGCTGCATGTTTGTGCGGTTGCTGCAATTCCGGGGAAGTTGATAATATAGGTATGATTCGTCATCGTCACAATATGATAAAATTTCATTCGGTTCTTCGCATGATTGGACTTTGCCTGGGGCTTGGCCTGTTGGCTGTTTTATTTGTGCCGACGGCACGGGCGGAAGGGCAGGACTTCTCCAGCCAACCGGCGCAAAGCAGTCCGGCGTGGTTGCGAGATGGCGTCATCTGCGAAATCTTTCCGCGCGACTTTTCTCCCGCGGGCAATCTCAACGGCGTCACCGCCAAACTGGATCAATTGCACCATCTCGGTGTCACGATTCTCTGGATCATGCCAATTCATCCCATCGGCGAAAAATTCCGCAAGGGCGAATATGGCAGCCCTTACTCCGTCAAGGATTTCTACGCCATTGATCCGAGCTACGGAACGCTGGACGATTTCAAGCGGCTGGTGGCCGAGTCCCACCAGCGCGGGATGAAGGTGATCATGGATTTGGTCGCCGACCATACCGCCTGGGACAGCGTGATGATGAAGCATCCCGAATATTACAAACGGGACGCGAGCGGAAAAATCCTGCCGCCAGTTCCCGAATGGACCGACGTGGCCGGCCTGAATTACGCCAACCCGCAACTTCGCGACTACATGATCAAGATGATGGAATACTGGGTGCAAACCTGCGGCATTGACGGTTACCGTTGTGATGTTGCTTCCATGGTGCCGGCCGATTTCTGGATGGAAGCCCGGGCCAGGATTGGGAAAATCAAACCGGATTTCATGTGGTTGGCCGAGGCCAGCGAACCGGCATTGATGACGCAGGCATTTAATCTTGACTATGACTGGCCGCTGATGGCCAGTCTCAACAAGGTGATCATGGACAGCGCGCCGGCTTCCGATCTGGAACGCACCTGGGTGGAAAGCCGGCAGCAGTTTCCCAAAGGCACCCTGCACATGCGTGTCTCGGACGACCATGACGAATCGCGGGCGGTGGCGCGTTTCGGCATCAATGGTGCGCTCGCGGCCTCGGCGCTGATGTTCACATTGGATGGCGTTCCGTTGCTCTACAACGGCATGGAGGTGGGCGACGCGACTGAATCCGGCGACCCGGCGCTGTTCAATAAGCTGACCATTTTCTGGCATCCCAAAGGCCGCCCGCCGCTGCGTGAAATTTATCGGGGTTTGATCAATCTGCGGGAACACTACGCCAGTTGCTTTTGCAACAACCGTGTGACGTGGCTGAGCAATTCCGATGCAAACGACGTCGTCACCTTTATGCGCACCGACGGCACGAATGAATTCATTGTGGCTATTAATTTTTCGAACCGGCCGGTCGCCGGGCAGGTTGCCTTGGAGAACGGCGGCGGGTTCAAGCTGGTCCCGATTTCGGGACTGGTGGATCCCCCGGCCGGCGAACTGCCCCAGTTCCGGCTGAACGGATTCGAGTGGCAGATTTTCCACCGTGTGGTGTCAAAATAAACCTCACCGTCTGATTCGAAAACTCAAACCGGATTGTTGCCTCGCGCCGGTGGGGAGCGAATGGTATCCTGGATTAATGCGTGCCGGCCACACCCGGTGCGGCAAATTCCGCGCCGGCCTGCCCGGCAGTTACCACCAGCAACGTCAGCAAGGCGGCCAGGCCCATGCTGGCGCCGCCCAGGACGAGGGCGCTCATGGGTTCGCTGTGTAAAAAATATTTCAGGATGAAACCGAGGAGGCTGGAAGAGGCAATCTGCGGGAGCACGATAAACAGATTGAACAATCCCATCATGACACCGATTTTTTCCTTCGGCAGCGAGGGCGCCAGCATGGCGTAAGGCATGGAAAGGATGCTTGCCCACGCGATGCCGACCGCGGCCATGGAGATCAACAGATAATATTTGTCCGGAGCCAGAGGAACCGATGCCAGCCCCAGCGCGCCCACCGCCAGACAGAGAATATGCATCAGCCTGGGGCCGGTGTATCTCGTGCCCCAAAGCAGCACGAAGGAAAAAATGAAGCACACGGCGTTATACGCCGCAAAACAGAAGCCCGACCAGGAACCGGAGGCTTCCATTTCCACCGAGCCGGGCGCCGCGTGAAATATGTTTTTCGCAACGGCCGGGGAAAAATAAACCCACATCGCGAACATCCCGATCCAGGTGAAGAATTGCACGAGCCCCAATTCCCACATCCGCCGGGGCAGACGATTGGGCAGATGAAAGACCCACTTCGCAAATATCACGAAGGATTGAACGAAACCCAGTTCCCGCATTCGCCGGGGCAGATGATATACCAGCGCGAAGATGCTGCCCAGGCCGAGTGTCCAGTCAAACTTCCGCGCGCGGATGACAGTCAGTTCGGAATCGGGTGGCGGATATTCCGAGGTACTGAAGACCGTCCAGAGCACCGCACCCATGAACGCGGCGGCGCCGATGTAAAACGAGAGCCTGACGGAAGCTGGCACATGTCCGTGCCCCGCGCCTTCGGAGGCGACGCCAAACCAGTTGGTCATCATCCAAGGCAAGGCTGATCCAATGGTGCCCCCCAGGCCAATGAACAGGGATTGAATGGCAAAGCCTTGCGAGGTTTGTTCCTCGGGAAGATTATCCGCCACCAGGGCCCGGAACGGCTGCATGCTGGCATTGATGGTTCCGTCCAGGACCCAAAGCAGCCCGGCCGCCATCCAGACCGCAGGACAGTTAGGCATTAAAATCAGGGCCAGCGACGCGAGAATCGCTCCGCCAAGAATAAACGGCCGGCGCCGGCCCAATCGCGTCCAAGTGCGGTCACTGTAGTGCCCGACCAACGGCTGGATGAGTACGCCGGTGACGGGCGCGGCCAGCCACAAGATGGCGAGGGAATCGGCGTTGGCTCCGAGGTAGCTGTAAATGGCGCTCATATTGGCCATCTGGAGTCCCCAGCCAAACTGAATGCCCAGGAAACCAAAGCTCATGTTCCAGATTTGCCAGAAACTTAAACGCGGTTTTTGCATGATGAATAAACCAGCTTACCCAAATCATCCATGCCAGGGCAAATCACACATTCATGCGGTAGCACCCGGGACGGAACCGCACTGCACTTTGACGATGTACCGGCGAACGCTGAGTCTGGCAGACCGGCGACCCTCGCATGAGAGTGCTGGCATTGCGTCTTCAGCGAAGCGGAGATGGACAGGTTCGAACGAACAAAACGAGGCGTTCCTTTACGCCCCTGGCCATCATCATGGGCAGGGGCCGTCGAAAAATTGACCGTCAGCCGCTGTGGAATTCCTTTTTCCGGCGGCCTTGGACCATCAGTGGCCGGTGAACGTCAGCGAGAAGCTCATTGCTTGAGGCACGGCACTTACATTGTTTAACATCAGGCTTAAAATCCCCCTGGAATCATATGCCATGACCTGGAAATAATAAGTTTTTCCGGCAGTCAAATTGGAGATGGTAGCGGTCGTTACCTTGCCAACGGTAACCGCGTTGTTATAGGTCTGGCTGGCCGTGCCGTAATAAATAATATAACCCAAAAGGATCGGGTCGGTGCTGGGCGGCCAGGTCAGAGTGACCGAGCTGGTGAGATTGCTGCAAATGCCCCGGATGAAAACCGCAGGCATGTTGGTGAAGGTAAGAGTCGTCGACCCCGCATACGTGCCGATGGTTTGCCAGGTTGAAGATGCCAGGTTGGTCGCGAACTGCAAGGTAATGGCGTTGGTTATGTTGGCCGTTATGGTTTTGGTAATGACGGACGGTGAGGGAGGGACTACAATCGACGATGAATAAAGCTGGAGATTATCTTCTGCCACCCAGCCGGACGGCGAGGTGCTGAAGGACAGATTCCACCAGTAATAGTAAACGCCGTTCACGGCCGCGTAGACCGGACCGCCCACCACCGTGGCGACGGCATTGGCCGGTTGTTGACCAATGACGGCACCGGCCAGTCTGTTCGTCGGCTGTTGACGGACATTGGCTGGCCCGGTGATGATTGAAACGTGCTCGCCCAGAATAAACTTGGTCGAAAGCGGAGGCCAGGTTGTGGCTGAAACAGTTGTCCGCTGGCCCTCGTTTCCTGCGGTGTCGTAGGCGCTGACGGCGTATGAACTCGTGGTGCTGGCTGAGAGACCGATGCTCCTGTACGAAGTGGTTGTTGCCGAAGCTGTCGGTGTCGCTGCCCCGTTCACATAAATATGGTACCCGGCGATGGGGTAAGTACCGGCGGTCGAAGCCGCCCATGAAAGATCAATTTCCGACGGAGAGACAGGGCTTGCGGACAGGTTGGCCGGGGCGGACGGAGGAGTGGTGCCGGTACTGACGAACGAGGCAGATATGGTATGGCTGGTAGTAACGTTGGAAAAGGAATAGCTTGAAACCGCTCCAATGTTCGTGCCGTCAACGGTCACATTGGCGATTTGGTCTCCACTCGATGCAGTAACGGTAAAAGTCTGACTATTTCCCGCATTTACCAAGACAAAGCCTGAAGGGGAGATGGAGCCTCCCGTTCCGGCTGAAGCGGTGATAGTGTAGTTAGTTGTCGGAGGAACGCTGATGCCGGTCGACGAGTACTGGTACGCCCCGAGGTCCCAATTCCCCCCGGAGGGCCGGGTGTTGCCGGCCATGTCATAAGTGAAATAGCTGCTCAGATTGACGCCCACCCCTGCCGCCGGGCTGTTGGTTTGCAGCATCAAGTTGCCTGCCGCCCCGTTCACCAGCTGCGGATTGACCGTCAAACTATGCGTGTCCCGCCCCAACGCCTGCCAACCCGAAAAGGATACGCTGCTGCCCTGCGCGTTGA